>DIQZ01000102.1 GCA_002424305.1 Firmicutes bacterium UBA5449
GTCTGAGTCAAGTTCTGGTGGGTACTATTTCATCTACCCTCGAAAGCTAGCTGTTTGCGCTATCTAATTTTCAATCAAGCATAGGCCTCCACCGCCAATGACTTAATCGGGAATACGTAACTTGCCACGCTAAGATATTACGTTTGTGCGTGGTCTTAAGTAACTAGGCTCTTGTTTCTATTGGGGCCGAAGGGAATCACCATCCTGATGCAATTTTGTGAAATACTTTGGACAGTCCTCCACTTCTGGATCTGCCGACATCCATTACCGGCATGGAGTGTGACCAGATATCTCCATATTGCTCTAGGAGAGTTTTGGCTACTTGTGATGCCTGCTTTTTCACTAGCTTTTTCTCACCAGGAAGAGGCTCTTGTTTAACCGCAAGATTATGAAGGAGCTCCTCCAGACGGCCTTCAAACTTCATACCTAATAGACGCATCATTGCATCAAGTCCCCAAGGCGACCAGCTCTGCCCACGACCTTTAATTCTATCAGCAAATCTATCCATCTGAGCTTCAGCAGCCCCCATAGGACGTAATCCTTTTATGTCATACCCCATAGCACTTAACCTAACTCGATAGTCACACACGCTATCTGCGATGTCTTCAAGATCCCTAAGCAGTACCTCTGCTTCCAGTCGTTTCTTTCCGGAAAGGCTTGCTGATTCTTCTGCTAATGCTGACATAAATCTAGCTCCTGTAGGATCCTTATCCATTGCATCCCTTAACCTATAGTAGCTCTCGCTTCCCCTCTTAAAAATCCCTCCAAGGGTCCTGAGCAGGTGAAAACGATCTACCTGATAAAGTACAGTACAATCACAAAACCATTCCCTAAACATGCGAATCCATTTCGCTCTGTCGCCGTTAATCACGATAATCGTGTCTTCATTTATTTCAAATTCGCTATGTAGAGTCTCGCTCATAGTAGACCAAAATCCTTCAGGAGACGAAGACTGAGTTCTAACTATACGTATATCTTTTAGTACGTATTCTCCCCGACACTCCGAGCGAGGGTCCCAGCCTGTATGCATAACTCCGATCTTCTCTTCAGTAGATCTTCGCGATTGCTTCTGAAGGCTTGCATAGAGTCCGTCTACCTCGATAAATATAATCCCGGGATTCTCTTTAGGCCTTTTGTTTTTCTTCTCTCGCTGTAGTAATACCTTAGCTTCATCTGAAACCTTGATTAGATTCTGTCTAATTCCCTCATGGCTTATCACCTGGCCTCCAAAGATGCGCTCAAGGCTTCTTGATGCAGTTCGATACGAAGGACCGTCAACTGCCATTTCTATCGCTATTTCACGCGCTAATGGGCTCTGCTTGGACCTCTTAGGCAGGCCCAAAACCTCATCCAAAAGGAATCTATAATTGCCTGTCTTTCGATCCTTGTAATAACGACGCTTAAATGTTACAGACATACCGAGTATAGTGTCTATACTGCGCTCCTTCCGGTCAACCGACTCATATCTTTCCTTATCCCGGTTCTTATATATCTCTTCATCCAGATCCTCAAGGAATACCCTCATCGCCTTAATCTGAGTCTTGCATGCAATCCCAAATGCAGCTTGCTCTATCTCTCGGAAGGAAATCTTCTTAAAATCACGAATACTGTCCATGACGGAAAGTCAATCACCCCTTTTGAGTTTGTGCATCACACCAACTCTTCGAGGGTGAAGGCTCTCCGTCCTTCTTTTTCCAGGAACTCCGCCGCACGTACCTTAATCTCAGGGTTCTATAGAAACTCCTTTGGGTCAATCCCACGGCTCACGCCGCCGGCTCCCCCGTACGGTACCCGGTACTGTACTCTGTACCCACATTAACTTTACTCAGTCAAGGTAGCAATTGCCGGACCACTGTTAGGCAGCACAATATGGGTAAAGATCCGGGGTTCACTCGCGCCGTCAATACGAGCTGCGTCCAGAACCTCATCTGGGAAGGTCAGAAGAAACTGCCTCATTAGAAACACGCCGAAAGCGTTGGTGAGGAAAGGCAGAATAAGTCCGGCATAAGAATCCTGTAACCCCATCTTCATGCTGACCATGTAAAGCGGGATCATAATCGTCTCAAAAGGAATCATCATTGTTGCCATTATCAGCATGAAGACTGCATTGCGTCCTTTGAATCTGAACTTGGCAAGGCCGTACCCGGATAATGAAGACAAAATTACAGTAGTCACGGTAACCGCAAGCGCCACAATTAGGGAATTGAGGGTATTGCGGAGGAATACGAAGGATCCATCAGGCCCTCTCAAACCATTCCAATAGTTCTGCCAATGAATGTGATCGCTCACCCAGGGATATGGCAGCTTCATTATATCGATTGCAGGCATGAAGGACGCGCTAAACATGAAGAGAAGTGGCGTGACAACAAACACGCAAGCTATAACCGGAAACAGCCATATCAAGATGTTGGCTAGTTTCCCCGGAAGTAGAGTTCTTAATTTGGCAGCGTTCATATGGATCTCCCCCTGATCTTAGGGCATTTGCCCCCATATCCTGTTCCGGTAATGTTAGTTATAGGTAACGTCCTCAGTCCTGGCAATCTTAAGCTGCAACCATGTAAGGATTAGCATGACAAGGAACAGTAAGACGCTCATGGCGCTGGCCCTTCCGATATTATGATCCTTGATTGCAGTGTTGTAGATACTGAGGGTAATGACATCAATAGGCCTGGTAGGCGCTCCTGATGTAGAGAAGAGATACTGTGTGCTAAAGGTTTTGAGGCATTGGAGCATAACCATGACTGAGACTAAAAGGGTAGTCGGTTTCAACAGCGGGAATGTTATGTGCCAGAAGTCCTGCCATGAATTCGCCCCATCAATCAGCGCCGCTTCGTGCAAGTAATCAGGAATGCCTCCGATGCCTGCGACAAAGACAACTGTAAAATAGCCGACGTATTTCCAGAAGTACACGATTATCGTAGACAATCTCAGCATGCCTGAGCTGGAAAGCCAATGGTAGTTGACCCCTGAGGTCCTTAAGAGGGTATTTAGCGTTTGGTTGGCTAAACCTCTGGGATCGAAAATAAGCAGCCAGTTAGCAGGCTATAATGGGAAATCCCATCACGTTGTTGCCTTCACCGAGAATGCCTCTTTACAAAAGTCACCATTATACCGGCAAACTCCTGCCTCTGCCGGTCGGAATCGAAATAGCGATAACGTAGACTTCGCGGTTGAATGACTCATCAAACCGCGTTTACTTGCTGTCTGACGTGTTTGACATTCTTCGTCTAAAGCGCGGGATCTCCGGCCACATTCTGCAGTAGTTCTATGCATTCGAAATGTTAACGCGGTCTTGAGATGGCCTTCGGTTTACATTGATGGAACCAATCTTTCGAGCTCGGCAGGCACACTTCCGTAAGTGGCTTTGTCCCGCCTCGGACCTGCACCTGAAGTGTGGCAACATACAACACATAGAGGTCAGACTACTTCTTACCAACGCAGCCCTGCAACCATGGCGACTTAAGAATTATATGAAAATTGCGAATACACAGGAAGGGTTTTGGTCAGTTGTGGAGAATTGGACATACACAGCAATTAACACGAGGGTGATGGGCCTGATACCACTGTCTATCAGCGTGGGCACCCTAGAACCTTAGATAATCGGAGGGGGCCGCTGCATTGGTTCTGGAAGGCTACGATCATGCAGTTGCTAGGGGAGCTCGTATGTACTGCGAATTATCTGGATTTGCATCGCGTTCTGAGGCATATCATATGGCGATTCCATCTTCAAACGGCGATGCGGCAGCGGCCTGCATGGCTGCGGCCATGCAAGACGCCGGTATTGTGCCGGTGCAAGTGAATCATGTTATGGCGCATGGCACTGGGACTGTCGCTAATGACGTCGCCGAAACTTGCGCTATTAACAGGGCGCTGGGAACACATGCCGCAACGACGCCAGTTACGTCTATTAAAGGGGCATGTGGTCATACGCTGGGTGCAGCCGGTGCCATCGAGGCAGTCGCTGCTGCGCTTGCTATTCAGCATGGGGTGGTTCCTCCGACCGTCAACTGTTGTGAGCCAGCGAAAGAATGTGATCTAGACTATGTAATCGGTGGTAGCCGCGAGACCTTCCCGACTCATGTTCTATGCAACTCTTTTGGCTTCGGCGGAACAGATGTATGCCTCGTCTTTAGTCGATGTGAGTCTTGATTGTCAGGTCACCCATATCCTAATAATGGATACAGGTGGTGTCAGTTAATATGAAGCCGAGATTCATTGAACGGTACCGAGTGTGTATGGATAACAATGATATGCTAATATCGTCGGGGCGTAGGCACATTAGAGCATCAGGAGGCCTCGCACCGCTTCTTTCGAGAGTGCTGCCAACCTTGAACGGCCGCTACAGTGCGGAGCAGATTGCAGGCATGGCAGATGTCGAAGTTGAGCTTATAGACAGAGTTGTGAGTCGACTTGCCCAGGCCCGAATTGTGAGTAACTGGGATGGGATGGATACACAAGATGAGGAGAAGCCTGCCGATTCCATTATGGAACCACATAAGATGGCCATTTCATGGCTCGCTCCTGAGGATCCAGCATGCAGACTCCGATTACTTGCAACATTTCCTGTTTCTGTACTATCAGATCTTTCTGCTGCCGAATAATTGCTCATTGATGCCCTTGCCGCATCAGGATTTTCGGCTTCCCGTATTGATCTCGCTGATTTGTCCGCAAATAGTGGAGTGCGTTGTGTAGTGTGCCTTGCTTGCCATGAAGATCTTAGGCTTTTTCGAAGAGTGAATCAGATGTGTCGAGAGCGGGATATTCCATGGCTTCGTGTGATCATCGAACCAGAACGAGTTCGGGTTGGACCTCTTTTCGTTCATGGAGATACACCCTGTTATGATTGCCTGATCACCCGGTCAGTCTCCGCTTCACCATGTGCTAATGAGTACGTCGAATACCTCCGCGCCGGAGATGCATTATCAGAAGAGCCTGTTCAGTCGTATCTCACAGGTGGAGCCTATTTTGTGTCAGGGTTGATCAGTGTCGAGCTCGTGAAATACGCCACTGGTATTGCAGGCGTACGCACTATAGGATGTGAGATTGATGTGGATTTGCTCACTCTTGAAACAAAGCTTCATCCCGTACTGAGAGTACCTCCTTGCGGCGTATGTGGATCTGGACCTTTCTTCTCCAGTACTCACAGAACTGATCCAGATGGTGACACACCAGGGGGTGATTCAAAAAATGGGGACAGATCTGCTAATTGATGAAGAATACGGAATCATACAGCGTGTGGACGAGTCTCCTCCACCTTCGGGTTTTCCACCGTTCTATCGGTTCAGAGCACGATGGCAAACCCTCATGAATAGCAATGGTGAGCCTCTTATGGGCAAGGTTTCCGGTGGAGGGGGGTACTCAGTAGATCGCGCACGTGCAAGGCTTTCTGCTATCGGTGAGGCTATAGAGCGCTACTGTTCCGCGATTCTCTCGCAACATCATCTAAGTAAGTGTCCGAAAATAATCGACAGTTCATTGTTTTCGGACACTTACTTAGAGCCACAGTTTTTTGCCTCTGTTAACGTGAAATTTCGGTGGCGGACAGGAGAATTCCAATGGACGGAGATGCGTCGAGCGCTAACACATGGTTTTCCGCTTCTTGCGCTTGCTAACATAGCTCATTTCGAGCATGCTAATACTGCCGTTGACTTTGCTACCCATACGGTTCTGCTCGTAGGCTTTGATGAAACCTCAAACACCGTATTAGTGGCTGATACCCACTACCCCGGTCTTCAACATGTCAAGCTCTCGTCGCTTGCAAGAGCAATGGACACTGAAGCCTTTCCTCCTCTTTTCAGTGGTAATGCATGGAAAGAGGTAGGTCGCGTTTCAATGCTGTCCATCGAAGTGGCTATTCGTACTGCCTTGAAAACCAATATTAATCGCATGTTGAGACCTTATATGGAACAGATGGGATTATCTGCAATAAGGAAGCTCGCGCTTAGTCTGCCAACATGGGATCAATTCCCCAGATGCTGGAATGTACCACTGTGTTTCTATGACTTCTCCGAAAAACGAGGTTCCGGAGGAGGCGCGTTTCGTTATCTGTATGCGCAGTTTCTCAACGAAGCATCCCGGTACTTACCATGTCTACAGGATATTGAAGCCACAACTCGGTATACAAAAATTGCAGATATGTGGCGGGACATGGCTCGCCTTGTGTATGGAGCAGCACGACATCAGGATACTTTATCATTTGTAAAGGAGGCATCGATTGCCGACAGAATCGCTGATCTTGAGGGCGGTGTCTTACGGGACATAGAAAAGGTGATATAGGCATTACTGTATGATTTCTGCGTGCAGTGGAAGGAAGAAGTATTTGACGCAAGGCAAGAATCACCTACTTGCTGATAGTATTGACGGCCGGATAATCTACAACTGGTAATCGGCGTAATGTCGGAAACCAGACCTACTACCATAAAGTGCCGTCAATCCAACAGAGGTGTATGACGATCAGGATGAGGAATCCAATTACAAAGCTTATTTCAAGGGAATGTGAAGTCATGGCCACATTATGTGCCTATCCAAGTTGTACGGCAAGCAAATAAGGAACTTTACTGGGAGTGTCCCGGCAATGCGTACACATTCATTGCAGCAGAGTTTTTAGCAGATTCGCCGTGAAAAGCAGAATTGAACTCGTCCTTGGACTGAACGATCTTGGCCTGAGTCACGCAGTGAGAGATGTGCTTTCGAGAAAATCCGTCAACGCGCTCTCGCAGCCGGAATGCGTCATAGCGCAATTCAGTATACTGAATGACCTTGCTCTAACATGAGACGCCTGTAATGCTACACTCGTAACTCCTACTACTAAGATCCTCTTTGGGGCTGCACGCTTGGAGTTCATTCTTCTTTCATGGCTTTTCGGGACAAGGGGAAACTCGGAGTCCGGGTTGTTGAAAGAGTAGGCTTGAGCAACGTATCATCAACTTGTGCAGTCAGGGAGGACATTACAGAATCTAAAGAATAACACATGGTGACGATCTTGTCATGGGGAGGGATCCCAAAATGAAAATGGTCGGACCCCTATGTATCATCGTTTTCGTTGCCATCGTCGCGCCGCTCCTTACGCTCATCCATGAACTTGGCCATGCGCTGGTTGCCCTCACTCTCATCCCGCAAGATATCGTAATTCGTCTGGGTCAGGATTCGAAAATCCGGCTGTTTAGGCGGGGTAGGCTCCAGATCCTGGTGCAGCCAATAGGTGGATGGTTCGGATACTACAATTGGGCTGCAGATGTTGTGGAAGTAAAGAAGTCGCACGCTCTCTGGATAGCTCTGGCAGGCCCTGCTGCGTCACTTCTGACGGCATTACTGTGCGCTACCTTAAAGAGTGTCCTCGATGTCGGGCTACCCTTCGCAGGTGATCTGATCCACATGTCGATGGTTTATGCCATAATCTTGTTTTTGGCCACCATAATACCGATCAAATACCCATCCTGGTGGATTGGATATGCCGGTAGATGGAGTGACGGCTGCCTGGCATGGTACTGTCTCTTCGGAGAAAGCGACAAGGTTGTTTTTGTCAAGAAAGCGAGACATGATGAAGCCTCAGGAGATTATCCCACTCAGATTTACTGAAAATGCTCTTCTAATGCTCGCTCAAAGGCGTCGTATGGGCGTCGTATGTACGACTGTCTCTCTAGCCACCCAAATGTGTTACAACCTCGGGAAGATTCTTGATTTTCGCAGCGTACATGCGTATAATAGCAAACTGGTATGGACTGGAGTTAGAGCACTAATCGCAGCTGGGAGGCAACAGCACATGTCAAAGGTAAGAGTGTGTAAAGACGAGAATGAATTACTGCTGAAAAACGGGCAAATCCTTGCTTTAGATCCTAGCGTCCCGGAAACAGAGGCATTGATGATTCGCGATGGCCGGATCGCATATGTCGGGACCGAACAGGGAGCATTGGCAGCAAGCCATAGTACACCCGACGTCATTGATCTTGAAGGTAAGACTGTTATTCCGGGTTTTGTGGAATCACACATGCATCCATCCATCTTGGCCACAACATTGCTCGATGTGAACTGCGTATATCCTGCAGTGAAATCCGTCGCAGATATAGTCAACAATGTTGCGGAACGGATAAATGAGACTGATAAGCAAAGATGGGTTCGCGGCTGGGGATACGATGACAGCAAGCTGGAGGAGCACAGACATCCCACCAGATGGGATTTGGACGAAGTTTCGCCTGATAATCCTGTCTATATAAGAAGGACCTGTGCTCATATGGGTGTCGCAAACAGCGAGGCTTTGAGAATCTCAGGGATTACCAAGAATACACCTGATCCTGAAGGAGGATGCATCCAACGGGAGCCGGCCACAGGCGAGCCTACCGGCTTACTGATGGATCGCGCCCAAGATTTGCTGGCTATCCCACCGTATACAGATGAGGAAGTCGAACGTGGATTCATGCTTGCCCTTGGGCAGTTGTCCAAGTGGGGCATAACTACAGTCCACGACATGCTGGTAGACAGCGCTGCTTTCAGAGTGTACCAGAAACTCGCGGAAAGCAACAAGCTGTCTGTACGCGTTCGTCCGTGGCTGGAGGGAATCACATTTGGCTCGAGAGACGCAGGGCTCATACCTCATGCTCTAGGTTTGGGGCTTAAGAGCGGATACGGCAATGACATGCTCAAGGTAATGGGTATGAAGTTTATCCTGGATGGAAGCATAGGTGGTCGTTCTGCAGCAGTGGCAGATAGCTATGTAGGAGCTACTGACGACAAAGGCATCCTCTACGTTGACAGAGATGAACTCGTTCCCCTTGTGACTGAGTGCGCGAAGAAAGGCCTTAGGGTGTCCATCCACGGCATCGGGGAAAGGGCAATAGAACTTGCCATAGCTGCTATGGAAGAAGTCACTAAAGAAGTGCCGATAGAGACGGTACGAAGTATGCGAAACAGAATAGACCACTGCGTTTTACCAACCGAGGACCATCTCAAGAGGATAAAAAACCTGGGATTGATAGTTGAATCATCGATATCCTTCATATATGCATTAGGCGACAGCTGGATATCTAACCTCGGTCATGAGCGTGCATGCAGCACATTTCCAACCAGAACTACCATTGATATGGGGATTCCGCTGGCAGGTAACTCTGATTCACCTGTGTGCGACGGAAATCCTCTGCTCGGGATGTATGCGGCAGTAACACGGAAAACCTCGACCGGTCAGTCATTTGGTAATTCTGAGAGCATAACTGTGGATGAAGCCCTTCGTGCTTATACAACAGTAGGGGCCTACGCAGGCTGCGAAGAAGATCTCTATGGAAGCATTACCCCGGGCAAGCGGGCTGACCTGGTTGTGCTTTCAGAGAATCCCATGG
>DIQZ01000086.1:0-18157 GCA_002424305.1 Firmicutes bacterium UBA5449
TGCAATGGATGGAGCCAGTAAGTTCGTGAGAGGAGACGCTATTGCCGGAGTAGTAATTACGCTTGTTAATATTCTAGGTGGCATTGTCATTGGTGTAGTGCAACTCAACCTTCCTCTGTTAGAGGCGCTTCAAAGGTATGCGCTACTGACTGTAGGGGACGGGTTGGTATCGCAGATACCTGCTCTCTTAATTTCTACGGCAACCGGTATCATTGTGACTCGTGCTGCTGCACAATCCAGCTTTGGACAGGAAGTCATTGGCCAGCTCTTAGCTCAACCGAGAGCTCTGGCAATTGCTACAGGGTTACTTGTTGCATTCGGGTTGGTGCCGGGTCTTCCCAAAATACCGTTTTTCGTTCTTGCTGCACTAAGCGGAGTGCTTACGTATGTCGTAAACAGCCATAAAGAAGCTGAAATAAGGGCAGACGAGGAATTAAAGGAACGGGTGCCTGTATCAACACAACCTGAGAGTGTAATGCCGTTACTTGCAGTAGATCCACTTGAGCTCGAAATAGGCTATGGGCTGCTTTCTTTCGCTGACGAGAACTATGATGACGGAGGATTGCTCAGAAGGGTCACAATGGTCAGGCGTCAGATAGCCCTTGAACTCGGCCTTGTCCTTCCGCACGTTCGTATTCGTGATAACATTCAACTCACGCCTACGGCCTATTCCATTAAGATCCGCGGGATGGAGATAGCGCGAGGAGAAATCATGGTAGGACATTACCTTGCTATGGATCCCGGTATTGTTACGCAACCTGTGCCTGGTATTGAGACTACTGAACCTGCTTTTGGACTGCCTGCCTTGTGGATAGCTGAGACAGAAAAAGAAAGGGCGGAAATTGCCGGATATACAGTGGTCGATCCGGTTTCAGTTGTTGTGACTCATCTTACAGAAGTAATTCGACGCCATGCAGCTGAGCTCCTCGGGAGACAGGACACTGCAAATCTCATTGAAAATGTGAGGAAGAAAGAACCCGCTGTCGTAGATGAATTGATTCCGAATTTGATGACCATAGGGGAAGTGCAAAGGGTGTTACAAAACCTGCTTCGTGAGGGAGTATCCATTCGAAATATATCCTTGATTCTTGAAGCGTTAGGAGACTATGCCGGGAAGACACGAGATCCTGAGATGTTGACTGAATATGCCAGAGCCTCTCTTGCCCGAGTGATATCAAGGCAGTACAGAAACCCTAACGGCGAAATAGTTGTAGCTACAGTGGATCCAGGGATAGAAGAGAGAATCATACAGCTAATTGAAGAGTCACGCGATACAGGGATATCCGGGTCAGATTTTGATTTCTCTCAGGCAGTTGTAAGTGGAGTGGCGGGTATGGCTAAGAAGATGGCGATGGATGGATATCAACCAATAATACTGACTCGTCCGGGAGTAAGGTTTTATCTTAAGAGAACGATCGAACGGGTTTTACCTAATGTTGTAGTGCTTTCTTATAGTGAGATAACTGACGATGAGAAGGTTCGGTCAGTTGGGATGGTGAGTCTAAGTGAGAATTAAGAGGTACACTGCGCGGACAATACACGAAGCGTTGGATGCGGTAAGACGGGATTTAGGATCTGACGCAGTAATACTACATACTCGAAAGATGCCTACGACATGGCTTAGGAAGCTCCTAAGATGGGAGAAGTTTGAAGTGATTGCAGCGATTGACGCCAATATCCGAAACCAAGCCGCAAGTAGTATGAAGGCGTTAATGCCTCAGCCATATGGGTTGGATGAAGCAAGACCAGGCGCACTTGAGAAGTCGCTCTACCCCGGCAAGATCTTTCCTGATGAGTCAGAAGCCCTGGCTCAAGTAAGGCGAAATGGGAATCACCCCAAAAAAGAGGCTATGGTAGGTCGTTCAGCTCCGGGCACTCACTTCATAAAGATACATGAGCATTTCCTTGACTCTGACATGGATCCGGAACTGGCTGACACGCTTATTCGGAACTCCAGAATGAAATGGCGAGAAGCTCAACTTACAG
Source organism: Firmicutes bacterium UBA5449 (assembly GCA_002424305.1). Taxonomy (GTDB): domain Bacteria; phylum Bacillota; class SHA-98; order UBA4971; family UBA4971; genus UBA4971. Next base: position 1,987 of record DIQZ01000086.1, read on the forward strand.
GTAAGACAGCATATGAACTAATATTTCAGCAGTTGACTACTATGTTTCCAGCTACTAATGGTATCACATTGACTCCAGGTAGCAGAAGAGTTGTGGCGCTTGTAGGACCTACAGGCGTAGGGAAAACCACCACTCTTGCAAAAATCGGGGCGTTGTTTTCCATTTTCGGGCAGAAGAAGGTGGCTTTTATTACGGCAGACACATATCGAGTTGCAGCCATGGAGCAACTTCGCACCTATGCTGAGATAATCGATGTGCCTCTTGAAGTCGCTTACACACCTCAAGATATGCGTAATGCCCTCCAAAGACATACTGATGTTGATTTAGTATTAATAGATACCGCCGGCAGGAACCCAAGAAGCGACATGTCTATGGCCGAACTCAGAGCGTTTCTCGATGCAGCGGAGCCTGACGAAACTCATCTTGTCATAAGCATTAACACGAGGACTTGCGATCTCCTTGACATCGTGGATAGGTTCACTCTATGCGGAGTGAATCGGATAATCTTCTCCAAACTTGATGAAACGACCAGGCTTGCACCAATGTTAACAATAGTAAATTCGCATAATATGCCTATTTCATACGTGACATACGGCCAGAGTGTTCCTCAGGATATAAGGGCCGCTGAACCGACTTATCTTGCCAGGTGTTTGCTGGATATCAAGGATGTATGCCCAACTGTAACCGATGACCGGAACTACAATCCGTGAGTAGGTGGATAACGATATGATTGATCAAGCGCAATCTCTTCGGAAGGTAGTAGAAGACTATGGCAGACAGCATTCGTACATGACGGATGAATTGCCTGTTAGGCCTCAGCGTGTTATTGCTGTTACCAGCGGTAAGGGAGGTGTAGGCAAGTCAAACCTGGTTATTAACATGTCAATAGCGTTGGCATCCGGTGGTACGCGGGTTCTGATAGTTGATGCTGACCTTGGTCTTGGCAATATTGACTTGTTATTAGGTATCACTGCTCGATATACTCTTGAGCACGTAGCCACCGGGGAAGTAAGCCTGCAAGATATACAAGTCACCGGGCCGGGGGGGATCAGAATAATCCCCGGCGGGTCAGGAGCCCAATGCCTACTCCGTGCATCAGAAGAAGAGAGAATTGCTTTGATGGAGAGTTTGGAGACCCTTCAATACCAAACCGATTTTATCATTATAGATACAGGCGCAGGGCTCTCTCCAAATGTTCTGGCGTTTCTCACATCTGTTCAAGAGATAATTGTCGTTACAACTCCTGAACCGACTGCAGTTGCAGATGCTTATGCCACAGTGAAGATGATCGCTTATGAGAACCCCGGAGCATCCATAATGCTGGTAGTTAACATGGCTAAGGATCGAAAGAACGCAGGAGATATCGCGGAGAACATATCAATCGTTGCTAAGAAGTTTCTTGCGATAGACACGAGTTTCTTAGGATTTGTGCCCAGAGACCCCATGGTAGTGAAAGCCGTCACTTCGCAACAGCCGTTCCTGCTGGCCTACCCCTACAGTAATGCGTCGAAAGCCATCATTAGAGTGGCTGAGAAGCTTGCCGGTTGCGATCAACAAGCGAGCAGTGATACGAGGGGGCTGGCAGGGCTATTTGCGAGGATTTTTCATCGTGCAAAGCATGAACTTAAGAAGGGCAGCAACGAAATAGGATAGTGGGGTTTATGAGTGTGCCTTATGTTGTCGAGCGCATCTTTGAGATAAATAGGAGAGTGACTGTTGTCATTTTGAAGGGGCATTATGCCGGTAGATACTCCACTCGAATTGAAGATACCGGCGAGAGATTGCTTTTGGCTGCTCCGACCCATAGAGGCGCGGTCATAAGACTCTCTGAAGGAGAGCCGGTACGTGTAGAGATATTAGCGGAAGATGCGGTGTACGCCTTTGATACATATGTAGACTCTATGGCTTTAGAACCTATTCCTGTTATTGGAGTGAGTAAGCCGGAAAATCTTGCCCGGATCCAAAGACGGGAATTTGTGCGGGTTGATCTCAATCTTCCTGTAAAATACAGGCCGTTGACACTGATTAGGCAAAAACCCCTGGAGTATCAGAGCGCTGATATTGTGAATCTTTCAGGAGGCGGAGCAAGCATTGTGACTTGGCATCCGCTTCAGGATAAGGGTGTGAAATCAGGTTCCGGGCTGCAACTGGAACTTGAGCTGCCTGATGGGAACAAGGTTGAGGTGAAAGCAGTCATAGTGCGCATATCCGACACAAAGACGGAAAAAGGAATACGTCATAAGATTGCGGTAATGTTCACTGAGATAGATGAGAGACAACAGGATGTCATTGTCAGATATGTGTTGGAATGTCAGTATGAAATGCGTCGTAAGGGGTTGTTATAAGGCATGGCTTTATCAAGGCTCTGGCAGGATTACACGGCTAGGCGAAAACCCCGCGCGAAGCAAGAGCTAATTACCTGTTACCTTCCGCTTGTTGCGACTATTGCAAGTAGGGTTAGCATGAAATGTCCGTCTATAGTTGATTACGGTGACCTTGTCGGGTGGGGGGTCATCGGGCTTATTGAGTCCATAGACAGATTTGATCCCGGTAAGGGTGTAAAGTTTGAGATTTTTGCAAAGTCGAGAGTAAAGGGTGCCATGATAGACGGTCTTCGGGAGATGGATTGGGTGACTCGGCCAACGCGTGAAAAAGCAAAACAAGTGGAGCACGCATATAGCATTCTGGAAAGGAAGTTGGGTAGGGCGGCTACTGATCAGGAAGTCGCTTGTGAGCTGGGGATAAGTCTTAGTAAGTTTCACAGGATCTTAATAGACATATCCAGAGGGACGGTTCTTTCTCTTGACGAGATGATTCAAGTGAGTCCTAAAGGGGACACGATTACCCTGCTTGATGCTGTTCCTGATCCTGAGAGCGAGGACCCTTATCTCCAATACGAGGCAGAGGAGATGAGAGTACAACTTGCAGAGGCGATAGATGGACTTCCTGAGAGAGAGAAACTAGTTATTACTCTTCACTATTACCACAATTTGATGATTAAAGAAATCGCAGATCTGCTAGGCGTAACAAATGGCAGGGTATCGCAGCTTCATACTCAGGCAACTCTACGGCTCCGAGCACGTCTTTCACGCACTGATGATTGAGTATGGGAGGCGAAGGAATGTCCATGCGATCAATAGATGTTCAGCATGTCGTTGCAAGAAGCAAGGAGATCGAAGGAATCCAGAGGGCACAGAACCGAGTAGCTACTACCGGTCAACAAGCGTTTGAGGCAGAGCTTTCGAAGCAAGCAGAAGAAAAGTCGCATCAAGTTCAGTCCTCCCCGGAAACACAGCACGAGAAAATTCGCAGTGATGATAAAGGACAGGGCGGCAGGGAGAAAGAAGCAGAACCGGAAGCAAAGATGAGCCGGAAGGATGCTAATAGAGATGCTGATAAGGATGCTGAGAGAGGAGACGCTGTGGATTCTAACAGAGGCTTAGGCGTGCTTCCGGGCCAAATAATTGATGTGGAGGTCTAATCTTGTGAAAGTGTGGATAATAGTACGAGGTATCTTTTTTGGAATAGTTAAACTGGCAGGAGCTCTTGTAATGCTAGGTTTTTCGCTGGGCGTAATAGCAGGTCGTAAGCTGAAAGCCAATTCTCTGGTTTCTTTAGAAGATGGACAGTCAGCGCCTGGAGACATGACGAAAGACAAGACGAATAATAGGATGAATAACAGGACGAATAATAAGACGAAAAATACGACGATGGAAATGACTCAGGCTGTGACGAACGATATGACGAAGGCCATAGAGAATGCAGGGGAGCAGGTCATTAAGGATCTTGAGGAGCGTACCATGGTAGCAGTTAGATTGCTGGATGAAGCCGAGGAAAAAATTGCCCGCCTGAAAAATATGCTGGGTATCTACGAAGAGCAAGTGTTAGAAGAGCAGGTGTTAGAGGAACAGACATCACAGGGCGAGTGTTTTGCAAAGGATGAAAGTGAGCAGGAATTATCTGCTTATCAACCTTCACAGACAGTGATAACTGATGAAAAACCCTCCGCAAAGAAGCATGCTCTTGTTTTTGAATTAGCAGGTAAAGGACTAAGTGTACAGAAAATCGCCAAGCAGGTCGGGATAGGATGCGGTGAAGTCGAGCTGATCTTGAGTCTAAATACAAATGAAGGTCAATGATTATCAATTCTGAAGTTCGCTTATGAGCGCAGGGACCAATTCTAGGACGTCTCCCACAATGCCATAGTCAGCTATGGAGAATATGGGGGCATTAGGATCCTTGTTAATAGCTACGATCATGTCAGATGATGACATCCCTGCTAGATGCTGTACAGCGCCGGATATGCCACAAGCAATATAAAGCTTCGGCCGTACAGTCTTGCCCGTTTGTCCCACTTGGTGGGAATATGGTATCCAGCCTGCATCTACCGCGGCTCGCGAGGCGCCTACTGCGCCCCCCAATAGTTCAGCCAGTTTTTTCAGGAGCGCAAAATTCTCAGGCTTCCCAAGACCTCTACCACCTGATACCACTATGTCTGCTTCTTGAATGTTCATCCGCTGTCCGGAAGCCTGGTGAGTTTCCAGGAGCTTGGCGCGGGGAGATAGGATTTCCCGGGAAAGCTTCACAACATCGCCGGTTCGAGTCATATCACACATGGCAGCTTTCATGACTTTTGGGCGTACTGTTGCCATTTGTGGGCGGTTCTTTGGGCAAACAATAGTAGCCATGATATTACCGCCGAACGCAGGTCTGGTCTGGAGGAGTAGTTTGCTTTCGTTATCAATGGCAAGTCCTGTGCAATCTGCGGTAAGTCCGGTCTTAAGCTTTACGGCTACCCTTGGGGCAAGAGATCTTCCCACAGTTGTAGCACCCAGAAGGAAAATTGAAGGCCGAAAGTCCATTGCAAGCTCAGCAATTACCTGTGCATAAGGTTCGTCTTGAAAGTGAGCAAGGGCTGGGTCATCAACTAAGTATACTTTGTCTGCGCCGTACTTTATGAGATCTTCTGCCACATGTTCAATATCATGTCCCAGCAACACAGCGGATAGCTCTTCGCCTAAGTCTCGCGCTAACTTCTGTCCTTCGCCTAATAGCTCATATGCAACACCTGCAGGTGTCCCATTGCGTTGCTCTACAAAGACCCATACTCCCTCTGCTTGATTGTCTCCGGCTTCAGGTTCCGTAGAAGACAAGTCTGAGTTTGTGGCCACTATAGCCTCGGAGGGACATTCTGCAGCACAGGCACCACACAAAACGCAATTATCCAGGAGATGCGCGATGCCATCCCTGATTTCTATCGCACTGTACGGGCAGGCGGAAACACATGCCTCACAACCCGTGCATTTATGCGAGATTATCTTAACTGACATGGGTGGATGCCTCCTGTTAGAGGATATGGCTTTCCTTCAGCCGAGATATCAGGTTCTTAGCTTTTTCGGCTGGGGAATCTCCCTCTATGATTTCGCCTCCGGGCCTTATCTCCGGTGCAAAAATACGCATTACTTGTGTAGGTGAACCTGATAAGCCCACCATCTCTTCGTTTATTTTGAGGTCTTTTGCTGTCCATGTGGTAATCGAGGCTTTTCTTGCCTTTATCGTACCTCTGATAGATGGCATCCTTGGTTCACCGATTTCTTTTACTACAGTTATAAGAGCAGGGAGAGATGAAGCAATGACGTCATAGCCTTCTTCAGTCATTCGACGAACATGGATATGCCTGTTTGCGATCTCTTCAACTTTGCTGACATAAGTTACGTGAGGGATATCCAGATGCTCTGCGATACCCGGGCCAACCTGAGCGGTATCTCCGTCTATTGCTTGTTTACCGCAGATTATTAGGTCAAACTCACCAAGTTCCGAAATGGCTTTTGCTAATGTATATGAAGTAGCAAGCGTGTCTGCGCCTGCAAAAGCTCTATCGGATAGAAGGATGGTTTCATCTACGCCAAGAGCCAGTGTTTCACGTAGTGCAGTCTCTGCTTGCGGAGGTCCCATGGTAATACAAGTGATTTTTCCCCCATGTTCATCGCGTATCTGCAAGGCTTGTTCAACAGCATACATATCGAAAGGGTTTACAATAGATGATACCCCTTCTCGAATCAATGTGTTGGTGTTGCGGTCTATCTTGACATCAGTAGTGTCAGGAACCTGTTTTATAAGGACTACCAGATTCATTTATGTCTCAATGCCTCCTTGACAACAGCACTTCCTATGATAGATCTTTGAATCTGGTTTGTTCCTTCGTATATTTGAGTGATTTTTGCATCACGCATCATCTTTTCAACAGGATAGTCACGCATGTAGCCGTAACCGCCGAATATCTGTACAGCATCACAAGTGACTTTCATAGCTACATCTGACGCGAAGAGCTTTGCCATAGCTGAAGCTTTCGAAATATTGCGTTCACCGGCATCGATCATCCAAGCCACGTTGTAGACGAGAGAGCGGGCTGCTTCAATTTGGGTTGCCATATCAGCCAGCATATGCTCAATAGCTTGGAATTCTCCGATTTTCTTCCCGAATTGGACTCGTGTTGTGGCGTACTCTGCTGCCTTATCAAGCGCGCCTTGGGCAATGCCCACAGCCTGAGCAGCTACTCCGGGACGCGTTCTGTCAAGGGTGCGCATGGCAATCAAGAAGCCTTTACCTTCCCGGTCGAGAAGGTTGCAAGCGGGGACTTTGCAATCTTTGAATATCAGTTCTCGTGTGGATGAAGATCTGATACCCATTTTCTTTTCTTTTTTGCCAAAATCAAATCCGGGAGTTCCTTTCTCTACAATGAATGCGGTCATTCCCCTGGGGCCTTTTTCCGGATTCATAGTTGCAATAACAGTGTATATGTCTGCTTCACCGCCATTAGTTATCCACTGCTTAGTACCGTTCAGTACATAATGATCTTCGTTACGGGTTGCGGTAGTTCGAATGTTGCCGGCATCAGACCCGGCATCAGGCTCTGTGAGGGCGAACGCTGCAAGCTTTGAGCCGGATGCTATGTCCGGCATGAATTTCTGTTTCTGTTCATCTGTGCCAAACAGGAGTATGGGAAATCCCCCAAGGGCACTGGCTGCGTATGAGACTGCAACTGCGGCGCAAGCGCGGGAGAGTTCTTCTACAACGAGACATTGTTCAAACACGCCACCACCTAGGCCACCGTATTCCTCCGGGACCCATACGGCAAACAGATCGGACTCAGCAAGGATCTTAATGAGATCCCAGGGAAACTCTTCAGCTTCATCAAACTCGGCTGCCCGCGGCGCAATTTTCTCATCTGCGATCTTTCCTGAAAGCTCTTTGATGATTTGCTGCTCCTCAGTGAGAAAGTAATTCACCCCGTGCTCCCCCTCTCTGCAGGAACCGATTAGCACCTGCTCATAATATGAGCTACTAATCGAAGTTTAGCACCGGGTCTAAACACTGTCAAGCCGAAACCGGAACTAGTCATCTATTGACAGAAGCTTCATATAGAGGTATATTATACCCCATAGGGTATATGAACGGATATCATGGTGTGATGTACTATCTGCTGTCATATAGATTTTACTATATGGCTCTTGTCATGTAGCTTGTCGTTGTATAGCTTTTGTCGTATAGCTTGCTGTCACATTGCGTGCCGTGCCGGCCGGTGCATAGCTTATTGCAACGCTTGTGCATTATTTGCAACATTGGGTACTGGAATTCACAGGGCGCTGCGTGGTACATTGCCTTATTACGCAGTCTACTGCACAGCCTATTCATAGCCTGGCGGATTGCCTGTTACAGGTCTATTACTGAACCCGACTCATCGCGTATTGCACAGCCGATTAATAGTCTAATCGCATGGCCCTATTAAAAGAAGTAAGAAAGCAGGAAGTAAGTCAGCACAGGGAGGTGTGATGGGAGGATTGAAGCAAGACGAATTATCCAAGGGTCAAAGAGCTACTGAACCTGACATGCTAACACTGACTGAAGATGCTAAGGATACGTTAATACTAAGTGAAAGTGTCAAAAACGATATTGTCATAAGGCTTAGGCGAATAGAAGGCCAGGCTAGGGGTGTACAGAGAATGGTTGAGGAGGAACGGCCTTGCGAAGATATTATTATACAGGTCGCTGCCTTAAAAGCTGCTGTGACGCAAGCAGGTGTAGCCATAGCAGGCTCCCACCTAGCGGAATGTGTGGCGAGGAGTATCTCCTCCGGGGAAGGGGATTGCCGTGACAAAATATCGAGCTTTGCAAGACTTTTCAGCAAGCTTGTGTAAGTATGAGATATAAACATATAACAGACTTATACGTGACAAATTCATGACATATAACAGATTCATGATATAGGACAAACTTATGATAGAGGGAAAGGAAGGGTTAGACATGGCAGGTAAAGTGATTGAGGTCAAGGACGGGACGTTCAAAGACGAGGTTGTAGGCGCCAATGAACCTGTGCTTGTAGATTTCTGGGCAGAATGGTGTGGGCCATGCAGGATGATGGCACCTGTAATAGAGCAAATGGCGCAGGATTACTCCGGTAAGATGAAGGTGGCCAAGTTGAACGTAGACGAAAACCCTGAGTCGGCTGCTACGTACGGAGTAATGAGTATACCTACGCTCATTCTCTTCAAGAACGGGCAAGCGGTGGAGAGATTCGTAGGGTTTAGGCCTAAGCAAGAACTGGCACAACTCATTGATGCCAAGCTATAAGGATCTGATTGCCAATTAACTCAAAATGTATGAGTTCACGGTGCCGGCTTTAGTGTGTTCATAAATTAAGGCCGGCGCCTCTTAACTTCAAGCATCTGCTTCAAACCGTAAATCATACCGAGTTCCAGTGCCACCCAAGATGCTCATGGGGAATTCCTTGGATTACAGTTTTATCGAAATTCCATGAAAGGGAAGAGTCGGTCCTCAGTAAGCAAGGGGTACGAACTGAGGCGAACGAAACAATTTAGGATGAACGAGGCAAATCAGGAGGAACGTGGCAGGCTGGGAAGAAGGGTGATCAACCGGGAAGGAAAGATGACACCCTTGGCGAAATAAGGCCGTAGATAGCATACGGGAGGTAAAAGTAGACACCATGGAAACAAAAATTGTCGAGTGTGTCCCTAATTTCAGCGAAGGACGAAGACCTGAGGTGGTGCAGGAGATCGCATTTGCAATCACGAGTATTCCCGGGGTCCGGCTCTTAGACCAAACGTCTGATGCAAACCATAATAGGTCAGTCCTGACCTTTGTTGGCGAACCTAATGCAGTGAAGGATGCGGCCTTCATGGCCATTTCCCGTGCATCTGAACTCATAGATATGGAGAAACACTCGGGAGAGCATCCGCGTATCGGTGCTACGGATGTAGTTCCTTTTGTGCCGATGAGCGGAGTTACCACGGAAGACTGTGTAGAGCTGGCCAGATCCTTGGGTCAAGAAGTCGCGGATAAACTGCACATTCCGGTATATCTTTATGAAGAGGCCGCAACTTGCGAAGATCGTCGAAACCTTGCTAACATCCGAAGGGGAAATTATGAAGGCCTTAAGCAAACGATTAGTCTCCCGGAAAGACATCCTGACTTTGGTGAGCCTGCTATGCATCCTACTGCAGGAGCTACAGTTATAGGGGCGCGCAATTTCTTGGTTGCCTACAATATTAATTTAAGCACATCTGATGTTTCCATAGCCAAGAAAATAGCTCGCCGAGTGCGGGCATCAAGCGGAGGCTTGATGTACGTAAAAGCCCTCGGTATCATGTTAGAAGATAGGAATCTGGCTCAAGTTTCCATGAACCTTACAAATTTCGCAAAGACTCCGATACATGTGGCTTTTAACATGGTAAAGACAGAGGCTGAGCGCTACGGCGTATCTATCGTGGGCAGTGAGATAATCGGCCTTATTCCCATGGACGCTCTCTTAGATGCTGCCCGGCATTACCTCCGCCTGGAGAGCTTCTCCAGGCAACAGGTGCTGGAAGCCAGGATATGGGAATAACGCGGTCTTAGTGAAATAAGGGTTTGTTTTCTTGGCAAAGGAGGTTGATGGTTTTGGGGAGTGAAACCGACCCGGGCATTCCTGCTGATCTGCTAGTTGAAAATGCATCTGAACTCATCACTCTTGCAACTGACGAACCAAATAACAACAGCGGTAAGCCGCGTATCGGCTCTTCCATGAGGGACTTAGGGGTAATCCGAGGTGGGAGCGTAGCTGCTCTCAATGGACATATCGTAGCTGTAGGGGGAACTCATGAGATTAGAGAAAGAGTGACCCTTGCGCCAAATGCAGAAGTCATAGATGCCAAAGGTATGGTGGTTTTGCCCGGATTTGTAGATTCCCACACTCATCTGGTTTTTGCAGGGTCCAGAGAGCAAGAGTTCATTCAAAGGGCTGAAGGTAAGACCTATCTTGATATCTTGGATTCAGGCGGTGGGATTCTTTCCACGGTCAGGGCCACGCGTAACGCCACTGAGTCGGAGCTTTTGGCTCTGGGTTTAAAGCACTTAGACATAATGATGTGTCATGGAACAACTACTGTGGAAATCAAAAGCGGTTACGGGCTGTCCGTTGATGAGGAGTTAAGATCTCTTCGCGTCATAAGAGAGCTGGACAAGTCTCACCCGGTCGATGTAGTCAGCACATTTATGGGCGCCCACGCTGTCGGGCCTGAATACGCCGGAGATCCGGAAGGATATGTGCAGCATGTGATAGATGAAATGATTCCCAGGGTCAAAGAAGAGAACCTTGCAGAGTTTTGCGATGTATTTTGCGAAGAAGGAGTGTTCTCTGTCACGCAATCCAGACGGATACTGGAGGCAGGGCTTGCTTGCGGTCTTCTCCCTAGGATTCATGCAGATGAAATGGCGTCCCTGGGCGGGGCTGAGCTGGCAGCGGAAATCGGAGCCGTCTCCGCAGAGCATTTGCTGTACGCTTCAGCACAAGGGATCCATAAAATGGCTGAGGCGGGAGTAACTGCGACACTTCTTCCGGTGACTTCATTTACACTCATGTTAGGACGGTATGCAAATGCCAGAGCTTTCATTGATGCCGGATGCCCTGTTGCGCTGGCTACAGATTTCAACCCCGGCACCAGTCCTACGTTATCTATGCAGTTTGTCATGAATGTGGCTGCCCTCGGTATGAAACTCCACCCGGCTGAGATCATATGCGCAACCACTATCAATGCTGCGTATGGGCTGAACCGCGGAAATTCCATAGGCAGTCTAGAGGTAGGGAAACTTGCTGACATGGTCGTCGTGGATACAGACACATATTTGAGAATTCCGTATCAACTAGGCACCAATATTGTGGACAAAGTAATTAAAGGCGGACGGCTTGTTGTAAGCGAAGGGAGGCGGATTGATTCGTGACTTTCAAGGAACTTACGGTAGGTGAGTTTATCCAAGCGGTCAGCGAAGGGACTCCTACCCCCGGTGGCGGAAGTGTTTCTGCTTTGACTGCAAGCCTTTCATCTGCTTTGGTGAGTATGGTGGGTTCTCTGACCGCCATTCGATTGCAGGCTAAGATAGCACAAGAGAGTAACGCCAAGGCAAGTGACACTTGTTGCAAAAATGTAGATTCAAACTTACTCATGCTTGATACGGTAAGTACTGCAAACGAGCTTCAGGTGCGTCTGCTGGCTCTTACTGACGAGGATTCAGAGGCGTATAATAAGGTAATTGCTGCATACAGGTTGCCTAAAAGCACTGAAGAAGAGAAGCGTGCCAGATCGTCTGCTATCCAAGACGCGCTTGAGACTGCGTGTCTTGTTCCTGCTCAAGTAGTCAAGTGCGCTCTCGAGGTGTTACGTCTTTCAGAAATCCTGGTGGATCACGGAATGAAAAGCGCTCTCTCAGATGTGGCAGTTGCGTGCCTCACTGCTTGGGCCGGGATGAGAGGCGCGTATTTTAATGTGAGAATCAACTTGCCTTCTATTAAGGATGAGGCTTTTGTCAAGAGAGTAGCGGATGATGTAGCAACTTGCATGTCATCAGGTAAGGCTGTTTTTGAGCGGGTTATGGCTTTAGTTGAAGAGGCGCTTTAGACTAACGCATAGGGGTATCCCGGCGGAAAGAGATGCAAGGAGTGACATAGTATGTCAAAAAAAGCCCTAATAGTAATAGATATGGTACGCGATTTCATTGAACCTGATGGTAAACTCTATATTGGTCCAACAGCAGAGAAGGTTACTCAAGCTATTTCCCGAGAAATAGAGAAAGCCAGATCCTGCGGCTGGCCTGTAATATATTTGTGTGATACACACAGCGAGGACGACCGGGAGTTTAAGATGTTCCCCCCTCATTGTGTTATTGGAACCTCAGGCGTAGAAATAGTGGATGAACTGAAACCTCAGCCCAACGACAAGATCATTCCTAAGCGTAGATACAGCGGCTTTTTCCAGACAGATTTGGATCTTACATTGAGGGAGCTTGATGTGGATGAAGTCGTGCTGGTAGGTGTCTGCACTAATATCTGCAACTTATACACAGCAGCAGATGCCAGAATGCTGAATTATGAGGTTACCGCACTCAAAGATTGCATGTCTTCATTTGACGAAGGAGCACATGAGTTTGCTCTCAGGGAAATGGAGCAGACTCTGGGTGTAAACGTTGTGTAATGATCATGCAACATCAAGCTTAAGCCGATGAATGATGGCAAAGCGCAAAACAGTCACAGGCAGTCATAAACGGTAGAAAACCGTGCATGTAGTCAAAGACATTCACAAACCGTGGCAAACCCTGCATGCAGCAGTGTGATGGTGATCGATTGCGCTCAACTTAAGCGCGTGTCTTGAAGTAGTAAATAAACAGATGATAAAGCCCACGCATAGCACTGAAATTATCAATGATAAGGTTCCTAGGGAGTGATAGTTCTGACCAAAAGTAGTGGATTACGGCAACATAGAAACCATAATGCGAGAGCCCTGATCATCAAAGGTGAGCACGACATAATCTCTGAAATGGAGAGAATCGGGGTCTTCTCTGAAGGCATTGAGATAATGGCGAAAAAGGCTATCTTTCGGGTAATACTGCTTGAGCAAATATCCTTAAGACAGGCTGTAATCATTAAGCAGGAGATGCTTTCAAAAGGAGGAGAGGCTGCTGTGAACGCAGGAGTGGCTTCTCTGACCTGCGATTCTACAGATATCCTCCTTATGGGTACAGAGAGTCAGCTTCGCAAGGTTTCACAGGGACTTATGCGCCAGCCGTTCGGATTGCCTCAAATTGCAGAGGAGATCCTGGAAGTTCTTGATGCCCATGAACCTTCCGGCGGCAAGGTTCTTCGACTTGGAACCCACACCTTGGCCCTGGGCACTAAGACCTATATCATGGGTATCCTCAACGTGACACCTGACTCGTTTTCTGACGGTGGGACACACATGACGCTAGATGCAGCAGTGGAGCATGCCTGGCGTCTTGTGGAAGAAGGGGCGGATATTATTGATATCGGCGGGGAATCCACAAGACCCGGTTCCGCTCCAACACCTTTGGCAGACGAAATCCGGCGGGTAGTCCCTGTTATTGAGGCGCTCGGGCAGGATTTTCCTGTTCCTATCTCAGTAGATACATATAAGAGCGAAGTGGCTGAAGAGGCTCTTGCTGCAGGTGCCCATATGATTAATGATATCTCGGCTTTGGCCATAGATCCCCGTCTGGGGGAAGTTGTGTCTGAGGCTAAAGCCCCTATTGTGCTAATGCATATGAAAGGCCAACCCCGCGATATGCAGAAGAACCCTGAATATAAATCGGTAGTGTCTGAAGTTGCGGAATTTCTCCGTGCGTCTATTGCCAGGGCTGAGGAGTACGGGATACGCCGTGAGAACGTGCTCATTGACCCGGGAATTGGGTTTGGCAAGACATGCGCTCACAACCTTGAGCTATTGAGACGTCTTGAGGAGTTCAGAAGTCTCGGTTGCCCAATACTCTTAGGCACCTCCCGTAAATCCTTCATTGGAACGACGCTGGGAGGACTTCCGGTGGAAGACAGAGCTGAAGGCACTGCTGCCACTGTTGCGCTTGGGATAGCGTCCGGTGCTGATATTGTCCGTGTTCACGATGTAAAATATATGGTCAGGGTTGCTCGGATGACCGATGCTATCGTGAGGGGAGGAAGTATTTGTGAAGAGTGACAGGATAACCCTGAGCAACATGGTGTTCTATGGATATCACGGGGCGTTCGAAGCCGAGAAGGAGCTTGGACAGAGATTTGAGGTGGATGTGGAGTTAGTTACGGACCTTTCAACTGTCGGGCAAACCGATGATTTAGAGCAGAGCATTAATTATGTTGACGTGTACACAGTCGTGTGCGACATAGTACAGGAGAGGACCTATAACTTGATTGAAGCATTAGCTGAGAGTATCGCAGGGGAGATCTTGTCGGCGTACTCCCTGGATCAGGTGGTTGTAAGGGTGAGAAAGCCCAGTGTGCCCATGGGCGGAGTGATAGACCATGTTGAGGTGGAGATAACCAGGCAAGGCCGGGGGTGACAGCAACGCACGCATACGCATTCTTAGGATTTGGCTCCAACTTGGGAGAAAGGCGAGATAACATCTCTAATGGCTTAGCCGTGTTACAGGAATCCGGGCATGTGAAGGTTATCAAGGTATCTTCCCTTTATGAGACAGACCCTGTAGGTTACCTGGAACAGGGGCTGTTTCTGAATGCTGTCGTCAAGGTAGAGACTGATCTTCTGCCTCAAGAATTGCTATATCTTTGCAAGGATGCAGAAGTTCAGGTCGGTAGAAAGCCGACAGTCAGGTGGGGACCAAGGGTTCTTGATATCGATATTCTTATGTATCTTGTGGAATCCGGTGATGTTTGTGCAGGTGACGAGTGTAGTAGTATTCAAGTAGAGATAGACAGCCCAACCCTGACCCTCCCTCATCCACGGCTTTGGGAGAGGGGATTTGTTATTGTACCGTTGGCTGAGCTGAATCCTAAGCTTCCGCCCCCTGACACACATCGGCTTAAGGTGCTTTCAAGAGACGCATCCATCTGGGATGGTCTGAAGTTGTCTGAGACCGGACGTTGGTGGCATAGAGATGGGGTTAATGGCTCAAGTCATAAGGGTTGGCAGGTAATGAGATTTGATGAGGTAGAATCAACAAATGCTGTAGCTGCCCATCTCGCTTCAAATGGCGCCCCTGAAGGTACTTGTATCATCGCAGAAACCCAGAGCGCGGGTAAGGGAAGACGCGGTCGATTATGGCATTCACCCCCCGGCGGGTTGTGGCTTTCAATATTGCTGCGTCCCGGGATTCAGTCACAGGATGTAAGCAAGCTTTCCCTCATTGCCGGCGTTGCTGTAGCTTGCGCTATTCGAGACACACTTCGGCTTCCTGCAGTAATCAAGTGGCCCAATGACGTACTGGTTTCCGGGAAGAAGGTATGCGGGATCTTGCCTGAAACGAGGTTTGCCGGCGATGTGATGGATTTTGCAATCGTTGGGATAGGAGTTAATGTGGCAATTGATACGAATCTGCTTCCGGTTGAGGTGCAGAAAACTTGTGCAACTCTAATGAGATCAGATCATCCGGGTGCATCCGCAGCTCGTGAGGGATTGATAGTGTCAATATTGAAAAACTTCATTTTCTTGTACAGACAATTCTTATATGAGGGTTTTTTGGAGATACTGCATAAGGTAAGAGAATACTGTGACACGCTTGGACAGGAAGTTGTAGTTTCCGGAGTTGGGGTGCCTGTTCATGGGATTGCAGTAGACATAGACTCTGATGGCAGGCTAGTCGTGCGCACTAGATCAGGGCGAGATGTTTGCGTAGTCTCCGGGGAGGTCAGCGTCAGGGCTCCAGGCGGTGGTTACACCTGGGAATGAGGGGTGGCGTACTAAATGTCTTCAAAAATCCTCGCTCTCATCATCGCCTTAATCGCCGGAGTATCAATGGCGATACAAGGATCAATCAATACTAAACTTGGGCAAGTCATAGGTAATTGGGAGGCTATCCTTGTTGTGCACGTGGTGGGTCTTGCCACTATCTTGATCTTGTTGTTCGCGTTCAATGTAGGGAAAGGCGACCTTGGTCGTGTAACGCAAGTGCCTTGGTACTCTCCGCTTGGCGGACTAATAGGCGTCCTTATTGTATGGGGTGTTGTCTCCAGTATTCCTAAACTGGGTGTGGCAGTAGCGACTACATCTATCATCGTAGGTCAGACTCTCACAGCGGTTATCATAGATCATTTCGGGCTTTTCGGCCTAAATCCAATGCCTTTCACATGGCTTAAGGGGCTGGGCTTGGTTCTTCTGGC
>DIQZ01000086.1:18496-23639 GCA_002424305.1 Firmicutes bacterium UBA5449
CATGAGCCATAGAAAACTTCACGATATAGCAGGAAATACCATCAACGTATAGAAGATAGAGCTACTACCGCCATATGCAGACAGTTTTACCATCACCCCGCGTTCCTCGGCGCCTCACGAAGAGGAATAGCAAGTGCCATGCGTAAAGAGGGAAAGGCAATGTCTGATGTCGAGGGTCTTGATGGCAAGAGAAGAAACGCATCTTTTCTATCCCGCAGACACGGAAACGTCTATTATCCGCATTCATATTGGATAGGTCTTAGCACAGACAAGTATCAGAAGCATGTCCCTTACAGGGAAGCATTACTTTGTGATCGGGTATTGCAGCTCATAACACATGCTTGCAGGGCTGATCATGCTGCATTGATAATGAGCGATTATTCATTCATCTATGACGGAATAGATAAAATTCATGTACACCCTGAACCTACGTCAGATGAGGAAGCAGTGCTGTGGAAATACGTTGCAGCTTACATTGGAGAAAGTGTTCGATTGGGGACCCCGTTGAATATTCCTGAGAGTTTACAGGAGGCACTTAATCTTGGTACTGTGCAGATATTACCCGCCTCGAGTCAGAATGAAGGTACTTTTGTAGTTGCAATATTTAATAAGTCTTCGTCTCCCCCACTGAATCATGAAGACGAGAATATACTTCGCCGTCTCACAGACGAATTCGTGCATGTTTTCCATACGGTAGTCTCCCAAAAAAATAGGAGAGCCAGGTCGCATAAGGTTTCAAGGGTGCTTAGGGCGCGTAGTGTTCTCTTATCAATCAGCGAACTGTGTACTACACTTGATGGTTTGATGGAGCTTGTGGTTAGCATGAAGCTGGCTGAGTCTGCTTGTGTCCGTATTCTTGATGAAGACACGAACATGCTCAAGTTGGTTGCGACAGCAGGGAAGAAACAGGGAATTGATACATATCCCCGCCTTCCGGCAACGGATTGCTCTATTATGCAACTTGCGCCCAATAGGCGGACCCCTAGGTGTATGAATCCGCACCAATGTTTCAAGTTAAGCAGGTCTGAGAACCTCCAAGCGATTTGCGCGCCTGTCTTAAGTGACTCAGGTGCTATAGGTGTCTTGTCATTATGGAACCCTCCCAAGGAGGGCTTGTCTCCGGAGAATATGAGGATTATCGATGCTGTTGCTCTGGCGGTTGAGAAGGTTTTCCTGGATACCTGCATATTTCCTGCAGGCTCTAAGACATGGGAAAGAACCGGTTTTGTAGAGTATGCTTCTATTGCCAGCAGAGCCTCAGGAGATATCACGCATACTGCCAGAGAGATTTTGACGGGTTTAAGGAGGTCAGTCAACTTTCAGGTCGGGGCTTTCGTAAATTGTCGGGATGGCATGGAAGTATTTTCAGTGCTTTTTTCGTTGACAGATCCTTTGATCATTGGTTCTGTTCAGTCTGAAGACCCGGACATGGAAAGAGGCTTCCCTGCCTATGGCACATCCGGTGACGCGTGTGGAACTATTATTCTCGGTGATCCGGAAGCTGAAGAGTGGGCAGACAGAGCGCTTGAGGAATTAGAATCTGATAGGGCATGTATGTTTATCAGACCCTTTTATATGCGTGATAGCAGATGGCCTTCATGCTTAGTTGTCCCGCTTGTCAGCGGCGGTGAGATTATTGGATTGTTTATTTGTGGTAAGCCTGAAGGCGACAAGTTTACCAATGAAGAAATGAGTTTTTGTGAGAGTGTACGCCACGACCTGATACTGCTATGGGAGAATTTTATGGCCCGTGTAAAACCCAAAACCAGTCCGGCAATAGAAGTAATGTTGGAACGGATAGAAACCTTAGAGCAACTTGCGGTTGGCACAGCTCATGAGATAAAGAATCCACTTGCGGTCATTAAGGGCTATATGCAGGTACTACAGGTTGACCAAGGTATATCTCAAGAAATACGGCAACGAATAGAACGCCTGCTTCGGCAGGTGGATCAGATAAGTCGGATTGCAGACGACCTTGCAGGTCTTGCAAAGCTTAGTGCAATAGATATCTCCATGATTTCAATCTCTGACCTTCTGGAAGAAGTCTTGGATGTAATTAAGCCACAAGCTGTGAGTAAGGGTATTTCAATAGTCCGGAGATATCCTGATGATATCCCTGCAATATGTGGGGATGCAGGTAAGTTAGAGCAAGCCTTCTTGAATATCTGCAGAAATGCCGTTGAAGCAATGGGCACAAAAGGCGACGAGCTTCGTGTAACGATTAGGATTTCGAGTGACAGACGAAACATGGAGGTAGAATTTCGCGATACAGGTCCGGGCATAAGCAGGGAAGCAATGACGATGATGTTTACGCCTTTCTTTACCACGAAAAGACATGGGACAGGCCTTGGGCTCAACATATCCATGCACATTGCAAGGCTACATGGAGGAACGATACGGGCAGAAAGTGTACAAGGTGGAAAAGGCGCTATATTTACGGTGATCTTACCGTTGGCAAGAAACTCACATCTAAGGTAACTAACATAGATAAGCAATTAACATAAAAGTCTCTGTGAGCAATAATGGCTGTATGAGCAATCACAACTGTGCACCGATGTTTGGGATTTAGTCAATTGATGCACAGTGTTTACCATTATAATCTAATTGGTCTGTTTACGGACTACTTTGCAGGTATTATAACTAGGTTCCTCTTCTTGAGTCTTTCTCTATCCTCGTTGCTGATTGAGTGATTGCGAACATGAAATATCCCCCTTCTTAGTTACCAACCTATCAATGCGTGTACAGAGTTCCGCGTAGGATAGCTTATCTCAGGTCGATCGCCCTTGTGACGCGACAAATCTACCGCTGCCCGAGACTCCGAGAAACACCTCATACGGGGAATAATATGAAAGCATTTGCGCTATCTCGACAAGAGGCATACCCCGTTTTACTGCCCCTTCGTGATGGGTCAGTTGCGATAACATAGAACTCACCGTTTATAAGGTGATCCTCGTGCCATTCTTGCCTTTTAGAGCATCCAAACCTTGATTGAGAGATGCAATAATTGAAGTCCCGCCGCAACATGCGAAATTAATAGCTGCTTGAACCTTCGGACCCATACTACCTGCGCTGAACTCACCTTCGCTCATGTACTTCTTGGCTTCGTCTACAGTAATCTCATTAAGATATGTTTCAGATGGGGTGTGGTAATTGATTGCCACTCTTTCAACATCTGTAAGGATTAGCAGGATATCAGCTTTGATATCCCCTGCCAACTTAGAGCTGGCCAGGTCCTTGTCTATTACCGCCTCGATCCCTTGAAGTGTATTACCTTCACGAATCACCGGTATACCTCCGCCACCTGCAGCAATTACTATTGAGCCTTGTTGAATGAGGGATCGAATTGCGGATTTTTCAAAGATTTCAACCGGGAGAGGTGACGGGACAACCTTACGCCAGCCTCTGCCTGCATCTTCCTTCCATGTTTCTCCTCGCTCCGCTGCGAAATGTTGTGCTTCTTCCTCTGTATAGAAAGGGCCTATAGGTTTAGTGGGGTTTTTGAATGCAGGATCATTTTCATCAACGATGACCTGAGTAAGGACGGTAACAACAGGAAGACTGATACCCACTTCAGCAAGCTCATTTTGAATACATTGTTGAATCATGTATCCTATGAGTCCCTGACTTTCTGCACCACATACATCCAGCGGCATGGCAGGGACCAGATTCTGTGAATGTTGGTTTTGAATAAGAATATTCCCAACCTGCGGGCCGTTACCGTGGGTTATGACTACTCTATAACCCTGTTTGACCATGCAGGCAATGCTCTTACATGTTGTTTTGACATTAGCGAATTGTTCTTCTGCGGTTCCTGTCTGGCCGGGTCTTAGAATTGCGTTGCCACCCAGCGCTACAACGATTGTCGATTGCACAGATATAATTCCCCTTCCTCTAATCCTCCACAGTTTATGTTTTCCATGTTCTCTTTATTTTTTCTCACAAAGTTCATTATTGATTACTGCGCGTTCGGCGACTCAAGATTTGGATCTCCATCTCACCTTGGAGGACGAGAGTGCACTCTTCACCTGGGTGAGTCAGGTATGTAGCAAGGCTGAATTCTGGGTACAACCATTCAACTCCTATGGAACAAGTCCTTCTTTTGGGTTGAGAAAATCGCCTTGTGGAATTGGATAAATCGGGCGCATCTGCAATGAAAACAGAGAATCCGCTGAGGAAGGATATAGATGTTTCAGGATTATTGAAAATCCTACTTAAATTGACAAGGAATTTCACTTGCATTCCCGAATCTATTACGTCAGTGAAAGATGCAATTACTTCAGACATCAAAGCAGCAAATTTCCCCAAGTAGCGCGTCTTCTCAAGCCACGCGTCAGCCGTGGGTATGATTTTTGATATGTTCCACGACTAAGACTAAGTCATTTATGGAGGATGGGTCTATGCTTGATGAAGACTACGCCGACATCTTAGGTCGACACAGATTGCTTTGTGTCTTGCTGGGTTTGTTTTTCTCTTGGTTGTTAAGCTTCATCTTGCTCGGCCCCTCTCTCGTTTCTTTTGCTGCAAGCAAGGGTGTAGATGGCACATCCGTTGGGAGTACGTTCGCATTATTTCACGGTCTCAGCTTGATAAGTTACGGTATTTGGGGAAGGCGTCACTTTATCAGTCTGATCCGAAAAATATTCGACAAAGACAAGGCGCGCCTAACGGGCAATCTAACCGGAGAAGACGCTGTTGATGTTGCGGTTATGGGCGTTTCTTGTTTTGCTTGCTTTGGCCTTACAGTCGCTTTTATTTATGTTCCTTCTCTGCTTTGGAGCTGGTTGGCTATTGGCTTAGGCCTTGCATCCGGCCCATTTGTAATAACATGCGCATCAAAAATGGCGTGCACTATTCCTCAAAATGAGCGGGGACGGGCGTTTGCGTGCTCTATGGCCACCGCTAATGTAGCTCTGTACATTCATACTGCGTTTTTTGAAAGCCTTAAACCCTCCATGGCCGTATTGTTGAGTTCGGGCTGGCTTTTCATTTCATTGATTGTTCTTCACTGCTATAGTAAGAAGCTGTCTTCCATTCCCCTGGGAAGTCGGTTAATCGTCAATAAAGCAGACTCTGCCGGAAGCCTTAACCCTCCGCGGTTCTTTCTGTTTTTGGCTGTTCTGATAGCAGGTACTTCTATCATAGG
>DIQZ01000086.1:23920-25605 GCA_002424305.1 Firmicutes bacterium UBA5449
ATTGCTGATTCCGTGGGAAGGCGTCCCCTTGCTAATATTGGTTTCCTCTGTCTTGGGTTATCCATGCCTGCAATCTCCCTCTTGTCATTGTCCGGTGTATCTGGATATCTTGTTGCCCAGACACTTATGCAAATCGGTTATGCCTGTATTGATGTCTTTCTATGGGTTAGTCTCGCTGATATTGCTCCCAAGGATCGGGTGAGTTCCTATTATGGCATAGGTCTCGGACTGAATATTGGGCTTATTTTGGTAGGAATGTTTATTGTTGAAAGGCTCTTACCAATAACTGAGGTAGGCTTCAGCAATATCTCATTGGTTGCAACTGCAGTTCTGTTTTTTGCGGTTATGGGCTTAGTTAAACTTGAGGAGACCTTAGCTTATGAAGAGGCAGAGGTTCATGTCGTAGAATCCCCTAAGGCGGAAGCTCCAAAAAATGCGGCGGTTGAGACCGGTTTTTCCTATACCCCGCCAAATACAACCGGTTTGTCGTCCGGAGAGCCGACTCATCGGGTCGAGGCCGCCATAGATCACTATGTCCTGAACCTCATGGCAGCAGAATACGCTCTTACGCGTCGCGAGTTGGATGTTGTTGTGCTGCTTTTGAAGGGTTTGGCAAATGATGAAATTCAGCAGAGATTGTGTATTTCAGCAGGGACTCTTAAGACGCACATACGACACATTTTCCAGAAACTCGACATATCTAACAGAAAGGAACTTCTCGTCAGCTTCACACATTTTCTTGCTTCATATAGAGACTCTGATAGCCAAGCAGAGCTTCACTAATATATGTCAATTACCTCATCCATCTAGAGCCTCGATGCGTGCTCACACCGGCACAGGCCGGGAATCCTACTCCCGGCGGACGTCTTTCCTGACAGGATTATGCGCTGACAAACAGCGAAGATTTCAATATCATCCCTAGGGACGATTGATCCAGATAGGTTTGCACTGCATTCTTATTCTACAAGGGTAGGCACGTCTCTTCGATTATCGACTTGTTGCTTGCCCTTGGTCATCTTTAAGCTCGTGTCGCGTAAAGAGATGTTAAGGAGGCAGTATTAAGAAAAAGGGCGTTGGGGATTGTCTTATTGGTGTTGGCTATTAGTCTCGTTTCAGTACCGGCTTTTGCGGAGCAGGCCAGACTTAACCTGAAGCTCTGGTACCCCAGTGTTGTAGGGGTGGATGAGTGGGTTGCAGATTATGGTACATATGACTTAGAAGAGTGGTTTGTGCCGACTGGAGTATCTATTCTTACGGAGGAATCTGAGTACCCTCCACATAAGGACGAGAACACGCTAATACTACAGCCAGGTTCGGGAGTGAGTTTCATTCTATCAGGGGAGTACTTCATATTGCCTTCTATTTCAGTAGGCGGGTCATACTGGGGTCTCAGCCGCGTGAACGAAGTGGGTGTGGAACTCGAAAGCGACGTCTCCATGCCCGTAACCATCGCAACCATGGCGAGTGAATATCCCGAAATCTACTGGATAGAAGTGCCTTGGTGGGAANNTGTAGGGGTGGATGAGTGGGTTGCGGATTATGGTACATATGACTTAGCAGAGTGGTATGCGCCGACTGGAGTATCTATTCTTGCGGAGGGACCTGAATACCCTCCCCACAATGACGACGAAAAAACGCTAACGCTTCAGCCTGGTATAGGCGTGAGTTTCATTCTATCAGGGGAG
>DIQZ01000086.1:25909-26068 GCA_002424305.1 Firmicutes bacterium UBA5449
TGGATAGAAGTGCCTTGGTGGGAAGATGAGTTGCCGGTATCTCTTTTGGGAGTGCCTAAGACCATCACTACGGGGGAACAAGCGATCTCCATGTCCGCGCTTGACATCTGCGCTATGAAGACGTTATCAGGGCCCGGTTGGGAAGCAAGTCTTTCAGGC
>DIQZ01000039.1:0-25209 GCA_002424305.1 Firmicutes bacterium UBA5449
CCCTTGCTGTTCAGATTGGCATGTTCATTGTAACTGAAGGCGTTACTTATGCTCTATACCTTCCTGACATGCAAAAAGGTTTCAGATGTTCTATGTATCTCATTCAGTTGATGGTAGTGGGAATACTATCACCGATAGCGGCCTGTCTTTCGAAAGGGGTATTCCTACTGGCCTCACAGGTGGAATTATCTCGCTCCGGAAAGCATGAGCCTCCGGATGAATAGAGGATAATGAGAAATAGATGGAAAAGGTATTCGACTTCATAGATAAGTCCGGCGCGCAATATGTAAAGGAATTACAGGTATTACTTGGCCAACCATCTATATCTGTTCATAACGATGGTATTGAAGAGACAGTTGCCATTGTGAAAAAGCTGCTGCAAGACATCTCCCCAAATGTAGAAGTAATAGTCCCCGGCAAAAAGTCAGCTCCTATTCTATGCGCTGAGATATCCGGTGAAACTAAAAAAACCATTCTCTTCTACAACCATTATGACGTTAGGCCTCCAGCGACTATTGACGAGTGGAAGTATCAGCCCTTTGGCGGTACAATTGACGGCGGCAAGATTTATGCAAGTGGAGCTGCAGACAATAAGGGCGACCTTATGGCGAGGATAAAAGCAATTGAAGCCTTGATTAAGATTAAAGAGACGCTACCTTTAACAGTGAAGTTCATTATTGAAGGGGAAGCAGAAAGTGGCAGCCCCACGCTGGCCGACGTAGTCTCATTGCGCCCTGAGCTGTTGCATGCAGACTTATGCATTTCAGCAACGGGAAGTAGCGATGATGAAGGCAGGCTTGAGTTGACAATAATGAACAATCAGTGTCCGGACTGCCCGAACCGTAAAGCCGACATAATCAGTGCAGTCGCTGAAGCAGTGACAGAGTTTCATCAACGCAGTCCTGTAGTATTGTCAAGTTCTACTAAGTCAAGCCCTATGCTCGAGGCAGTATCAAAACTGGGCATACCTGTAATAGGGTTAGGTATTGCGAACAGAGGGTCGCGTGTACACGGTTCCGATGAAAACATTAATACCGCTGATTTTCTGGATGGTATAAAGTTAATTGCCTTTATCATGCAGAAACTGTCAGGCAGTGATGAGACCTGACTCTTGCGAAGATTTATAGTTGCCTACTTAGATACCGACTACCGGCACAAGGAGGGATGATGAGTGAAAGTAATCTGTACCGGCACAAGTGGTTCGGGAAAACTAGAATACTTGAAACAAGCAGTGGATGAAGCTAAACGTCAGGGTGCAAGCATCCATCTCTATAACATCGGAGACCTTATGTTTAAGAAAGCAGAGGAACTCGAGTGCCCCACAAGTCCGGAGAAAATCCTAGACCTTTCTCCTTCAAGTTTACGAGCATTACGTGCAGCGGTCTTTGAGGAGATTTTGAAAGAGTCTGAGAAGGTGGAACACTGTATCATAAGCACGCACGGGTGTTTCCGCTGGAAAAACTATCTTATGCCCGCGTTTGATGTGCATTACCTAAACGAATTGCAGCCGGACCTGTACATTACAGTAATTGACAGTATCCTGAATGTATCAAAGCGGCTTCATCAGTCTCCTGCATGGAAGGGACGCTTATCTTTGAAAGATATTCTCATATGGCGTGATGAGGAGATATTTGTCGCAAAGATGATGGCATCTTTTCAGCGAAAACCTCACTATGTAGTGGCGATAGAGCAACCTTCAACAACCATATACAACCTTATGTTCAAGCCCGATATGACAAAAGTATACTTGAGTTTCCCCATAACACTTATGATTGATGACACAAAGAAAATGAACGAGGTCAGGGAGTTTCGTGACAAACTCAGAGAGCATTTTGAGGTCTTCGATCCCCTGGCTGTGGAAGACACTGAATTGACATACAGAGTAGATAAAAACTCTGAAGAAGTGTATGATATTACCAAACTCACTGAGGACTTTGGGCTTACACCTGCTGACAGGGCTGAAATAGAAGACCAAACAGTTGTCCGAGACTACATGCTAATTGAGCAGAGTGACATGGTGATTGTGTATTATCCTACTGACAAGACATCACCGGGTGTACTCTGTGAGATTATTTATGGTTCGACTAACAACAAAGAGGTACATGCTGTCTTTAAAGAGCGGGTCAGCCCATTTCTTAAGTTCCACTGCACAAAGGTCTTTGCTGATTCGGAAGATTTTTTTGAGTACTTGAAGGAAACAGGTAGGATTAATGAAGAGTAGGTAGTAATAACACCCGTAGGGAGATGGGTATGGAGCTGTTACTTATTTTACTCATAGATTCCATAGCTCCTGATACCCTTTTTGCAGAATCGCCAGGTGACACTCTTTCTCTTACTCCGACAAATGTTGTAGTTCCTATATCATGGCTCATTGCAGTTGGTATTGTATTAATTGCGGCTATTGCTTTAGCGGCAACTGCAAGAAGGTCAAAACGGATTGCGGAAAAGATCGCATCCAGGCTTTGTGAATCTGAAATTCAGTATTGCAGACTCGTCGAAAGCATGAGTGACGGTGTTTTTGTTACCGGCCTTGACGGGGTAGTTACATATGTGAACAAAGCATTTTGCAAATGTTTTGACTCTATGCCTCAAGATATCATCGGCAATCAGCTGGAATGTCTTTTGGGTAATAAGTCATTTCAGCAAATAGCGGCAGCTCTTGACGACAAAGTCGAACCGGCCCGTACTACTTTCGTGGTAACTCTCAACCCGGCAGGCAAATCCGAGCACCTAGAAGTAGACTTGGGTTTCATTTGCCGGAATAATATCCCCATAGCGATTCGGGGCGTGGTCAGGAACATATCAGCTGGAACAGCTCTCGAAAAGGAACTTGCCAAAGCACGTTACCTCTATCAAGAAGCGAAACAGATGGCAGCTACCGACTCAGTTACCGGTCTTTATAATCATAGGTACTTACAGGAACGATTTAATGAAGAGCTGAAGAAAGCCAGGCAATATGGAGGAGCCCTTTCTGTTCTGATGATTGACATAGACGGATTCAAAGACTACAATGACGCATTTGGCCACCTGGCAGGGGATGATGCTCTACGCATAGTGTCAAAGCTTCTCATAACCTCTGTCCGTTCTACTGATGTAGTCGCTCGCTACGGTGGAGAAGAGTTTGTTATTCTGCTATTAGAAGCAGAGAAAGTACCTGCCACCAAAGTAGCCGAAAATATACGAGCTCGAATTGATGCCCATTCTTTCCCTCACCAGACTCAACTGCCTACAAGTGGTCTGACTGTAAGCATAGGAGTTGCGACTTATCCCACGGACGGTAAGACTAAGAAGGACTTGCTCTATGCAGCAGATATGGCCTGCTATCAAGGGAAACGCGAAGGAAAGAACCGAGTCGTGAAAGCGTAATGCCTGTATAGAAAGGAATCTATGTGATACTATTTCAAAAGCCTTCTATACGATTTGGATATTTCTCTTACCATGTATATTTTGTTTCCATCAATTAAGAGGTCAAGTAAGCCCAGGGAAATCGGTGAAAGAATGCCTCCAAATACATCAGTGACTATTTCGCGTTTCTCAGAAGCCGGCACTCCCGGATTTGAGAGTGTTCTTTCGAGAATCGCATACGATGATAGAACACCATCGATCTCTGC
The DNA here is from genome assembly GCA_002424305.1 of Firmicutes bacterium UBA5449. Taxonomy (GTDB): domain Bacteria; phylum Bacillota; class SHA-98; order UBA4971; family UBA4971; genus UBA4971. The sequence goes on from DIQZ01000039.1 coordinate 3,612, forward strand.
AAGCTCATAATTGACAATTGAGGGATGCCAACGTTCAGTTGCAATTGAAAACAGCGCCCTTGCAAGTGTCTCGTGGTTTTCAGTATCGATTATATCCATGTTATTATTCCTCCACTAATAGTCTTTTTCGTTTTCTTCCATTCTATGAATCACGTTTCAGTTGCAAAGGAAGTCTTGGTTTTGGCTTGTATGACATATTTACCAAAGAAAGACTGTATCCGGAAAGGCAGGGAGGATAATGGAAGGCATTGCATATGTAAACGATACTTTCATGCCGCTTGAGACCGGGCAAATATCAATTGAAGACAGGGGTTTTCAATTAGGTGATGGTGTATACGAAGTAATAAAGACCTACAATAGTGTCCCCTTCGCCTTGGAGGGGCATTTGAATCGCTTAGACAGAAGCTTAAACATGTTGGAACTGCCCTTGCCTAAAAGCCGAAAGGAACTGAAACGATTAATACGGGAAGCGCTCCGGCGGAGCGGTTTTCAAGACGCGCTAATATACTTGCAGATTACTCGAGGATGGGCACCCAGGCAGCACGCTTTCCCGGACAAAGTCAAGCCTACTTTAGTATTAACAGTTCGCAGAGCACGGTCCATTCCGCAAGACCTGTATGACCATGGAGCATCTGCAATTGTCACCGGTGATGAGCGTTGGCTAAGGTGTGATATCAAAAGTATCTGCATTCTACCTAATGTGCTTGCAAAAGAAAAGGCGACCCGCGTCGGAGCGTTTGAAGCAATCCTGGCAAGAGACGATCGCATAACAGAAGGCACTAGTTCTAATGTGGTTGCAATAAAGTCAGGTAGAATATACACTGCGCCTGAAGGGAACTGGATACTCTCGGGGGTCACCAGAGCGCACGTGCTTGACCTGGCGCGCAGAGAATGTATGATTGTAATTGAAGAGTTCTTCGACCCTGAATTCCTCATGTCAGCGGATGAAGTTTTTATTACCAATACGTCTTTTGAAGTCATGCCGGTGGTTACCATTGACAAGCAGTCTATCGGGGATGGACAACCGGGCAAGATAACATGTCGGCTTGGTCAGCTTTATAAAGAAGAGGTCTTGCTACACACAACACAAACTGTACTGTGAGTGTTTACATGTATTCCTAGTTAGGCGGTGGTTAGATGATTCGTTGCGTTCTCTTTGACCTTGACGGAACCCTGGTTCACTTTGAATATGACGATTTTCTGAATGAGTATTTTAGGGCAGTTACGAACACAGTAGCCCCATTAATAGAACCAAGACGATTTACCGGAGCGCTTGTTGCCGCCACTGAAGCCATGATCAGAGACTTAAACCCTTCACGCTTAAACAGCCAGGTTTTTGTGGATGACTTCTTCAAGAGAGTCAATGTCTCCGAAGATGTTCTTATGCCCGTATTTGAGGAGTTCTACATGACAGAATTCACGAAGCTCAGGAATGTGCTGGGGGTTCAGCCTCACCCTAAGGCCAGAGAGATACTGGCTTTCTTGCTTCATGAAGGCTATGATGTGGTCATTGCGACGAATGCAGTCTTTCCACTTGAGGCTATCGAGGAACGGATGAGATGGGGCGGAATTGCAGAACTACCGTATAACTTAATCACTTGTTATGACACAATGCATTTTTGCAAGCCCAACCTGGAGTATTATGAAGAAACTCTAAGAATCGTTGGGCATGAACCTGAGGAGTGTTTGATGGTAGGGAACAACGTGGATGAAGATATTATCGCAGGGGCCCTTGGCCTGAAGACTTACCTTGTTGAAGATTTTCTGCTGGACAGCGGAGCAAATAAGTGCGCCCCCGATTTCCGTAGTGACTTTAGTGAACTTGCTGAGTTCGTGCTGTCAGGCAAGGTACAGACGTTATGAATTACATAGCTTTGCTCAAGATTGAATAGGAGGCAATTTGGATTGCGAGCTAAGATCATTGTAAATCCTAAGGCAGGTCGGGGTAAGGCACAAATAGCTATCCCCATCATCCACCGGGTTTTTGCATCCCGAAAAATAGAGTTTGACATCTATGTCACTGAAGGGCCCGGAGATGCTACCGATGAGGCTCAGCGTGCGGCTCAACGAGGATATGATGCTGTTATTTCCGCCGGAGGAGACGGAACTGCAAACGAAGTGGTTAACGGTATTGCCGGACATGACATAACACTGGGAATAATCCCGTGTGGTAGCGGTAACGACTTAGCTATCAGTATGGAGATACCCAGGGACATAGAGCAAGCCTGCCAAATAATACTTGCAGGAAAGACGCGAAAACGTGATCTCGGTCGAGTTATTGACAGATACTTTGCAAATGCTGTTGGTGTCGGGTTCGATGCACAGGTAGCAAGAACCGTAAACAAACATCTCAAGAATTTTCCCATCAGAGGAGTACCCCTGTATACCCTGGCAATTCTCAAGACATTGCTGCAGTATCAAGGTTGTGAGGCACGTATCACCATTGATGACAAAACAGTGATTAATCTTCATCCTCTGCTTATAGCAGTGGGCATAGGAAGAACTTATGGCGGCGGAATACCTATTGTCCCGCATGCAATTGCCGATGACGGCTTATATGACATATGTACAGTTGAAGCCCTAGGAAGTCTGGAAGCCATTACTAAATTACCAAAGGCTCTCAAGGGAACACATATCGATGACCCCAAGGCCACAATAACGCGTGGAAGCCACGTTCGTATCCAGCTTTCCACTGTAATGCCTCTTCACATGGATGGTGAAGTATTCGAGGCTGATTCGATGGAGTTCTCAATAATTCCGGGCGGACTGCGAGTGTTCCATCCTTAATGTAGAAGTCGCGAAGTAGCATGCTTTGCAGAAATAAATATATAAACGAAGAGAAGTTGTGATAGTCCATGAGAACGAGTGTAGCACTGGTATCATTAGGATGTGCGAAAAATCTGGTAGACTCTGAAGTCATGATAGGCCTCCTCTCGGAGGCCGGATTTGAACCGACTACTGATTTGGATAAGGCAGACGTATTAATAGTAAATACTTGCGCTTTTATAGACGAGGCTCAAGAAGAAGCAGTGGATACTATACTCCACCTTGCGGAGTTTCGGAAGAAGAGTCGATTCCGCAAGTTAGTAGTTACCGGTTGTCTGGCTCAACGATTCCCGGAAGACCTGATTGCTGAGATACCGGAAATTGACTCAGTAGTAGGTACCGGCGATTTCCACAAGATAGTCAAAGTAGTCCGGGATACCCTAGCCGGTAAACGGGTCAAACTCGTCAGCAAAAAGCCGGCTTTTATCTACAATGACACGCTTCCTCGTTGCATCTCAACTCCTAAGCATACTGCGTACATCAAAATAGCGGAAGGCTGCAATAACCGCTGTTCATACTGTGTTATTCCGGAGCTTAGGGGGGACTTTCGTTCGAGGCCTATTGATTCAATAGTAACGGAAGCCCGACACTTAGCCAAAGGCGGCGCAAGAGAGCTCATTCTCATTGCCCAAGACACAACCAGGTATGGTAAGGATCTTTATGGAACGTATTCCCTGGATAAGTTGCTCAAAGAAGTATGTCGGATAGATGAAATAGAATGGGTGCGGGTTCTCTACATGTATCCTACCAGGGTAACCGACGAGCTAATTGAGGTCATAGCATCAGAGCCTAAGGTCTGTAAGTATGTAGATCTTCCTCTTCAACACGTAGATGACGAGCTCCTGCGACTTATGAACCGTCAAGGGCAAATTGAAGAAGCCCAACAGACAATTGAGAAATTTCGGGAGGCTATTCCCGATGTCACAGTAAGAAGCACATTCATTGTGGGTTTCCCCGGTGAAACAGAGAGAAAGTTCCAAAAGCTACTGGATTTTCTCAAAGAAACGCGCCTGGACAGGGTGGGTATTTTTACGTATTCACCTGAATCAGGGACACCTGCATCATTCCTTCCAGGTCGTATTAAGAAAACAGTGAAAAAAATGCGGAAACACAAAGCTATGGAAGTCCAGAGGCTCATCTCCAGAGAAAACAACGAAGCAAAAATAGGCCGGGTTATGAAGGTACTGATAGAAGGCAGAGCAGAAGAAAGTAAGCTGGTTACAGTCGGACGTTCGCAGGCAGAAGCCCCGGATATCGATGGTCTGATATATATCGGAAACCAACATCCTATGCCAGGCGAATTCAAGCTTGTGAGAGTCACTGATGCAGGTGATTATGACCTAGTAGGAGAGATTGTATCTTCCTGATAGGAAGGAAATGTGAGAACTATGGAGAAAGACTATTGATCGGAGGGTTAATGAAGATTTGTGGGTAGGGAGGGGGGAGAATGTCCATGGAAAACCGGCGCCAAGAAGGCGCGTACGATGTTGCTTTACGCCAGTATGATGCTGTGGCAGAAAAGTTAGATCTTGATTCCGGTATACGCGAAATGTTACGTCATCCCAGGTTCGGCGTGGAAGTGGCATTTCCTGTTAGAATGGACGACGGAACTATCAAAGTTTTCAAAGGGTACCGTGTGATTCACAATACTGCGAGAGGGCCCGGTAAGGGGGGTATTCGATACCATCCTGATGTCACCTTTGAAGAGGTGAAAGCCCTTTCCATGTGGATGACGTGGAAATGTGCGGTAGTCGGACTTCCTTTTGGCGGCGCTAAAGGTGGAGTCATATGCAATCCTCTGGAGATGTCGCAGACAGAAATAGAACGGTTAACCAGACGTTTTACAGTGGAAATTAGTAACGTAATTGGTCCTGCGACCGACATTCCCGGTCCTGACATGTTTACTAATCCTCAAGTCATGGCTTGGATGATGGATACATACAGTACTCACAAGGGAGACTTTACTCCTGCTGTTGTCACAGGAAAGCCGATTCCCCTGGGAGGGTCACGAGGCCGGGCTGCAGCCACTGCCAGGGGCCTCGCAATCTGTATTAGAGAGGCAACAAGAGAATTAGGGCTTGAGCTGAATAATCTTAGGGTAGCAGTACAAGGTTACGGCAATGTAGGTTCTAACGTCGTATCCATCCTTAATAGCTATGGATGTAAGATAGTAGGGGTAACAGATGTAGTGGGCGGAGTGTGCTGTGAAGACGGTCTTAACCCTGAAGCATTGACGACTCAACTGACGGAGACAGGATCAGTTGAAGGTACACCGGGCACTGATAACTTATCCAATGCTGAACTCATGGAGCTTGACTGTGATGTCCTGGTCCCTGCTGCTATTGAGAACCAGATTACCCAAGCCAATGCAGGGAAAATACGAGCTAAGATGATAGTGGAGGGGGCTAATGGCCCCACTACACCCGAAGCCGACGAAATTTTATTCGACAAAGGTATCACAGTAATCCCCGATGTGCTGGCAAATGCCGGCGGAGTCACCGTGTCTTACTTCGAATGGGTGCAAAACCTCATGCATTACTATTGGACTGAAGAAGAAGTCGCAGAACGCCTCGAACGAATAATGACGGAAAGCTTTGCTGCCGTTTTTAGAACAGCTAAGGGGAAAGGCACTAATATGAGAGTTGCTGCTTACAACCTGGCTATCCTGAGGGTAGCTGAAGCCATGAAACTGCGTGGCATGTATCCGTGAGTAAGTCTCATTGTTATGAACAAAGGACTCCAAATATCGAAAGGAGGTCATTTGAGTAATGTCTAAGTCTAGTAAATGGGCAGTCATTATTGTTGCGGCCGTCATCATTATCGCGGTTGTTGTAGGGCTTAGAAAGCCTGCTGAAGAAGAAATCGCCGAGGTTCCGGCTGAAACCCTGAAGGCTGCCATGGTTACTGACGTAGGAGGATTAGGAGACGAATCGTTTAACGACGCTGCTTACAAAGGCCTTAAGGAAGCTGAAGAAGAGTTAGACTTTGAGATTACAGTAGTAGAATCCAAAAAGATGGACGACTATGAACCCAATCTTCGAAGCCTAGGAGACCAGGACACTGATATAAGCTGGGCTATTGGATTCTTGCTAACCGATGCTGTAGATACAGTTGCCTCTGAATACCCTGAGCTCAAGTTCGGACTCATCGATAGCGTAGTAGAGCAGCCTAACGTTGCATCAGTCACCTTCAAGGAAGAAGAAGGTTCTTTCCTGCTTGGAGTGATTGCTGCAAAGATGAGCGAGACCGGAACCGTAGGGTTCGTAGGCGGTATGGAAGTGCCGGTTATTGAGCACTTTGACGTCGGCTTCCATGCAGGTGTAATCGCTGCCAATCCCGATATCAAAGTACTGAGAGGTTACACCGGGAAGTTTGATGACCCTGCAAAGGGTAAGGAAGTCGCTCTTGCTCAGTTCAACCAAGGGGCAGATATCATATTCCACGCCTCAGGTGCATGTGGCCTTGGCGTTATCGAAGCTGCGAAAGAGCAAGGAGACGGGTACTGGGCTATGGGAGTCGATTCATGTCAGCACCACCTCGCTCCTGAAAACGTAATGAGCTGCATGATGAAGCGCGTAGATGTGGCTGTGTTCGACGTAACGAAGAAAGTCAAAGATGAAACATTTGAGCCTACTCACTATGTATTTGGTCTGGCTGAAGACGGAGTAGGACCTTGTGATAAAACTTCCGAACATGTCCCCGAGGAAGTCCTCGATGAGGTGGAGAAGTACAAAGAAATGATAGTCAATGGCGAACTCACAGTTCCATCCACCTTCACGGAGCTTGAGGCCTTTACGCCGCCGTCTGAGTAATCTTTGGTAAGTGATTCAAGTGCCCATTGACAATCGGGGTCATATGTGTAAGCAAGATTAGCAAAGAAAGTTGGTGCCAGGTGCTGTTCTGCACATGCAGCGGTGCCTGGCATCTCTTGAAAGGGGGTTCCTGACTCTGGAAGTATCGACGAGTACCCCTGTGGTGGAAATGCGCACGATAACCGTAAGATTTCCCGGGGTAATTGCAAATGACAATGTCACTCTGGATGTTTATCCCGGAGAAATCCTGGCACTTTTAGGTGAGAACGGGGCGGGTAAGACCACGCTAATGAATGTCCTCTACGGCCTTTACAAACCTGATGAAGGCGAGATTCGTATTCATGGACAACCTGTCTCTATCGCTAATCCAAATGACGCCATAAAGCTGGGTATTGGCATGGTACACCAGCACTTCATGTTGATTGCGCCTTTTACCGTTGCTGAGAATATCGTTCTCGGTGTCGAGCCTGTGAATGTCGGCGGTAAGCTCGATATGGACAAGGCCATACATGACGTAGAAGAGCTGTCAAAGCAGTACGGGCTTGTCGTAGATCCTCATGCAAGGATTGAGACCATTTCCGTGGGCATGCAGCAACGAGTTGAGATTCTTAAAGCACTGTACAGAGGGGCTGAAGTATTAATCCTGGATGAACCTACAGCAGTCCTGACTCCACAAGAGGTGGACGAGCTTGCTGTAATCATGCGTAGCCTTGTACGCCAAGGCAAGTCCATAATATTCATCACACATAAGCTACGCGAAGTCATAGCCATAAGTGACCGTGTCACAGTTCTAAGACGAGGTAAATGTGTTGGTACAGGGGAGACTGAGAACACTACACAGGAAGAACTGGCTCAAATGATGGTAGGTCGTAAGGTTGTCCTTTCCGTTGATAAAGAACCTGTAAAAACAGGTGATACTGTCCTCAGCGTGCAGAACTTACACGCAAGAGGTTCAAGAAAGCTACCGGCGCTAAAAGGGGTTTCATTTGATGTGAAAGCCGGAGAAATTGTGGGTATCGCCGGCATTGAAGGAAACGGCCAAAGTGAGTTGGTTGAAACCCTTACCGGACTCAGAAAAGCCACATCCGGACACATCTATGTCAACGGCACTAATCTTGCGAATAGTAACCCCAGAGCGCTAATTGAAGAAGGTGTGGCTCATATCCCGGAGGATAGACAAAACCGTGGTCTCATTCTGGATTTTACCGTTGCAGAGAACTTTATCTTGAGGAATTATTATAAGCCTCCTTTTGCCCAAGGAATTAACTTGGATTACCGAAAGGTACACGCTCACGCACGGGAATTGATTGAAGAATTCGACGTGCGAACCCCCAGCGAGAATGTGCCTGTTCGATCTCTATCCGGAGGAAATCAGCAAAAAGTAGTGGTTGCCCGGGAGCTTTCAGGTGAGCCTCAATTACTCATTGCGTCCCAGCCTACGCGGGGACTTGATGTAGGAGCCATAGAGTTTGTTCACAGGAGGCTTCTGGCCCAACGCGATCAGGGGAAAGCCATTCTTCTCATTTCTTTAGAGCTTGAGGAAGTCATGTCGCTCTCCGACAGAATTCTGGTAATCTATGAAGGCCAAATAGTCGGTGAGATGACACCGGACGAAGCTACTGAAGGAGAATTGGGTCTTCTGATGGCAGGAGGACATGCCAAGCGCGGACTTCATAGTGAAGGGAGTGAGCAGAGTGGCCAATTTCGGCAAGGATCTGCAGAACTCCCCTAAACACGCCTTACGCATATCCCGTGAACAGGCAATAGAGTTGTTCATACCTGTCGTGGCGGTGTTTCTTGCCCTCTTGCTGGGCGCGTTCCTGGTACTTTTTATTGGAAAGAGTCCCCTGGCAGCGTACGGTGCTCTTCTCAAAGGGGCTTTTGGCAGCAAACGGGACATTGCAGAGACACTTATTAATGTGACTCCGCTGATATTCACCGGCCTTTCGGTGGCTTTTTCGTTTAAGTGCGGCCTGTTCAACATAGGCGCTGAAGGTCAATTCATCATGGGACAGATTATTGCTGCATGGATAGGTTATTCATTGGCAGGCATGCCAACTGTCATACACATGCCCCTCGCCTTTCTGGCCGGGGCACTGGCTGGGGGACTGTGGGCTGCGTTGCCCGGCTATCTGAAGGCTAAGCTAGGAGTACATGAAGTCATAAACACTATTATGATGAACTACATTGCCCTATACTTCAGCCATTATCTTGTGATGGGGCCATTTAAGGAACCGGGCCCAATTCCCCAAACACCCCAGGTCGCAGAGGCGGCCCGATTATGGAAAATACTGCCCGGAACCAGACTTCATTTTGGCCTAATATTGGCGCTTGGCGCTGTTTGGCTCGTATATTATTTGCTTTTTAAGACGACACTCGGATATGAAATTAGGGCTGTAGGCAACAATCCGCATGCAGCACGCTATGGTGGAATCAGTGTATCAAAAGACATTATTATCGCAATGAGCATAAGCGGTGCGTTGGCCGGAGCTGCAGGAGCAGTCCAAGCCCTCGGAGTGCAGTTCAGGTTCCTGGATCTTTTTGGGTTCATCGGTTATGGCTTTGACGGTATTGCAGTAGCACTTTTAGGCCGTAACCACCCCTTTGGTGTGCTCATCGCGGCAACTCTCTTCGGAACTTTAGCAAGAGGCGCAATCACGATGCAGAGCATTGCAAAGATTCCCAAGCAGATCATAGGGATTATCCAAGCAACTATCGTAATTATTGTAGCTGCTGACGAGATTCTCAGGCGGTTCTTCAGATCGAGGAGTGCAGCGACTCAGGCTTTAACAGAGGCAGGGGAGGGAGAGGACAATGGGGAGTAACTTGACTGACATTACCATATACATCGCGCTTGTAGTGTCTACGCTGAGGATGGCGACCCCCCTGATTCTTGCCGGCCTTGGAGGGGTGTTCTCTGAGCGCTCCGGAGTTGTCAATATTGCTCTGGAAGGCATCATGTTAATCTCGGCATTTATGGGAATGCTTATTTCACACTTTACCCGTGCACCCTGGTTAGGGGTACTGGCAGCCGTTGTCAGCGGAATCGCAGTTGCCTCACTCCATGCAGTAGTGTGCATTAAATACAAATCTAACCAAGTTGTGAGCGGAACTGCCATTAACCTTTTTAGTGTGGGCTTTACAGGGTTCATGCTGCGTAAGGTCTTTGAGCATGCAGGTCAATCACCGCCTGTTCCCAAGGTCGCTGATTGGACAATTCCATTGGTAGAGAAAATCCCTGTTATAGGAGCTATGATTGGGAAACACACACCGTTTGTATACATTTCTATCTTGGCTGTGATAGTCTCCAATTTTGTGCTGTTTAAGACAAAGCTGGGACTTCGCATCAGAGCAGTAGGTGAACACCCTAGAGCAGCAGAGACTGTGGGAGTCGATGTTTTCACCGTAAGATACCTATGTGTGCTGTTAAGTGGTGCCTTGGCAGGGCTGGCAGGTGCTTCCCTTTCTTTGGGTTTTCTCAGTCAATTCAGAGAGAACATGACAGGAGGCAGGGGTTTTATTAGTCTTGCGGCCATGATTTTCGGAAAATGGACCCCTTACGGCACTCTAAGAGCATGTCTTCTTTTTGGATTTGCAGACGCTCTTCAGATCTTGTCGCAAACCCTAGGGCTTACATTCATCCCCAGAGATTTTCTGCTGATGGCGCCCTATATCTTGACTATGGCTGCATTGGCAGGAGTAATCGGCAGATCTGTGCCTCCTGCTGCAAGTGGCATTCCGTACGAGCGCCAGAAGTAATAGTATCTTAAGTCTAATCTACGGATGATTTGAACGGCCACGGACGCTTCTTGGACACAAAAAGAAAGCACCCGTGGCTGTTTTTCATTCCGGTGACCGCTATTGAACTCACTGAGGGAAGTGGTATTCTATTATTGGTAATACTAATTTATAGCTAAAATTACAGATGTTGTGGAAATGCGTGAAGGAACAATGGAAAGTCGTGTCGAAAGTATTTTGTTGAAGCAAGCTTGACCGGATTGGAGGAACAAAACATGGTTGACGTGCTAGTCAAAGGTGGTCCTGTAATGATACCGCTGGTTATCTGCTCAGTGGCAGCTCTTGCTGTGGTATTTGAACGTATTCTGTACCTCCTTCGGACCACTCAAGATCCTGATCGTGCCCTTAGACTAATTGCCCTGGCTGTAGAGCGTGATCGGATGGTGGATGCAGTAGCGGCTGTGCATAAGATTAGAGGACAGATTGGAGCTCTTGCAGCAACTGCTATGGCAACCGCTAATCGACCGAGAGAACAAGTTGAACAAGAAGTCCGGATAGCCGGTGAGCGTGAGGTATTCCTCCTTGAAAGGCGTCTGCCTACTCTCGAGATGGTCATCACAGTATCACCCCTGCTAGGGTTGCTCGGGACTGTGCTTGGGCTAATCAAGAACTTTGATGTCCTTGCAGCCAGTCCACAGCTCTTGGAAGCAGGAGCGCTATCATCAGGGATTGCAGAAGCTCTGATCTCTACTGCAGCCGGACTCTCAATCGCAGTCGCAGCGTACATGCTTTACGTGTTCATCACCGGGATAATTGACAGGCGAATTCGAGAGATGAATGAGTTCGCCACAAACGTGGTCAAGTTGCTCATGGAGGGAGTGCAACCATATGAGCTTTCACTTTCGAAGGACTCAACGCAGAAAACCTCGAATTGATATCGTTCCTATGGTTGACGTAATGACCTTTCTTATTGTCTTTTTCATGCTGTTCACCACATTTCGCACGAATCCGGCAGGCCTGGATATTAAGCTGCCTCGCGCCGAAACAGCAACTGCACATAAAACATCAACGACAGTAGTCACTATTGATAAGGCAGGCAACGTATACTTGGGTGATAAGAGGACATCCCTTGACAACTTGAAGATCACCATCAACCAACGTATTCAGAAAAACCCAAGCGAAATTGTGGTAATAAGAGCTGACAATTCCACAAGTTATCAGAAACTTGTGGATGTGATGGATATAGCGCGACTGGCAGGAGCTGCAAGGTTGGCATTGGCAGCAGATAAGACTAAAAAATAGTCTCCCTTAATAAATGAGAGGTGGTGACGAGGATGAAGCACGCCGACGATAAGCTAAACATGTGGTTTTCCCTAATGACATCTATCTTAGTCCATGTCGCCGTAATCCTCCTCGTTCCAATAACGATGACACATCATGTTACCATTTATCCGGTGGAATTCGGCGAGATTTCACAAACCTTTGAAGCCACAAGACAAGGCAGCCCTGTGGGCACATCCGCTCCAACACCTTCTAAGAGCCAGGATACGACGGTTCAAGAGAAGGCTCCTAAGACCACAGAGACCGGCATAACTGAAGCGCCTGCTCCAAAACCTGCACCACCCCTCGAAAAGGAGCAAAAACCGCCATTACCCGAACCGGCGCCAAAGAAACCTGAATTGCCTCCCAAAGAGAAACAGGAGCCTGTTAAGGAAGTAGGCAAATCAACTGAACCGGAAAAACACGCAAAGACTGAACCGGAGATTGCCCCACAACCTGAACCGGAAACTGTAGCAACAAAACCTATAGACAAGCCGGATGACGTAGGCAGAGTACTTACAGGAGAGTCTGACGAGACTATTCCAATTCCCAAGGCCAAAGCTGCCCCGCCTGAAAGCGAAGATACGGAGCTACCTACTTCTCGGCCTGAGACAGATGGCGAAGGGGAAGGCTCCGACGATACTGAAGGCAGGTCCCATACTGGAGATGAAATAGGAGACAAGAAAGAGACGAAAGCGGAAGGTACACCCAAAGAGACCGAAGAAGCAGGACCTCAAAAACCCCAAGGGCACCAATTCGGAAGCGGCGAATCTTTGGCTGTAAACTGGGTCGCACCAAGATACCCAAAAGGCGCTCAAAACATAGACATAATGGGCACTGTAGAGCTGGAAGTTACAGTCAATAAAGAGGGCAAGATAATTCATATAGACATATTGAAACCTTCAGGCCATGATGAACTTGACGAACAAGCCAGAATGACAATCCTCGCACGTTGGCAGTTCAAGGGTATCAATTGGCCCTTTAAGATTCGCGTGACTGTGTCGTTTAGGGGAGAGACTGACGTTATCGTCACGTTTGGCGGAGTTACCGTCCTGGAGAACTAAAGGAGTGTCCTTAATGAGAATATGCCTAAGACGCTTACTTATTGCTTTTAGTGGGTTTATGCTTTTAGCCTGCATCAACAATATCATGAATCTCCATCATCAAACTGCACTTGCAGCCGGCTATGGAAATTTGGAAATATCAAATCAGTACATAAGGGTTTTCGTAAACCGGTCAGGCGATGCCACAGGAAGATTCGCAGTTGATTCCACAGGCGGCGACCCTTTGAATCCATGGGACGACAATAAGCCTCTCATATACGGACGCCCGAGACCTTGGACCTCGTATACTACTGTCAGGGTTGACGGGGTTGATTACGTTTTCGGTGGCAAGACAGAGACACGCGCCGGAAGACATGCTTTGTATGGCACACAAGTCTCAGAACCTAAGATTATCGGCGGAAGCAGTATCGCTTCTACATGGAAATTCGGTGATATTGAAGTCTCGCAAATACTCAGTATTGTGAGATCCACAACCACAGGGTTGCTTGATACAGCTAAGATTACTTATGTAGCAACAAATCTAGGAGACACAGGCCACACAGTGGGAGCCCGCATCATGCTTGATACACTTCTGGGATCAAACGACGGAGCCCCATTCCGTGCGCGAGATGCGGCCATTACATCTGATACTGTTTTTAGTTGGCCGAGAGTACCATATTTTTTTCAGGCATTTGACTCACTTTCAAGTCCGTCAGTAACAAGCCAAGGTACTCTGATAGGAGCCGATGCAACCCAACCCGACAAGGTGGTCTTAACAAACTGGGGTAATTTGGCTGACCAGGTATGGGATACACTTCTTATCCCCGGCCGCGAATTCATGCGAGAAGGGGAATATGAACTTGATAGTGCCTTTGCTCTTTACTGGGACGAAGAGATGCTTCAACCCGGTGAATCCAGGGAGTATACTACCCTCTACGGTATGGGCGGGATAAGTATTGCCCCCGGAGTTCTCGCACTTGGAGTGACATCTCCTGCTGAAGTTACTCCTGAGAAAGATAAGCCTATTGAGTTTCCGATAGTGGCATATATAGAAAACAACGGACCAACACTTGCACTTGACGTTAGTGTGTCGCTTGATCTCCCACCCGGCCTAAGTCTTGCTCCGGGCATCAAATACCAAGTGAATCTAGGCCACCTGGAACCCGGTGAGACTCGGCAGATAGCATGGGAAGTGGTATGTAATATAAGGGAACAGACTACATTGAGGTACGGGGTAGCTTGCGAAGCTGAAAATGCTGAACGAAATCAGGTGTATCGTGAGGTGACTATTTTGGCACCTCCGGAACTTAGCATCTACATCCAAGCACCGTCCATGTTTGGAGTTGCGGATGACATGTTTCATCCGTATCCCATGAAGATAAGCGCTAAGGTGAAGAATTCAGGTGGCGCACCTGCGTATGGCGTCAAAGCCACTCTCACACCTGACCATGGAATCGTCCTCGCCCAACGTGAGAGGGCTTCCCGGTTTCCCGGTCAAGTGGCACCGGGCGAGACCTGCGACCTTTCATGGTATCTTGTCCCATTTGGAGAAGCAGGCACCTTTGATTACAGAATTATGGTGGACGCACGAAATGCAGAAAGCCTGGCTGCAGCCACAAGCATAGGTGTGCCCGGGTTACGATCGAGACTTCTCCTGGAGTCCCCGATATTTCCCATACCTCAAGAGGATTTCTTCATTGTGACAATCCTGGCACGTAACTTGAAAGGTCTTCAGGAAGTTAGATTTGACTTGAGCTTTGACCCATCTGTTATCGAGGTAGTTTATGTATCCAGGGGAACAGTCTTTGTTGAAGATACAGGGATGTCTGAGTGGAATGAGGGGGTGATTAAGAATCATCTGGGGCTCTTGACTGATGTTTACGGACGCCTAACTCAACCAAGGGATATCACAGGTGAGTTAGCGACTATTGGCTTTAGGGCGAAAGCTCCGGGACAAAGCCATGTCCTTTTACGTAACGTATCGGTTTCAGGAACGGAAGGTCGAGTGATGATCACCTCAATTGAGCATGGATCTGTCATTGTCACTCAAAAGTAATGTAGTACCATATTCAACTATGATGGGAGGGGGTTACATGTTGACTAAGAAATCATTTCTACCTGCGGTTTCCCGTATTCTTCTGATATCGCTCATAGCATGTCTAATACCGTACCACGGTGCACACGCGCAAATTAAGGATGTGTCTCAAGAACACTGGGCTTATCAGTCTGTAAAACTGCTGGTAGATAAGGGATATCTCGGTCTGTACGGAGACGGGACATTCCAGGGAACGAAAGCAGTAGACAGGTATACCCTTGCAGTCGTGATTGCAAGAATTCTAAATGAGATAGAGGCCGGACGGATTGGTACGACTCCGGAAGACGTTGAATTATTACGTAAATTGTCCGGTGAATTCCGTGAAGAGCTTGTGATTATAGCCAGCGAATCAGAGATGCTTAAAAAGTCCATCAGTGAACATGACAAAGCCCAACAAGTAATAAAAGAGGACATTGCAAAGCTTACTTTCACTCAACGTGAAATGAAAGCGGAGGTTGATAAGATCATCTCTGATATCACGAAAGACGTAAAGAAGCTTGATGGACGGATTACCCAGGTAGATAATACACTCTCCGGGAAAATCGCTGATACGGAAGAGCGCACTTCAAAGACGGAAGCAGGTCTTATGGAACTTGGAACACAAGTTAATGCCCATGAAGTAAAGTTTGCACAAATCGAAGAGGATCTCAGTGCAACTGTTCTAAGACTTACTTCTCTTGAACCTCAAGTATCCGGCCTGCAAGAGGACGTTGACGATATCTCCGACACACTGAAAGGACAGGGAGCTGAAATTGCCGCATCAAAAGAATCCTTTTCTCAGTTGGAAGGCAGGATTTTTGAACTTGAGGGAAAAACAGAAGCAGAAGGCAGAGACTTCACTGATGAGCTAAATTCCATCCGTGGAAAGACTCTAAGTATGGAAGATGCATTAAGAAATGAGCGCAGCGCCAGAGTCTCGACATATACTTCACTTGAGAGCGGACTTACAAGTCTTTCAACTGACCTCGCCGCACACAAGGCGCAAACTGCAAAGGATATTACCTCGTTACGTAAGGAAAACGGACTCCTTAAGGTGCTATTAGGTCTTGTGGCAGTACTCGGGATTGTTATTAAGTAAGAAGATGGCATGTATCATTAAGAAAATCGACTCGAATATGCGTGTTGTCAGAGTAGGTAATTGCGCTTACAGCCGCGTTTGCCAGTTGAAATCTCCGGCGGCCGTCAGGCTCAATGCCTAAAGCATGGCATAGTATCAGTTTTAACGGGCCACTGTGACTTACAATACATAGAGATGAACCTTTATGGACCTTGACAAGTTCTATGACTTTCGGGATAACCCTATCTCTGAGCTGAGCATACGACTCACCGCCGGGGATGGGGTTATTCACGGTATCCAGCAACCAGTTGTCAAGAAGCTCACTGCGCCTGAGCCTAATTTCTTCGAAGCTCTTGCCCTCCCACATGCCGACATCTATCTCACGGAATTCCTCCAGAGGAATAGTGGGAAGTCCATGGATTTCCGCTATGAAACCGGCGGTATCCATTGCCCTGGAAAGATCGCTGGAATATACAGCAACCATACCTATTTCTTGGAGACGTCCGGCTGTTTTCCTCGCTTGTTCCTTACCCAGAGCAGACAGAGGCAGATCTTGATGACCTTGGTATTTTCCAAGTTCGTTCCAGTTTGTCATGCCATGTCTTACAAGATATAGATGTGTATCCATGCAACACCCCTCCTCCATAGTCTATAATACCTTATGGACGGCGGAAAATGTCTGCAGGAAAAGTAGAAGAGGAAATCCTAGTTATGAGATGAATTGAATCACCGGGAGGAATCCAGATGGAAGACCTAAAGAACCTTCTACCCAGTGAACTACATGGATTCATGGAATCCTTGGGAGAACCTTCATATAGAGGCGACCAGATATTCTCATGGATCCACAAACACCGGGTACCTTCTTTTGATGACATGACTAATCTACCGGTTGCGCTTCGACAAAAACTTAAGGAGACTGCGTATATTACACGGCTTGATGTGCGATCAAGAAGTGAAGGCAATAAGGGTACAGTGAAGTACCTTTTGGAGACACATGATAATAACGCTATAGAAGCTGTAAGAATGGAATATCGACATGGTATCACCGCCTGTCTTTCCACTCAGGTTGGCTGCAAGATGGCCTGTTCGTTCTGTGCATCAGGAATCGAAGGCTTCGTGAGAAACCTGAGTGCTTCTGAGATAGTCGATGAGGCTCTTCGCATCCATGAAGATGTAGCACTCCTTGGCGCTCATGTCGGAAACATCGTCCTTATGGGTACGGGAGAACCGCTTGACAATTATGATGCCAGTATCAAGGCGCTTTACATACTGAACGACAAAGGCGGATTAGAGATCAGCTTTCGTCGCATGACTCTGTCCACTTGCGGACTGGTCCCGGGAATACGCAGACTTGCTGAAGAGAAAATACCTGTTACTCTGTCAATTTCCCTTCATGCGCCGACAGATGATACTCGCGATCTATTGATGCCGATAAATCGGCAGTATCCAATCGTGGAATTACTGGAAGCTGCAAGCTATTATCGGGAATGTACAGGTAGGCGTGTGACCTTTGAGTACGCGCTGATCCGAGATGTTAATGACAGTGACACGCATGCTTATCAACTTGCAAAGCTGCTTCAAGGTCAATTGGGACATGTTAATCTGATACCGCTGAATCCTATTGAAGAAAGGGATTATGCAAGGTCACCGGCAGTACGAGTAAATAGATTTGCTAAGATACTTGATGATGCATCTATTCCGGTTACTATCAGGAGAGATCTGGGTCTGGATGTCCATGCAGCATGTGGTCAGTTGCGTCGCAGGTATTGCAGGTAAGCCGATTCAGGGTTATACTTCGTCTTGGACACTGTTGAACGGGGGTGGGTTATATGGAAGCCTCCGCCCGTACTGATGTGGGACTGGTAAGGGCGGTAAATGAAGATAACTACCTGCTGGGGGACGTCTTGTTTGCTGTCGCCGACGGCCTTGGCGGACATGAGGCAGGGGAAATCGCAAGCAAAATGGCTGTGGACATACTCGAGGGATATCCGCTATCTGATGAAACGGATCCGGTCAATGCACTCTGCGAGGCGTTCACAAGAATTAATGCTGAAATTTACCGACGTTCCACAAGTTGTAAGAGTTGTCGAGGCATGGGCACTACATTGACTGCTCTGCTCATTCAAGACGGTATAGCTTATGTCGGACATGTAGGAGACAGTAGAGCATACCTCGTAAGGAATAATGTAATATACCAACTGACAGAGGATCACTCTGTTGTCGGTGAGCTTATGAGGAGGGGGATGCTCACTAATAACGAGGCAAGAGAGCATCCTCAGCGGAATCTGCTGACTCGGGCTATGGGCACACTCCCAACGGTGGATATGAAAGTCACTGATGCAAAAGTAGAACCCGGAGACCGCTATATCCTGTGCACAGACGGACTTTCCGGGACCATAGACGATTCTACGATATTGAGTGTTGTCGTCTCTGATTCGGCCCCTTGTTCAGTCGTAGATAAGCTCATAGCCCTTGCAAATCAGAATGGCGGATATGATAACGTCACTGTTGTTGCGGTGTTTGTCGGTTCTTGAACCTGGGATTCAACGCAGGTGAGGTGGAAAGATGGTAGGGGAGGTTCTCGGAAAGAGATATAAGATACTTTCAAAGTTGGGTTCGGGTGGGATGGCAGAGGTGTACAAGGCCCATTGCCAGATCTTGAACCGAACAGTTGCTATTAAGGTCCTGAGGCCGCAATTCACATCAAATGATGAATTTGTTGAGCGTTTTCGAAGGGAAGCACAGGCGGCCGCAAGTCTTTCTCACCCGAATATTGTCAGCATATATGATGTAGGTAAAGACGGAGACTGTTATTATATTGTGATGGAATGTGTAACTGGTACAAGTCTTAAGGAAGCCATCGCTGAATCCGGTCATATGTCGCCGCAGAGAGCTGCTCGAATAAGTTGGCAAATTCTAGCTGCATTGCAGCACGCTCATGAAAATGGAATTGTTCATAGAGATATCAAACCTCATAACGTCATGGTAACTTTCGATGAACGGGTCAAAGTAACGGATTTCGGTATTGCAAGGGCTCTTAGCACATCAACCCTTACTGAAACCGGGACGATAATCGGAACAGTAAACTACTTTTCACCGGAGCAGGCACGCGGAGAAGCTGTGGAAGCACAGTCTGATATCTACTCACTAGGCGTTGTTCTATACGAAATGCTAACAGGAACCGTGCCTTTTAAGGGTGAAAGCCCGATTTCCATAGCACTACAGCACCTTCAAACTGTTGTAACACCTCCTACAAAACTGAATCCGGCAATTCCAAAAGGTCTTGAAAGAGTTGTATTGAAAGCTCTGGAGAAGAATCCTTCGCGTCGCTATCAAGACGCCAGACAGATGATGCGAGCCTTGGAACCGTATGCTTTTCCCGGTAATGACTACGAGACTTTCCATGATGATGTTGATTCCGATAGCGAAATCACTATTTCAGATATGCCTACACAGGTCATATCTGCGTCAGATCTTGCGGTGAACATGGAGGAGACTTTGGTGAGACGCAAACCTAATAACAAGAGAAACCCAAGACGCACAATCTTTGCGACTTTGTTCTTCATATTTGCTTTGCTTACGCTTGCGGCCGTGGTTATTATTATGCTACCGGAATGGCTTTATGTAGAAGAAGTCAGAGTGCCGGATTTTACCGGAAAGACTCTTGAAGAAGCGGCTGCCCTTTCAGAGAAGGCCCATGTGCGTCTGGATGATCCGGATAAGCGCTATGATGAGGCTGTTTTGCCTAATCGGGTGATCTCGCAACGGCCTGAGCCATATGCCCGGGTGAAAATGAACAGCAAAATCACTCTGGTGGTAAGCCTTGGAAAGGAAATAGTTGAGGTCCCGGATCTCAAGGGAATGGATCTCCGTCAAGCACTCTTAGAACTAGAAAGACTCGAACTCAATCCCGGTACGCAGTCCAGAGAGTACAGTGACGAGGTTGAGCCAAATGAAATTGCTTCCCAATCTCCGGCCGCAGGAGTCCACGCAGAGAAGGGGACCCTTGTAGATATTGTCTTGAGTGACGGACCGGAGCCTCTACTGGTTACAGTCCAGGATTTTTCGGGTATGAACATGGCAGACGCCGAATCTTACCTGGCTGTTTCAGGCCTGGTTAAGGGGCGAGTAACTGAAGAAATCCGAGAAGGGGTACCTGCTGGGATAGTAATCAGTCAAACACCTGAGCCCGGGCAACTTGTCATGGTAGGTTCTGCTGTAGATTTTGTCATAGGAAAATCTCAAGATGCTTCGTCGCTTCTCGACGCGATTACGCCTGTCTCGACTTTAGTGACTATTGTGGTACCACCCGGCACAGATTTACAGGAAGTCAAAATCCGCATTAACGACTACTATGGTGAAAGGGATTACTACGTAGGCATGCATACTCCGGGCGAACGTATCGAAAAGCAAATCAATGCATGGGGTCGAAAGATGAGAATCAGGGTCTACATTGGGGGAGTCCTGTATAAAGACGAAATGGTTCCCAAGGGATAACAGGAGGACGGTGGATGCCGAAGGGACATATTATTAAGGCATATGCAGGTCACTACTTTGTCAGCCACGGAGATTCACTTGTTGACTGCCGGATACGTGGCAGACTCCGCAAGGAGGACAAAGATGTTCTCGTAGGAGACATCGTCTCATTTACTGTCACTGATTCGGACGGTGAGTATGGAGTCATTGAAGATGTTCTCCCACGAAAAACACGCCTTCTGAGACCGCTTGTTGCCAATGTGGATCAGGCTGTCATTATCATGGCATGTCATGAACCACCTCCTGATTTCGAGTTGCTTGATAGGATGCTTGCTACGGTTGAGGCAAACTCCTTGGACATCACAATATGTCTAAACAAGATTGATCTGGTGAGTAGGTACGCTGCGGACAAACTGGCGAAGCCATATAGGGATGCAGGGTATGAAGTAATTAAGGTAAGTGCCAGAGCAGGTTGGGGAATAACAAGGCTGCGAAAAGCCCTTTCTGACAGGCTTTCAGTGTTTGCAGGACCATCCGGTGTTGGAAAGTCAGCGCTTCTTAATGCTTTGGAACCCGGGCTAAGATTGCAAACCGGTGAAGTCAGTGCAAGAACCGGCCGCGGACGACACACTACTCGACACTCGATTCTCCTCAGGATTGAGCCATCCGGATACGTAGCTGATACGCCGGGATTTTCTAAGCTTGATCTCGACACGATTGACAGCAGATCTCTTGGATACTTGTTTCGTGAGTTCAGGAAAGCCATGGAAGCCTGTAAATTCACTACATGTCTTCATCACAAGGAACCTCACTGTGGTGTAAAAGAAGCGGTAGAAGCAGGTCAGATCGATGAGTTTCGTTATAACCACTATGTAAAACTTCTACTTGAAATCGTAGAAAGAGAAAGGAGGAGGGGCAGATGACAATCAAGATTGCCCCATCAATACTCTCAGCAGACTTTGCGAACCTGGCTGAATCAACACAGACTGTCAGAGGTGCTGATTTGCTTCACGTGGATGTGATGGACGGTCACTTTGTTCCTAACATAACTATAGGCATGCCGGTAGTGAGCGACCTTCGGAAATCAACGGATATTCCTCTTGATGTTCACCTCATGATAGACAATCCTGACCTCTATATTCAGGCTTTCGCCGAAGCAGGCAGTTCGATTATTACAGTCCATGCAGAAGCCTCCCCACATCTCCACAGAACTATCCAGACTATTAAAGAT
>DIQZ01000039.1:25471-56200 GCA_002424305.1 Firmicutes bacterium UBA5449
GAGCATGTCCTTGAAATAGTCGATCTGGTGCTGATTATGACAGTAAACCCCGGATTTGGAGGACAGAGTTTCATAGATGAAATGGTGCCCAAAATCAAGCAGGTGCGGAAAATGGTAGCAAGAACCGGACGAAATATTGACATTGAAGTTGACGGTGGGATTAATGATATCACTGCTCCCGTTGTTGTAAGAGCCGGAGCCAATGTATTGGTTGCAGGAAGCTTCGTGTTTGAAAGCGATGACCCTGACGAGAAGGTGGAACTCCTTCGTAAGGTGTGCCTTCCCGCTGACCCTTCTCTAAATAGCTGAATTTGCCTGTGCTAATTCCTATGTTTACCTGCTGTTTGCCCTCGATGCGTCGAGGGCTTTATGTTATAATTCAGACAACCTTATAGAAAGGTGAGGGGAGAGGATTGCAACTGTTTAAGCTCGATATTAAACGAACGGCTCTGGTATTCATTGTTACACTTCTTGTGCTCTACGGGGGCAAAGCTGCAAGCTACAGTCTGCAAGTAAGAAAACCCCTCGATGAGTTTTTTTCACAGCAGGCTGAGGTTATTAACTACACTGTCGGGCAATGCAAAGACGGTTTATGTGTAAGCGTGGAGCTGGGCGACGTTGAAGACATCCAATCACAATATGTCCAACTTTGGGCAGGTATTGCAGAGGCCACCGGTAGGATTCCCGGAAGTCTCAGCATAGTGGACAGACGCAATCGCGAGCTGGAGGGAACCTTCCGTCATATGCGGATTCATATTGAAGAAGCGCTATGTAGGGGGAGTTTCTACACTATGTCCCAAGCGATAGCAGAGAAAGCCGAAGAAGCCGGACTGGATAGGTGGGATGTGGGAGTCGATTCAGACTATATATATGTACAGCTACACAAAGGGGGAAGTTATCTCTATGAAATCATCCCCAGGGAAACAGGCGCCCGGCAACATTCATCAGCAACCCTTTCTAATCTTCAGTCCAGGCTTACAGGGAGTGCCGTTTAGACTCTGTATCCGGAAAGGATGAAGGGAACATCATGATTAAGGAAATCGGGATTGGGGCGGCCCTTGCCGGAATTGTGTTCTTGGCTGTCTCAGGTTACGATATCACGCTTTTTCTTCTCGTTGCAGTGTTTGGTGTTGCGATATGGTTTATTCGATCAGGACCTGCACTGGGAAAAAGGTTTCAAATTCTGGGAGGCAGCAAACAAGATCAGGGAAACACAAATGTTCACTTTGATGATATTGGCGGACAAGAAGTGGCAAAACGCGAGCTACTTGAGGCTCTGGACTTCATAGTTGATTCTGAGCACTCACGACAACTGGGAATCAGGCCACTTCGAGGAGTCTTACTGACCGGCCCGCCGGGAACCGGAAAGACACTCATGGCTAAAGCTGCCGCCAATCACACAGAGAGCGCTTTTGTGACATCGTCAGGATCAGAGTTCATAGAGATGTATGCAGGCGTTGGTGCCCAACGGGTGCGCCAATTGTTCTCTACTGCACGATCTTGCGCATTACATGAGAAACGTGACTCTGCTATGATATTCATAGACGAGATAGAAGTCATCGGAGGAAAACGGGGAAGACATACCAGTCATCTTGAATATGATCAGACTCTTAATCAGCTACTTGTTGAGATGGACGGAATAAATCCGTATGATGATGTCAAAGTTCTTGTGATAGCGGCTACGAACAGGGCAGACCTGCTTGATTCTGCTCTTCTCAGACCGGGTCGATTTGATCGCATAGTTCGGGTAGACCTTCCTGATCGAGAAGGTAGGCTTCACATACTAAAGATTCACTCCAAGGGGAAGCCGTTTGAATGCAATGTGAATCTTGACGAGATTGCCAGGGATACGTTGGGATTCTCCGGAGCCCACTTGGAGAACCTGGTGAATGAAGCTGCTATCCTATCAATGCGAAAAGCGAAAACCACAGTTGGTCAAGAAGAACTGAGAGAAGCCATAGATAAGGTGATTATGGGAGAAAAACTGGATCGTCGTCCCAATGAGGAAGAGATGGACAGAATAGCACACCACGAGGTAGGTCACGGAATAGTCAGTGAGATATTAAGGCCGGGGTCAGTATCAACTGTCACTGTAATGTCCAGGGGTCAAGCGCTTGGCTACACGAGACAAGCCCAAGAAGAAGACTACCATCTTTATACCCGCGACTACCTGGAAGAGCAGATAGCCATACTCCTGGCAGGCTCAGTTGCTGAAGAGCTGGTATTTGGGTCAAAATCAACGGGTTCATCAAACGACTTTGAGCAGGCCTTGGAGATTTCACGCAAGTTTATTTCTGCAGGTATGTCTCAGGCAGGGATTGTTACTATTGAAGAACTCCCGAAGCAACTATATTATGAGACAGTAAGTAGTATTCTAAAGGCTCAAGAGAAGAGGGCCTCCATGATTCTGGAATCAAAACTAAGTGTTCTCAAGGAAATCAGCGCATGTATACTTGAAACTGAGAAGATTGAGGGCGAAGAGTTTCGAAGAATGCTCGGAACAGACGACACATGCGTAAAGGCAAGCTAAGTGGCTTTCCACAAATGCTCGCCGGGTTTGTGTACAAGTACTGTGCAGATTTTGGGCTCTTGATTTCATGGGATAAAGTGGCGTAGACTCATGGCGCCGTACGTGGGAGGGTATTAAAGCTTGACTGCAGAAATTCTGTGTATTGGCACTGAACTACTCCTTGGTCACGTTGTAGACACAAACTCGGCTTACATTGGTCGTAAACTTGCAGGCATTGGAATCAACTTGTACCATAAGACCACTGTGGGGGATAATAAGTCCAGAGCTGTGGCGGGACTACGGGAAGCGCTCAAACGAACGGATCTTGTAATTGTCACCGGCGGACTTGGTCCGACTGAAGATGACATAACACGAGAAGTGGTTTCCGAAGTCTTTGGCGTGCCACTGGTTCGTTCTGATGAAGCACTGAGCCATGCTTCGTCTTTACTGAAACGATGGGGGCATCAAGAACAAACAAGCTTGATACCACTGGCACAAGTCCCTGAAGGCGCAGGGCTAATACCGAATCCCCGCGGTACAGCGTGCGGTATCATAATGGATAAGATGGGCAAACGAGTGATTTGCCTTCCCGGTGTACCAGGCGAAATGCAAGCCATGATGGAGCTTACCGTCATTCCCTATTTAGCCGGCCTTGCAGGAAAAGGTGAGGTTATCGCCTCTAAGGCTCTGAGGATCTGTGGTCCCGGAGAGGCTGAAATCGAAGACAGAATAAGACATCTTCTTCATGGAAAATCGAATCCGACAATCGCTCCGCTGGTGTCGTTAGGTGAAGTCATGTTAAGGATAACTGCAAAAGCTTCTTCAACCGGGGAAGCTGATGCGATGATTGATCAGACTGAAGCTGAATTACGAAAACACCTGGGATACGATATCTATGGAACTGAAGATGATGAGATTCAGCATGCAGTAGTAAGACTACTCGAAGAGCGCCATATGAGATGTGCAGTAGCAGAATCAGTTACCGGAGGACTCATTTCTCACAAACTCACTGAGGTGCCCGGCTGTTCAGGAGTACTAGGTCTTGCAGTAACAAGTTACAGTAATGATGCGAAAATAAGGATTCTGGGTGTGCCGGATGACAAAGTTCAAAAGCATGGAGCAGTGAGCAGGGAGATTGCTCTTGCAATGGCAAGGGGGGTTCTATCCCTTTCAAGTGCGGATGTAGCCATTTCTACCACCGGTGTAGCAGGCCCTGCAACTGACGATCATATGCATGGAGTGGGCCTTGTTTATGTGGCACTTGCGTGGAAGAACGGAATCACCTGCGGACGCTTTCAATTCTTCGGAACCCGTAGCGAAATCAAAGAGAGAGCTGCCAAGAGAGCCTTGGATATGCTTCGCAGACACCTACTAAATCATCACTAAGTAGGAACTTATGACGAGATAAGAATGGTACAGGAAGGCAATATCGAATATTTGTGGAATCATGTTCTTAACCTGAAACTCGACTGGAGGCCTGATTGTGGGTACTGTTCGATGCTTTGTTGCAGTGTTTCTTCACCCATCTCTTCGAACGGAAATGACTACCCTCCAAAAAAAGCTGTCATATAGCGGGGCGGATATTAAGTGGGTTGAACCTGACAATCTCCATTTCACCTTGCAGTTCCTGGGAGATGTGGAAAATGTGCGCATTCCCAGTATTACGGATGCACTAAGGGACTGTTTGACTGATTCCTGCAGATTTGAACTGGAACTGAACACCATAGGGGCTTTCCCGAATCTACTGAACCCAAGGGTGCTTTGGGTAGGGGTAGGTGCAGGTAGAGAGCGCCTGATAAGTCTTATGTCAACTGTACAAGAAGCAATGAAAATGGAGGGGTTTGCACGAGACAGTAAAGGCTTCTCACCACATTTAACCATAGGGAGGGTCCGTTCATCTCGGAACCTTAAGGCACTTACGGGGAAGCTGGGTTCCGGCCTGACTGTAAAAGGCACGATGGAAGTTACGGAGATTCAGTTTACTACCAGCGAGTTGACAAATAAAGGGCCGATATACAGTCCGATTGAGATCATTCCTCTTCGCGTCTCCTCTGAGATTTGACGCATGAACGCGATATATAGAGCTAAGTAGGGAACAAGCGTTCCCATATTGGTTTTCGGTTCCCACATGGCGGTCAGTAAGAGTCACGGAGAATTACCGATGTTGAGAGCAATGAGCAATTAGGATACAATTGTCATGGACAAGCATAGGAAGAAGGGAGAACCTTATGGACAAGGATAAGAGAAAAGCCCTTGACATGGCTTTGTCACAAATAGAAAAACAATTTGGGAAAGGTTCTATTATGAAGCTGGGTGAAGCAGGTGCTCAATTCGAAGTTGAAGCGATTCCTACAGGAGCTTTATCGCTGGATATCGCACTGGGAATAGGCGGTATGCCGCGTGGGCGAGTCATTGAAATCTATGGTCCGGAGTCCTCAGGCAAGACAACGGTTGCACTTCACATAATTGCTGAAGCACAAAAGGCCGGAGGCATAGCAGCTTTTATCGACGCAGAGCATGCTCTGGATCCGATTTATGCGAACCGACTGGGCGTTGATACTGATAACCTTCTCATTTCTCAGCCTGATACCGGGGAGCAAGCTCTGGAAATAGCTGAAGCCCTTGTGCGAAGCGGTGCCATAGACGTAGTCGTCATAGACTCTGTTGCAGCCCTGACTCCGAGAGCAGAGATCGAAGGAGAGATGGGTGATTCTCACGTTGGACTGCAGGCCAGGCTCATGTCGCAAGCTCTGCGAAAACTAACTGCAGCTATAGGAAAGTCACGTACCTGTGCCATTTTCATAAACCAGATACGTGAGAAAGTCGGAATCATGTTCGGGAATCCCGAAGTCACACCCGGGGGCCGCGCTCTGAAATTCTACTCTACTGTACGCTTGGAGGTACGGAGAATAGAATCTTTAAAGCAAGGCCAGCAAATAATTGGTAGTCGTACCAGGGGTAGAGTTGTAAAGAACAAGATTGCCCCTCCGTTTCGCGATGCAGAATTTGACATTCTTTATGGACAAGGTATATCTCGCGAAGGATCCATACTGGATCTGGCAGAAGCCAATGGGGTCATAACGAGAAGTGGCACCTGGTATTCATACGGAGAAGTCAAAATGGGACAAGGCAGGGAAAACGCAAGAACCTTCTTGCAAGAAAACCCGGATATCACGTGCGAAATCGAAGCTAAAGTCCGGGAACTAGTGGGCCTAAAGCCTTCTGAGCCATCTAAGAAAACTAAGAGTAAGGAAACTGATAAGTAATTCCTTAGACGTTCTGTCTGTGCACAACATCCTGTTGTAACCTACTCTTTTGATTTCAAGGAAGGATATTATCCTTCCCTTTTTCGTCTTATACAGTGAAGTATGAAAGAAAGGACTTTCTCCGCAAAACGAGAACATGTATGATAGCGAAGATGAACACCATATCAATACCAATTATGGATAGTGTGGGCACAACATGGAGAAGACTGTAAAACGCGGCAGGCAATATGCTCTTCGTCTCCTTACAATAAAGGATCGTACAACGAATGAGCTCGCAGACAGACTGCGAAGAAAAGGTTTTAATGAGGATGTCATCGATAATGTCATCGCCGAGATGCAAGACTTAGGTTATGTCGATGACAAGAAATATGCGATGCATTTCGCACAGTTACGAGCAACATGTAACAAGTTTGGACCATACAGAATTCGCATTGAACTGGAAAAGCGCGGAATATCTAAAGACATGGCGGAAGATACTGTCATGCGCATCTTCCAAGAGGGTAGGGAGGAGGCCAATGCCCTCGAGGTTGCGAAACAATGGATTGCACGAAAGGGCATAGATGATAGGGAAAAAGCCCTTCGAAGGCTTTACGCGTACCTGGCAAGAAGAGGCTTTGCACCTGATATCGTCAGAAAGACGATTAGAGAAGTACTAAAATAAGTTGTCATTAGACCTAATGCGACCCTAAACCATTAGCGGAAGCACCTGGGGATTTACCTTGACACTTATATATCGAAAAGGTACAATAACGATGAATTCCGGTTCCCGCCTGAGATACAGCTCCGGCACTAGACCAAGTGACGATATGATAAGTCTTTTATCTAGTAGCCGAGTTCATGCTCGGCCTTATTTTTGAAAAGGAGGTGTATAGAGTATCATTGCAAATGGACTGATAGCAATAGCTGCCGTCGTAGCAGGCTTCACCATTGGTTACCTTACCAGACGAATTCTCGCTGAGGCGAAGATTGGTTCTGCGGAGCAGGCCGCCCAGAGAATAGCTGAAGAGGCTCAGAAGGAAGCTGAAGCAGCCAGACGAGAGATCCTCTTAGAAGCTAAAGAGGAGGCGCATCACCTTCGTACTGAGATTGAACAAGAAAGCCGTGCTCGACGAGGAGAGATTCAAAGAAGTGAAAGACGGCTTTTTCAGAAGGAAGAGAGCCTGGATCGCAAGGGAGAGGCTATCGAACGCAAAGAAGAAGCCATAAACAGAAAAGAAAAAGAGCTTGAGAATATCAAGAACGAACTTACACAGGTTTATCAAGAGCAAAGAGCTGAACTGGAAAGACTGTCTGGGTTGTCATCAGATGAAGCCAGGGAACTTCTCCTTAAGAATATCGAAGATGAACTTCATTATGAAGCTGCAATAATGATACGTGATATTGAGGCGCAGACGAAGGAAGAGGCAGGCCGCAAGGCCAGGGAGATTATCGCTACTGCAATCCAGCGTTATGCCGCAGACCATGTAGCTGAAACCAGCGTATCTGTGGTAGCGCTTCCCAACGATGAAATGAAGGGAAGAATCATCGGTAGGGAAGGAAGAAACATCAGAGCCCTGGAGACCCTTACAGGCGTTGATCTCATTATCGATGATACCCCGGAGGCAGTAATCTTGTCTGCTTTTGACCCGGTAAGACGTGAGGTTGCCAAGGTAGCGCTGGAGAAGCTTATCAACGATGGAAGAATCCATCCGGCTAGAATTGAAGAAATGGTTGAGAAAGCACAAAAAGAAGTTGATAATATAATAAAAGAAGAAGGAGAAGGCGCAGCCATTGAGGTGGGAGTTCACGGCCTAAACCATGAACTCATTCGCCTGCTCGGAAGACTTAGATTTAGGTCCAGTTTCGGGCAAAATGTGCTGAAGCACTCCATTGAAGTAGCCTATCTTGCAGCAGGAATGGCGGCTGAACTAGGAGCCAATGTCATGATAGCAAAACGCGCAGGGCTGCTCCATGATATTGGCAAAGCCGTAGACCACGAAGTTGAAGGGCCGCACGTTCAGATAGGTGTCGATATTGCACGAAGATACAAGGAATCCCCTGAAGTGATCCATGCAATTGCTGCTCATCACGGGGATGAGGAGGCTTGCACAGTCGAAGCAGTTCTAGTGCAAGCCGCAGATGCGGTCTCAGCAGCACGTCCAGGGGCCAGACGTGAAACACTGGAAGCATATATGAAGCGCCTGACTAAGTTAGAAGAAGTCGCAAATTCATTTGAAGGCGTTGAGAAGTCCTTCGCAATTCAGGCAGGCCGTGAAATAAGAATAATGGTAAAGCCTGATAAGATTGATGACTTGACTGCTGTGCGTCTGGCGAGGGATATTGTCTCCAAAATCGAAAAAGAACTGGATTACCCCGGACAAATTAAAGTCACTGTAATTCGAGAAACTCGAGTAGTAGACTATGCAAAATAGAACGACATTGAACCTTGGGGCGAGCTCAGCTCGCCCCACTGTGGTCCCTTTAGGTTGTCCTAAGCAGGAGTTCTTGCCCTTGTGGCGAACTTTCAGTTGAGTTACCAGGGACAAGGTCGTGAGGAGGGGTGGTCACAGTGGATGACACTAATACTCAATTAGAAACCATTTCTGACAGTACAGCAAATAGCGTAAGCCTTCTCATTTCCATTTTGGTGCGCTATCCCGAAATAGCGACAGTGAATTTCGTCCCTGAAGGCAAGATTCTTAAGTTTACGTTCATGACATCATCTTCTATCTCAGATCCGTTGTGGGAGACTTTTTGCCTCAAACTTTTTGAGAGTATAGAAGTGTACGCCTCTCTGGTCCATAGGGGGACTCCAAGAATCAAAGCAGAGCGCCTGGAGTTTGACACTGTGTCAATTGTTGAAATATCACGGGATGTCGCTACGCTGACCCAAGAAGAAATATCTCTCATAATCGAACTCGCACGATCCGCGTTGGGATCTGAACTGATAACTGAGGGAAGCAGCGATGAAGGTGAATTCGAGGAAGAACTGACATATCAGGACGAGATAATTGAGACTATGCTGGACGACTTAAGAGAGTCTGTTCAACAAAGAAAACTCATAGGGTTTCGCGAAGAAGGACGCGTTCTTGTCTTCAATAAGCAGACAGAACGCACTAAATCTTAAGGCTCAAGGAGGACACCGGTTGAATCTTCTTTTTATAGGTGACATCGTAGGTAAGCCCGGGCGCCGTGCCGTGAAGACTGTTTTGCCTGAACTCGTGCATGCCTACAAACCCGACGCGATCATAGCAAACGGTGAAAATGCAGCCGGAGGTCTTGGGCTCACTCAGGACACAGCTGAAGAGTTATTCAATCTCGGAGTTACACTTCTCACAACCGGAAACCATGTCTGGCAGAAAAAAGAGTTTTATGGGTTCCTTCAGGACACTAGTCGTGTCCTGCGCCCTGCCAACTACCCGCCTGGAGCTCCCGGTAAGGGAGCTACCATCATAAACTTGGCAAATCAGGTTAGACTCGGTGTTGTTAATTTGATAGGCCGTGTTTTCATGTCCCCTCTGGATTGCCCTTTTCGATCCGCAGATTCTATTGTCGCAGAGCTTTCAGGAAAGTGCGATTTAATCGTAGTGGACTTTCATGCTGAGGCCACGTCGGAGAAAATCGCTATGGGTTGGTATCTTGATGGCCGAGTTGCCTGTATCGTCGGAACTCATACCCATGTCCAGACTGCAGATGAGAGGATTCTCCCAGGTGGTACCGGATACATATCCGACTTGGGTATGACCGGTCCAATAAACTCAGTGCTGGGAGTAAGAACTGATATTATTATAGATCGTTTCCTTTCAGGGCTGCCTAAACGATTTCAGACAGCAGCAGGACCAACTGAACTGTGCGGGGCAGTAATCACTATCGATGAGCGCACCGGAAAAACCAAGTCAATTGAGAGGATTCGAGAAGCAGCTCTTGATTGACAACCATATCATCCATGTTTATTTACGTTTTTCCCATTGCACACAAAAATATAGCAGGAATGTAATGCCCCGGCATATAATATTTGAACCATGATCGGCATTCTCAACCATGCAAGGGGGAATTTTTTATGGAAGTCCTCAAGGTGTCTGCCAAGTCGAGCCCCAATTCTGTGGCGGGTGCATTGGCGGGAGTTGTCAGAGAACGAGGAGGCGCCGAGGTTCAGGCAGTGGGCGCTGCGGCATTGAATCAAGCTGTCAAGGCAGTTGCTATTGCCCGAGGCTTCGTAGCGCCAAGTGGGATAGATCTGGTGATGATCCCTGCATTCACTGATGTCCAAATTGACGGAGAAGAAAGGACAGCTATCAAGCTAATTGTCCAGCCAAGGTGAAATCCTAAGAAATAAATAATACATGGTCACGGATGCCGAAATCGGATAAAAATACTTAAAGGTATTGGAAGGGTCAAGGGCGAAGTCTTTTTGCGACAAGTGGGGTGGTGGACTGGGAGAAGAGGTGTCACCTAAGTGATTAAAGGCGAAAAAACTGTACTTCGTCCGCTTAGTGAAGCTGACATGGAAGTAATATGTCAGTGGGAAGCAGGACAGCACATCGCGACTGCAGCATACGAACATAGTGCAAGGCGCCTCACAATAAGCGAGGAATATAGATCGCGGGCAAACGCTCGCACGACAAGAATGTTCGCTATAGAGGCAGAAAACGGTACACTAATTGGAGACATTGGCCTTGTAGAGATCAACTGTCGCAGAAGCGAAGCAGAACTCGTAGTTCGTATAGGAGATCCGAGGTATCTTTGTAAAGGCTACGGGTACGACGCCATTTTATCGCTCCTGGATCATACATTTTCAAGTACGAAACTAGATCGAGTTTACCTTCGAGTATTGGCAGACAACCTACCTGCAGTGAAATGCTTTGAACATTGCGGGTTCAAGAAACACTGGGTAATGACCAGGCAGATCGAAAGACGGCAACCTCCTAGAAAGCTCTTCTTAATGGCAATAGAGAGAGAAGATCTCTGCAGCGGAGCTGATTCAAACAAGGCCTCATAACGCATAATAAGAGATGTCGATTACGTGTGGCCCCGGCAATTCATTGCCGGGGCCACACGTTTTGTATTGCTCGATAAATCGGGCTTTCAAATACTTCTAAAAAGTTTTTGTGTGAAAGAAGGAATTCATGGACTGGTATAGAAGAGAATTGTTACCAATATGGGGCAAAGTGGGGAGAAGTGGTGAATTTGGAGACTCCCATGTTCATTGGAACTTACGAACATAATCTTGATGATAAAGGGAGACTCGCTATCCCTGTAAAATTCAGGGAAGACCTTGGAGAATCCTTTTTCGCCACCAGAGGATTGGATAAGTGTCTGTTTATCTTTCCAAGGAATGAATGGGAGAGACAGCTTGCTGAGTTCTCAAAACTTCCCCTCACAATGCGAGACGCAAGAGCCTACAGCAGATTGTTTTTCTCGGGAGCATGCGAATGCGCACTGGATAGACAAGGGCGAATCAATATTCCTGCTTATCTCAGAGAATATGCAGGACTCACTAAGGATGCCATAGTCATCGGTGTCATGAACAGGATCGAGATATGGAGTCAAGAGGTATGGATGGGTTACTCGGTGGAAGCAGAGGAATCCTATGAGGAGATAGCAGAAAAACTGACTCATGGCGGTATCGCCCAATGAGTCAAGAGAACAGGCAAGTGAGTCAAACGAAGGCAAACAACGCTGAAGAATATCATACACCTGTAATGATGGACGAGGTAATCTGGTTAATGCGTCCTAAGCACGGTGGAGTCTACATGGATTGCACTCTTGGATCCGGAGGACATTCCCTAGGTCTCTTGGAATTCGTAGGCGACGGCGCTCAACTCATAGGGATTGACCGGGATGAAGATGCAATCTCCGCAGCAAAACAAAGATTGAAGGGATTCCATGATGCTGTTACTTTCGTTCGTGGGAATTTCTGCGACTTAAAGGATATTGCCGACAACCTTGGGCTTTCACAAGTCGACGGAGTCCTGCTGGATCTTGGAGTTTCCAGCTATCAACTGGATGAGGCTGAAAGAGGTTTCTCATATATGGAAGACGGACCCCTTGACATGAGGATGGGGGAGGACGCAGGCTTATCTGCCGGCGACCTGGTAAACACCCTTCCAGCCGAAGAAATCACAAGCATACTTAGGACTTACGGTGAAGAGCGCTGGGCAGCGCGCATAGCAGAATTCATAGTAACACAACGAGATAGAATGCTAATAACCACAACAGGTGAACTCGTAGATATTATCAAAGCAGCTATTCCGGCAGGTGCCAGAAGGTCTGGGCCTCATCCTGCACGCCGGACGTTTCAGGCTCTTAGAATTGCAGTAAATCGTGAGCTGGATAACTTACACGCCGGATTGGATCAAGCGGTGAAACTCCTTGATCCCGGAGGAAGAGTGATAGTCATCTCGTATCACTCCTTGGAAGACCGGATTGTGAAGACAACGTTCTTGGACATGTCCCGTATGAGCCAAGATGGGCTTCGAATCTTGACCCGAAAGCCGCTTGTCCCATGCGAGGAAGAAATCATTGCGAACCCCAGGTCCCGGAGTGCAAAGCTTAGAGCAGCAGAGAAGTTCTAAGGGAATAGGGGAGGGAATACAGATGATACCAGCGGCCGCAAGGTCTTTATCGAAAACAAAAGACAAAATCAAGCAGACTCCCGCTCAAAAGCGCGCAAGCAGCCAACACCGAAAGGCTTCAACAGTTAAGCCCGGAAAGACCGGCAGGGAATCAAGAAAAGGGGCCGGCCTCGGCAAGCGGATGTTTTCAGCCATACTCATTACCGGACTTCTTATCGGTAGCTTAGCGTTACGCGCCCAAGTAATTGATGGCGGTTATGAACTGCACTTACTCGAGCGGGCACTTGCAGCTACTCAAACAGAATACGATCGGCTTAATCTAAGTATAGCTCAGTTGAGCTCTCTTGCCAGGATTGAAAAAGAAGCTACGGTATCTCTGGGTATGGCAGAACCTGTAACAACAGAATTCATTATGGTAGCGTCTGCGACTAACCGTCTTGATATGGCTGATAACTCAGATTCGGAAATGCATGAAAAGCTTTCAGGTCTGGTAGCACACATCTCAGCCCGAACTGAAGATATCCTCATAGGTCTTATTTCACCCTTTGTGGCTAGATGGTTCTACGATATTCCCAGAAGCAGTCATCCAAGAATCAGACTAAAATAGATTTTTTGAGGTAGGGAATGGCCTGTGTCTAATCACTCGAGCATTACCATGAAGAAGAGGGTAGGCTCGCTTTTTCTTATGTGGGCAGTAGTCACCCTTGTTCTTATCTGCAGACTTTTCTGGGTGCAAGTCACAGAAAATGAACACTATCGTAAGCTGGCACTTGACCAACGACTCTATCCTGTTCCTGTAGACGCTCGCAGGGGGACTATTCGCGACGTCAAAGGCAGGGAACTTGCAGTGAGTGTCAGCGCTGATGCAGTGTATGCAATCCCCGCGGATATAGATGATCCATTGGAGACTGCAAAGCAGATCTCCAAAACTCTTGGCCTCGATGCAGAAACTGTAGGCAAAAAGCTCTGTGAGCCTGTAGCCACAGTGTGGATAGATCGCAGAGTGGATCCGGAGAAGGCAGCAGCCCTTCGGAAACTCAATCTTAAGGGCATAGGATTTGCAGAACGTGGCC
This sequence comes from Firmicutes bacterium UBA5449, assembly GCA_002424305.1. GTDB lineage: Bacteria > Bacillota > SHA-98 > UBA4971 > UBA4971 > UBA4971. The sequence goes on from DIQZ01000039.1 coordinate 38,874, forward strand.
AGAGATTCTATCCCAAGGATAAGCTTGCAGCCCATGTCCTGGGCATAGTAGGGATCGACAACCAAGGCTTGGAAGGAATTGAAGTCCGGTATGACTCCTTCTTGCGAGGAACCAGAGGGCAAGTAAAATCAGAACGGGATGCCACCGGAAAAGAGATCCCAGGCGGAATTACTCAGTTTGTGCCACCGGTAGACGGTAATGACCTGTATCTCAATATAGATGAGGTAATTCAGTATATAGTTGAGCGAGAGCTCGATAAGGGAATGGCAGAACTCAAAGCAAAACGCGGAATGATTCTGGCAATGGATCCTAAAACCGGGGCTGTGTTGGCTATGGCCTCAAGACCTGCTTACAATCCTAATCGTTACTTTGAGGAACCTGACTCTTTACGAAGAAACATAATTGTGTCAGATGCATATGAGCCGGGATCTACTTTCAAGATAGTAACAGCTGCTGCTGCCTTAGAAGAGCGTGTTGTCAGACCGGATGACACCTTCTTTGACCCTGGGTATATGAAGGTCGCTGACAGGTATGTAAGATGCTGGCTCGCCGGAGGTCACGGTACCCAAACTTTTGTCGAAGCCACTGAAAACTCCTGTAACGTAGTGTTTGCAACCGTCGGTACCAGGCTGGGGCAGGAACGCTTCTACCGATATATTCAAGCGTTTGGCTTTGGGAACTCCCTTGGAATCGACTTTCCGGGTGAAGCCTCAGGTCTTCTTCAACGCCCAAAGAATGTTGGTCCTGTTGAACTTGCCAATATCTCATTTGGGCAGGGAATCTCTGTAACCCCTATTCAATTGCTGTCTGCTCTAAATGCAATTGCAAACGGGGGCACTCTCATGCGTCCACAGCTTATTTCAAAAATAACGGATCCTGATGGCTTCATTGTCAAGGAATTTCAGCAAGAGCCCATAAGACAGGTTATAAGCAACCAGACATCAAAAGAGCTTTCCTTAATCTTGGAGTCGGTAATAGTCAATGGATCCGGATTCAGGGCTCAGATTCCGGGTTATCGTGTGGCCGGTAAGACAGGAACCGCAGAAAAACCCGAGGCAGGCAGATATTCTGAGAAAAGAGTCGCTTCTTTCTTAGGTTTTGCTCCGGTTGAAGACCCTAAAATAGCCATAATTGTAATCTGGGATGAACCGGATATAGACATAAGTTATGGCGGCGTGGTGGCCGCTCCGATATTTCAAGCTATATTAAAGGATGTCCTGAGGTATATGGAGATTCCGCCAAGCATGCCCACGGAGACAAAAGAACGTGAACAGCAAAGTAAGCAAGCGATTGTGCCGAATCTTATCGGACAGAACCCGGACGATGCAGCAAGACTTCTTGTCGCCCAATTCGGTCTGGACGTAGCAACAAAAGGCACCGGTGCTAAAGTGGTTCATCAAACACCTGCCCCGGAGGCTAAGGTTCCCCGAGGCACGACCGTCATCCTTTACTTGAATCAGCCTGAATCCTATAATGTAGAGGAAGTCGTAATCCCGAATGTGACAGGTATGACCATGAAAGATGTTGCGATTATCCTATCAGACCTAGGCCTTCGTATGGAAGCAGAAGGCACCGGAGTAGCCAAAAGTTCACATCCCAAACATGGGACTTCTGTCAAGCGCGGAACAATTGTCAAGGTAAGGTTTGAGCCTCTCTAACACAATTAGTAATGTAGGCTGCGCATAAATAACGAAGATAGACAAATCGGCTAACATTTGTCATATTCAGTAATCATAGACGAAATAATGGTACTGACTACATTGAGTTCCGGTGACTCAAGTGACGGTCATCGGCATGAGACAGGTGGGGCACATGAGTGAAAAAACTTGAAGATCTAATGGAGTATTCGAGAGTGGTGCCATGCGGTTATACGGGAAATACTGACGTGGAGATTCAGGGAATCACGTATGATTCGCGCAAGGTCGGTCCCGGATATTTATTTGTATGCATACGCGGAGAACATCATGATGGCCACGCCTTCATTCCTGAAGCAGTATCCCGTGGTGCAGTAGCTATCGTTGTCGACAGAAAAGTAGAAATTCCCGATACAATCAGCGTCATGAGAGTCAGTGATTCGCGAAGGGCTTTAGGTGATATGGCTCAAGCTTTCTATGACAACCCGTCAGCATCACTATTTTGCGTTGGAGTAACCGGCACTAAAGGTAAGACCACTACCACGTATTTGATTAAAAGCGTGCTTGATGAAGCAGGACTTTCCTGCGGAATCATAGGGACTCTCGGTTATGTTTCAGGAGATTTGACCATTCCTATTGAGCATACCACACCTGAATCCCCTGACATTCAAGAATTCCTTGCCAACGTACGAACATCCAAAGGTAGGGCAGTAGCAATGGAGGTTTCATCCCATGCCATTGCCCTTCAAAGGATAAGGGGAGTTGACTTCAATGTAGGGGTATTTACTAATATCGGTCATGATCATTTGGATTTTCACGGTTCATTTGACAACTATCTTGCTACAAAGGCATCGTTTTTTGAAACCCTTGGCGAAGAATCCGGCATCAACAAGGATAACTCGAAAATCAAGACAGCAGTAGTAAACATAGATGACCCAAACTCCGACTTTATTATATCCGGAGCAAATACACAAACCCTTACCTATGGAATTTCCAACTCTTCAGCAGACATAACAGCCACAGAGCTTAGATTGCATGAAGGAGTCACTTCTTTCGTAGTATGTACGCCCCGCGGAAGTTTTCCGGTCTCCTTGAATCTCAGGGGAATCTTCAACGTCTATAATGCCCTTGCAGCGATAGGATGCGGACTTACGGCAGGGTTGGACTTTGATACAATAGGTATCGGCCTTGGGCGCATCAAAGGAGTGCCCGGTAGGTTCGAATCAGTAGATGAAGGTCAGCCGTTCGCTGTTGTGGTTGATTATGCCCACACACCTGACAGCATGGAGAATGTCTTAAGAGCAGCTCGACACCTTGGACCGGGAAGTTTGACTGTAGTATTCGGCTGTGGGGGAGACCGAGACAGATCCAAAAGACCGATAATGGGGAAGATCGCAGCAACCTTAGCAGATCGTGTAATAGTCACTTCAGACAATCCCAGAACAGAAACACCCTATGATATCTGCAAGGAAATCGAGAAAGGGATCCTTCGCACAGGACACCCGCGTCTAGGGTATGAAATTATTCCGGATAGAGCTTCCGCCATACAAAGCGCAATCTCTTTAGCGCAAGAAGGCGACATTTTAATCATCGCAGGTAAAGGCCATGAAACATACCAAGTATTCCGTGACAACACCATCCATTTTGACGATAGAGAAGTCGCAAAGAGTCTGCTGAGGGAGCGTATGAAAAATGCCTGAATTCACACTTGATGAAATCTTGAATAGCACTTTAGGGCATACTGAGATGTCCGGGAAATACCGAAAGTTTCTGGGAGTTGCCACCGATTCACGGAAAACCGAAGGAGGAGAACTCTTTTTTGCGCTAACAGGCCCCAACTTTGACGGACACAATTTCGCGCATGAAGCAGCGATAAAAGGCGCACGAGGCATAGTTATCTCCGATACAATCGCAACCGATAATCTTCCTGATGGAGTGTGGGTCATTCGAGTTGATGACACACTGAAAGCCATGCAAAGACTGGCACAACACAATAGGCACCGCCTCGGGACCTTTGTTATTGCGGTAACAGGAAGCACCGGTAAGACTTCTACAAAAGACATGATTTACTCCATTTTTTCCCAACGGATGCTGACTACCAGAACTCATCAGAATTTCAACAATGAAATCGGGGTTGCCCTAACCCTGCTTGGACTCGAGAAACATCATGAAGTGTGTGTCGTAGAGCTTGCAATGAGAGCGCCGGGTGAAATTCGCGAACTCTCTCGGATCGCCGCGCCGGACATGGGTATCATTACAAACGTAGGAGAAAGTCATATAGAACTGTTAGGTTCTGTTGAAAACATCGCAAAGGCAAAGGCAGAACTCTTTGAAGCTCTTGGAGATTCAGGCATCGCTCTGCTAAACGGCGATTGCCCTCATACTGCCAAGATAAGAGATATGGTACGAGGCCGTGCCATCCTTTTCGGATGCGAAGACACGAATGAGGTCAGAGGGAAAGACATAGTGAATCTTGGGAAAGACGGAACTCAATTTGTCATTGAGTATGGTGAGAGATCTTTCAAAGCGCACGTGCCTGTGCCCGGTATCCATAATGTCCATAATGCACTGGCTGCAGCCGCAGTTGCGCTTGTATCAGGCCTTGATACACACGCCATTATCGAAGGCCTTGCCAATCCGGAGCTGACCTTCCAGCGTATGGACATAATAGAGGCAGCTTCAGGATTTACTGTGATTGATGATACTTATAACGCAAGTCCTTCGTCGATGAATGCAGCGCTACACGTGCTGAAAGACATAGGAGACATAAAAAGAAGGACAATTGCTGTCCTAGGAAACATGCTGGAACTTGGGCACATTGCTGATGAAGCCCACAAGAACCTTTCCAAAACCATTGTTGACTGCTCCATAGATATTCTTGTTACAGTAGGGGATCTAGCAGGCCTGGCAGGTAAAGAGGCTGTTCGCCTCGGGAAGGATCCTAATACAGTCTTTCGATTTTGTGAGAAGACAGAGGCCATTGATACCCTAATGGAACTGATACGACCGGACGATGTGATACTGGTCAAGGGTTCCAGATCAATGGAGATGGAGGAGATCTCCAAGGCGCTCTTGGAAGGCACTGGAGGCGAACCCCATGTCTCATGAAGCATATTCAGCACTGCTCGCTTTTGGAATATTACTACTTATCGGCCCCACATCTATCAGACTACTTAGGGTGCTGAAGTTTGGACAGTCTATACGACAAGACGGTCCTTCTACACATCTTAGAAAAGCAGGCACACCTACAATGGGTGGGCTCATGATCCTCCTTGGAGCCTCCCTATCTACACTCATTTTGGCGCCCAGGACCCTGGACGTAGCATGGGTACTCTTTCTCACTCTGGGATTCGGAGCTATAGGGCTGGCTGATGATTATATTATAGTTGCGCTTCGTAGGCCTCTTGGGCTACGGGCAAGGCACAAACTCATGCTTCAGGCCCTTCTGTCAGCTCTTTTGGGGTTGTATGCAGCTACCACACCCCAACTTGGAACAACTGTCGCTATTCCATTTACTTCTTCACAACTGGATTTGGGAATAGTCGGATATCCGCTGTTTGCGATTTTTATCATGCTGTGCGCATCCAATGCAGTAAACCTTACTGATGGCCTCGATGGACTTGCCGCCGGCACAACGGCAATTGCTTTTGCTACGTATAGTATAATCGCTGCCTTCTTTGGCAGACATGACCTTGCTGTTGCTGCTTCTGCTCTGGCAGGCGCTTGCATAGGCTTCTCTTGGTTCAACTGCCATCCTGCCAATGTAATAATGGGAGATACCGGTTCTCTCGCCCTTGGAGCAGCTTTGGGCAGCTTAGCAATTCTCACAAAGACAGAGTTTCTTTTGGTTATTATAGGAGGGGTTTTTGTCATTGAGGCTTTATCAGTCATTATCCAGGTTACCTATTTCAAGCTCACCGGTGGTAAGAGGGTTTTTAGAATGAGCCCTATTCACCATCATTTTGAGCTATCCGGGTGGCAAGAACCCAAAGTAGTGACAAGATTTTGGATACTTGGACTGGTCTTCTCAGTCCTTGGATTGCTGGCTCTTTTTCAATTCTAAGGTCACATGACGGTGGAAACGGAGTACTTAATTCCATGGGACTAAAGGCGCGCGTCAAAGGGAGGGTAGACGTGATGAACCGTGAGCGAAAACAACAGGCAAGATACTCTCCTGACATAGTGATCTTCTTGATTACCCTTGCGTTGTTAAGTATAGGAGTGGTCATGGTTTTCAGCGCAAGCTCTGTAAGCGCAAGGGCAGTTTATGATGACACCTACTACTTCCTCAAACGCCAACTGGCATGGGCCGGGCTTGGCCTTGTCACAATGATCATCACAATGCAGGTTGACTACCGCATCTGGAAGAAAATGGCATGGCTGGCTCTTATCGCTACGATTCTTCTGCTTATCGCTGTTCTCATCCCCGGAATCGGTGTGGCAATCCGAGGCTCCAGGAGATGGATTGACATAGGACCCATCCCGTTTCAACCTTCAGAGATTGCAAAGATAGTCATGGTCCTTTTCATGGCAAGTTTCTTGTCAGACCGCATCGGGAGAATCCATAAGTTTTCCCAGGGGCTACTGGCACCCCTTGTCATTCTGGGCGTAGTATTTGGGCTCATAGTATTGGAACCGGATTTTGGCACCAGCGGCACTATCGTGGCGGTCTCACTCATGATGTTATTTGCTGCCGGAGCAAGGAGCATCCACCTTTTGTCTTTGGCAGCCTTAGGGGTTCCGGGGCTTGTAGTCATGGCTATTGCAGCCCCTTACAGAGCCAGACGCTTTCTGGCATTTCTTGACCCGTGGGAAGACCCACTGGGATCCGGCTTTCACATAATCCAGTCCCTCCTTGCGTTGGGTTCCGGTGGGTTATTTGGTGTAGGACTGGGAAGGAGCAGACAGAAATTTCTTTACCTCCCTATGCAGCATACAGACTTTATTTTTGCTATTATTGGAGAGGAATTGGGTTTTACCGGAGCTGCCATGGTGTTGATATTCTACTTCCTGTTTGCTTGGCGTGGCTTACGCATAGCCATAGCTACGTCTGATGCGTTTGGGAAGCTACTTGCAGTTGGCATTACGACCATGATAGTATTTCAAGCAATAATCAATATAGGAGTTGTTTCCGGAGTACTGCCAATAACAGGCATAACCTTACCCCTTATCAGCTCCGGCGGGTCTTCTCTTGTAACGACATTAGCTGCCATAGGAGTGCTTCTTAATATCTCCAAGCACTCGACTTTGAGGTGAAAACGGTGAAATTGATAATTGCCGGCGGAGGCACCGGAGGACACATATATCCTGGGATAACAGTGGCAAAAACCGTTCTTGAGAGGATTCCCGAAGCCGAGATTGTATTTGTCGGCACAAGAAGGGGTTTGGAAGCTGATGTTGTACCAAGGGAAGGTTTCGAATTACTTTTCATAGACGTAGAAGGTTTTCGGCGCAAGCTATCACCTGAGACACTTGCCACCGCATACCGTGCATTCAAAGGCGTTTTTCAGGCCAAGGCAATAATCAAGAAGCTCCAACCTGATGTTGTGGTAGGAACAGGTGGATATGTTTCAGGGCCTGTTGTGCTCGCGGCATGGCTCTCCGGTATACCGACCCTAATTCATGAGCAGAATGCCTTGCCCGGGTTTACCACTCGAATCCTGTCGCGTATCGCCGACGTAGTCGCGTTGACATATCCTGAGTCTGCTAAGTATTTTTCTAAGAACGTAAAAACAAGTCTTACCGGAAATCCAATAAGGCGTTCAATACTCCAAACAGCACGGAGTCAAGGCCTGGCTGCTTTTCATCTTGACTCCCAAATGTCTACTGTCTTGGTTTTCGGAGGCAGTCAAGGCGCAAGAGCCATTAACAAAGCAATGGTTCGGGTTCTGCCGACAATGATGAAATCCAGAGATCTCCAGGTGATATATCAGACGGGAAGACGAGATAATGATTGGGTCAAAAAAGAACTGGAAGCCAATTGTGGCGGAATCTCAGATTCACGCCGTCTAATAGTATTGGATTATATCTACCGCATGGATTATGCGATCGCATGCGCGGATCTTGTGATAAGCAGAGCAGGTGCCATATCCATCGCAGAAATCACAGGGCGTGGCTTGCCGTCAATCTTAATTCCGCTTCCAAGCTCAGCTGAGGGACATCAAGTGAAGAACGCAGAGGCACTTGAAGAGGCCGGCGCAGCCCTGGTAATTCATGAAAAAGACTTGACACCCGAATCTTTGCTGAGAGCTATCAGCAGGATTATTGATGATGAGAATCAACGTAAGTACATGGCAAGAAAATCCTGCGAGCTGGGCCGGCCCAAGGCTGCCGATGATTTGGCAGATATTGTTGTTTCCCTGGCGAAGGGACATGCCTGAGGCCCTCAGTTTCGCGTAAGTAGCATAGAAACCCGAATAGGCATAGGATTAATATGCACAGATCTAATGTATCCGGTCTAAGTCTGAGAAAGTAGGGTGTAGTTTGGGAGAACTTGATTTGATACAACTTAAGCTTAAGGGTAGAATACATTTCATCGGTATCGGTGGCCACGGAATGAGCTCCATAGCTAAAGTGCTCCTGGAAACCGGCTATTCCGTAAGTGGGAGTGACATCTCGCCATCCCCACGACTCCAATACCTCCACAGTCTCGGAGCAAATATCCATGTAGGTCATGACTCATCTAATGTGGGAGACGCCACCATTGCAGTAGTGAGCGCTGCCATCCCTCCTGATAACATAGAAGTCGTTACAGCAAGGGAAATTGGTATACCAGTGTTTACCCGCGCTGAAATACTGGGGAAGCTTGTAGCATCCAGATTCGGAATCGCAGTCACAGGCACTCATGGTAAGACCACTACTTCATCAATGATAGGGGTAATGATGATTGAAGCAGGCCTTGACCCCACAATTATCCTGGGAGAAGAAGCACAGGAAGTGCCAATGGGCGGTAGATCCGGACAGGGGGAGCTCATGGTGGTGGAAGCAGACGAAGCCTATGGGTCCTTCCTAAAGATAAAACCCAGGATCGGAGTGGTAACTAATATTGACGATGATCACCTGGACTACTACAAGACTTCAGCTTCTATTGACAATGCGTTTACCACGTTTCTTCAGGGTATAGATGACCATGATTTAGCTATCCTGTTTGCTGACGATCCTCGCGTCATGTCCGTAGAGAAGAACCTGCAATGCAGAAAACTTCTGTTCGGACTCGAAAACGGAGATTTGAAAGCATATAACCCGGTGGTAAAAAGCGCAGGTTATGAGTTTCAAGTAATTTTCAGAGAAACTCCTTTAGGAAGTGTGGAACTTGTGGTGCCCGGGAGGCATAATATATGCAATGCCTTAGCCTCGATTGCAGTCGGGCTTGAACTTGGTATTCCATTCCAAAACATCAAGGCTAGTTTGAGAAAGTTCGTCGGCGCAAGAAGGCGCTTGGAATTCAAAGGAGAAGTCCGAGATATCTTGGTGCTGGATGACTATGCTCACCACCCTGCGGAAATTGAAGCAACAATATCTGCTCTCAAGGAAACCTACGGCAGGCGACTTGTGGTGGTCTTCCAGCCGCAGAGGTTCACGAGAACACAGTTGCTTTTTGATAGGTTCGTGAAAGCGTTTTCCAATGCAGATCTTGTGGTCATAACTGATATATACCACAGAGGCACCGGTGAACAGCCAATACCGGGTGTAACCGGTGAAGGACTTGCCAAAGAAATTGAAAGGCGCGGTAACCCTGAGACTATGTTTATCATGAACATAAATGATATTGCCAATGAGCTAACCGGACTTGTCAAGCCCGGTGACATAGTCGTGACAATGGGGGCAGGTAACATAGACCAAGTTGCCGGAGACTTCGTGCAAAGGATGAGAAGTAAGTGGAAGGATCAACTCTAGCATTGCAACTGAAGGATACAGTGCGCGGACAGGTATTTGCCAATGAACCTATGTGGCGCCATACTTCATTTCGCATTGGAGGGCCGGCTGATGTCTTGGTTGTCCCGGAAGATATCTCTGACCTCATGACTCTCATCAAAAGCCTATCTGATCTGCAAACGTCTTTCCATATTATGGGCGCAGGCACTAATCTTCTTGTGAAAGACCAAGGCATACGTGGGGTTGTGGTGAAAATCGCAAGTACCCTCTCACATATCAATCGCTTAGGCGATGGGATATTACGGTGCGGGGCAGGCGCGCTTTTACCGTCAGTATGCAGAAATGCTGCAGCAATGGGACTTGCGGGCCTGGAATTTGCCGGTGGGATACCGGGAACAGTAGGTGGAGCAGTTGCTATGAACGCTGCTGCCTTCGGGGGGGTCATGGCTGACCTGGTTGACACGGCGGAAGTCATTACCTACGATGGACGGCAAATCAGATTGGATCGAGAGAATCTTGACCCCGGAACAAAAACTACCCGCATCCTTGCGGAACCGCTAATCCTTACTGAGGTGGATTTCGCCTTACGACGTGATCAGCCTGAAAGAGTACAAGAGCGCATGCAAAAGTATCTTAAGGAACGTACTTATCGTCAACCCTTGAGCCTACCCAGCGCCGGGTGCGCGTTTAAGAATCCCACAGGTAAAGGGGCAGGTAGATTTATTGATGCAGCCGGACTTAAAGGGTTCAAAGTCGGCAGTGCAGAGGTTTCGCGCCTTCATGCCAATTTCATAGTGAATAATGGAGGCGCCACTTGCGAAGATGTGATTTCTCTCATGAAACACGTACAGGAAGTAGTCTATTCCAAATTCCAAGTAATGCTGGAGCCCGAGGTAAGAATCCTCGGAGGGTAATTATGTGGGGGTGACTCCGCTGTGAAATTGAAGATTACCGGCTCAAAGCCACTCTGCGGATTGGTTAAGGTAGGAGGCGCAAAGAATGCAGCCCTGAAGATAATGGCTGCATCACTACTGGCCAATGGACCATGCATACTCATGGGTATTCCACAGATTGCAGATGTGAATACCATGGCAGGTGTATTGAGAGGCTTAGGGGCAAAGGTGGATTTTCGACCTGACGACAGTGTTATCATAGATCCAGGCGGCGTAAACAAATTGGAGCCCTCTGAGGAACTGGTAATTAGAATGCGCGCATCCATACAGGTTATGGGACCCCTTCTGGCGCGGTTCGGATATGTGAAGACAAGACAACCCGGCGGATGTAATATCGGGCCCCGTCCAATTGACCTACATTTAAAGGGTTTTTCAGCCCTGGGCGCTGAAATCAAAGAGGATTATGGTTACGTATCTGCCACTGCCCGTCAGTTGAAGGGCGCGGAAATCCTCCTGGATATTCCCAGTGTAGGTGCGACTGAGAACATTATGACCGCAGCCTGTCTTGCGGAGGGTACAACGATTCTTCGGAATGCAGCGCGAGAACCTGAGATAATAGATGAACAGAATTTTCTCAATCGGTTAGGCGCGAACATAAAAGGGGCAGGAACAGATACAATAAAAATTGAAGGTGTGAAAGAGCTTGGCGTAACTGAGTATACAGTAATTCCTGATCGCATAGAAGCTGCCACATTCATGACTGCAATAGCAGTGGCAGGAGGCGAAGCCCGCATCGAGAATATCATTGTTGAGCACCAACAGGCCCTCATTGCTAAGCTCAGGGAAACAGGCTTGGAAATCATAGAAGGGGATAATTCTGTGATTGTAAAGAGGCCTTGGAAGAGTCGATTGCAAGCCACCAATATCCGAACATTACCTTATCCCGGGTTTCCCACAGATGTGCAGCCACAGTTTGTTGCTGCAATGAGCTTGGCTGAAGGTACATCCGAAATCATAGAAGGTGTTTTTCCATTAAGGTTTAAGTATACTGAAGAATTGGCGAAAATGGGTGCCAAAGTAACCGTAGATGGTAAGACTGCGGTAATCACCGGGGTACCTGCTTTGTGTGGTACCAAATTGGAGGCGCCGGATCTACGAGGGGGGGCAGCGCTCATTCTTGCAGCGTTGGCTGCTGAAGGGGTAACGGAACTCGGTGGTATAGAGCATATTGACAGGGGATATGAAGATCTCCCGGGCAAATTGAGTCTGCTGGGCGCTTCAATTGAAAGGGTAAATTCTGAAAAGCGCCAAGCCGGCTAATAGGAGTTACGCTGTGGATGAAGACCATCTTTCTAAAGTAGAGAGAAACGCGCATTCCAAACTGATACCGGTTGCCTTCATTCTTATGTTTTTAGCCGGTGCAGGCTTTGGGTTTCTAAAATCTACATATTTTCTCGTAAACCAAATAGAAATTCGCGGGCTCAGAACCATTTCATCTGAAGAAATCATGGCTGTTGTGGGCCATGCAAAAAACACGAATATTTTTGATATAGACCTAGATGCAATATCCGAAAGAGTTGAAACTAATCCAAAGGTGGACAAGATCCAGGCAAGACGCAAGCTGCCTTCTACATTAGTGCTTGACGTGACAGAGCGGGCTATGGTTGCAGTCATACCTTATTCAGGTTATTACGTCTTTGTGGATGCCTCAGGTCTTGCCATTGGAATTGTAGAATCATATAGAGAAACAGACCTCCCGCTGATTACCGGTATAAGGCCACAGCAAGTGCTGGTTGGAAAGCAAATCGATGTGCAAGAGCTCAGTTTTGCGCTCTTGGTAGCGAGCCTCCTTCCTCAAAATGTTGTAGCGGAAGTCTCAGAGATTAACTTTGCCGATAGTACCGGTATCTCCATTTACCTGCAATCCGGCACCTGGGTGGCACTGGGGTTAGGCACCCGCCAAGAATATATCGCACGCCTTGAAGTCCTGGACTCCCTGTTGACTAAACTGGAAAAAGAGAATCGGCATGCCACTTACATTGACGTAAGATTTCCCAAAAGACCTGTAGTAAGAGACCGTAAGTAGTGACAAATCCATAAGCTATAGTATAATTTACGGGGGAGTTGAGGATCTTTGGGGGGTAAGAGGTGAAAAGAACTCGCAAGTTTGAGTTATATGTTGCCGGAGTGTGTATTATTCTTGGTATATTACTGGTAGGGCAGGTCAGAACACAAGAATACATCGGGAAAAGCCAAATACCGTCAAGACGCTTGGAAGACCTCAGCGATATGTTACGCAGATCTGATGCGGAAAGAATGATCCTTGAAAAGGAAGTCGAAGTTCTAAGGGAGCAAATGTCTAAGGTTGTTGAAGGAGAGAAGACTGCGGAAACCATTCGGGCTGAACTTGCAAAGGTAAGAATGGTGGCAGGACTTACAACTACTGAAGGATCAGGCGTAGTTGTTACGTTAAATGACAGTAAACGCCAAGCAGGCCCGGGAGAAAGCCCCGAGCTTTTTCTTGTTCATGATAACGATATCCTTCAAGTAGTCAATGAACTGTTTGCAGCAGGGGCTGAAGCTGTATCTGTAAACGGTCAAAGGATGATCGCTACTTCCGAAGTCAGGTGTTCCGGCCCGGTAATTTCCGTCAATAATGTTCGGATTGGGCCACCCTATGAAATACATGCAATCGGTAACCCCGACGCACTGGACAGCGCACTACACATGAGAGATGGAATACTGGATACTCTCAGGGCATGGGGTATAGAAGCAAAGGTTCAAAAATTACCCGCTGTTCAAGTTCCGGGTTATAAAGGTGGCTTGTATTTTCAATATGCTAAGCAGGTACCGGAGGGAGCACAGAAATGATATTGCCCATCGTCGGACTCATTGCTGGTATCATAATTGCCCTACTTACACCTTTGCGCTTTCCAATAGAATACTCACAATACATCGCTATAGGTATTCTCGCGGCACTCGACTGTGTCTGTGGCGGTATCCGTGCAGGAGTACAAGGAACATTTGACAGCACAGTCTTCATATCAGGCTTTTTAGTAAATACGGCGCTGGCAACAATTCTAACCATGGTAGGGGACAAGCTTGGTGTTGACCTTGTTCTAGGCGCAACAGTAGCTTTCAGTATTAGAATTTTCACAAATGTAGGTATCATACGACGACATATTCTTGATAAGTGGTTCAAGAAGACCGGCAAGTGAAGAGGAGTCACTTGAAATACGTTGAATTCTTTGTGTAGTAGATGCAGGAGGTAATCTATGTCTGACAGTAGTATCATTGCCGGCTTAGATATTGGGACTACCGGAGTGACAGAAGTCATAGCCCGAGTAGATGACGAAGGCGAGATTAGTGTTCTGGGTGTTGGGGAAGAACCGTGTCAGGGCCTTCGCCGCGGATTAATCGTTGATGTGGATTCTGTCGCCTCTTCGATTAGAACTGCAAACAAACGTGCAACACGTATGGCAGGTGTTAATGTACGCAGTGTGTTTGTGGGCGTTCCTGTTATTCGCATATCATCTGCTAAAAGTCGCGGTATGACAGCAACTTCAGGAGATGACTGGCGAGTAACTGCTTTCGATGTCAAACAAGCGCTTGACGCAGCAAGGATCCTTGCCATTCCACCTGACCGTGAAATCATATCAGTCTTGCCCACTGAGTACATAGTGGACGGCTTAGGTGGTATACAAGATCCCGAAGGGATGACCGGTATCAGGTTGGAGGTCAATGCAAAGGTCATTTCCGGACAAGCAGCAATCCTGGAAAATATCGCAGAGAGCGTAGAAAGAGCAGGCCTGTCTATTGAAGGACGAATCTTAGAACCTATAGCTGTTGCCAAAGCAGCTCTAAGTGATGAACAGATCCACAGAGGCGTAATGCTGGTGGATATCGGCGGACAGATTACTCAGGTAGTAATATTCTATGAGGGGGCACCAATCCAATTCCTATGGGTGCCTGTTGGCGGTATGCACGTTACAAATGACATATCTATAGGCATGAAGGTTTCGTTTGAGGAAGCTGAAGCAATAAAGCAGAAGAATAGCTCTATCCAGAATAGCAGTGGAAATAAGGATGAATTCATTACAGACATAATAAACGCAAGATTGCAGGAAGTCCTTGAACTTATTGAATCAGAAACTCGTGAAGTCCGAAACAGCGGATTTGTACCATGTGGTGTGGTTTTTGCAGGGTTCGGCTCACTTGCCCCATGCATTCCGCAGCTCGCCTCTGAAATCCTGGACTTACCGGTGAAAATCGGTGAATCTCGTCCGGTCCGAGCTGCAAAGGGGATTGAACCCGGTAGCCTGTCGCAGGTAGCTTTGGGAATTACACGCCATGTAGCAGAAGATTCCGGATTCATGTTTGAAAGAGAATCACAGCCATCTGCATTTAAGGGGATTCTTTCTGAGATTAGAGGATGGTTCGATGAGTTTCTAAGAGATTTCTTCTAGATTGAATTTAGCGGTTACCGCAGGAGGGATCATACGTGTTCAACCTGGAACTAGAAATGGAGCAGTTCACAAACATTAAGGTGATAGGGGTAGGAGGGGGAGGTTCCAACGCAATAAACCGGATGATAACAGCAGGATTGTCAGGTCTGGAGTTTGTAGCAGTCAATACTGATGCACAAGCTCTTGCTACATCTGACGCCAGTGTAAAAATCCAGGTTGGAGAGAAGCTCACCAGAGGCCTTGGCGCAGGTTCAAACCCCCAGATTGGGGAGCAGGCAGCGCAGGAGAGCTACGATATTATTCGGCGTGCCTTGGAAGGAGCAGACATGGTGTTTATTACCGCAGGCATGGGCGGTGGAACAGGCACAGGCGGTGCCCCCATCGTTGCTTCTATTGCAAAAGAACTAGGCTCTCTTACCGTAGGTGTAGTAACAAAGCCTTTTGCTTTTGAAGGCAAGAAGCGTATGGCTCAAGCAGTGGCAGGTGTCGATAACTTAAAGAGCAAGGTGGATGCCTTAATTGTCATACCAAATGACAGACTTCTGCAAGTCAGTGAGCCCACCACCTCAATTCTTGAAGCTTTCCAACTGGCAGATGATGTGCTGCGTCATGGCGTCCAAGGTATTTCTGATCTGATTACAGTACCCGGCCTAATAAACGTTGACTTTGCAGACGTGAGAACCATCATGTGCAACGCAGGTTCTGCTTTGATGGGTATAGGCATAGCCTCAGGTGAAGGGCGAGCCCAAAAGGCTGCAAAAGCTGCCATAGAAAGCCCGCTTCTCGAAACAACTATTGACGGTGCTAAAGGTGTCCTTATGAATATTACAGGAAGCAGCAACTTAGGCCTCTTTGAGGTAAACGAAGCTGCAGAGCTCATTGCACAAGCTGCGGACACTGATGCTAACATAATATTTGGCGCAATGATTGATGAAAACTTGACGGATGAAATAAAAATAACGGTTATTGCCACAGGTTTTGAGACGAGTGCTAAGGAAAGAGTTGGACTCGAAGCTGTGGAAATCAGCGATTTCGCAGGCAGTGAAGATCTGGACATACCTGCTTTTCTCAGAAGAGGACGGAGTCAAAAACGTTAAGTTGTGTCCTGACTTTGTCACTTTGCTCCCAATTGTGACATAATTCGGAGTAGGAAGATTGTATACTTAATAAGGAGATGAATGCATATTGTAATGTAGGTGTCAGCGTATCTTACGCTACACACCGCATAGTTGTAATGGCAGTATTCGGGGGTGAATGCCATGCTTCATAAGGTTGTCATGAGCGCCGGTGCAATGACTTTCGCCATGCACTGGCTCACCCTTTGGGCGACTGCGGAAGTACTCGGATATAGAATAAGACATAGCAGGCTGTTTGCAGCACTGATTCTAGCCGGATTTATAGACGCAGTGGTCATACTCTCTTTGCACTTTGGATATCTTCCGGTATATGCTGCAGTCCCTATTGCCATCCTTTCGATACTGCCTACGGTTAGAGTATCGTTTGGGCCATTACCCTTAGCTAAATTTGCCATAGTCTCCGGCCATGTGTTAGGAATCAGTGTTTTGGCATTTGGAGGCGCGCAAGCCACAGCCTACCTCACAGGGCGTCAGCTCATACCTACACTCATTGGCCTCATAGGGACTGTACTTGCAACTACAGAAATCGGGTGGGGCTACGTTCGTCGCAGATTCAGAGACTGGCTCTTATATGTGCCATTAAGGATCCGCTTCGGCGATATCGAGTTCAAGGTTAACGCACTGGTTGATACAGGCAATAAACTGAAAGATCCTCTTACAGGCTCCCCTGTAATCCTCCTTGAATACAGCGCAGCAGCAGAGTTTCTTCCTGAAGAAGTCAGACGGGCGTTCATGGCGTTTGATGCAGGAGACCTGGGGCTCATCTCTCAACTGTTAGCAGATTCACCGTGGTTTTCCAGGTTTCGGGTAATCCCCTTTGTCTCAATAGGAGAAGAGAAGGGCCTCCTCCCGGGATTTAGAGCTGACGAAATCCTATTTTCAGATGGAGCTCGGAATTTCTCAAGCAAGAATGTAGTAATAGGAATACATGTAAACAAACTTTCGAAAGAAGGCGCGTTTGAAGCACTTGTTCATCCCAATGTCTTATCTGAGGTTTCTTGAGTAACGACATGCACGGTGGTTTGTCAATATTGCCTAGGAGGGAACGCGGATGACGACCGGCTTCCCTTTAAGAAACAAACTCCTCTACCTGAGGCTGAAGGGCGTATTATGGGCTATCACTTCCGGCTTTGTCCGTAGCCGTCCCATCCTTTATGTAGGTAACGGGGGAGAAGTCTTACCTCCACCCCTTTCAAGCAATGAAGAAAGTGAACTCCTAACTCGCCTGGAAATGGGGGATACTCAAGTAAAAGGGGAGCTCATCGAGAGGAATCTAAGGCTCGTAGTGTATATAGCAAGGAAATTTGAGAATACCGGAATAGG
>DIQZ01000039.1:56453-90306 GCA_002424305.1 Firmicutes bacterium UBA5449
TGGCTACATACGCCTCTCGTTGCATAGAAAATGAAATCCTCATGTATCTTCGTAGAAGTAATAAAGTAAGATCAGAAGTTTCCTTTGACGAACCCCTAAACGTGGACTGGGACGGCAATGAACTTCTGTTATCTGACGTCATGGGAACAGACGGTGATATTGTGTATAGATGCATAGAAGAGCAAGTAGACAAGTCATTACTGGATGACGCTATGCAAAGGTTGTCAACGAGGGAAAAAAGGATAGTCGAGCTGAGATTTGGACTTGGTGATGGAATGGGAAAGACACAAAAAGAGGTTGCAGACTTGCTGGGCATATCTCAATCTTACATTTCCAGGCTTGAGAAGAGAATCATAAGGAAACTGCGGCGCGAAATCAGAAAGGTAGAATAAACTGAAGTGATGTGAAAGGGGGACTTGATTTGAAAACATATGACCTTATGAAAAAGTATGTAGCTTCACAAGCCGTAGACTATGCCTTATCTCTTCTGGCTAAAGATCCTCAGCAAAACTTGATCACCCTAACCAGAATTCTGGAGCTATTTGCCGGTGGACCCAGCGAGAAGCAACAGATCCAGACGGCAAGGAAGGCATTTGAAGATCCAAATCATGTATGGACCAAACTCGCGCAAAGAGGCTTCTCTCACCTTCATTCAAGTTATCGAACACGTGGGCTGGTTAATCTCTTCATCAATGAAGCATACATGGGTCAACAAGAGCGAAGGCAGCATTCTCTTGAGTTAGGCACCCCGGTACCGTCCCTAATCGTAATAAGCCCCACAATGAGGTGTAACCTGAACTGCCAAGGATGTTACGCGGGCCGCTATTCAAAGGAACATGAAATTGACGAGGCCACATTTGATAGAATTATCACGGAAGGAAAGGAGCTCGGCATTTACTTCTATGTCATCTCAGGAGGTGAACCGTTTCTTAGGGCAGACCTACTGAGTATTGCAGAGAAACACGATGACGCGGTCTTTATGGTATATACTAACGGAACTCTCATAGATGAAGATTTAGCCCACCGCTTAGCTGACCTGGGGAACATCTCGCCTGCAATTAGCTTAGAAGGAATGGAAAAAGAGACAGACGCAAGGCGCGGCGCCGGGACGTTTAAGGCGGTAATGCGCGCCATGGATTATCTGCAAGAAGCAGGCGCAGTGTTCGGATTTTCGGCGACTTACACCAGAAATAATGTGGAAGTCCTTGCAGACGAAGCTTTTATTGACATGCTCATAGACAAAGGAGCTATGTACGGTTGGTTCTTCATGCTGATTCCGGTAGGAAAAGACAATGATATGAGCCTTATGTGCACCCCGGCCCAACGTGATACTATGAGAAAGCACGTACTTAATCTTAGGGAGACAAAGCCTATCTTTGCCATTGACTTCTGGAATGACGGCCCTATGGTATCAGGCTGTATGGCCGGAGGCAGGAGTTACCTGCATATTAACGCCCAAGGAGACATTGAACCGTGTGTGTTTATTCACTTTGCAGTGGATAACATAAAGAACACTACCTTGAAACAGGCTTTGACATCACCGTATTTCATGGATATCAAAGCAAGAATGCCGCTTAACGAGAACCATCTAAGACCGTGTATGATAGTGGATAACCCTCATATACTAAGAGATGTCGTGTGTAGACATGGCGCAAGACCTACACACGAAGACGCTGATTCAGTCATCACTGTCCTCGCCGACGAGCTGGACAAATACGCAAGTGAGTATGGTGAACTGGCAGATACAGCTTGGGGTCAGGAATACGTTATTGGGAAGGCTCAGCGTACTCGTTCGCCTCAACAAGAATAACGTCCATTCCTATTCTCTTGATTCTTGACCAAGGGATTACATAGTCATTGTAGCGCCCAAGAATCCCCATGAGCTTTGACGGACCGGGCACCATAATTGATGTTACCTGGCCTGTAGTAAGGTCTATTTCCATGTCACAGATTGGCCCCAACCTGCGTCCGTCGACAACGTTCACTACCTCACGGGTTCTCAGATCTGAAACACGGACCAGCATACCTATCACCCCCCGCGTTTCCACAAACCTATTATATTCGAGACCGTAAGATTGTGTGCAGGGGGATACCCTACAGAAGGTCTTTTAATGAGAGAGACAGGTGAGTCGGGAATGTAAACATCTCAACAACGGGAATCTTTGCAACAGCGTCATAAGTCCATGTCATACCAGGTGACGCCTTGAGGTTAAGATTGAGTTTAAGGAGAGCCTCACCCGGGGAAGTATTTGTGTCCAATCCACGTATCCTACCGTCATCTGCAACTTCAATGAAGCATAGAGGCGGGAAAAGCACACACCACCAGTTCCGGCCTGCTCCGCTACCGAGAACAACTCGGAGAGCGTCATAATCCCCTGCAGGCACGTGAAAATCCCCATAACTACACGCCGGAAATGAGAAAGTCCCGAGCTCAACTGTGACTTCGTAAGGCTTGCCTGAATTCCTTACTTCATCTTGAGCTGTCTTTTCAATCCTCGTAATACTCTCAGAGAGTGTCTGCCATACCTCAGATTTAGTGGTAGTCTCGATGAGAAGCCTTTTTGCTTCCCTTAGCACAACATCACGGATTGCCATTTTCAGAACTTGATCATCCACGCTGTTGCTGTTTGCCATAATGTGTAATCTTATCAGGTTGCTGGTGTTAAAAGCTGTCTCCGCGTTCGGTGACAGTGTAGCGAAACTTGCCTCACAGAACGCTTGCGACATCATCATTGCAACAAGCATGAGTGAGATTATGAACATATATCTTAAGGTCCTAACTTGCAACAACTGCACCTCCAAAGCCTGAATAATCTGTAAATACTACACGAACCGCCTCATGTGTTTTAGTGCGGCCTTTTCCAACCGTGATACTTGGGCCTGGGATATTCCGATTTCGTCAGCTACTTCCATTTGAGTCCTGCCTTCGAAGAATCTGAGTGTCAGGATTAGTCTTTCCCTTTCGTTAAGTTTTTCCATGGCCTCTCTTATGGAGATTCCTTCAAGCCAATTGGAGTCTTGGTTCTTCTCGTCACTGACTTGATCCATTATGAATATGGGATCCCCATTATCATGGTAGATGGGTTCAAATAGTGAGACCGGCTCTTGAATGGCATCCAGCGCATATACGATTTCCTCACGAGGCATCTTCAACTCGTCTGCTATTTCACTTATTGAAGGTTCTTTTGAGTTCTTGTTTATTAGAGTATCTCGGACTTGAAGGGCTTTATAGGCCACGTCCCTCAAAGAGCGAGATACCCGAATGGGGTTATTATCACGCAAATACCGTCTAATTTCCCCGATTATCATAGGAACAGCGTACGTCGAGAACTTTACGTTTTGTGATAGGTCGAAGTTATCGATGGCTTTCATAAGGCCGATACATCCTACCTGAAAGAGATCGTCTACACACTCACCGCGGTTATTGAAGCGTTGTATCACACTTAAAACTAAACGGAGGTTCCCATGTATGAGTTTATCCCGAGCGTCTTTGTCACCCTCTCTTACGCGCTGCAAGAACTCTCGCATTTTCTGATTCGAGAGAACCGGCAGTTTCGATGTGTTCACCCCGCAAATTTCTACTTTGTTTATCATCATCAGAGGTCCCTCACGTTTCCAAAATATCTCAGCCTTACTAAGATTATTGCCTTCTAAATGAAGTTTTATTCCGAAGGAGTCCAGGTCGGCACAGTGGATCAGAATGTAGTTGAACCCAATAAAATTGAGTTGCCAAGCCTTGATACTCAATATATTGAATGATAAAATGGTGACATACACAATATGTGGTAAATTTTAGACTATTGAACATAGGCTCGGAGGGACAATAATGAAGTGTCCATTTTGTGGGTACGAAGATAGTAGGGTAGTAGACTCTCGTGCTACCGCTTCCGGTTCTGCAATCAGGCGGAGACGGGAATGCCTCAAGTGTCAAAGACGATTTACCACGTACGAAACAGTGGAAGAAGCACCTCTGATGGTGATTAAGAAGGATGGACGCAGAGAGCCTTTCGACAGAAACAAGCTCCTTGCAGGCATCATGAAAGCCTTTCAGAAACGCCCAATATCTGCAGGAGCTCTTGAAGAAATCGCAAGTGATGTAGAAAGGGAGCTTCGTGCGGAGCTTGACAGGGAAGTCCAAAGTAGCGCCATAGGAACAGCAGTATTACACCGATTATTAGACCTTGATAAAGTTGCATATGTCAGGTTTGCGTCAGTATACAAAGAGTTTCAGGATATTGAGACTTTCATAAGGGAAATAGATGAGTTACATAACCGATAAACAAGGGGGAGTAGTTAATGAGAGAATCCCTGAGACAGGCTGCCCTGAAAGACCTGTGGACAGAAGATAAAACAGAAGATGAAACAGAAGCTCAAGTCTTACCCAGAGCACTTACCAACATTCAGAAAAGAGACGGGAGAATAGTCCAATTTGACAAGGTGAAAATAACTAACGCCATTTACAAAGCCCAGCTGGCAGTGGGGCAAGATAACATAAACCGGGCGAAAGCTCTTACTGACGAGGTACTGCAATATCTCAAGAAAGAGACATTGGGGGCCATACCTACTGTTGAAGGGATACAAGATATCGTAGAACGAGTCCTTATTGAGGCCGGACATGCAAAAGTAGCCAAGGCGTACATACTCTACCGTGACAAACGTACAAGAATTCGCGATGCTAAGGCAGAGTTAATGGACATCGTAGCAGACATACTTGTTGAAACAAGTCGTGAGAATGCCAATGTAGGTAACTCTCCCTCTGCCAAGATGCTGCAAATAGCGTCAGCAGCCAGTCGCCACTATTACCTTTACCGGCTGATTCCGGAAGATATCGCATACGCGCACATTGACGGGGATATTCATATTCATGACTTAGAGTTTTATGGCAAGACTCTAACCTGCATCCAAATTCCCTTATATGACTTATTATCTTCCGGGTTTAACACAGGTCACGGATTCATAAGACCCCCGAAAAGGCCGAGTTCTGCAACTGCTCTCGCTGCCATAATACTCCAGAGTTCTCAAAATGATATGCATGGTGGCCAGTCCTATGGATTCTTTGACAGAGATTTGGCTCCATTTGTGGAAGGGTATCCTGAAGACGATGTTTTCCAGGCAATGGAGGCTTTCGTATACAATCTCAATTCAATGCACAGCAGAGCCGGTTCACAAGTGCCTTTTTCTTCAGTAAATTTAGGGTGTGATACGAGCGAAGCAGGAAGGATGGTTACCAAGTGCTTGCTCTTAGCATTTGAAAAAGGGCTTGGACAAGGAGAGAATCCCATCTTCCCTAACATAATCTTCAGAGTCAAAGAAGGTATCAACTACAACCAGGGTGACCCTAACTACGATCTGTTTCGCCTTGCCATAAGAGTTACAAGTCGCAGAATGAACCCGACTTTCTCTTTCATGGACTCATCCTACAATAAGCCTTTTGGTGATGAAGTGGCTTACATGGGATGCAGAACAAGAGTCATAGGAAACAGACGAGGGCCTCAAGTAACAACAGGACGAGGAAATCTGTCCTTTACATCGATCAACTTGCCCAGAGTAGCCATTAAAGCCGGAGGCGATCTTGATAAGTTCTTTACCGGACTTCGCGAGGTGACGCGCCTTGCAATCAGACAACTATTCCACAGATATAAGGTACAGTGCAAACTCAAGGTGCGGGACATGCCTTTTCTTATGGGCCAACACTTATACCTCGATTCAGAGGGTCTTGACCTGGATGATACCATAGAATCTGCTATCTGCCACGGAACCCTTAGCATTGGATTCATCGGCCTTGCCGAAGCTCTGACAGCACTTACCGGGTCTAATCATGGCCAGAGTGAGGAAGCCAGGAAGCTCGGTGTGGAAATCGTAGCATTCATGAGGCAGCTAATTGATGAAGCATCAGAAATACATGACCTTAACTACACACTTCTGGCAACCCCTGCGGAAGGCCTTTCAGGGCGATTTATTGCGTTGGACAGAAAGAAGTTCGGGGTCATGCCTGGTATTACAGATAAGGAGTTTTATACCAACAGCTTTCATGTGCCGGTTGACAGTAAAATCGGAATGTATGAGAAAATCGCAATTGAAGGAGTCTACCACAAGTACACCAATGCAGGACATATTTCCTACATAGAACTGGATTCACCGCCTGTCCACAACATAGAAGCAATAGAGGCCATAATTAAGCACATGAAAGCTCAAGATGTGGGATATGGCGGAATTAACTTCCCTATAGATGAATGCAGGGCATGCGCCTATTCCGGGGTAATAGAAGCCACCTGTCCCAAATGCGGTTCATCAAGTATCAGACGAATACGTAGAATTACGGGGTATCTATCTACCGTTGACCGGTTCAATGACGCAAAGCAGGCTGAACTTAAGGCAAGAACACCTCATTTGCGCTTTTGAATCCCAGACAGTTGCCTGTGAAGTATGGCACCATTAGTTAACTCCGTTTCTTTTGACGGAATTAGAGCTTTTGGCTTTGTGACAACCTTCTTCTTAATGAAGTATGGAGGATACTACTATGAAACTGAGATTAGCCGGAATAACCAAAGAAAGTGTTGTGGACGGCCCGGGTATCCGTGTGGTAATATACGCGCAAGGATGTCCCCATGGTTGTGCCGGCTGTCAAAATCCTGAAACTCACGATCCAAAAGGGGGAAAGCTCTTCGATATTGAGCAAGTCCTCCAAATGATACTTGCAGTACCCATTGCTCAAGGAGTCACATTCAGCGGGGGAGAGCCTTTCGCCCAAGCGGAGGCTTTCGCTGAGTTAGGCCGTATTTTGAAATTGCATGAATTGGACATTATCACATATACAGGTTACGTATGGGAGACGTTGACAAACTCGTCCTCAGCCTCATGGAACGACCTTCTTTCTCTAACAACTCTTCTGATAGATGGACCTTTCTTTGAAAACGAACGAGATCCGGCGCTTGCTTTCAGAGGTTCGAGGAACCAGAGGATCATTGATGTGGCACAATCTCTCCAACACAATAAACCTGTGGTTATCAACGATACATACGACTCCCGTAAAGATGCACGGCTCTTGTAATCCAGGGCTGTTTGACACTTTTACCTAACGGCAGGAGTTTGACAGAAGTTGTAGAAAAATTAAGTCGTAAGTAGTACAGGTTCGGATAAGAACTTGAGACATGCCAGGTGGAAATGTGAACAAACATAAGGACAGACTTCCTGGGGTTGAAAAGAGAAAATCCCTCAGCAAGCTTTGGCTCATAGTCTTTGTGCTCGGAGTCATTATCCCGGTATCTTGGTCACTCAACCGAAATTCCGGGACATCAAAGCGGGAAAACAAGCTTATTTGCGTGCCTGCAAAATGGGAAACCATAGAACAGGGAGTGAATGTACCCAGCGTCATCATTAGAGATGAGATGGTTTATATAAGCCCTGCAGGCGGCACACTGAAATTGATTGCATCGGAAAAGGATCGAGTTAGAACTGATACGTTAGTTGCTCAAATTGCACCCGGTGACACCAAGGGAAGAATCCCGGGAAATGTGCAAATTGACTTGGTAGCTGAAAGGCCAGGCGTTGTCAGCTTCATCCTGGATGGGCTTGAGAGAACCCTCACCCCATCTTCGTGGGTGGATTACAGCGCCAAGAAGGTCTCTCAGCTTGTCTCAAAGCCTGTAAACACAACTTCCGGTATGCACATAGACACAGGTCAGGCTCTTTTTCGGATAATTGATAACTACCGTATTTACGTTCTTGCGTTCACGGAACCCGGTATTTCGCCGACAATCAGTGAGTCTCTGGTTGAAGGGCGCAGGTACAACCTGAGGTTTGATTCAATTGACAACCGTACTTGCTCTGCGAAGGTCGTTGCCCGAGAGAATCTGACTCAGGATGATTCGAGCACAAGCGCTCTGCTACTGGAGTTGTCTGATTTTCCTCATGAGCTGTATTATCTGAGGCATACACGAACTACGATCATTACTAATACGCAAAGAGGGCTCGTTATTCCTAAACATGCCCTTGTCAAAGTGAAAGATGGTTACTTGGTATACACACCCACAAACCTCGGAGTAGAATCGAAAGCCGTTAGGGTTATTGCAAGTGACGATAGTCAAGTGATATGTGAAGGACTGAAAGAGGGACAAAGAGTCGTAGTGAATCCACATGTGGTAAGTGAGGCCGGAATAACTATATGGAAGTAAGTAGGGGGTAAGCAAGACTTTGACTGAAATTGCGGGAAGGCTCAAGCTGGTCTGTGAAAGAGTGCGAGTAGCAGCCGAGAAGGCCGGACGTGAGCCTGAAGACGTCTCCATTGTCGCTGTCTCAAAAAACGTTGATATACATAGCATAGCTGAAGCGGTACATGGAGGTGTCTCAATACTCGGTGAAAACAGAGTTCAAGAAGCTAGGACGAAATTCTCCCAACTTGGGAATGAAATAGAGGGGAATAAGATAAGTTGGCATCTTGTTGGCCATTTACAGCGCAATAAGGTACGACATGCCTTAGAGATTTTTGATCTAATTCATTCCCTTGACTCGTGGAAGCTGGCATGTGAAATAGAGAAGGTCTCTGAGAGATTGGACATAGTGACAGAGTGCCTTCTGGAAATCGATATTACCGGCAAAGATACCAGAATCGGAGTAGAACCGGAGAACGCCTTGGCCCTGGCCCGAGATATTTCCACACTAAGCAGAGTTAGGCTAAGAGGTGTAATGTCCATTGCCCCACTTGTAGAAGACCCTTCCCAGGCGAGACCGTATTTTCGACTGACAAGACAGACATGCGAAAGGATTAATGACGCGGGCCTATTTCACCCTGGCAAAATCCATCTTTCCATGGGTATGACCAATGATTTTGAGACTGCCATCGAAGAAGGGGCAACCATAATCCGAATTGGTACCGGGATATTCGGTTCACGCCGGAGGAAGGCGGTGCTGTAGATGTGAGAAAGGGTTTTGTTGACAGGCTCCTTGATTTCATGGGGTTCGGTGAAGTACCTGATGATTCAGATGCGTTCACGGAAGATGTCATACCTCCAGTCGAAAGAAACCTACGGGGTAGAGCAGGTAAGCGAGGAAGAGGCCTGGTTGCTCTTCCCCAATCACCTAAAGCAAGACTTGTGGTTACGGAACCGGGGTCATTTGACGATATTCCCGGAATACTTGAGCATTTGAAGAGAAGACGACCTGTCATTGTGCGGATATCAGATACAGACCGCGACTTAGCCAGGCGCGTGTTGGATTTTGCAGGAGGCGCCACATACGCGCTTAACGGTAGTATGCAAAAAGTCAGTGAAGGTGTTTTCCTATTTACCCCGAGTAATTTTGAGATAGGCCTGGATTTGCCCGAGGGAGAGGGGAATGCAGACGAATCGCTGCCTCCCTTCTTTAATAGAGGTTAAATGAGGAGGCTACGAGAGGTATGGAATTAGAATCGAGAATTGCGGTTGTGGGCGTAGTTGTAGAAGATAGGGTAAATGCCGCACAAAAAGTTAATGAAATCCTAAGTCTTCATGCAAACATAATTGTGGGACGTCTCGGTGTTCCGCATAAGGAAAAGAATGCCGGAGTCATAGCCTTGATCATTAATGGGACCACAGATGAAATTGGCAGTCTCACAGGCAAACTCGGCAGTATAAACGGTGTCAGGGTAAAATCAGCAATAACAACATAAGGCTATGATAAATACCTCAGGAAATTTCGGACGGAATAACGAGGCTGAGGACACTGATGCTACAGACTAAGCCTCGTTTTTCTATTGGCAGCGCACACATAGCAGATAAAGGAACCGGATAGCTAAAGCGATAGTGACCTGGGCAGACTATTGTGGAGGACATGTGATCATGACAAAGCGAGACCGACACGCGCAGGCCACTATTGACTCAAAAACCGCAAATACGCTTATCCAACGCATAGCAGAACTATCTATTGCCATGGATAAGACGAACATTGCTGAATATGTTGAGTTCCTCAGGAATCCCAGAAGAATAATCTTCGTAAATTTCCTGGGGGGACTTGCCCGTGGCTTTGGAATAGGTATAGGCGCCACAATCCTTGCAGCCCTCTTCGTCATAATCCTGTCCAGAATTGTCCAGTTAAATATCCCCGTAATCGGTGAGTTCATTGCGGAATTAGTTAAGATAGTAAACGACCACATGAGACTGAGGTAAGGGGCTGAAGGCTGTGAATAACAAGACTATGCAAAAATACCGAGAACGACTGCTATCTGAAAAGGCGAGGATCAAACGGCGTATTGAGTCATTGGAAGGGAAAGACGAGGGAGGCATAAGGCAAGCTATGAAAGACTCCATCGGAGAGCTTTCGCTTTATGATAATCACCCTGCCGATATCTCATCTGAGCTGTTTGAACGCGGGAAAGACATCAAGCTGTGTGAAGACGCCAAGATCATGTTGGAAAGAGTAGATAAGGCCATAGATATGATAGATACCGGGAAGTATGGCATTTGTGAACATTGTGGCAAGAACATCGAAGAAGACAGATTGAACCTGATTCCCCACACCATGCTTTGCAGCAATTGTCAAAGTGATATTCACCGGACAGCCCCTCCGGAACGAGACAGACCTATCGAGGAAGAAGTTCTTGGGGTTCCATTCGGTAATCGGATCCTGGACAAAAAAAGTCCCGGGATAGACGGAGAAGATGTCTGGCAAGATCTGGAGAGGTATGGTTCAGCCAGCGGGCCGCAGGATCTAGTAGGGGTCCTGGACAGCGAGGAAGTGTTTGAGGAAGGCGGGGGCCACCCACGAGGGGCGGTAGAAGATGTGGAGCTTGTCGCTACAAAGGATTATAAAGTTATTCCGGGCGGCCAACGCAGTAGGCTAAAGCGCAAGCGGTAGGCATCTTGCGCGCGCAGCATTCTTGAACTGACTTTCAATGTATGGTACAATACCCACGTTAAGGCCTTGTCAGTTTTCAATATACGATTCAGTCAAGAGAGGTACTGTAACAGTGCAATCACTTTTTTTACCGGTGGCCGTTATCGTCCTTGACCAGATTACTAAAGGCCTGGTTGAAAAGGCGGTTCAAAATGGTGTCAGTATCCCGGTCCTAGGAGGACTGATTCACATATCCCGAGTGCATAATCCCGGCTCTTCGTTTGGTGTGTTGAAAACGCCGACAGTCCCAATTGCTGTAACATGCCTCGCTGTAATAGCTTGGGTTATAGTAGTGCTGACAGGAACGGACAAGCGTCTCGGAAGGACTTTTCAGGTGGGAGCAGGGCTAATTGTAGGTGGAGCACTAGGGAACCTGATTGACAGAGTTCGATTGGGCTCAGTGATTGATTTCATAGACTTTCACATCTGGCCTGTATTTAACGTGGCAGATACCGCTGTGTGTGTTGGAGCAGCCATTTTGGTTTACAATTTGGTCATGGGAAACCCTGGGGGGAGGAATAATTAATGAGGCCTATTTTGTTTCAGATTGGGAGGGTACCTATACTCTCATACGGCTTTTCGCTGGCTATGGCATTCGTCTTATGTACTATATTGGGAATGCGAGAAGCGCGCAAGAGAGACATCGACCCTGACAAAGTCATTGACCTGGCCCTATATTTGTGTATCTCAGGGATAATCGGGGCAAGACTGCTTTTTATCCTGCTTGATATCCCCACATACTTTAGAGATCCAATCCAGATTATTAACCTCCGTGACGGCGGACTCACATACCATGGAGGCTTTTTCGCAGCTCTTCTCGTGGGAATAGTATTTTGTCGCCGCTCGAAGATTAGCGGTTGGGTTATGGCTGACATCATCGCTCCTTTGGTTGCCTTTGGGTATGCAATTGTAAGGATTGGATGTTTCCTGAACGGTTGCTGCTTTGGACTGCCAACCGGTGTTCCATGGGCTTTAGCGTGTCGTGCAGGTGACCCTACCTTAAGGCATCCGGCCCAGCTTTATGCGTCCCTTGCAAGTCTGGTAATCTTTATTGTCTTGTATGCTGTGAAGGATCGCAAGAGATTCCCGGGATACCTCATGTTTCTCTACGTAGGCCTTTATTCCATAAGTAGATTTGTCGTGGAGATTTTCAGGGATGTACCCAGGCTCATAGGTCCGTTTTCCATAGCGCAACTAGCAAGCGTACTTTTTGCCTTTGGTGCGTTTGCCTGTATATGTATCTTATCTTCTGAGACGGTTGAGGAACCAAGTCCGATAGAACAACGATAATTGACATGGAGTCACCAAGGGCTAATGACATGCACAAGGTCGAGACAATCCATGTAGAACAAGCTGATGAGGGCAAGCGCCTTGATGTCTATCTTTCGTGGCAGCTTGCCCTTTCCAGGTCTTTTGTGCAGAAGCTCATCATTGGTAACCTTGTTATGGTAAATGGGGAGTATGCGAAAGTCAGTAGAAAGGTGAGGGAAGGTGATATTCTGTGTGTCACCGTACCCGCCCCCCGAACAGAAGAAGTCTTACCTGAAGATATTCCCTTAGATGTACTCTACGAAGACGATGACATGATTGCAGTGAATAAGCCCAGGGGCCTGGTTGTGCATCCTGCCTCAGGTAACTGGTCAGGAACACTGGTAAACGCCCTCCTTGCCCACAGCGGAAAATTGTCAACGATAGGCGGAAGGCAGCGTCCCGGGATCGTCCATAGGCTGGATAAGGACACATCAGGCGTGATCTTATCTGCCAAAAACGACATTACACATTTGGCTCTTGCGCGAGATCTCAAGCAACGAAAGATGGACAAGCTTTACCTTGCAATAGTCATCGGTGTTCCGAGAGAGAGGGAAGGGTGCATTGATGTGGCATTAGCACGCCATCCGATTCGCAGGAATAGGATGGCCGTTGCTGAAGAGGGAAAGGGCCGATCTGCGCTCACATATTATGAAACACTGAAGGAATTCCAAGGATATTCACTACTTAGAGTCAAGCCGATCACAGGCAGGACTCACCAGATAAGAGTACACTTGACTCACATTGGTCATCCAATTGTCGGCGATAACGTATATGGTCCCAGACGCGCAAAATCATTTGGTATGACCGGACAAGCTCTACACGCTTTTTCTCTGGCCTTCATCCATCCAAGCACACATAAACAAATGTATATCGAAGCGCCAATGCCGGAGGACATGCGTTCTGTTTTGAAAAAACTTGGCAACGGAGGCACCCAACAATGAACATATCAAATACGAAAATACACAAAGTCGCAGTAGTAGGATGTGGAAGTGTAGGCAGATTTGCGGCCCAGGCTATCATATCCTCTCAAGATCTGGAGCTGGTCGGTATAGTGAGAAGGCCTGAGAGTCTTGAGGCTCATCTCCCGCCTGAGCTTGGGGAGATTCCTGTAGTCGCGTCCATTTCAGAGCTGGATAGTGTAGACGTTGCAATTCTCGGAGTTCCAACCCGTCAGGTCCCCAAGTACGCCCGGGAGATCTTGAGTCTGGGCATTAATACAGTGGATTGCTACGATATCCACCAAGAACTTGTCCATGTCAAAAACATGTTGGATGATGTTGCGCAAAAATCCGGAGCTGTCGCCGTGATTGCTGCAGGATGGGATCCCGGAACTGACTCATTGCTTCGGGCATTACTGGAAATCATGGCACCCAAGGGAATTACCTATACGAACTTCGGGCCGGGGATGAGCATGGGGCACACGGCTGCATTACGGGCGATTCCAGGCGTGAAAGATGCTCTATCCATAACTTACCCTAAGGGCTCAGGGGTACACCGTCGTTTGGTCTATGTAGCGCTTGATGAAGGCATTGATTTTGACACAGTAAGAGAGGCTATCATACGTGACCCCTACTTCAGCAACGATGAAACGATAGTTACATGTATAGAAAACATAGAAGACTTAAGAGATCCGGGGCATGGCGTTGTGATTGAAAGAAAAGGAGTCTCAGGCATGTCCTGCAACCAGCGATTTCAGTTTGAAATGCGCATAAACAACCCTGCACTCACAGGGCAGATCATGGTGGGGGCTGCCAGGGCCACTCTAAGGCAAACTCCGGGAGCTTATACATTGTTGGAGCTACCCTTAATTGATTGTCTCTACGGAGATAAAGACTCTCTTCTTAAAAAGCTCGTTTAGGATAACTAGGCCGTATCTCCCACGAACTCATGAAGGAACTTGGGTCATAAGTGTATAAGAGTCTGAAGCGCGAGTCTCTAGGCATGGCGTCGTTAATTTGAGCTACTTTTCATGCGTTAAAGAATAGCGAAGATTGTGGCAACCTACTTACTTAGGAGGTCGTGAAAATGTGTCGAGCAAGTGGGCGCTCATATTCTTGGCCTTCTTATGTTCCGGTAATACTTGCCTCTATAGTTATTGGCCTGGCACTGCCTGCTACTTCGGTCTTGGCGAATCCTACACACATCACCCCTGAAACAAACCACGAAATATCTGAACTCATCGCAATGGATGATGATGAATTACTGAACATCATCTCCAAGAAGTCCTTTGATTACTTCTGGCTTGAAGCAAACCCCAATAACGGTCTTATACGACATTACAGCGAAGAAAACTCACCTTCGGGTATAGCAGCAGTTGGTCTTGGGCTCACTGCGATACCGGTGGGAATCAAGAGAGGCTGGATAAGTAGGGAAGAAGGGTATAAAAGGACTATCACCACGCTTATAACACTCACATCAGACAAGATTAGTCGAGAAAACGGCTTTTTTTATCAGTTTCTTGACATGAGTGATGGTAGCCGGTTCAACGAGAGTCAAGTATCCTCTATGGATACATGCATATTAATAGCAGGGGTTTTGTTCGTAGGGGAGTTCTTCTCAGGAACTCCCGTCCAAGACCTGGCATATGACCTTTACTCTCAAGTAAATTGGCGATGGATGATGAACTCAGGTGAAACACCGGCTAAAAGTTGGACGCCGGAAGCAGGTTTTTCAAAAGCACGTTGGGATTCATTTGGCGAGAGCTTGATAATGTATGTTCTTGCAATTGGGTCTCCCACATACCCGATTCCTACGTCAGCATGGCATAACTTCCGAAGACCTGTGAGAGAAAATTACATTTCCACGCTGGGAGAGAATCTTGCCTCCTATGTCTTGCCCCATGTTTGGCTGGATCTTAGAGGAAAAGGAGATTATTACGCTAACTACTGGAACAATGTAGTATTTGCTGCAAGATACAACCGTATCTATTCCATGCTCAAATGCAGCAAATCAACAGGTCATACCCTAAACATCTGGGGGCTTGGTGAGTGTGAAGGCCCCGGAGGATATTGCACATATGGAGCGTCAGCTGCAAACTATGACGGAACGCTAACACCTTATGCACCTATGGGTTGCATGCCATTTTCGCCTGACATCTCCATGCAAGCTATTAGAGAAGTGCTCAGGAAACACGGGGAGCTCACATGGGCGAAATACGGCTTTACTTCAGGTTTCAACGTAGACAAATCATGGTGGTCAGGCACGCACCATGCAATTAATCAGGGCATCAGCTTACTAATGATAGAAAACTACCGCACAGGTTTCATATGGAAACATGCAGCGGGTAACCACTTGATTCAGCGAGGACTGGATCATATACAATTTTCCCCGAGCAAAACCAGTGAGGCAGTAACCCCGGCGTACCTCATGGAAATCGAGGGCAAGCACTACTCATGGGATTTCTAAACAACCATGAATACGCGAGCGCTGCCGAACATTAGGCACGCGCCCAAGTTCCGGCAGCACACACCCGCCTGTCGCCTATCCCGGAACTACCGACATTGCTACATATTACCACATTGAACCAGCATAGGAGCATGTAATCCCCTAACCCGGAATTACCGTTATCACGTGTTTCAGTGGCACGAAACTTGCAACGTATTAAGTGTAAGGTTCCTAATGCGTGGGAGGGGTTAATGTGAAAGGATGCAAGTACGGGACTCATAGGGTGCTGGAGCCAAAAGGCACGCTGCCTCAGGCCGCATGGCGTATTGACAACACAATGAGACTCTATGATAACGAAATACTCATAGATGTCGACACGTTGAATATTGATGCTGCAAGTTTTACTCAAATAAAGAAAGAGGCCAAGGAGGACAACGCCGAGATCGCACGAATCGTTCAGGATATCGTTGAAAAACGAGGCAAACATCATAACCCTGTAACCGGATCCGGGGGAATGTTTATTGGCCGAGTCAAAGCCATAGGTCCTGACATTGCAAGTAATATTAATCTTCGACCCGGGGACAGAATAGCAAGCTTAGTGTCGCTTACCCTTACTCCTCTTCTAATAGAAGAGATTCTTGAGATCCGAAAAGACCAAGATCAGGTAAGGGTTAAGGGGCAGGCAATTCTGTTCGAAAGCGGAATTTTTGCTAAGCTGCCTGATGACATGCCTCCACCCCTTGCCCTTGCAGTACTGGACGTGGCTGGAGCACCTGCCCAAACTGCGAGATTGGTAAAACCCGGCGATACCGTGCTGGTCATAGGCGCAGGTGGAAAATCAGGACTGCTGTGCCTTTATGAAGCCCAAAAAAGGGCAGGAGTCACAGGCAAGATCCTTGGAATGGGGCACAGCGAGGCAAGTCACAATCGTATAGTAGAATCAGATCTCGCAGATCATGTCTTTTCTCTGGATGCCACAAAACCCCTTGAAGTCTATGAAAAAGTAAGTGACCTCACATCTGGAAGACTAGCTGATGTAACCATCAACTGCGTTAATATTCCCGGAACCGAAATGGCATCAATAATGGCTACAAAGGACGGGGGAGTCGTATATTTCTTTAGCATGGCCACGAGCTTCACTGCTGCTGCCCTTGGCGCAGAAGGCATTGGTAAGGATGTGAACATGATCATTGGTAATGGTTACACCAAAGGCCACGCTGAAATTGCTCTCTCCGTACTTAGAGAAAGCCCTATACTTATGAAGATGTTTCTTGAGAGGTGGGCGGTGTCGTAACTAAAAGAAGGAGATGGCATTGATATGAGACATTTCCGTGAAATCCCTCTCTGGAAAGAAGTTGATGACAGCGACTGGAATGACTGGCGCTGGCAGGTAAGGAATAGGGTGAGAGATGTCAATACTCTAAAGACAGCTCTTCACCTGACCGGTGATGAAGAAGAGGGCATAAAGCAATGTCTTACCCGTTTTCGCATGGCAATCACCCCATACTACGTAAGCTTAATGACTCCCGATGATCCGAAGTGTCCTATCAGAAGACAAGGAGTTCCTACACCGAAGGAGCTGATAACAACACCTTACGACATGGTAGATCCCTTATCTGAAGATGAAGATTCACCTGTTCCATATGTTACACATAGATATCCCGACAGAGTGCTTTTTCTCGTGACCAACGCTTGCTCCATGTACTGCCGTCACTGCACGAGAAGGAGACTTGCAGGACATGAAGACAAACCGGTCACACAAGATGATATAGACAGGGCACTTGATTATATCAGTAAGACTAAGACTGTCAGAGATGTGCTTGTATCAGGTGGGGATCCGTTCGTCCTTGAAGACCATGTTCTTGAACGCATATTAAGCTCACTCAGATCCATTGAACATGTGGAAATCATCCGTATCGGAACCAGGACCCCGGTGGTGCTTCCTCAGAGGATAACGCCTCAGCTCTGTGCTATGCTAAAGAAATATCATCCCCTGTGGATAAACACCCATTTTAATCACCCGGCAGAAATTACGGATGAATCACGAAAGGCTTGTGAACTCCTTGCAGATGCCGGAATTCCCCTGGGCAACCAGTCTGTATTACTCAGAGGAATCAATGATTGTCCGTTGATCATGAAGAAACTGGTTCAGGGCTTGCTGAAGATCAGGGTAAGGCCCTACTACATATACCAGTGCGACTTGGCTATGGGGCTTGCATCTTTTAGAACCCCGGTGTCCAAAGGCATAGAAATCCTTGAACATTTGCGAGGACACACTTCAGGCTTAGCAGTCCCTACTTTTGTGGTAGATGCACCGGGAGGGGGAGGAAAAATCCCGGTAGGTCCGACTTACCTCATTTCTCAAAGCGACAATAAGGTCGCATTGAGAAATTACGAAGGAGTTATCAGCGTTTATACTGAACCTGAAGATTACAAGAGTGAATGGTGTGGTAATTGCACAATATGTGATGATACGGATAAAACATCCATGGGGGTCGCATCTCTTCTCGACGGGGAGGCTATAAGTCTTGAACCCAAGTGTCTCCAGCGCAAAGACCGCGGCCGAACTAGGCCGTGACGACACAATGCAACTGGCAGATATAGTAATTTCTTCCGGAGCAAGAAACATTGCGGTGATAGGACTTGCAAAGAATACAGGTAAGACTGTTGCACTAAATGCCATAATCAAAGGGGTTCAAGCTTCGGGGATCCGAATAGGAGTTGCATCTTCAGGCAGGGACGGTGAGAGGCTTGACGCTGTGACGAATCTGCCGAAGCCGAGAATTACTCTTCAAAAAGGCGTACTTGTTGCCACAACGGAGGAACTTGCTATGAACGCCACTGCATCTTTAGAACCCCTCATAAAGACAAAGTACGTATCTGTCCTTGGCAGACTGATTATCTACAGGGTAAGCGCTCCCGGCACTATAGAGGTTGCCAGCGGTAACAGAGCCTCAGTAGTCAAAAACACGACGCAAATCATGCGGCACCTTGGAGCAGAGCTTGTCCTTATTGACGGCGCTGCGGGAAGACGATTCTCATCTGCTCCATCCTTGGCAGATGCTGTCATTCTCTCAACGGGAGCGGTTGTGGCTCCGACCTTAGACGGAGTGGTTGCGCGGACGGCTCATGCAGTCGAAATACTCTCTACTGAAGAGTGGTCAAGTCCACACAGAGAAGATCTGAACCCGAAAACACTGACAAACCAAGATATAGTAATAATTACTTCCGACGCCGTAGGCAAGCAGGTACAGAACCTTAAAGTCAAGAGCGTGCTTGTCTCTATTTCCGAAATCGTTCGACGGCTGCCCGGATCCGGTAACACACTGATCTTAGGTGGAGTTCTTCCCGGAAGTCTTTTGAGGGATCTGGTAACGCATAGGAAGGCACACGGCTCGACTGTGGTGGTAAGTGACGCGACACGAATTCTTGCAACATATCGAGATATTGCACTCTTTAAATCCAGGGGAGGAAAAATCGCAGTCTTTCATGAAGTACATTTGGCAGCCATAACAACTAGTCCCATTTCACCTGACGGCAGGATGTTCAAAGCAGACACTCTACTTGACGCTGTAGCTAAGAGAGTTAGGCCTATTCCTGTTATTGACGTGATTGCCGGAACGGCACGTAATCTTCCCGGCCATGATAAAACACAAGAAGACAAAACGGAGGGGGGCGGGGTTGCATGAGAAGACTTGATATAGACACAGGGCTCGTTGATCGGGCAAGACGCGCTGCAAGCCTGATTGCCGACAGTACTCAGCCAATAATAAATGCGTATACCACTACATCCATTGAGAGAACCGTCCTCAGGTTACTGGGTCTCAGTGGTGTAGATGAAAATGATGTGCCACTCCCTAACATCATCGTAGAACAAGCTCAAGCTGCAGGATTGCTAGGTGATGGCATCGCATATTGGATAGGTTCAGCCATGCTTCACGAAGGGCTTTCTCTATCTCAGGTTGCAGCCGGGCTTTCCTCCGGCAAGCTTAGTTTTCACCGGATACCTCGTGCTGACCACGATACTGTAAGACACGTAATTCAGCATGAGGCAACTCGTGTATGCTCTTACATTAAGGCGCGTCGACTTGAGCGAGAAGGATTAATTGCCGGTTCGAACTCAACTGCTCCGCCGTACCTTTATGTAATAGTGGCTACAGGGAATATCTATGAAGACGTAATTCAAGCAACAGCAGCGGCAAAATGTGGAGCGGATATAATTGCAGTCATACGAAGCACAGGCCAGAGTCTTTTAGACTATGTGCCGCATGGCCCTACAACAGAAGGATTCGGTGGAACCTATGCAACCCAGACTAACTTCAGAATAATGAGAGAAGCTCTGGATGTAGCAAGCAAAGAATGCGGACGCTACATACGTCTTGTCAACTACTGCTCAGGATTATGCATGCCGGAGATTGCAGCTATCGGCGCACTGGAGCGCTTGGATATGATGCTTAACGATGCAATGTACGGCATATTGTTCCGAGACATAAACATGCAGCGCACCTTCATCGACCAGCATTTCTCGAGGATGATCAATGCATATGCAGGCGTCATAATCAATACCGGAGAAGATAACTACTTGACCACTGCAGATGCATATGAAGAAGCCCATACAGTGCTTGCCTCTCAATTCATAAATGAATCATTGGCCCTTCGCTCAGGACTACGACCTGAGCAAATCGGTCTCGGTCATGCTTATGAAATGGATCCTGATATTCCCGATGGATTTCTCTATGAGCTTGCCCAGGCTGAAATGGCAAGGATCATTTTTCCGAATGCACCGCTGAAATATATGCCCCCTACCAAGCATATGACCGGTAACATATTTAAAGGGCATTTAATGGATGCAATGTTCAACCTTGCAGGAGTTATCTCAGGTCAAACCATTCAACTCCTGGGAGTGCTGACAGAACACGTACACACTCCGCATCTGCAAGACAGGTATCTTTCGATAGAAAACGCCAAGTACATAATGAATAACGCAAGACACTTAAGACAAGAAATCACATACAAAAAAGATGGGATAATGGAGAAAAGGGCAAATGAGGTCTTGGCAAAAGCGACTTCCATGTTGGAGCAAGTAGCTGAAATCGGCCTGATGTCTGCCATTGAAAAAGCAATGTTCGCGTCCATCAAGAGAGAGCGCACAGGAGGCAGAGGGTTGGATGGTGTAATAACGAAGAATAAAGGGTATTACAACCCGTTCCCGGAAATATTCATGCACGAACTCACATCTTCTGATTTCTCGCCGGTGCTTTGGGCAAATCAACTCGAAGGGGAAGGGAGAGGGGGAGGATGCAAGTAATGGACATAGATAAGACAAGAGTCAGACCATACGGAGATACACCAGATGACGGATACATGCAGCTTAGCTTTACCCTACCTGTTCCGTGTAGCGATGAATCGAGAAGAGCTGCTGAGATCCTCGGCGAGAAGATGGGATTGGAAGACGCTAAGGTAGTATACTCTCACAACATTGCTGACAGCTTCTCCTTCTTTGTCATATATGGCAGGTGTATCCATTCCGTGGATATGACAACCATTGAGATTCCCAAAGTTAATGCAGAATTCATGCCTTTTGAGCAGATTAACAGGTTTATAGAAACGCGGATAGGTCGAAAAATAGTGGTTGTCGCTGCCTGTACCGGCACTGATGCCCATACAGTGGGAATTGACGCGATCATCAACATGAAAGGGTATCGAGGTGAGTACGGGCTTGAGCGCTATCCGTGGTTCACTGCATACAATCTGGGGAGTCAAGTTCGTAATGAAGACTTGTTAGCAAAGGCTATCGAAGTGGATGCCGATGCAATTCTTGTATCTCAAGTCGTAACCCAAAAAAACGTCCATATAGATAATTTGACACACCTTGCGGAACTGGTTGAAGCAGAAGGCATGCGCGATAAAGTGTTGCTTATCGTGGGCGGTCCCAGAATATCTCATGAACTTGCCGTTGAACTAGGCTATGATGCCGGATTCGGACCCGGCACCCTGCCTTCTCACGTAGGCTCATTCATTGCACAAGCATTGGCACGATCTGCACGGAATATGCGAGAGCCAACAAGGGGGGAGAACCTGTGTTAAATGAATCTCTGATAAGAGTGAGAATGAGTGAAAAAGATGCCCATTAC
This sequence comes from Firmicutes bacterium UBA5449, assembly GCA_002424305.1. GTDB lineage: Bacteria > Bacillota > SHA-98 > UBA4971 > UBA4971 > UBA4971. The sequence goes on from DIQZ01000039.1 coordinate 78,152, forward strand.
GGTGGAGGAATTGTGGACGGAGCAAAGCTCCTGGAGCTCCTTGGCGATGTAGCCACTGAACTCCTCATAAGGCATGACGGTGATGAAGGCTTGTTTAGGGCATACGATAACGTGGAGTTTCTCGCACCTGTTTGCGCAGGTGACTTTCTGGAAGCCAGAGGCACAATCACGAAATCAGGAACTACTTCAAGGAAAATGGAATTTACAGTCTATAAAGTCATATCATCTATATCATCCGGATCTTCCGGCGCAGAAGTGCTAAGTGAGCCTCTACTCGTGCTGAAGGCAAGTGGCACGTGTGTGGTGCCGAAAGATCGGCAGACTAACAAGAAAGGAGGATAAGTGTGGATAAACTCATAATCACCGCAGCATTAACCGGGGCAGAGACTACCAGAGAGCACAATCCCAACCTTCCCATGACTCCTGAGGAGATTGCTCAGGCAGCTCTTGAAGCAAGAGGGGCAGGCGCATCCATAGTTCACATCCATGTCAGGGATGAAGAAGGCAACCCCACACAAGATATGGATATCTTCCGCAAGACTTGTGACCTAATTCGTGAGAAATGTGATGTGATAGTGCAGATATCTACAGGAGGCGCAGTAGGGACCCCTCATGAAGAGCGATTGCTTCCTCTGGATTTGCTACCGGAAATGGCGACTCTAACATGCGGCACGGTCAACTTCGGAGAGGACGTTTTTGAAAACCCCCCACCGCTCATAGAAGCATTTGCAACAAAAATGAAAGAGCTGGGTATTAAGCCTGAATTGGAGATATTTGATCTCGGACATGTGGCAAATGCAATGCGCTTGGTGAAAAAAGGCCTGATCGGATCTCCACTGTATTTTGACTTTGTCCTGGGAGTTCCGGGAGGAATGCCGGGAACAGTCCATAACCTTATACACATGACACGTGAGATACCTCATGATGCTATCTGGCAAGTCGCGGGGATCGGTCGCTTCGAGCTTCAACTCGGCGCAGTGGCCGTTGCTTGTGGAGGACATGTAAGGGTAGGCTTCGAAGATAATATCTACTATTCCAAGGGCGTATTGGCAGAAAGCAATGCGCAGCAAGTGGAGCGAATCGCACGCATCGCCGGGGAAGTGGGCAGGAAAGTCGCAACTCCCGATGAAGCCAGGAGAATATTGGGGATTACCAAGGCATAAAAAGTGAACTCTGCAAACACAAACCAACGGAAAATCACGGTGAGACAGGTTTAGCAAGACGCAGTAAGCCCTGTTAAATAAGGGCGACTGCGCTTATAGTTTTCGCAATATTCCTAGATACTAGTTGTTATTCAGATGTTTCCCATTTGATAGAATGCTGTCGGTCGCCGAGGAGGTGTGTAGATTGAGTAAGGTGAAGACCATCCAGGAAGCAGTGGAACTTATTGAAGAAGGAATGACTGTGATGCTGCCTGGATTTCTCGGTGTAGGAACCCCTAAAGCCCTTATTGACGCGCTTTGTGAGAAGAGGACAGGAAATCTGACAGTCATCTATAATGACGGAGCATTTCCGGGAGTAGGCATAGGAAAGCTTGTTCGATGCGGACTTGTTAGCAAAATGATATCTACGCACACTGGAACAAATCCTGAGCTGGTTAAGGCGATAGCTGAAGGACTAATTGAAATAGAGTTGCTTCCCCAAGGCACTCTTGTAGAGAGAATCAGGGCAGCCGGCGCCGGGCTCGGAGGTATTCTAACATCTACAGGAGTAGGAACGGAAGTGGAAAAAGGTAAGACTATAATGGAACTGGGTGATGCCACGTACCTCTTGGAGCTCCCGCTTCGTGCAGACGTGGCCCTTCTGTACGCCTACAAAGGAGATACTTCAGGTAATTTGGTGTACAGAAACACCGCCAGAAACTTTAACCCAATTATGGCTACAGCGGCTGACCTTGTTATCGCAGAAGTCGAACACTTAGTTGACGTTGGGGACATTGATCCCGAGCATGTTGTTACCCCTGGAATCTTTGTAGACATCATTGTCAGGGGGTGTGATTGATGACTTTGACAGTATCACCGAAGGATATTATAGCAAGACGTGTAGCGAAAGAGTTAAACTACGGGGAAGTGGTGAATCTCGGAATTGGCACTCCCACTCGTGTTAGTAATTACATCAGTCCTGAGATGAACATTACACTGCAGTCTGAAAACGGTCTTGTAGGGATGGGAGCAGTGGCTCAACCGGGTGAGGAAATTCCAGACTTAACAAATGCAGGTGGCCAGTTCGTCACTATAGTGCCTGGGGCAGCCTTCTTCGATACAGCCATGTCATTTGTAATAATTCGAGGAGGCCACGTAGATGTAACTGTCCTTGGTGCACTTGAAGTAGATGAAAGAGGCTACCTGGCGAATTACTGGATACCGGGGAGGGGAGGACCCGGTATGGGCGGAGGTATGGACCTTGTAGTCGGCGCAAAACGCGTCATAGTCGCTATGGAACATACAAGAAGGGACGGGGAACCCAAAATCGTCCCGAGGTGTTCGTTGCCTATCACAGCCAAGCGTATGGTAGATTTAATCGTCACAGACATAGCAGTGATTAGGCCGACCGTTGAAGGCCTTGTCTTAAGAGAGATAGCCCCCGGCTTGACTGTGGACGAAATACTGGCTAAGACCGGTGCCTGCTTAATAGTCCCTGATGACGTCGGAGAAATGGTAGCTTAAATGTTCGCCCGGGGTTCTACTCCTTCGTCAAAAAAGATCTAAAAGGTTGCGGCAACTCGCATTCACCGTGGAAATGGCGAGCAAGGACGTAACAACGCATGTCTAATACGCATATTATGCCTCCGAAAGGAGGTATCCCCGTATGTCAACTAACGAATTCTGCGAGGCAGTGAGGGCTGCAATTGCAGATGAACTTGAAGCTGCTCGCATGTATATGAATCTTGCGCGGATTGCACCACATAAAGCTATTTGCGCCAGAATCATGTGTTTCGCCGCTGAAGAGCGAAGACATGCCAGACAATTGTGTATGCTGTGTCCGGAGATGGAATCTGAAGACGGAATGGACCCTGAAGGCTGGGACTGGCCAAGCCAAGCTATGGAACATGATGAGCTGTTGGAGACCACATGGATGCCACAGCCTCCTATGCCACCTACGTCTCCGATTGGCTCACCTCCGACTTGCCCGCAGCCACCTCAATTTCCGCCTAGTAACTTTGCTGCAGGGGTTGCTATGGCAATCGAAGGCGAAGTTCATGCTATAGGCGAATATGCGCAGCTGGCTATGATGGCGCCGAACCCAAGAGCTCGTGAGCTGATTCTATGCATTCAAAAGGATGAGATGTATCATAAAATATCCTTTGAGTTTATTCAGTCTGTAGTCATGTGGGATGAGCACGGCGAAGACAACTAAAGAAAACTAATGTGTCAAACATGATAATGCACCACACCAAATGCAAAAGAAGGCGCTCTTCATGAGAGCGCCTTCTTCATTTTTTCGATGTACTCCAACCTCAAAACGCCCCTATACCTGGCAGTACATAAAAATGGCAGGGGAGACAGGACTTGAACCCGCAGCCTACGGTTTTGGAGACCGTTGCTCTACCAATTGAGCTACTCCCCTGCATAAGGTATATTAACCGTTCCAAACAAGCAACACAGCCCAATCTTGTGGCTAATTTGCCTGCATCGTCATTCTAGCAAAGGGCATTACGTTTGTCAACGACCTTATCGCCTACGGTCACGCGTGGAGCGCGTATAAATTTGGTGATTAACATAGCCTGCCCAAACATGGCAATAAAGGAAATCCGGGTGCTTCAGAGAAGTTGTTTGTGTTAAACTAATACAGTGTGAGTAGTCATTTTGTCACTTAAATGTGAATGGAGGGTTTAAATAATATGACCACCACAAGAAAAATTCCGGCAGGTATCTCTGCAAGACACGTCCATGTGACAGAAGAACATCTGAAACTCCTGTTCGGACCGGGCCACAAGCTTACTCCTATCAAAGATCTGACCCAACCGGGCCAATTCGCAGCAGACGAAAGAGTTACGCTGGTAGGACCGAAAGGTGTCATCCAAAGGGTAAGAATACTAGGTCCTGTAAGGAAGGCAACACAAGTAGAAATATCAAAGACTGATTGCCGCGCCTTAGGAGTTTCCGCTCCGGTTCGAGAATCCGGCTCCATAGAGGGAACACCCGGCATTGTTATTGTAGGACCTTACGGTCCTGTCAAAATAGATCAAGGAGTAATCGTAGCAAAGAGACACATTCACTTCACGCCTGAAGACGCCAAGGAATTTGGGGTTAAGGACGGCCAAATAGTGATGGTTAAGACAGAAGGTGAAAGGCCCCTGATATTTGATGATGTAGTTGCACGTGTGAGAGAAGACTTCGCCCTTGACATGCATCTGGATACTGACGAATCCAACGCCGCAGGATTAAATCAAGGTGATATGGTTACTATTCTAGATGATGCAGCGATATCAGCTATCAGGAAAGCCTAGAGAATCAAGTAGGAGACCGAATAGGGGGTTACCTAACCCATGATAGGAACAGCACTTGTCAAGTTCCTTGAAGGAGCACTCTCCGGAGACCACGCTCTTGCGTATGCGTCGGAGATTACCAGGTTCCATAGGGCAAAAGGCTCATCTGACTACCACGAGGCTGTTGGGTTTATCCAGGATAAACTAATAGAATGGAATCTCGAAAAAGTAGTCGTTGAGAAATACCCGGCGGACGGGCTAACGACATATCAGACCTGGACACCTCCTCCTGCATGGGAGCCGGTTCGAGCTGAACTTTCCTTAGTTCATCCGGAGGCCCGTCGTATTTGCAGCTTCGAGACCCAGCCTGTATGCCTGGTCTTCGGAAGCACATCTACACCCTCGCAAGGTCTTATTCTTGATGTAGTAGACATAGGAGACGGCAGTGGTGACCAAGCATACGCCGGCAAAGAGGTCTACGGGAAGGCAGTCCTGACATCGGGAAGCAGCTATACTGCTTTTCAAAAAGCCGTAAAGAAACGTGGAGCAGTGTGTATTCTCACTGATTACATGGGCCGGCAGAATCCTCAAATCAAACGAACTCCCTGCGATCTCCCTGATGCGGTCAACTACTCAAGTTTTCCGGTAACTCATGAAGACATGACAAAGACAGCGTTTGGATTTTCCCTTTCGTCGAGACAAGCCACGGAGATTCGCGCTCTACTTAAGACAGGTCCGGTCAAAATCAAGGCTGAAGTTGAAGCAGACCTGTTTCCCGGTGAACTCCAATTGCTCACAGGAATTATCCCAGGGACTGAGAAGTGGGGAGAGGTTCTTATCATATCTCATCTGTGTCATCCGAAGCCAGGGGCAAACGATAATGCCAGTGGTTGCGGCCTCGCGATGGAACTGGCAAGAGCCATTTCAGACGCCATAGCCCAGGGAAAACTTGAGCAACCTAAGTACAACATAAGATTCATGTTTGTTCCTGAAATGTATGGCACAATCGCATACTTAGAACGACATCCCGGCTGGCGAAGGCAAGTCAAAGCAGCGGTAAACCTTGACATGATAGGAGAGGCTCCGGAGACTATGTCTGTGGCGAATCTTGTGACTACCCCGTGGAGCCTCCCTTCAGCCTTGAATGACGTTGCAGCTTTTTACATGGATAATGTAGCAAGACGCGGTAGAGCTTATGAGGGAACAGAATCCGGCCTTACATGGCTCTATGATGTCACCCGCTTCAGCGGCGGGTCAGACCATTACATCCTTGTAGATTCCTCGTACAAGATTCCCTGTGTGTACCTGGGACATTGGCCTGATCGGTTTTACCACACCAGCATGGATACGATTGAACGTCTGAATTCAGAGGAGCTTTCACGGTGTGGACTCGTGACAGGAGCGACAATTCTTACGTTCGCTAATCCATGTCCTGATAACATCAAGCTAATGTTTAGCTTGGCTGCGTCCGGTGCAAGTCGGAGAATTACAAGATACATGGATGAAGCCTGTCTTGCGTCAATAACAAGGAAGAATCGAAGCAAAAGGGGAGATGAAGAGGCAATACTTGATGCAAATGAGCGTGGAGAGATCCTGCTTGAGAAGGAGCTTGCAACTATAGATTCTGTGCTACGATGTGTCACTAAGGCTGGTACCGCTGAAGCGCGAAAAACAGCCAGGCGAATCAAGAGCAGTCTCAGAACAACCTTTAAGATGTCTTGCGAGAAGATAAGACTAATCACCGGCATTGATGAGCTATCTGATGGAGTCCGAGCCTTACAAAAATCCGATCCATTTCAAAATCAGGTGTACTCCAGGCTTTTTAAGGGGCCTCTTAACCCTAACTATCTCTATGCGCGCATAGATGAGAGGCGCCGTGAGTATTATCATAAGCGGGAGAGGGAAGATCCCAGCTTTCAACTGAAGTTGGTGGAGATTGCAAACTTCATGGATGGCAAGAGAACCCTTGGAAGAATCGCATCTCTCGTCTCGGCAGAGTATCCCGGGCTTATGTGCGATGACATCAAAGGTTTCATCAAGGACCTCAAAGATGCCGAGCTTATTTGTCTCATACAAGAGCCATGAGCAAGGACAAGTTAACAGTCATCCACATAGACATGGATGCGTTTTTTGCTGCTATAGAACAACAGGCAAATCCTGAGCTTCGAGATAAACCCGTGATCGTCTGCGGAGACCCTGACGGTAGAGGTGTGGTGGCTACCGCATCTTATGAGGCACGCGCGTTTGGGGTTCACTCAGCTATGCCCGTAAGAGAAGCGAAGCGCCGCTGTCCACAAGCCATCTTTGTAAGAGGGCGACATTCCTATTACAGCAAGATATCAAACCTCCTGCTGGAAGTGTATCGTAAGTATACCCCTGAAGTCGAACCGTTCTCTATCGACGAAGCCTTTCTTGATGTTAAAGGATGTGAACGACTTCACGGAGGCGCATGTGAAATAGCCGGTAAGATCAAGGTCGAAGTCAGAGAAGCCCTTGGGCTTACATGTTCTGTGGGCATAGCTCCAAACAAACTGCTTGCGAAGATGGCGTCTGACATGAATAAGCCTGACGGGCTCACTATTATCCGTGCTGAAGATGTAGAAAGCACGATATGGCCTCTGCCTGTACGGAAACTCTATGGGGTAGGGAAGAAGACGTCACAAGCGTTAGAATCGTTAGGTATCAAGACAGCGGGAGCTATAGCAAGAATGCCTGTTGAACTGCTGATAGCAAAATTTGGGGAAAGCGGTCGCCTTATACATAACCTTGCATGCGGTATTGATAACAGTCGTGTTGACTCAGGTATTTGGGATATACCGAAATCCATAGGACACGAAACTACTCTGACAGAAGACTCCTCAGATGAGGATGTCATGTTAAGGCATATTCTATCCCTTTCCCAACAGGTAGGACGTCGGTTACGTCAGCAAGAACTCGTAGCAAGGACAGTCACGCTGAAACTTCGTTACTCTGATTTCACCACCTTGACACGGGCTAATACTTTTTCATTCTTCACCTGTCTGGATCAGGACATATATGAGGCATCGAAGAAGCTTCTCTTTTCTAATTGGATCCGTCCGAGAAAAATTCGCTTGGTGGGAGTCACTGTCACAAGCCTTTCATCAAAGGATGATTTCACCCGTCAACTCGCCCTTTTTGAGCAAGACGAAAAGAGACGACATGTTACAGCAGCTATGGACAGGGTTCGTGACAGGTTCGGAGAAAACGCTATTACACGGGCAAGCCTTATCAAGCCCGGTGAGAAGATAAAGACAAAGGGGACCGCTCATGACAAGGGACGTAGAGAAGGACATGGCAAAGGAAGTGTTGGCATATGATCCTGCTTGGCACGTCCGGTTTTAGCTACAAAGACTGGGTAGGAGTGTTTTATCCGGAGAATACTAAGAATGCTGAAATGCTGGAGTTCTATGCAGAGAGGTTCCCGTGTGTAGAGCTGAATTTTACTTATTACCGGATGCCCGCCACAAGAACAATAGAAGGGCTTGTGCGAAAAGTCCCTTCTGACTTTCAGTTTTGTATCAAAGCAAACAAAGCTATGACTCATGAGATAGATCGAGAAGCAGGCAGCAATTTCAGCAAAAAGGTATTCAGTGATTTCATGGAAGCTCTCAAGCCCATGACTACCCAAGGGTTCCTCGGATGCATCCTTGCCCAGTTTCCTTGGGGCTTTAAGAAGACCGCATCAAACATAGAATATGTACTGCGACTCAAGGAATTACTGGCCGATGTTCCGGTTGTGATAGAATTTCGAAATTCCCAATGGATCTCGGAGGAAACCTTTGATTTGCTTCGTTCACACGATCTTGCGTTCTGTGCAGTTGACGAGCCAAGGCTGCGAGGACTGATGCCACCTATCGCGGAAACCACTTCTGACTTGGGCTATGTAAGGTTTCATGGTCGAAATGCAAAGAAATGGTGGAAACATGATAACCCACAAGAGCGTTATGACTACCTGTACTCAGAACGCGAACTTGAAGAGTGGATCCCAAGAATACAGCAAATCGCAGACAAGACTTTAAAAACATATGTTTTCTTTAATAATTGTCACTCGGGTCAAGCTGCTCAAAATGCACAAATGCTCCGGGCCATGCTCGGCTTGGAACTATGAGGGATGATTCCCATGAAGATGCATGTAGCTTGGCAGGAATCTACACTGCATTCGGAGAAAGTTTAGTCTTACAGGTATTACGACAAGTGCGCATCCCCTGGCCGGATCAGAACATGTCAGGGGACTATGGGGGAAGAAGAGCTGTGATTAAGAGAAAGAGTTCCAGTAGAATGAAAATTGCCGGGATCTGTGTAATTGCTATGGTCATAACGTTTCTGGCTGGTACATTAGGAGTATTTGCGGAAGAGGTCAAGATCGAAAGCTTCCTGAAACAGATATCACAAGCAACAGCTCGAGTAAAAGACTTCGAGTGTGTCTTGGAATCAGTGTACAACAGGAAGGGTGTCAGCGAGACTGTTGTGGCAAAAGTGGTTTTCAAACGTCCGGACAAATACAGCATAACTTATCTGGCTCCTGCGGCTTATGAAGGCATGAGAGTCGTGTTGTCAAAGGGAACAGGCGTCATAGTCAACAAGGACGGCACATGGAAAGCGTACGATTCTCTGACAGTGCAGGGCCTGGAGGCTCTCAACTTCATGCTGAAGTTTGCCAAGGACAATATTGAGCAGACATATGATGTTACGTTTAGTGAGAAAGTCAATATGGAAGGCAGAGTCGCCTATGTATTGGTTGCCCGAAACAGAAAAGAGCCGACAAAAGAGCCTGAGACCTTTTGGATTGACAATGTGAAATCCTTGATTCTTCAAGCGGAAACCAGCGATATCCTTGGTGAAAGAACGCTTCTGAAGCTCAAGAGTAAGGGTCTCGGGGATAGAGACAATTGGGATAGCTACACACTGACAGTGCTTGACCTCAAAGGTGACAAGAGAGGGGAGATCGCTGTAACCCAGGTGGAGAAGGGATTATACCTTCCTACCAACGTCAGTCTGCTTACAGACTTAGGCACTGTAGATCAGGTCATACGGGACATCAAGGTAAATACAGGCGTCAAAGACGATGCCTTCGTGGTACAAGCAGCCGAGGATATGAGAGCCAGTCTGAAAGAGGCTGACGCTGCGTACTCAAAAAGGAAGTATGACAAAGCTATGAACGCTTATGAACAGGTGGTTGAGCTTGACCCGGAAAACATAGAAGCCAGGTGTAATCTGGGACTGTGCTATTGGTTAACTGACGATATAGATAAAGCCATTGATGCCCTTGAGACAGTCTTGAAGAAGGCGCCGGCTTTTCTACCTGCTTACAACAATCTGGGGTTTATCCTTGCAGACACAGAACGTGACATTGAAAGGGGAATAGCCCTTATTGAGACAGCAGCAAATAATGACCCTGCAAATCCGGTCTATATGGATAGTTTAGGATGGGCTTACTTCAAGCAGGGCAACCTCGATGAGGCTGAGCGGACAATACGAAGGGCGTTGCTGTTTAACTCGTTGTTTCCTGACAAAAAAGCTCTGACAACCGCACATTACCATCTGGCACTGGTTTACGAAGCTATGGGAAAGCAAGCAGAGGCTGTTTCTGCAATTCAAGAAGCTCTCCAAGTGGAACCATTTGACTCGAAGCTTAGAGGCGAACTTGCGAGGCTTCGCAAAGGAGGCGCAGATAATGCCGATTTTTGAGTATAAGTGTGGAAAGTGTGGTACTACATTCGAGAAATTACTGAGATCATCTGATAATTCAAGTGTGACTTGTCCTAAGTGCGGAGGCAATGAAGTCCAGCGCCTTATGTCAACTTTTGCCTGTAATTGTGGCGGAGGAAGCGGCTCAAACTCAGGTTTCGCAAGCTCAGGCGGATGTGGCTCCTGTAGAGGTGGTTCGTGCAGCACATGTCATTGACAGCCACCTAAGTAAGACATCTATACCACCCAGGCTCGTTCTTATACATTTGTACACAAGAATAGAATGTACATAAGAATAGAGCGGGGAAGGAAAGTTTGATGGAAGATATATCCGATAAAGCTCTTGAATTTGGATTTGATATGGTTGGAAAAGCATCTCCCGAACCCATGTTCGCATGGGGCAGGGAGGTGAAGAGAAGAATCAGTGAAGGCCTAATCCCCTCTGAAGCATGGTTTCTGCGTAACATTGAATTCATGCCGGATAAGTTAATGCCCAATGCCAAACAAGTGCTTGTTCTGGTAAGATCATATAAGCCTTATGCAGAACCTTTTCCATCAGGTATAGCTACTTATTCAGCTCATTATCGAGAATATCCCAAAGGCTGGAAAGCAGCTATGTCGTTTGCCCAGTGGCTGCGTGGGATGGGTATAAATGCCTTTGCTACTTCAAAACTTCCGCTGAAGGCCCTTGCAGTCAAAACAGGGATCGGGGTATACAGGCGAAACTCGCTGGTATATTGCCATCCATTTGGCTCTTTTGTGAACCTCTACGGGGTAGTGACGGATGCAAGAATCACAGATGACACTTCGTGTGCTGTCATCCGACAGGAAGCATCAGAATGCGGCGAATGTGATATCTGCATTCGTCAATGCCCCACAGGCGCCATAATGCCCGGAGGTACCATAGACCTTACCAAATGTATTCGAAACCACATGGGTTCAGGGAACATAGTTCCGCTTGAAATTCGAAACGCCTACGGTGTCAGACTGCTTGGATGTGAAACATGTCAGCGCGTCTGTCCGAAGAACACTCACGTGCTCAAAGATCTTTCACTACCACAAGATAATGAACTGGGGACTTTTTTGCTGCAGACGCTTCTTGAACTAAGTCAGCCTTCATCAAGAGAACAACTAGAGAATATTGCCGGGATTATCGGTAGAAACTACGCCCGCAGAAACAGGATACTCGGTGATGCCGTGATTGCTGCAGGCGCCGGCAAAGATCCAAAGCTCCTCAAGTATCTGAAAGAGACCCTCACATATCCTCATGTTCCGGTCCGCGCCCATAGCGCATGGGCAATAGGAAGAATCCGAACATCTGAAGCGCGAAATATCCTCACCAAAGCCCTTCATGAAGAGAGGGACCCACAAGTAATATCTGAAATTAAATCAGCCATGGCTATTTGAATCCAATAAGTTGTTTTGTAAAAGAAAGGGGAACACCTATGATTTAGCGCTTTACCCTTTTTTCTTTTTAGTTTACATAAGATATATTATGCGATCCAGTAAAAATGTGAGGGGAAGTGGGCAACAATTAAACATATAAATATGGGCAATTCATGAAGATCAGTATTGAGCAAATAACCAAGCTTTGAGACGCATTTTGAGGGGCCTTAAAGTGAAGGTGCATATGAAAGTATGGGCCTGTAAACACAGCAAGTTCAGGTTCCTGCGTTAGCCAACTTATGGCTGTGAAAATCGTGAAGAGTTTGATTCTCTGTAGGGATATGAATAGGGACAGAAATGCGGAGCACTTGACCTGGCCGGACAACGCTACTCGATAAACTGTTCTTTCTCATGATGTCGTCTACAACAACACGGAGATCCACTTCGGAACTTGAATAATCTCTTGCAATACCCCAAAGAGTATCGCCGGGCATTACAGTGACTTCAACTGCTGCATACTCAATGTCAGCATTCGGTCGTCCGGCATTCACCATATGTAAGACAATTCCGGATGCAATAACTACTATCGCCAGCGCCAAGGTTATGAGTGCTAAGGATTCTACCAATCCCG
>DIQZ01000015.1:0-6693 GCA_002424305.1 Firmicutes bacterium UBA5449
CAGGCTAACGTAGCGCCTCAAGCAATACTGGCACTGTTCAGATAAACTTCGCTCAGAACGAGCGCAAAGATGTATTGAGTTAGGTGGGAGGGGGAATGGGCTCTCCCTCCCCTTCTGAACACGAGGGAGCTAAAGGCGGTGGTTATGACAGATGGATGTCGCATTTGACATGTTGCAAGCGAGAGCGGCTTATCGAGGGGCCAACGCATCGGACGCCTATCGTACTCAGCAGGTTCTGACTGAAAGCCCGGAGAGACTGGTTTTAATGGTATATGATTATGTGATAGCCGGGTGTAATCTGAAAGACAAGACTAAGGCCTCACGCGGACTTGCTGAACTCATTGACGCGCTCGATTTCTCTCAAGGGGATATAGCAATAGGGCTTTTGAGGCTTTACCAGTATGCCATGGATAAAGTACGCGAAGGCGATTTTGACGGGGCGATTTCCGTGATACGTCCTCTCCGTGACACATGGGGAGCGACACTTCGGAAAAGATCCGGGGCGCCTCAGGTAGCGGGGTGATTCCATTTGGAATACACACTGGCAGCAGTAAACCTAAAAAGCGTAAACATGTGCGCCGGGTTCTACGATAGGGTATGTGAGCAATTTCCCGGAGTCAATCTGAAAGATGCTGAGGATATTAGCAACAGGCAGCATGAACAGATAGACAAGCTAAACGAATCCGTGGATCCGGATGGAATCAAAAGCGATTTGACACAGGATGGAAAAGGTCATATAGGGCCCATGAGCGATATCAGAATAGCCTTCAATATCGACGATAAGTCAGGACGTATTACTATCAAGGTGATAGATAACTTGACTAACGAGGTCATCAGGTATGTCCCACCGGAAGATCTCATGTCGGTTATGTCCTGGCTATGCGAGTTTCAAGATATCTTAGCCGGTCTTGTAATAGATGAGATGCGGTAAAACGCAAGGGGTGTAGGTTGTGAGTGCTGGAATATCTTCTATCGGAGGTCAATCATCCCAAATAGAAGACCTTATCAAGCAGTATATGGCGATAGAATCGAAGCCTATGGATACTTTGAAGAAGTCTAAAGAGACGCTTTCCACCAGGTCAGCTATGTTCCAAGATCTCAACTCTTCGCTGCTCTCCTTAAAGAACGCATCTTGCGCGCTTATTCCCACAGATACTGTATCTCTTTATGACGCTAAGACTGCAGTGTCCGGTGACACAAGCGTGCTTACAGCACAAGCTGAGCCTCTGGCACAAGAGGCAGCATATAGCATATTTGTAGAAAGACTCGCAAGTTGTGATGTGGTAGTCTCAGGGAGATTCTCATCATCAGCAACTGAGATCTCAGAAAGTGCAGGTCCGGGAGATAAATTTTTTACCATCACAATAGGAGATACATCGTGGGATGTCTCGGTCTCTGTTTCTGAAGGTGATGATAATTCTACGGTCTTGGCAAATCTTGCTACTGCAATAAACCGTTCGGAAGCAGGCCGGCACGTGAGCGCCGGTGTCGTGTGTGAGCAGGCAGACACATCACGCCTAGTCATTACATCGAAATCCTCAGGTAGTGTTAATGCTGTCATCCTGAGTGAATCAGGGGAGTCTCAGAATATCCTGGTATCATCAGGTATGTCTTCTGAAGTCCGGTCGTCCGGGGAAAGCGGGGGGTATCTTCTTGCCAGGGACTCGTTAGATGCGAAGTTCAACTTAAATGGCCTTGACTTTCTTAGGCCGTCTAACGCAGTTACCGATGCAATCGAAGGTGTCACTCTGACACTTAAGAAATCCCAGGATCTGGGGTCTCAAGCGGTAAGCTTGGACATTAAGCCTGATACCAATGGCATAAAGGCAAAACTAAAGGCATTTGTTGCAAGCTTCAATGCGACAGCAAAATTCCTACAGAACAAGACCATGGTTGATGCACATGCCGGAATAAGAGGAGATCTTGCAGGTGAGGCAGTCTATCTTAACCTCAAAACAAGGATGGCAAGAGCTGTCCAAACCAAGGTAGAAGGGACCGAATCTCAAGGGATTGCGAGGCTCTTTGATCTTGGTATTACCCGTGATAGAAGTGGTCAGCTAAGTATTAGCAGTGAAGCAAAACTAGACAAGGCTCTTACAGAAAACCCTGATAGTGTGCTTGACTTATTCACGTCCGAAGACGGTGTTGCTGTAAGGGTGCGAAACCTTATGGAGCCTTTTGTGGAAGCTACAGGCATAATAGACCGGCAACGAGAATCTATAGGCAACCGGATTAACACCATTGATTCACGGGTTAAGAGCTTGGAAGGACGGTTAGAAATGCGAGAGAAAGCTTTAAGGACTCAATTTGCACAACTACTGAGTGCGCTCACTCTTGTCAATACTCAAAGCGCCATGCTAAATAGCTTTATGGCTCAATCCTCTATGCCTTTACTTTACTAAGTAGCCAAGAAGCCTTAATCAGGACTAGGTCGGTAGTGGCTACTATATAGGTGAGAATAGGGAAAGGAGAGTGGGCGCAACAAATGAAGGGGAATCTGGCCCAAGGGATCATACGTGATTTCGTTGAGAGTTACAAAGCTGAAGCGAAGCTTCTTAAGGAAGTCATAGAGTACACAGAGCGTAGCGAGAAATTAGCAACTGAAGGTAATTATGCAGCTTTATATGATTGCTTGCTCGGACGTGGAGAGCGCATCGAAGCTATAGCTCAGCTCGAGACGAAAAGAGCAAAGCTTGAGAAAGAGTTTGCCGGCCGGATTCATGAGGATATCAAGGAGGCCAGAGACCAAGCCTTAATCGCACATGGGGAGGCGATACTTGCAAACAATCAGCTTCGCACTGTGCTAGCTGAGCATAAGGCTATCCTCGAAGAAGAGCGTGCTGCTCTGGAGAACAACAAAACTGCAGCTCACGCTTATGATGGAGTCAATGATACAAGTTCTGTTTCGATGTTCCTCGATCGGGAAAGGTAAGATAAGCAGGAAATACTATCCAGGTGTCGAACAAAGCAATGGTGTGCAGTATTTTGTCATATACCAGGGGATTTTGTCTTATCATTACCATCATGTATATTATTAGAGGGATGTCGAGCTTGGAACATAGGATACTTATAGTAGATGATGAAGCTAATATGTTGGATATTCTCTCAGATGTTCTCTCAGATGAAGGTTATATCGTAGATGTAGCCAGTGATGGCCTGGAAGCCATTGAAAAGGCTTCCTCCGGTGATTTTCATGTAGTAATTCTCGACCTTAGACTCCCTGACATGAGCGGGCTTGATATTTTGCGTGAAATAAAGTCTAAAACTCCTCAGACTGTCACGATCATGATTACTGCGTATTCATCGGTTGATACTGCAATCCAGGCGATGAAGATCGGTGCCTACGATTACATCACGAAACCGTTCAAAATTGAGCAACTAAAGAGGGTAGTAGCAAGCGCTCTTGAACTAGGAGCGTCTTTTTTCCGTGCACCTCGCGCTGAGGTTCCGGGAGAACGAGAGTTTGGGATGATCGGATCCAGTAGTGAGATGCAAGGTATTTTCAAGATGATCGATTGTGTCGCCCCCACTAACGCTAGTGTCCTAATATATGGTGAGACCGGTACCGGCAAGGAGCTTCTGGCAAAGGCGATTCACAATTGCAGTCATAGGGTTGGGAGGCCTTTCATCAAGGTTAACTGCGCTGCTATTCCTGAGGGGCTCCTGGAATCTGAGCTTTTTGGCCATGAACGTGGAGCGTTTACTTCTGCAGTGACAACCAGACTCGGCCGTTTTGAGATGGCTGATTCAGGAACTGTATTCCTTGATGAAATTGGGGAGATGAGCCCTGCCATGCAGGCAAAACTGCTAAGGGTTACACAGGAGAAGGAATTTGAGAGAGTGGGTAGTTCAGAAACTCGCTCGGTTGATGTGCGAATTATTTCAGCCACCAACAAAAACCTCATTGAATTGGTGGCAGAAGGCAGTTTCAGGGAGGATCTCTACTATCGCCTCAGTGTGGTCCCTATTTACATCCCCCCGCTTCGCGAAAGGAAAAGCGATATACGTTTACTTTCTGAGAACTTCCTGCGACGTTACGCTAACAGCCTGGGTAAGAAGGTAGAGTCAATTTCAAAGGAAGCTATGGAAGTGCTGATGGCGTACGATTGGCCCGGGAATGTCAGAGAACTGGAGAATTGCATTGAACGTGCGGTGATTTTCACGAAGGGGCCTGTTATCCGGAGGAATAGCCTTTTTGTGGGTCTACCTGCAATAAATGCACCTGTATCATACGGATATGATCCGGACAGGGCTGCTTCAAAGAAGCCAGGCTCAATCAAAGAAGTAGAAAGAGCCCATATTATCAGAGTCCTTAAAGTAACTAATAGCAACCGAACACAAGCTGCCGAAATATTGGAGATTAGCAGAAGGACTCTACAAAATAAGATCAAAGAGTATGATATAGCAGAGTGATGGGCATGTACGGTCAATGCGTTGTGGGGTGTCGTAAGTGATGTTCTCAATTAAGGAAGGCGCGCTTGTTGCCATAACTGCAGGAGCGCTTTTTTCTACATTTATGCTTGGCAAGAATAGCAAGAGGAAACTCTCAGAAGCCAAGAAGAAACTTCTCTCCATGCAGAGTTTCGTCAGTGAGCTTACTCGGAACGATGTTGCTCTCCAAAGAGAGCTTGTGACAAGTAATGCAGAACTGAATAGCCGTATGCTTCAGCTCGCGACCCTACTTGAAATCGCCAAAGAGCTGATGGTCACTCGTAGTCCCAGGGGAGTACTGGATCGTATTCCCGTTATTGCGAGTCGTCTCATACCCTCCAAAGGGGTAGCTATTAGAATTCTCAGTGGGGATGAATTGTGCCTGAATCTTGAGGCCTATGTCGGACTCCCAGCAGAATACATAGACAGCAGCAAATCCGTCCCACTCGATTCAAGCCCCTTTGCCCGGGTCATAAAGGAGAATAAGCCCTTAGCAGGTGTAGGTGACCATGAAGACGTCGACTCTTATTTTAAGACTATCGGTTCTGAAGAGGTGACCTTTATCCTCTCTGTACCTATTGCGATGCAAGGCAAGGCCACAGGTGTTCTAAGCGTATATACTCCTAACCTCCATGATAGGACCTCTGATGACATTCAGCTTCTTACTATCCTGGCGGCTTTCGCTTCCGCTGCTTTAGAAAATGCTAAGCTCTATGAAGAGCTGGGCCTAGCCTACCAGGAGCTAGCCAGCTTGAAGGATTACAACGAGAGTATTCTTGAAAGTGTTAGCATTGGTTTAGCGGTAATTGACAGAGAGTTAACGGTTACTACGTGGAACATCGGCATGGAGAATATTACCGGAATCCTGCGAGACACTGCTGTTGGACAAAACTACTTTCATGTACTTCCTTTCCATGAAGAGGCGGGTCTTAGTGACTTGCTGAGAGAAGTGATTGAAAAAGGCATAACGCACGAACTCAATAAGCTTAGGTATACTGCCCCCGACGGACGGGAGTGTGTAGTCTCCTGCAGGGCTTGTCCTTTGATGCCATTGGGCGAAGCAGACGATGGCGATGGAGGCGTCTCCGGTTGTTTCGATTTGAGCAGGCAGTCTTTAGGTGCAATAATCGTCGTGGAAGATGTAACAGTTACTGTAAGCCTGGAAGAGCAGTTGCGCTGGGCAGAGAAAATGAAAGTTGTGGGCGAGTTTTCGGCAGGTATTGCCCACGAAATCAACAATCCTATCGGTATAATATCAGCTTGTGCTGAACATCTTGCAAGGAAGCTTGAAAGAGACGGAGATGTGCCTCATAATTACTTGAAGGCTCTTAAAGTTATTGAAGAAGAGGCGACCAGGTGTTCTTCGATAATAAAGAACCTCACTGTATTCTCGCGTCGTCAGGAGTTTAATATGAAATTGACTCACATAGGACGTGTGGTTCAGGGGGTTCTGGAGGTAGTGCGTCCTCAGGCTGAGGAATCAGGGGTAACCGTTGAGTTTAACGATGTGGGAGACCGAGAGGATGGGTTTTGGGTTACTGCAGATCAAGCTCAGATTAGACAGGTGTTCTTAAACCTCGCTATCAATGCCATACAGGCAATGCCTGACGGGGGGATGCTCAAAGTCGATATTTCTTCTGAATCAAAGAGTCGAACACATGAAAATGTGAAAATAAGGTTCAATGATACAGGATATGGAATCGCCAAGAATGATCTTAACAAGATATTTACGCCTTTCTTTACTACTCGTACCAGTGGGATTGGCCTTGGGCTTGCTGTAAGCCATGGAATTGTTCAAGGCCACGGTGGCACGCTGACTGTACACAGTAGAGAAGGGCAAGGGAGCTCTTTTGAAGTAAGTCTGCCATGTCAATGTTACATATGTAACTCCTTAAGCTCGCCGGTTTCTACATAAAATACGCGCTCTCCTATATTGGTGATGTGATCTGCTATGCGTTCTAAGTAACGTGTAATGAGGATTAGCGGCACTGCCTGGTCAATTACGGAAGGGTCACGCTTCATGAAGCCCTTTAGCTCAACGTACAAGTTTTCATAGAGGGTATCGACTTCCTCATCGTCGGCAATCATTTTGTAGACAAGTTCCAGGTCTCTTGTGACGAAAGCGTCCAGAGTTTCGTGGAGCATTCTCTTGACTACCTCTTGCATTCTGGGGATATCCTCGAGAGGCTTAAATAAAGGCTTATCTGCAAGCTCTCTCACAACTAAGCATATATCCACTGCGTAGTCTGCGACTCTTTCCAC
>DIQZ01000015.1:7004-9380 GCA_002424305.1 Firmicutes bacterium UBA5449
TTCACATTCCTGTCTTTCAGCGCTCGTATCATCCTGCTTAGCATATCCTCAGAAATGGCACCCATGCGGAGGATCAGCTGATCCAGTTCGGCTAGCTCTTGTTCAAATCTCTTTCTAGTCCTTACCACTTTTGGCCCCTCCCTTGTCTTGTTACAATCCACTTGTCTTCGTTATATTTCAACTGCCAATCAACGGAATCTTCCTGTAATGTAGTTCTCAGTTTTGCTGTCTTTCGGGGATGTGAATATCTGTTCGGTGGGACCGAACTCTATGATCTCCCCCGAAAGCATGAATACGGTATAATCAGATGCTCTGGAAGCTTGTTGCATACTGTGGGTGACTATGACTACGGTGTACTGTTCTGCCAGCTGCCTCATGAGTTCCTCAATCTTCATGGTAGACATCGGGTCCAGCGCAGAGCACGGTTCATCGAGGAGGATGACTTCCGGCTCACTGGCCATGACTCTCGCGATACACAACTGTTGCTGCTGTCCTAAAGATAGGCTAAGCGCGGACTTTCTAAGCTTGCCCTCTACTTCATCCCACAGGCCTACTTTTTCGAGACTGGATGTGACTATGTCGTCAAGAGTTTCTTTGCGGGAAACTCCATGGACTCGGGGTGCACAAGCTACGTTTTCGTATATAGAAATGGGGAAAGCTACAGGGCGTTGAAATACCATGCCCACTTTCTTGCGGAGGAGTGTAACATTTATATCAGGTCCATAAATATCTCGGTCGCCCAGGTAAACTTGTCCTTCGATTTTCACGTCATCAATAATGTCATTCATTCGATTCAGGCATCTAAGCAGTGTCGATTTTCCACATCCTGAAGGTCCGATCAAAGCTGTAATAGCGTTTCTCGGAATACTTAGGTTGATACCCTTTAGGACATGGACAGTCTTGAAATGCAGGTTCAGGTTCTCAATTCTTATCTTGTACTTGTTTTCATATTCCATAATTCTTGCATACCGCCTGTAATTTTCACATACTACCTGGGATACCAAATGGATAACCCTAAACTATGGGGATATCATCCGTATTTCCCTGAAACATAATCCTCGGTTCTTTTGTCCTTTGGCCTGGTAAAGACGTCATAGGCAGGGCCGGTTTCTATGAGTTCCCCCATTAAGAGAAATGCTGTTTCACTGTCAATGCGCGCGCCCTGGAGGGGATTATGCGTTACCATCACAATTGTGTAACGCTCAACCAATTCCCAGAGCAGTTCTTCGATCTTAAGTGTAGAAATTGGATCCAGCCCGGACGTGGGTTCGTCAAGAAGGATTATCTCCGGTTCTAGGGCTAGCACACGTGCAATGGAAAGTCGCTGTAACTGTCCGCCGGATAGGTGTGATGCATGGTCGCCCAGTCTGTCCTTAACTTCGTCCCAGAGAATAGCATCACGCAAGGCTTTCTCCACAATCTCTTCAAGCTGTTTTGGGTTCCGTATCCCTTGCATTCGTGGTCCGTGCGCGACATTGTTGAATATGCTCATGGGGAGTGCGACAGGCAGCGCAAAAACCATGCCTACACGTCTGCGTAGGTCTGCTACGTCTACCCTTGGGTCATACACATCTACCCCGTTGATTTTTAGGGAACCTTCGTGCCGGGTGTCTGAAATCAGATCGCCTAACCTATTGAGAGAACGGAGGAATGTAGTCTTGCCACTCCCTGAAGGCCCCATAACTATGAAGAGTTGATTACGCTTAATTTCAAGGCTAATCTGTTTTAGGGCACAGTGTTCGCCGTAGAAAAAACTGAAATTATGGGCAGTGATTACCGGTTCGGTCTCAGCCATGATCTCTGATATCACCTCGATTATTCAGTCTGAGCCGGTTATGTCTCTTTCCTGGCAAGACGGTTCATTATAGTATGCGCTGCTATGTTAATTGCCAATATCAGGAGGATCAACACAGCGGCTGTGCTGTAAGCATTCTCCAATGATATGCCTTCTCTTGCAAGGATATAGAAATGAACCGGAAGGGTTCTTGTGGGATCCAGGAGAGTTCCGGGCAGCCTGAGTGATGAT
This sequence comes from Firmicutes bacterium UBA5449, assembly GCA_002424305.1. Taxonomy (GTDB): domain Bacteria; phylum Bacillota; class SHA-98; order UBA4971; family UBA4971; genus UBA4971. The sequence continues at coordinate 9,031 of DIQZ01000015.1, forward strand.
CCGGCAGTGAAAATAACAGCAGCTGTCTCACCAATCGCCCTTCCAACAGCGAGCATAACTCCTGTTACAATTCCCGGCCTTGCTGACGGCAAGACCACACTTGTTACCGTCTGCCATCTGGTTGAGCCTAAGGCAAAGCTTACTTCGCGGTAAGCGTCAGGCACCGCCCTGATGGCTTCTTCAGCCGTTCTCACAATGGTTGGAAGTATCATAGCAGCCAGCGTCAGTGCGCCGGATAGAACAGACCAGCCTAAATTCAGGTATATTACAAAGAAGAGGAACCCGAAAAGGCCGAAAATGATAGAGGGGATCCCTGCCAGGCTTTCAGTGCCGAATCGAACTATTCTGGG
>DIQZ01000015.1:9553-10012 GCA_002424305.1 Firmicutes bacterium UBA5449
ATCTCGAGTGTACTCAGCCAGATACACTGCAGTCAATATCCCAACCGGGGCTGCTATAATCAATGCTATGCCGGTAAGGAGTACAGTCCCGACTATTGCGGGGAAGATTCCGCCTGTTCTCCCCATCTGACGCGGTGATTCCAGAAGAAATGCCAGAGTAAGTCCGGGCAACCCATTCACCATGACATAACCTATGATGAATACCAAGATCAATATGGTTAGACCTGTTATGCTTGCAAGAAGAGTAGTAATTCGTCTGTCAGTCATTCTTACACCTTTTCAACACGGGCCACTATGCGTGCCAGGGTATTTAGAAGCGCTATGACTATAAACAGCACTATGCCGGTGGCGAAAAGCGCTTCTCTATGTTCACCTATGGCATAGCCCATTTCCAGGGCGATGTTGCTTGTAAGAGTTCTTACCGGCTCCAGTAGGGAGACCGGGATTTTTGTGGCGTTG
>DIQZ01000015.1:10149-14919 GCA_002424305.1 Firmicutes bacterium UBA5449
GGGATTTTTGTGGCGTTGCCTGCAACCATTATCACTGCCATGGTTTCTCCTATTGCTCGTCCCATGCCAAGGATAACCGCAGCTATGATTCCGGATCTTGCTGCCGGAAGAATCACCATTTTTATGGTTTGCCATCTTGTGGCACCCAGGGCAAGCATCCCTTCTCTATATGCTTGAGGTATAGCTTTCAACACGTCATAGCATACGCTGACTATTGTCGGCAATATCATGATTCCCAGGACAATAGAGGCTGCGAGGATTGAGAACCCGGGTCCGCCCAGCCACTGTCTGATAAAAGGGACAAGAACGACAAGCCCGATGAACCCAAAGACAACAGAGGGAATCCCTGCTAGAAGTTGTATGGCGGATTTCAAGATTTCGCTTGTCTTAGGAGGTGCCATCTCAGCTAGGAAAATAGCTGAAGCAAGACCCATTGGAACTCCTATTAAGAGCGCGCCTAACGTCACCCAGAGCGAACCTGTTATCATCGGAAGTATCCCAAACACGCCTCTTGTAGGAGACCACTTAGTCCCGGTGATGAATTGAGCAAGACCCAGTCGGGCTATGATAGGAGATCCCTCTTTGAAGATAAAGATGATAATAAGGGAGAGGACTGCTATTGCAGAAAGCGCGACTATTGCCAGAATCCATTGGACCAGTGTTTCTTGACGACGCATGACCGATAATGTCCCCCTTAGTTCAACAAAGTAATTAACTCATATCATATCCTATTTACTTTGCTCGCGCTTGGGTTATTTTCCAGATATGACTGGTACCAAGCCTTCTTGTGCCAGTATTCCCTGAGCCTTTTCACCAAGACAGAAGTTGATGAAATCTCCTACTTCTTTCTCCGGACCTTCTCGGGTGGCGAGTATCATAGGTCTCGTTAGTTTGTAAGTTCTCTCTGCTACTGTACTGATGCTTGGCAGTACGCCTGAGATTGCTACGGCTTTCACACGCTTGTCCACAAGACCAAGGGATATGTAGCCTATCGCCGAAGGGTCTCCTGCGACGATTTCTCGGACTGCGCCGTTGGAATCCTGGATTATGGCACCGGGTGCAACTTCAGTATTCCCCATGACTATCCCGTCAAATGCTCCGCGAGTTCCGGATCCCTCTTCACGAGCGACTACATGAATCTTGTGGGTCCTGCCTCCTACTTCAGACCAGTTGGTAACTTCCTCAGCGAATATGGACTTGATTTCAGAGATGTCAAGGTTGTCACAGGGATTTGAGGGGTGAACAATAAGCGCTATTGCATCATAAGCGATAATCGTGGGAACGAGAGTTTTCTCATTCCCTTGGAGCTCACGGGATAACATGCCTATTTCAGCTACACCGGAAAGCGCTGCTCTGGCGCCGGCACTGGACCCGCCTCCCTGGACATTGATGATAATATTATGGCCTTCACTCATATACTCGTCTACCACTAGCTCTGCAAATGGCTGGACAGAAGTGGATCCTGCCAAGGTTATGGAAGCAGGGGCGCGGGTTTCCTCTTTTGCAAAGGGAGTGCTTAGGCCATATGTGAACATAAGAATCACGAAGAATATTACAACACCTAAAGGTATGAATCGTTTCAGCTTAATCCCTCCTGTCCATGTTAATTCTATGCAATGAGTAGAATTCCTACACGAAATTTCCGAGGACAACTTACAAATGGTACAAGCAAGAGAGATTTCAACTTGTGAAAGCAATCTCTCAAGGTAGATCTCCGGAGAAGACCCTTAGAGATATTCGATGAAGCTGAAACATGTAGGAGCACATAGGAGCACATGGGATCTTGAGGGTTCCCGAGCCCTTTGAAGCATAAAATCCCGCCTTAGTGGCACTCTCTTGATGGGAGGTGATAAGGTGGGTAAGGTTTCGAATGTTAAGTGTTCAGTAGACGAGTGCGTCTACTGGGGCACCGGTGATGTTTGTGAGGCTGAAGCTATTGAAGTGAATAGGAATGCCAGGCCCCACGAGGGCGCCACAAGCGGCATCGGCAGAAGGGATATGGAAACCGGCCGTATGGGAGACCTCAGCGCTCGTATGAGAAGGGAAGGTGCGGTGTGGACTTCTGAGCATACGATGTGCAGGACATTTCGACCAAGACCGACGGGATGAGACCGTTGATTGCGTCTTCCGATGTTGATGGCACATTGATCAGGTCGATTAGCTCTTAATTAAGAGTTGTTCAGCTAAGCCGGGCTTCTTTATGCCCGGCTATCTCAAATCTATCCTTCCGCAACAGAGCTTAGATCCGAGATTCGATCGTTTTAGTGGTGGAATTTGAAGCACCTTGACCCTCTCAAGTGGTCGATTTTGTGGCACGTTATGGAGCTGCCCCCAAGCTGCTTCATGGACATGCGATAGAATGCTTATCACACGAAACGTCCTAAGTGATTCACTATCGCGCACCATGTATGTGAGAGTGCTTTGGAAGGTGAGTAGGCTGAGAGGACACTCTTCGAAGGCATTACCGCAAACAGTAAGGGCTGTTATTACAGCGAACAGCAATGGCTATCGCAGCGAACACGAAGGGATATCCCAGGGCGATCACAAGGTAGAGCCGTGAGGGTTTAGGGGAATTATTGACAGGCCGGGAAATTGAAGCCTATAATAACAGCGCGAATGAGGAAGGAATATGACAATGGCAGGGGGAATAGAATTGCATCTTTGGTTTATCGAAGATCAAGCTCCAGGAATGGCGCTTGGCCTAAAAGCCATCCGCACGATTCATCGGGAAAAGACGGAGTATCAGGATTTGGCAGTGATTGAGACCCTCGATGCAGGCAGAGCCTTGGTGTTGGATGGCTGTATCATGACATCTGATATGGACGAGTTTATCTACCATGAGATGATCGTTCATGTGCCACTGTGCGCTCATCCATCCCCTGAGAAGGTACTTGTAGTCGGTGGAGGTGACGGTGGCAGTATCCGCGAAATCCTTAAGCATGACTCAGTTAAACGGGCAGTCCTTTCAGAAATCGACGGAGACGTTGTGGAGGCTGCTAAGAAGTATCTGCCAAGCACCTCTTGCAGACTTGATGACCCCAGGTGTCAGATAATGATAGGCGATGGTTTCCAGCATGTTAACACTCATCCAGGCGAGTATGATGTGGTTCTATGCGATTCCACAGATCCTATAGGGCCGGGGACTGTATTGTTTAGCGGGGAGTTCTACAAGGGAGTATATGGTGCTTTGAAAGACGATGGGATATTCGTGGCTCAGACAGAATCACCATTTTACTATAAAGACTTGCTATCTAGGGTATCTCAGACTCTCAAAGAGATATTCCCTATAGTGAAGACATATGTCACGGTGATGCCTACATATCCCGGAGCCCTTTGGACCTTTACTTTGGCATCAAAGAAATACGATCCGGTTGAGTGTGTGCGCAAAATAGATTTAGAGACTAAATTCTATACGCCGGAACTCCATAAGGCTTCATTTGTTTTGCCTAAGATGGTCAAGGATATAGTTGGGGCCTAGTCTTAATAGTAGTTGCGTACGCTTCATAGCAGGCAATTAGCTTTCATGATGGGCGCTCAATTTTTTGTAGCAGGTGATTAGCCCTCATGATAGGCGCTTGGTTTTCATAGCAGGCAAGTGGCTTTCGTAGCAGACGCCTAAATCTTAAGGGAGAGCGGAAGGGGATGGAGTGTGGTGTCAAAGAAACTCTCACACATCAAGGAGCTTCTCGCGGAGAAAGACTACCGTTTCACTCCCCAGCGCGAAGCTATACTGCACGTCATTGTGGAATGTCAGCATTCCCACTTGACCGCTGATGAGATATATCGGAAGACGAAAGAAGCATACCCTGAAATCGGCATTGCCACTGTCTACCGTACACTTGAGATTTTTGAGACTTTGGGCATAATCCATAAGTTCCAGTTCAGCGAGGAAAGAGCGCTCTATGAATTTAACCCCGGCTATCACAAACACTATCACCATCATGTCATTTGTCTTCGCTGCGGTAGTATCTCAGAATTCAACGAAGACTTACTCGAGGATATTGAAGATGCTATCGCCCGCAGCACAGGTTTCTCTATTGTAGATCACTCACTCGCCATTTATGGCTACTGCACGACATGTCAAGAGCAGCAAGAGCAGACGGACTCGGGCAACCCAGCCAAACCAGCCGATTTAGACGAGGAATAAGCGCAGCAGAGGTCTCTGTCGAATAGAATACTGCGAAGAATATCGTAAGCCGCGGTCGACTCTGTAACGGACGTAGAAGGGATAGCTTCTCATGAGTCGAAAGAGACTGGCCATTGTGGGAATGCCTAACGTCGGAAAAAGCGTCCTCTTCAATGCATTGACAGGTACGTATGCTACAGTATCTAACTATCCGGGGACAACTGTAGAAGTCACGTGGGGTCATGCAAATATTCATGGAATCGAATTTGATGTGGTAGACACGCCCGGGGCATATTCACTGCTGCCTCTGACCGAGGAAGAACGGGTCACCCTCTCGTTGTTTCTCAGTGAAGATTTTGATGTAGTTATTCATGTGGTAGATGCGCGTTGCCTCAAACGAATGCTCGCCTTCACGTTACAGCTACTTGAAGCCGGCCTCCCTTTGATACTTGATGTGAACATACTGGACGAAGCCGCCCGCATAGGGATGAGTATAGACATCCCCGGGCTTGAGAGGGAGTTGGGGATCCCTGTGGTGGGGACAGCTCTTGCCAGGGGGCGGGGTTTGAATGCACTAAAGGACAGGGTGGTTCAGTATGTCTCGGGTATTCCCGTCTTACAGCCAAAGAGCAGACAGCGATCGA
>DIQZ01000015.1:15098-26782 GCA_002424305.1 Firmicutes bacterium UBA5449
GAGCAGACAGCGATCGACTAGAGGTCGCGGTGGGGAAAATAGTTCTTCAGCTCAAAGGGAAATATCGGCTTTCCCGCAGAGCAATAGCTCTTCTTCTACTATCAGGGGATAAAGACACCCATGCAATTGTGAAGAATCTTGAGAATCGCAGGGACTACACAACTATCTCACGTATTATTGATGATACTCGCAAGCACTACGAGATGCCACTGTCATACGTCATAGGCTTAAAGAGGCAAAGCCAAGCAGATATGATCGTAAAACACACGACTCGTTTGTCTCCAAAGAGGCAGGATGCGTTCTCCGGGATTCTGGACTACATAACCATATGGCCGGTTACAGGCATCCCCATTCTTTTCCTTGTCCTATACTATGGTTTATACAAATTCGTAGGAGGCTTCGGCGCTCGCACAGCCGTGGATTTCTTGGAGATGAGGGTGTTTCGGGCTTTCATAAATCCCCTGGCAATAGCCCTTATAGATAAGTATGTCAGCAGTGAGATTCTAAGGGAGCTAATTGTGGGCGAGTATGGGATAATCACTCTTGGACTACGTTATGCAATAGCTGTGGTCCTACCTATTGTAGGTACGTTTTTTATTGTGTTCTCTGTGCTGGAAGACACAGGTTACTTGCCCAGGCTTTCACTTTTGGTTGACAGAGCACTCAAGCTTGTGGGCTTAACCGGGCGCGCGGTAATCCCACTTGCCCTGGGGCTGGGGTGCGATACCATGGCTACACTGGTTACGAGAACATTGGAATCCCGTCGTGAAAGGGTAATCACCACGTTTTTGTTGGCTTTGGCTGTGCCCTGTTCCGGCCAGCTAGGTGTTATCATGGGGATGCTTTCTCAAAGGCCGCTTGCACTAGTCGTATGGGCTGTGTCCATATTGGCCGTTTTTCTTCTGTCAGGGTTCATTGCAGGGAAGATCATACCCGGAGAAAAAGCCGCCTTTGTTATGGAGGTGCCTCCACTTAGGATGCCGGTTCTTTCTAATGTGCTCACCAAAACCATGGTTCGCATTAAGTGGTATTTCGCGGAGATTATCCCGGTATTTATAGGGACTAGTCTGTTCATATGGGTGGGAAGGATCACAGGAATTCTCGATGTACTGATAAGTTACTTGAGGGTTCCGGTTTGTGTTCTCGGACTCCCTGAAGAGGCCGCGTTTGCATTTCTTTTTGGGTTCCTACGCAGGGATTATGGAGCAGCCGGCCTATACGACTTGTTTAGGGCAGGCAGATTAAGCGGCACAGAGCTTGTGGTGGCTTGTGTGACCCTTACGCTATTTGTTCCCTGTATTGCCCAGTTCTCTATAATGTGGAAAGAGCGAGGGGGGCTTGGAGCAGTCGCGATAGCAGCTAGCACCATGATAATCGCATTTCTCTCCGGCATGGCATTGAGTCTTGCCCTTGCTTGGTCGGGGTTGGTGTTATAGTGTTTGAGTCAAGGACGAAGATATCAAGGATAAGGTATGAGACATTAGGGGGCAGGTATAATAAAGACAGACAGGTTATATCTCTGTCTCAATTGAGACCGGGTGAAGCAGGGGAAGTAGTCAGCATACAAAAGGCTGACAGGACCGTCCTTCAAAAACTTCTTGCCATGACAGTGATCCCCGGGAGCAGGCTGAAGGTGGAACTCATATTTCCGGTTGTGGTTTTTCAGGTGGAAAACACTCGAGTTGCAGTTGATCATAGGGTTGCCGGTGAAATTGAAGTCTGTAGGATTGACGTCGCGAGAAGTCAGTAGCAAATATGACTTGACTCATTTTTCGAGCTGAGAATATAATAAATCGGGCTTTAGCCGGCGGGTTCAGCAGGTTCCTAGACTAAAGCCCTTTTCGGCTTTGTGCGGCTTTGCGAATTGAGTTTGTGCACTGCATGAAGGAGCATATACTGAGTGTCGGAGGCGTGAGGTTTGAATAGTCTTTTATCAACCATCTGCGAGTCCCGGGAGTTCACCAATATTCTGCGAGGACTGGAAAAAGAGAGAGCTGAAGAGGTAATCTTAGGGCTGTCAGGGACAATGAAAGCATACTTGATAGCAGCCTTGTATCGAACCATTACCACCAGGCCGTTCATATTGGTAACCTACAATCCTCAACAGGCAGAAAAACTTGAGCAGGACCTTATGACCCTTCTGTCTCCCAGCGAGGTCATGATTTTCCCGACTGCGGAGATTTGGCCACATGAAGAGGCCGGGGAAAGCATGGACGTGCTTTCTCAGCGTATGGCAGTGATGTCAGCTCTTGCTCAGAGGACGCGTGCAGTAGTTATTGTGCCTGCAGGGGCAGTTGGGCGGAGACTCATGCCTGTCTACGTGTTTTCTCAGTTCATGCTTGAGCTTGTAGTAGGAGATGAGCTCGATGTAGACCTGTTTGCCGAGAGGTTAAGCACTACAGGATACGAACGCGTGGACATGGTTGAATCGCACGCGCAATATGCCATAAGAGGCGATATCATTGATGTGTTTCCCCTGGATCAGGCTATGCCTTTTAGATTAGAACTATTTGATAATGAATTAGACTCCATAAGACAGTTTGACCTTGAAACACAACGATCCGCAAGCAAGCTCAGGCGTGTCACTATAGCTCCTGCGAAGGAGTTCTTCATCACAGATGAGGTGAGGGATATCGGAATCGCAGGAATTGAAAGTCGGTTGGCCTTGCAAACTCGGGGCTTGCGCGAGATGGGTTTTGAGGACAGGGCAATCTTCCTCGAAGAGAGGATATCAAGGAGTTTGGAAAGGCTCAGAGAAGGCCTGCTGTTTGATGGGGAAGAGCAATTTGCTCAAATCTTTTATCCCAGGCTTGAGACTATCCTGGACTATGCTGCTATGCCTTTGGTTATACTGGATGAACCTTCACGTGTAAGGGAATCCCTTTCAGGTTTTGAAGCGGAAATCCATGAAGCTTATACATCATTCATTGAGAATGGAGTAGTTCTTCCGGATGAAGCTACGATATTCAGTTCTGCTCAGGAGGTCTTTGCCAGGCTGGATAAGGAGCAAAGACTGGAATTTGTGTTGCTGGCCAGGGGTGCGGATTTGCGCGAATCAGGAAATGTGAGAAGTTTCACAGTCAATTCGGCAAGCGTTTACCACGGCAGGCTGGAGCTTCTGGTTAGAGATATTAAAACTTGGAGAAGAAAGGGCTACCGTGTCGTCGTGTGTGTTTCCACTGAGGGTCGGGCCAGAAGATTCACAGAGGTTATGGTTGAGCATTATATCGAAGCTGTGTATGTGTCGTCCGTAACAGACCAAGTGAAACCCGGTAATGTAATAGTCACAATAGGTGCTCTTGAATCCGGGTTTGAATTCCCCTCATTGCGCCTGATTGTCCTTAGTGACTCGGAGTTATACGCAACTGAGAAGCGAAGACGAAAGTCTACGCCTTCCGCGCCCGGCAAAGCCAGGCTCTCTGTATTCACAGACCTTAAGCCCGGCGACTATGTGGTGCACATAGCACACGGCATCGGAAAGTATACCGGTGTGACAACGCTTGAGGCTGCAGGTACTCGAAGGGATTATCTTATGATTCAGTACGCAGGTGAAGACAGATTATATGTTCCCACTGAACAGATAGACCTTCTGCAGAAATACGTGGGTCCTGAAGATTCGCCGCCGAAGCTTTATAAGCTTGGAGGCGCTGAGTGGAGCAAAGTAAAGGCAAGAATCAAGGCATCTGTGGAAGATATGGCTTTGGGCTTGATACGGCTCTATGCGGCCCGCGAGTCCATGAAAGGGCATCATTTTGATCCTGATACGCCGTGGCAGAGGGAGTTTGAAGAAGCATTTCCTTATGAAGAGACCCCTGATCAGATAAAGGCGATTGAAGAAGTAAAGGCTGATATGGAGCGGTCAAGGCCTATGGACAGGCTTATCTGTGGTGATGTGGGGTATGGGAAGACAGAAGTGGCGATTAGAGCTGCCTTCAAGGCTGTAATGGATTCGAAACAGGTTGCTGTACTAGTCCCCACAACTATTTTGGCACAACAGCATTTTGCTACTTTCAAAGACAGGTTTTCAGGGTATCCGGTGAATATTGCCGCGCTTTCAAGGTTTCAATCTCCATCTCAGCAACGAGGCATCCTGGCGCGTCTGAAAGAGGGGACTGTTGATATCGTCATTGGGACACATAGACTCCTTCAACCTGACGTAAAGTTTCATGATTTAGGGCTGCTCATAATTGATGAAGAGCAGAGGTTTGGCGTAGGACACAAAGAAACGTTGAAAGAGATGAAGAAGACGGTGGATGCGCTTACCCTAACAGCGACCCCTATCCCCAGGACTCTACACATGGCGCTTGCGGGTGTTCGTGATATGAGTGCTATTGAGACTCCGCCTGAAGATAGGTATCCGGTTCGGACGTACGTGATGGAGTATAACGACGCTGTGATTAGGGGAGCAATTTTCAGGGAGTTAGCCAGAGGCGGACAGATCTACTTTGTCCACAACCGGATCCAAACCATAGACGGAGTGGCAGCTACGCTCGGCAAATCGATCCCTGACGCGAAGATAGCAGTGGCACATGGTCAAATGCCTGAAGATCAACTGGAAGACATCATGCTTAGGTTCCTAGATCGTGAATTTGATATTTTGGTGTCCACTACTATTATTGAAAGCGGGCTTGACATACCCAACGTCAATACTCTTATTGTCACTGACTCAGATTATCTTGGATTATCTCAGCTATATCAACTTCGTGGCAGGGTCGGACGAAGTAATCGCGTGGCGTATGCCTATTTCATGTATCGTAAAGATATTATGCTTACCGAGGTTGCCGAGAAGAGACTTGCTGCGATACGTGAGTTCACAGAGTTTGGTTCCGGCTTTAAGATAGCCATGCGGGATCTGGAGATTCGTGGGGCAGGCAATCTCTTGGGCCCTGAGCAACACGGCCATATAGCTGCAGTAGGCTTTGAACTTTACTCAAGACTTGTTGAAGAGGCAGTGCGAGGGCTAAAGGGCGGTGTAGAAGAGGAAGAAAAGCAAGAGCCGTTTATAGATCTTCCGGTCAGTGCCTTTATTGATGACGATTATGTCACTGATTCCAGACAGAAAATCGATCTGTATCGAAAAATCAACGCTGCAAAGACTATAGAGGACTTGAATGATTTGGAAGAAGAGTTTGAAGACAGGTTCGGCGATCTACCTGAGCCATCCAGAAACCTTCTGTCCATAGCTCGTATTAAGACCTTGGCCCGAGATATGATGGTTGCCTCTATCGCGAAAGAACGTGATGGCGTCATCATTAGATTATTGCCTGCAGCCAGGGTGTCACAGGATTGCATAATGGAGGCTGTCAGGGTAAACAGAGGGAGAATACTTGCTAACTTTGGTAAGAGCCCTTCTGTGAGAATCAAGCATGCAGGTCTGACTGATGAGGCTCTCTTGAACCTTATTGAAAGTACTCTGGCGGTAGCAGGAAGTAAGGCGCAAACTGATGGCTTCAGTCAATCCTGGCCTGATACAGCCATGCATCGCAGTTAATAAGATATATGGATGTTTCTGCATGTTTGCTGTGTAATTGGTTATCATATGTTTAGTCAGAAGGCCGTCCTCGAGTGATTCGGTAAATCTGAAATTCATCTGGAAGCATTGAATAAAAATGTCACTTGGGAAATAGGCTAAGAGCATCAAACACAAGAACCCGAGCGTCTGGCCTGAGAGGAGGGATAACGATTGAAGGCTACAGGCATTGTGAGGCGTATCGACGATCTTGGTAGGGTTGTTATCCCAAAGGAAATAAGAAGGACATTACGGATCCGTGAAGGTGACCCGTTGGAAATATTCACTGACCGTGAAGGCGAAGTCATATTAAAGAAGTACTCACCCATTGGGGAGTTGGGTGATTTCGCCAAAGAATATGCTGATTCTTTGTATGAAGCAACAGGCCACATTTCTTGTATTGCTGACCGCGACGTGATTATTGCAGTAGCTGGGGGGGCCAAGAAGCAGTTCCTTGAAAGGCGGATTTCTCCTGCTGTGGAGACTTCTATGGAGACTCGTAAGACCCTCATGATTAATGAACCGGGCACTGAGGAGTATTGTGCAACATGTCCGGTTATCGAGGACAGTAAAGAATGCAAGTTCTCGAGCCAGGTAATAGCCCCGATTATCGCTGAGGGGGATCCTATCGGAGCTGTCATTCTTTCGTCAACAGAACCAAACGTCAAAATGAGTGACCTAGAGGCGAAGCTTGTTGAGACTGCCGCAGGCTTCTTGGCAAAACAGATGGAACAGTGATATTGAGTGAGGAGGCAGAGAGAGGCAACTAAGAGATAGTACATGCTATCTGTGAATAGGACATGCTGTGCATAAGACATGCATGAGATAGCAGCAGGCGCAGAGCTTGCTGCTATTTGATTTTCTCCGTTGGTGTAGTAGAATTATCTCGTGTGAGCGGGATTTGTGAAATCTCTAATTGCCCGTGGTTGTGACTTATCCGGGAGCGTGAATTAATGACAAAGAAGTCTATGATAAGGGGCGCTGCCATCTTGGCGGCAGCCGGATTAGTTAATCGCTTCTTGGGGGCTATCTCCAGGATTGTTCTCCCTACCCTAATTGGGGATGAAGGCGTTGGTTTGTATCAGATGGCATATCCTGTTTATGGAATTTTCCTTGTGGTTTCTACTGCAGGCATCCCGGTTGCAGTATCTAAGCTTGTTGCAGAACAAGTCGCGCGGAGAAACCGCGCAGGTGCTCTCAAGATTCTTCAAGTCGCTACGGTTATCCTGATTCTTACAGGAACTCTGTTTTCTTTAGCACTGGCTTTTGGGGCTAAACCTATTGCTACATACGTTGCACGTGACCCGAGAGCTGCCTTGGCTATTATTGCTGTGTCGCCTGCGGTGCTTGTTCTTTCAGTGGCTTCAGCATTTCGAGGGTTCTTCCAGGGGCTGCAGAATATGGTGCCCAGCGCGCTCTCACAGGTGGTAGAGCAAATAATCAGGGTTAGCACTATGATAGGATTGGCATGGGCGTTTCTGCCTCGAGGTGTGGAATATGCGGCTGCAGGCGCGAATCTGGGTGCAGTGTTGGGAGGGGCTGCAGGCCTATTTTTCATAATCATCGCTTATCTCAGACGCCAACACGAACGTGGGTCTTGGAGAACGGTATGGTCCATAACAGACAGTGACCGGGCGGCTCAACCTATTGCAGGATCAAAGATCGAGCCCGGGGAGAATTACATGGCGTCCCGATTAACCCTCGTGCGTAAGATATTTGAGCTTTCTCTTCCGGTGGTTCTGGCAGCAGCGATAATGCCTCTGATGCAGTTTTTGGATATCGGTATTGTGCCACTGAGACTCAGTCATGCAGGCTTCTTGCCGGATGAGATTACTAAGCTTTTCGGGCGGTTGACAGGAATGGCGCAACCGCTCATGTATTTCCCTACACTTGTTACTGCGGCTGTTGCTACAAGCTCTGTGCCTGCAATTTCCGAAGCATTGGCAAAGGGAGACAGGACTACCTTAGCGGATCGGGCTCAGGAAGCGATAAGACTTGGGTTCCTTTTTGCTCTTCCGTCAGGTGTCGGTCTTTTTATTTTTGCAGAGGAATTTTCATTGATGTTGAGGTGGCCTGCAGAAGTGGCGATTCCTTTGCGGGCTTTGGCGTTTGGAACAGTCTTTCTTGCGCTCCAGCAAATCAGCTCCGGGATTCTTCAAGGGCTTGGGGCTGTTAGGATTCCTGTTCGGAATCTTGCGAAAGGTGCATTAGCCAAGCTTATTGTCAGTTTTGCTCTCACCGGAATACCTGCCTTTGGTATACGTGGTGCTGCTTTGGGCACTGTGGCCGCATTTGCTGTTGCCGGGCTCTTAAATGTTTTGACTCTTGGTAGGATGCTGGGTTTTGCGCTGGACGCTAAAAACAGCGTACTCAAGCCGGGTCTTGGCGTGCTGTTAATGGTTCTCGGTTCAAAGGCTGCATATTTCGGGGTATACAAGGCGACAGCCAGTAATACCATTGCATGTCTTGTGGGTATTACTGTTGCAGTGCTAATCTATGGTACAACGCTCTTATTAGCCGGAGTTGTGGGAAGGCGAGAGCTTGAAGTGTTCCCCGGAGGCAAGAAGGTTGCAAGGCTTCTTGAAAGGGTAGGATTGCTAAGGAGGTAATAGTTGTGGAAACCAAAGAGCGCTACGATTTGTCCCATTTGGTTGAAGTCATGCGCAGACTGAGGGCGGAGGATGGATGTCCTTGGGATCGTAAACAGACCCATAGGTCTCTTAGGACCTACTTAATTGAGGAAGCTTATGAAGTAATTCAAGCAATCGATGATGATGATGATGATGAGCTTTGTGAGGAGCTCGGAGACGTGCTCTTGCAAGTGGTGTTTCATTCAGAGATTGCTGACGAGCGAGAGGCATTCGATATCACAGACGTTATTACAGGAATCGTCGAGAAGCTAATCAGGCGACATCCCCATGTGTTTAGCGACGTTGAGGCTAAGGATAGCAAGACAGTCCTCCGTAACTGGGAGAGAATCAAGCAGAGGGAGCATGCGGAAGGCGCAAACGGAGAGGAGCAAGTGTCAATTCTCCATAATGTTGCAGGTGCTATGCCTGCGCTGATGAGGGCAGTCAAGGTCCAATCCAAAGCTTCCAGGGTAGGATTTGATTGGCCTGATGTGAAAGGTGCGTTGTCTAAGGTCAATGAGGAACTGTCCGAGCTCAGAGAGGCCCGCGAGTCAGGAGATATTGATGCTGTTGAAGAGGAAGTCGGAGATACGTTGTTCGCCTTAGTTAATGTAGCCAGGTTTTTGAAAGTAGACCCTGAAATTGCCTTGGGAAAGGCTGTGGATAAATTTATTGCCAGATTTCAGTATATCGAAAATGAGGCGGAACGAACTAACAGGCAGTTAGAAGAGATGACTCTTGAAGACATGGACATGCTCTGGGAGGAGTCAAAGGAATCTGAAAGTTAATATCAGCGTCGGACAGGACTTATTTGTCAGCAAACACTGAAAATTTACTGCAACCTGCTTAGATCCCAACACTGTATTCTGAGTCAGTAAGGTCTATTCCGGAAGACATAGTAATAATCATTTAACAGACAAGATCCCCAACAGAATACAGGATTCGGGAGGGAGCAGGAATGCTGGATGATAGAAAGCGTGTGTCTACACCGTTCCAACACAGACTCGCTATTACTGAGCGTGAATCGGTAGTTGTTGACGGTGTAAACAATGTGGAGAGCTTTGACGACCAGGAAGTAATCTTGGAAACTACGTCAGGGATGCTGATACTTCATGGTAAGGACTTTCACATTAAGCAACTCAATTTGGACCAGGGGAATCTGATAATTGAAGGTTATGTCATGGGGCTGGAGTATGCGGAGGAAATGGGGAAGAAAGCCAGAGGCTTTTTGGAGCGCTTATTCAAGTGATAGGAACTGTCCAGTCTCAGTTAATAGGGCTCGCTGTAACAGTATTGACAGGGGTGATTACTGGGGTCTCTTTTGACTTATACAGGGTAGCCAGATGGGCCTTTCGTCCGGGCAGAGCCGTAACTGCCATATGTGACGTTGTTTTCTGGCTTTTCGCCGCCACAGTGGTTTTCGCGTTTCTTCTTGCTTATTCCTGGGGAGAAGTAAGGTTTTATATGTTTGTTGGATTTGCTATGGGTTTTGGTATCTATAGAATGGTTCTTGGGCGTCACGTAGTGGGCGGAGCGGTATCTACTTACAAATACGCTCAGCACACACGGAGGAAGATGGTCGTAGGTTATAAGGAGGGAGCTTTAGGATTAAGACGAGCAAGTACCGGATGGCGCAAGAGACTCCGCAAGGTCTCCCTTTACATGCAGGCGTTATGGGGAAGGGTCAAAAGGGAATTGTATTTTTGGCGGAAGGGATCTTAGATATGATGGAGAAGATAGTAGAGTAAATATCTGAGTATTGAGTTATAGGAGAGATGATCCTGACCAGGAAGACAGGGCAAGGGACTAGCCGGATAATATGGAAACGCGTCCGCCAAGTGTTGGTGGGCTTTTTCATCTTTGCTGTAGCTTTTCTGTATCTCAGGGGCTATCTTGAATTAGTTCGAGTGAAGTACCAGATATCCGTAGTTAATCAGGAGATTGAGGTATGGGAAGAGAGGTGCAACGAGTTACGTGAACAGATAGACTATCTGTCCAGCGATGGATATGTCGAGAAGATGGCCAGAGAGAAGTTGGGGCTGGTAAAACCCGGTGAAGTCCAGTTCATTGTCGCTGATCCCGCTTCTTCTGAACATTCTATCGAAGTAGAAGAAAGACCTGGAAGGGATCCATCAAAGATACGTGATTGACTCATGAGTTAGCAGGGTTCCTATGGATGATACTATTTACTCTTCGTTGACAGAGGACATGCCGGCGAAGTATAATAAAGTAAAAACCGGGCGAGATATCGTCCGGGATGAATTAATGAGGAGGAATTTGCCAGTTATGCCGTCACTTGAGGTAGGCAGCATCGTCGAAGGCCGTGTCACTGGGATTACCCACTTCGGAGCCTTCGTCGAACTGGCCGGGGGTCAGACAGGGCTGGTCCACATTTCCGAAGTTGCTGACACTTACGTTAGGGATGTAAAGGATTACTTAAAAGAAAATGATGTTATAAGGGTTAAGATTCTATCTATTCAGGGTGGTAAGATTGGGTTGTCAATCAAGCAGGCTGACCCCAGTTATCGACCAATGCGTGGCCGAAGGCCGAGGCCTGTCGGTCGTCAGTCATTCGAAGACAAGCTATCTAAGTTTCTCAAAGAGAGCGATGAAAGACTGTCAGATCTTAAGAAGAGTCAAGACTCGAAGCGAGGCGGTCGCGGCACCCGATATTCTCGGATAGGTGGATGATTTGACTGCCGGACGATTCAGTCGTCGCATTTAGCAGTTGTCAGCGATTGCAAGACTACAGAAAGCATGCTTTAGCATGTGGATTTGGAAAGAAGAAAGAGGCCGGCGCATTATTGCGACCGGCTTTTTTTTGAGGTTGAGATTTGCGAACAGCCTGAGAATCTCAGGGAAAATAGAAGTGTCGCACATGTGCTACAGGTGAGTCATGAGAGATGAAGAGATTATCCAAGTGCAACTAGGCCGCAGGCCGAGGGGATTTCTAAGAGTGGCAAGCCGTTGTCCGCTTGGGATGCCGGAGACTATAGTCACCTGTCCTGTTGTGCCTGCAAGACGTGGTCTTGACATGCCTTTCGAGCCTTTTCCCACTGTGTTTTGGCTTACATGCCCCGGCGCTATTAAAGCAGTATCACAATTGGAGGCCGAAGGTTGGATAAGCAAGTTCGAGTCTCATATGGCGGAGGATCATGAAGCGCAAAAACAGTATGAAGAGGCAGCTAGGTCGTATGCAGCTTTTAGGCGAACACTTCTTACAGAGGAACAGCTAGAGTGGCTCAACGCTCATCACCCGTCTTGGTATGAGGTTATTTCTAATTCGGGGATAGGTGGTATTCTCGAGGGTAGTGGGGGCTTGAAATGTCTTCATGCGCATTATGCCGATTATTTGGCAAGGGGAAATAATCCTATCGGGAGATGGGTCTATCAGTTGCTAGTAGGTGTGTATGGGTATTCCGGGTGACACTTGATCAATGGTGAAAGTGTCAATGGTGAAAGTTGTTGTGTGATGATTACGGTGTTATAATGTAATTGCTAAACATATATATTCTTTTTTTGTGCCGGAGTGGCGGAATAGGCAG
>DIQZ01000015.1:26955-32870 GCA_002424305.1 Firmicutes bacterium UBA5449
AGACGCAAGGGACTTAAAATCCCTTGGGCCTTTGGCCCGTGCGGGTTCGATTCCCGCCTCCGGCACCATTTTGTTTCCAGCCGACTCGCCCCATCAAGAAAACATTCTTCAAGAGCTCTATGAATATGGAAGGAAATCTTCCTGTTTTGCCGAATAAATAAGATAGAATATCCAATCGTGGCATATTCAGATATTCAGCAAGTAGTCTGAACGCCTCATTCAAGAGATCTCTTGCGTGATGACGGACTTGCTATTGCCTATTGCGTTTTTCAGAACATCTCACATTCTTTGGTAGCTTTCTAAATACTTATCGAGATATGCCAAAGTCGGTCCAGCTACCATGAGATTCGTAGAACGCAGTAGACAGAAAGGATAGGTAATGCCAGTGACTGAGTACGAAGCTCTCGTAACCGAGCAAAGAAATCCGAGCTCCCGAGGTCTTGACAAGATGGATACTATGCAGCTTCTCCAAGTAATTAATAACGAGGACAAGGCTGTTCCTTATGCTGTTGCCAACGTCATTCCCCAAATCGCTCAAGCTGTAGACATTATTGTGGACAGACTGAAAAAGGGTGGGCGAGTTCTCTATGTTGGTGCGGGGACCAGTGGAAGGCTGGGAATTCTGGACGCAGCCGAATGTCGTCCGACTTTTGGGGTTGATTCCGGGCTTATTTCAGCGATAATTGCAGGTGGACAAGACGCTGTCTTTCAAGCAGTTGAGGAATGCGAAGACGATGAAGATTTGGGAAGCTCTGACGTCAGTGCCAGAGTCATGCCGAATCATGTTGTAGTAGGGATTTCAGCAAGCGGTGTGACTCCATATGTGCGAGGTGCGCTCCGGACTGCCCGAAGCTTGGACGCTGCTACCATAGCGATTGTCTGTACTGATGTGGAAGACCTTGATTTCGGGGTGGATGTGTTGATACCTATCATTACCGGTCCCGAAGTTCTGACAGGTTCAACGAGAATGAAGGCAGGAACTGCGCAAAAGATGGTCTTGAACATGATTTCCACTGCTTCCATGGTGAGACTCGGCAAGGTATACGATAACCTGATGGTTGATCTTAATGTTACTAATAAGAAGCTTCTAAACAGGGCAATACGTATTATCAGTATGGCAACAGGTCTTGGCATCGAGCAAAGCAAGACGCTTTTCAATGAGTCAGGTAAGGATGTCAAGGTCGCGCTTGTAATGGAATTAGCAGGTGTCACTCGAGAATGCGCCTTGCTTGCGCTTGAACATGCAAATGGGTATGTGCGCCAAGCCATAGATGTGGCTAAGATTCGGTCAGCTTGAAGAACTGCGGAGAGTAGATAAGCAGGTGACTAGGAGGGATATAGAGATAACATAACAAGAGAGATGTATGGGACTTTAAGAATAATGGAAGGCAAGGAGTACAGAAGGATTTAGCCCTGGTACTTGGCTTCGCGAGACTGATGGAGTCCGGAGACAGATATCCTATTTGAAGAGGAGGAGATTCCATGAAATTACTTAAAGGTCTGGCGGTATGTCTGATACTCATGTTTTGCCTTGCTATAGGGGTAACATCAGCTGCCGCCCCTAATGTAGAGCTCACCTTTTGGAGCTGGAGAACTGAGGATATTGACGCATATGATAAGTTTATAAAGGTTTTTGAGGCTGAGAATCCCAACATCAAGGTGAAGTTTATTCCGTTCAAGAACACGGAGTACAATACGATACTGGCTACTGCGCTTCAGGGAGGCACCGGTCCGGATATTGTTCATCTCCGTTCATACGGAGGTATGGAGGCCCTTGCAAGCGCCGGTTACTTGATGGAGTTAACCGCATCTGATGTTCCGGACCTTGCAAAATTCCCCAAAGACATACTAAGAGGGGCATCAAATCGGCATACAGGTAAAATCTACGGAGTGCCCTTTGCCATCCAGACTATTCAAGTAATCTATAACAAAACTGTATTTGACAACTTAGGGCTTAAGGACCCCACGACCTGGGATGAGTTCTTGAAGATTTCTCAGGCCCTAAAGGACAACGGCTATGTGCCTCTTTCCAACGGAGGGAAAGATGCATGGGCCTTTGAGACCCTGTTCGGTGGGGTGGCGCCTAATTTTTACGGCGGTAATGACTTCTCCAGTGCAGTAATCAATGGAGAGACCACATTCGAGGATGCAAGGTTTGTGTACTCATTACGCAAAATCCTCGAGCTAAGGCCATATATGCCTAAAGACTTTATGGGAATCGGGTATACAGATATGCAGATGATGTTTGCACAGGAAATGGCAGCCATGATGATAGGCGGCTCCTATGAAACCGCGACATTTGAAAGACTCAATCCTGATTTGAAAATGGGAGTCTTCGCGGTTCCCGGGGAAAAGGCCGGAGACGGAGGATATGTGTCAGTCTACATGGATGGCTCCTATGGTATTAACGCCGTAACAAAGCATAAGGCAGAATGCTTGAAGTTTATCAACTTCCTGGCATCATCGGAATACGGCCAGATGTTTGCTGACGAGTTGAGCCAGCCTTCAGCAATCCCTGGAGTGAAGCCCAAACATCCTGTTCTGGCTGAAATGCTATCCCTTGCTGAGAAGAAGTCTACACCGCACTTGATGGTTGTCGGTTTCAGGTTTGAGCAGCCCAGCGGCTCAACAATTCTCCAGACCAGCCTTCAGGCTATGTTTTCTGATAAGCTGACTCCAGAAGAGGTTGCTTCGGAAATTCATGAGGGTTTGATAAAATGGTATGAGCCGTTTCAAAAGTAGACCGTGATACTTCGAGGAGGCAGAAGCTTTACGCTTGCTGCCTCCTCATGTCAGCGTATAATGTCCAAACATGTTATCGCCCAATGCCTAAACAAGTCAACGGGGGAGTTGCAGTGAATAGGAGACGTTCGCGTCAGAGAGTTTGCATTATGTTCTTAGCGCCGGCGTTAATTGTATACACTGTTTTCATGGTATATCCCTTATTGTCCTCATTAGGATATAGCTTTATCAAATGGGACGGTTACATCAGGCAAGGGTTTGCAGGCCTCGACAATTTCAAAAAGGTTCTCTTTGAACGTCCTTACAGCGAAAGGTTGCTTAGTGCATTACGACATAATATTTTCTTCTTTGTTGTTACTTTTCTTATTCAAACAACTTTTGGGCTTTTCGTTGCAGCAGCGCTGGCTAAAGGCGGTCGGTTTCTTAGAGTCTGTCAGACAGTGTATTTTGCCCCGTATACGTTGTCCCAGGTAGTTGTAGGATTCCTTTGGCTCTTGCTGTTGAATCCCACCTGGGGACAGGTCAATAAGTTCCTGGCGCTTATAGGTCTTAAAGGCCTGGCCAGGCCATGGCTTGGAGACATGGTGACAGCTTTGCCTACGATTATCCTTGTAAATGCATGGAGATGGTTGGGGTTTCCAATAACTGTCTACCTCGCCGGATTGCAGGGAATTCCTTTGGAACTGGAAGAAGCTGCTCGAGTAGACGGCGCTACCCCTTGGCAGGCATTCAGGCACGTAGTACTGCCTTTGCTGTTGCCTACTATCGGCATGATGACAATACTTACCTTTATTTATGACTTCAATGCGTTTGAATTGATTTTCATAATGCAAGGTTCCAGCGGTAGTCCCTACTATTCCACTGATGTACTAGGCACATTTTTCTATAGGACTGCTTTCGGGGATGCTACGACCGGCGGAGAAGTCGGGCAAGTCGGCCTTGGATCAGCAATCGCAGTCCTGATGTTTCTGGTCATATGTGCGGTTTCTATTGCAGGTGTATGGCTTATCAGGCGCCAAGAGGTGGAGATTTAGACCATGGATAAACAAAGGGTGAATCGGCTATTAATCTATGTTGTGCTGGGTGTTTATGCCATGATTGTGGCATACCCTCTTCTGTTGATGCTAGTGACAGCGTTTAAGAGCACTCGTGAAATCTTCTTTGCCCCGTTTGCATTGCCGAAGCAATGGAACTTAAACAACTTCGTAGCTGTGTGGGAGAAAGCTAATTTCCCGGTCTACCTGCGGAACAGCGTATTTGTGACTACTACGTCAGTTGTGCTGATTGCAGGTTTAGCATCCCTTGCTGCCTATGCCCTTGCTCGTTACGATTTGCCGTGGAGTAATGCCTTGTACGTTTACTTCCTGGCAGGCCTTATGGTGCCTATGCGCCTTGGAGTACTTCCTCTGTTCTTGCTCATGAAAAACTTGCGCCTTCATGATACGCATGCTTCTCTAATCTTGACTTATGTAGCAAGCGGAATGCCTATGTCCGTCTTCATTCTGACCGGTTTTTTCAGGACTCTTCCTAAAGAATTGGAGTTTGCGGCACGTATCGACGGTTGCACCGAATTCCAGGTGTTTTATAAAGTTATGTTGCCGCTGATCAGACCTGCCTTGGCTACGGTAGTACTTATGAATTTTGTCCCGCTATGGAATGATTTCTTCTTCCCCCTTATTTTTCTGAGAAATGACGCATTGAAGACTATTCCCCTGGGAATGACCGTATTCTTCGGCCAATATGAGACTAACTGGGGTTTAGTTTTCGCAGGCATGGTAATGGCAAGCATACCGCTGCTTGTGCTTTATGTCCTCTTATCACAGCAATTCATCAAAGGGCTGACTGCCGGGGCTGTTAAGGGATAATCCAAAGGAACCCAGATACCCGACAGGAGGAAGATACCATGGTTTCTACCGGTGTTGATGTGATCCTTGAAGATGGTAAGGAACGGGAGTATCTTGTCGACAAAAAGCTGGGTCTCATCACGAACCCTACAGGTGTTACAGGAAGTCTTGAAAGAACGCTTGATGCTCTTCACAGGGATTTTCATCTGGTGGCGCTTTTCAGCCCTGAGCATGGTCTGCATGGCGAGATTCAAGACGCGCTGAAGATTCCTGAGTATCGTGACGATTCCACAGGGTTACCCGTGTACAGCTTGTATGGGGATGCAAGGAAGCCTACAGCTGAGATGTTAGAAGGAATAGACGCCTTAGTCTTTGATATCCAAGACATAGGGGTCAGGTTCTACACATACGTAACCACGATGGTCCTATCTATGCAGGCATGTGCTGAGCATGGCAAAGAATTTATTGTCCTCGATAGACCAAATCCGATAAGTGGAACTGTTGTAAGCGGAAATATCATTGAAGAAAAGTTCACTTCGTTCTTGGGCCTCTCGGGACTTCCTGTGCGGCATGGTTTTACAGTAGGGGAGCTTGCTACATGGGCAAATGAGTCATTGGAAATTAGATGCGAGCTTCTCACATTTAAGATGCATGGCTGGGATAGAACCATGTGGTATGACGAAACCGGCCTGCCCTGGGTCATGCCATCCCCTAACATGCCTACTCTGGATACAGCGACAGTCTTTCCAGGGACGTGTCTTATTGAAGGCACAAATGTCTCTGAAGGGCGTGGTACTACCCGGCCTTTTGAGTTATTAGGCGCGCCTTGGATACAAGCGGAGGAACTGAAAGACGCGCTGGATTCTCAAAGATTCTCGGGATGCGCTTTTAGGTCTTGCTATTTCGTCCCCACCTTCTCTAAGCATGTCGGATCCTTGTGTCAAGGAGTACAGGTGCATGTTACGGATAGGGATGCGCTCGAGCCTGTGGCTGTCGGCGTAAGAATCCTCCGGACAATGAAAAGACTTTGGCCGGAAGAATTTCGCTGGATAGAGACTCCCGAATTCACATCCCAAGATATGCTCCATATAGACATCCTTGCCGGTACGGACGAGCTGCGCAAGGTAATCGATGAGGATGGAGATACTGAGTCGCTCATTCATAAATGGCAACTTGATGCTGAAAAGTTTCATGAGGAGCGGGAAGACTTTCTCTTGTATTAGGGATAGGCCTACGGTAGTAAGGGCGCTTAACACACATGCGAACAAACACGCGAATTGTCCTTGACAAGTGGAGCCTATCTGCTATAATCCTGACTTTTACACCGAA
>DIQZ01000015.1:33107-33855 GCA_002424305.1 Firmicutes bacterium UBA5449
GGTAGCTCGTCGGGCTCATAACCCGGAGGTCGCTGGTTCAAATCCAGCCCCCGCCACCATTTTTTAATATTAAATGTGGGACGCACGGAGTGAGCTCTTTCCGGCGCCCCATAACAATTTCAGGGGGCGGCGTAGCTCAGTTGGTTAGAGCACACGGTTCATACCCGTGTTGTCACTGGTTCGAATCCAGTCGCCGCTACCATTTGACCACAACCTCAGCCGGGTGTGTCCTGGCTGTTGATAGATCAAATGAATAAGCCTCTTTTAGGTGCGCCACTAGCTCAGATGGTAGAGCAACTGACTCTTAATCGAGCTGGGTGCGGTGAGGACAGAATCCCAGCTAGAAGCCTTTCTTGTAGTCAAATCATCGCGATTTATTGGCAACATCTAATGTTCTAGAACGACAACCCTTTTATCCATTCTGGAATCACATCCCTGGTACAAAATGGGGGTGGTTACAAATGGGAAGAAGGGTTAATTTTGTACCGGATTCACCTGAGTATCAGTGGGACGCAGTCGTAAGAACTTTCATTGAGTTCAAGGAGGCCGTTCACTGTGCGCCTAGCACCGTAAAGGGGTACAGGCATACCCTTCGTATTTTTCATCAACGTACGAACCCAGACCTAAATGACCCCAATGGCCTCAGAAGAGCTGTTGTTAAATTCCTTAAAGACTATGAGAACCCATATAGCTACAATCTGCACAGAGCCTATCTCAGGGCTTTCTTCAATTGGTGCATTGAAGAAGG
>DIQZ01000015.1:34225-34593 GCA_002424305.1 Firmicutes bacterium UBA5449
GACTTAAGACGGGGAACAATATACGTCTCGGATAGGATAGCCAAAGCTAGAGTCGAACGCATTTTGAACATATCGAGTCCTACTGTAAATGCTGTAAACAAGGTCATAGCATTAAGACATCCATTGTGGGGACAGGAGGTGCCTGTATTCTGCTCAAGGGATGGCAAAAAAATGCATGGTTCATCCTGGAATCATGAATTCAAGAAATACATCAGAAAGGCAAAGCTGGACGATAAAATAACTCCTTACGATCTAAGGCACACTTTTGCGATAATGTTCCTCAGAAACGGCGGTAACCTGTTTGCCCTAAAAACTATAATGGGGCATCAAGAACTTAAGATGACCGAAAGGTATGCCAGGTTTGTTGG
>DIQZ01000051.1:0-72503 GCA_002424305.1 Firmicutes bacterium UBA5449
ATCCGGTCAAATCCGCTGTATACATTGAGGCGGCAGGATCTGGCAAAACCGATCAGGGTGAGTCCGCGCTCATAGGCCAGCTTCACAGCCTTGTCAGTCGGGGCGGACGGTGACACCAAAATCGGAGTTCCCAGCCTACAGGCTTTACTGACTATTTCAGAAGAAGCTCTGGCGCTAATAAGGAGTACCTTATCTGGAGTTTTGACATGATTTAGAAGGCAATATCCGACTACTTTATCGATTGCGTTACATCTCCCTATATCCTCACGAAGCAACATAATTCCCTTGCCATCACTGATGGCTGCCGCATGGCTGCCTCCGGTCTCATGAAATAGATGACAGCTCTTCTCAAATTGGCTCATGAGCCTTAGCAAGTTATTGGGATCCACCGGATCTATATCCCATGGGCATGTTATCCCAGAGCAATTACCGGAGCAACCGCTGGAGCAATCAGTGGGGTAATCACTGGCGTAACTACCGGAGCACTCATTGAGGATACCGGATTCAGTAACAACAACGTAAACCTTACCGTGCGTCTCATCCACTTCCAGTGACTCCACCCGGTCAATGCAATCAATGATCCCGCTGCAGTAGAGATAGCCCACAGCAAGTTCGGAGAGATGTTCAGGCGTAGCTGTCAACTTGATGAGTTCATGCCCGTTCAGAACAACGGCAATCTCGGCTTCCGTTACAACCGCGTCCTTCTCTGCCAGCCACTTGCTATCGCGCATTCTCAATATGTCAACAGCAACCATACGTTCACTTGGCACCTCGTTTCGCCTCCAAGAGAGTATGCGCTAATTCCAAATCAGCCCAGGTATTGATGTTGAAGAAACTTAAGAGCTCAGGATCGAACTTCCTTGTAATGTTCTCATTAATATAGTAGGCGCTATGAGGTGCAACGAGAAGACTTCCCAGCTTATGATTGCCTTCTTCAAGATGAGTTCTTATCGTGCCTAGAGTCCTTCTACTATAGAAGGCGTGTAGTGGCTCAATGAAATGCCCAATACGCGGGATGACTACGTCGTACGAAGAAGCATACGATCCCATGTAACAAATAAGCTCTCTACTTAGAAAAGGCATATCGCAACCGCATACAAAGTTCACCTGGTCCGACGCCACCAGTAGACCGGCTTCGATTCCACCAAGCGGCCCTTGCCCGGGATGAATGTCACTGACCACAAGACCGGGAAAAGACAAGTAGCAATGAGGACAATCAGTGACAAGAATCAATTGATCAAACAGCGAGTCTAGCTTTTCAACTACCCAGTCAAGAAGAGTTTTACCTGCCAGTAACTGGTGGGATTTTCTCACCCTGCCCATTCGCGCGGCATATCCTCCTGCAAGGATTATCCCGGCCATGCTACCATACCTTTGCTGAGGAAAGCCTCATAGCCTTTCTCGAGAAAGAGAACAAACAGTGACGCTGTGATGAGGTCAGCAGTGGTGCCGGGATTAAGACGATTATTGTCTCCCCTCAAATAGAGATCCAGATCTGCTCGAGCTTCGTTCCACTCCCTGGAACCGGGCCTACCGGCCTCCAGCACTTCGCCGGCCTTCTTTGATACTTCTCGCGCTTTCTCTATACCCAGCTTCCTGGCGATCAATGTGTCCGGAACTTCAGCCAGAATCGTCAAAAAAGCTTGCACTACCGCTAGAGTCCAACATGGAGCCTCCTGCATGGCTTTGAGTAGAGCCGGGTATCCCAGGGTAGATGTAATGTGGTAATCAGAAGAATACTCAAAGGCAATGCTGTCCCTGTCTTTTGCAAGATGCATGGCGTCAAGCAAAGTTATGTTAGGTTCATCTCTTACATCATGCTTCTCAATCTTCCCAAGCCCACCGGGTTTCGCTGCTCTAATTGCCATATAAGCCTTGGAGCAATCATCAACCGTAAGAGTCTTAAGCACATTATGCAAGCGTTGGCGTAGGGAGACTTCAGTCGGGGTCACATAAAGTGCCGCTTTGGCTAAAGGCGCCAGGAGAAGAATTATACCCAGGTTCGTGTTGGCTAGAGTAAACCGCGATGATGCCTGTCGCGCTGCGAGAATTATGTCTCCAACCGAGAGCTCACCTGCTTTTGCAAACACAGGTGCAGCTGCCCACGCTGATATCAAAAAATCCTCACAAGTAGTGTCGTGGAAATCTTGGTACCGCGTCACATTACCCGGTTTTGGTGCCATCACTTCAATAATGCATGATAGTTCGAACGCCCGGGCTACTTGTTCACCTGTCAGCAGCAGCCTTCCCTCCCCTTCACAACAAAGCTTGCAATCTCATCTGCTATGTTAACAGAGGAAACCTTCTGCAGGCCTTCCCATCCGGGAATCCCGTTCACCTCAAGGACAAACATCTCTCCGTCCCTGGAGCGAACAATATCCACCCCTGCATACAAACAGCCAATTGCCCTCGCTGCCTTAAGCGCCAACTTCTCTTGATAATCATCTAATTCAACAGGATAAGCTACCGCTCCCTGGGCAATATTAGTCTTCCATGCGCTTCCTCGTCTCTCCATTGCCGCAAGCACCCTATCCCCCAGGACGAAAACTCGAATGTCTTTATTCTCATGATGGATGAATTTCTGTAAATAGAATACATAATGGTTCATTTCCAATGCCTGAAATACGCGATATGCAACATCCGGGTTATCCACTCTAACCATTCCCCTGCCCAGTGATCCAAAAAGAGGTTTCACAACTACGTCGCCGCCCAATTCCTGGAATGCTTCCATAGCAGCGTCTCTGTTCTCAGTTACTATAGTAGGAGGCGTAGGCAATCCTTGGGATGCCAATAATGACGATGTATAAAATTTATCTACGGTCTTCTCAATTGCAAGAGGTTGATTCATTACAAAGGTTCCGGCTTGTTCCAGACAATGGAGAGCATTCATTCGAAATACAATCTGCTCAAGAGAACCTGCAGGTATTGAACGCACAATCAGCGCATCCAAATCCTCTAACCTCTCATCGCCCGCAAAAGAGCCGGATACGAAAGAGGATGAAGACATACCCACCTTTGCCATAAGTTCAGTTATGTAATAGCGCTCTACCGTGATTCCGAGCCTCTCGAAAGCAGCTTCCAATTGAAGATAGTGCCAACTCCCTGCGCTTGCCAGAATGCCTATTCGCATATTAGGATTTCCCCTTTTCCCTGTTGATTGCTGTCACCTGTGTATCGTTTGTATTCCCTCTCCTCCGACTCTTCCGGCAGTGAAATGCCTAAAGCCTCGGCACATACCCTAAGAGGGGTTGGAAACACCGAATGTTGAGTGGAACTGCATGAGAACGTGGGTAAGAGTTCTGAGCTTCTACCAAGCACGATTGTACCACCGGTCATGAAAGCACCGACATGCTTTCCTACATCACCCAGAACAACCATAGTCCCGGATTTCATTTCAACACCTGCAAAATCTCCGGAGTTCCCGCAAACTACCAGCAATCCCCCGTTCATCCTGGCGCCTGCCTCGTTACCGCACGAACCGTGAATGATAATGCATCCGCCCGTCATCCCCTGCTTTTCCCCGATATAACCTGCACCAACCATGTGACCTGCTTGTCCTCGGACTCGTATCAAGCCTCCTGACATACCTGCGCCGGGGAAACCTCCGACGTCTCCGTCCACTCGGATCTCTCCACCGGTCATACCTGCACCAAGGTGCATTCCCGCCGGGCCGGCAACAGTAAGAAGGCCTGAAGCCATGTTATGTCCAAGGTATTTCACCTTGGACAGGTTCCCTTCAACATGTATATGCAGTTCAGCTCCGGAGCCGCTGACTTTCACATCAAAGAAATCATCTATTTGCATCGTTTCATTACCGTATAACAGGGGTAGCTCTTGAATTTCCTTCTCCGATTTGCCCAGCAAGACAGCAGGGCTAATGCTCTCAGCTTCAAGAGGGACTTGTGGTAACACTTTTAGTCCGAAATATACGGTGGGCATGGAACCACCTCACAAGGCATAAACTTATCTCTTGCTACAGGGTAATTTTCCAAAGCAATACTATAGAACTGACTGAACTTAGGCTTGAGCCACTCAATAATATCTTCATCTTCCTCTAGATCCGCGACATACGTCTTGCCGACTGTCTCAGACAGTATTTCTCCTTCTCTTACTACAACCTCTCCGCCTTTTAGGACATAGACAGCTTCTCGAAACATTGCCTCATAATCACTGTTCGGCCTGTAAACGGCGATATCTGCGTCAGCTCCAATCCCAAGATGTCCCTTGTTTGCAAGGCCCAACGTTTTTGCAGGTCCTGCCCGGGTGATTATTGCGATCTCTTCCAGCGTATATTCCCTGGTAAGCTCCGGAAGCTCGCTGGAGCCAAGCGCCCTCTTGCTTACTGTTTGTGCTGTTTCTTCCCGGTAATCACGATCCATAAGAAGCTTGATGACCCATGGATATGAAGTGAACGGCCCACCGTTGGGGTGATCCGTTGTAAGAGAGATCTGCCACGGATTTTCCACCGTCAAGAACAACTCCAGCCCGGCAATCCACTGTATAGCACCGGCATAAGTCCTCTTTCTGTAGTTGAGAGGCACAATACCTGACTGGGTTTCCATCTCTACCTCTTTACTTACCCATCGCTCCTTTGTTAACCTGTGCAAACTGTGTTGAAGAGGAGCGTCTGCAGTCATGGTGACTGCAGGACCAAACACAACTTGGCCCACATCCATGGTGATATTGGGGTTGGCATTGACATACTCTGCCAACTTCCTGGCAGAAGACGCGAAAGGCCTTCCCTTTTTAGGGCCATATGCACCAAACTGCATGTGTGTAATATGGAGCCGTCTGCCTTCAGCCAATGCCATGGTTTCCAGGGTCGTCTCTCCGCTGGTGGGTTGTCCCAGGTTATTGCAGTGAAGGTGTAGAGGATGAGGCAATCCTAAGGCTTCATTGACGTCAATCAGGGCATCAATGATCTCGCGGGGAGTAACTCCATACCCAACCGCTTCATCGTCGAGGCTGTTGACATTGCCACGTTTTCTCCAGTTCGCGCCTCCCCCCGGATTAACCGCTTTGATCCCGTATCCACCGGATGCCCTAATGAGGAAGGCAACATAGTCCCTAAGTCTCTCGAACTCACCATCCCGAATGAGGCTTAAGACAAAGTGATTGCTACCCATCAGAACCAACATACCTTTATCGACAATGGGGATATCAGCCAGTTCCTCGTGGACATGACGCGCTTCAAGAGGAGGAGCTGCCGCTTCTGTAACATACGTGTAACCCATCCGGGCATATCGATGGCCTGTTATGAATGTGGACGGAACTACATGGCCTACGCCGCTCCTGGTAGTCGCAGTGCGCGGTACAGGGTCAGTACGGTGATCCTCGGGACAAAGCACACGGCCTACATTGACCTTGGGACCTGCGATATGCGAATGTATATCAACTCCACCCGGCATCACTATAAGGCCCTTAGCGTCTATTACGCGGGCTCCCGAAGACGAGGGTACTATTTTGCCGTCTGAGACGTAAATATCCCCTACCTCTCCGGCTTTGCCGTTCAATGGGTCATAGATAGAGCCACCTTGTATGCAAAGCACTCTACCACCCCCTTGTCAATGGCAAGCAGAATATCGCAATCAGTGGGATACTTTGAGTCAATCACTTTCTTTAGAGGCAGAGGAACCTGGTCCATCCTGTATGCGGTTCCGGAAGCTGCCACCCCAATAGGCGCCGAGGGCAGGAATACTCGAGCAAACTTTGCTGTAGCTGAGTAGTTGGGATCTATGACTATCGTCGGTATCTTACCTAGATATTCACCTGCACGGGCAGGCAGAGTCGCCGCAGGGTCTGACGCTACAACCAACGCTGCGTCTACTTCCTCACGACAGAGAAGGTCCGTCACTGTGAACTCACCCGGACCATACCTTGGATATCCACGGCTGAAGTTGATACCAAATGGATAGCCGGTCTGCCAAGTCAGGACTGTCTCAGCTCCTGCCACATTCCCGTGACCACGCATAGGTATAACAGTGAACGCTGTCTTCTCATTTAGGTCATGCACAAGGGACAGAGCTTGTTGTACGTTGTAATGGGTCCCACGAGTCATGGTAAGTCCCATTCCGAAAAAGAACACCCCGTATTCAGCATCTTGGAGCACGCTTGAGGTATTTAGAATCTCGTCCCGACTGATCCCTCCAAAAGTATCTCCTCTGAGTTCATTGCCGGAAAGGACAGCTCTTAGTGCTGTCAAGACTTGAAAATCTCCGTTTGGTTCCACTTGCAAAAAGATGTCTGCAGCTTTTGCAGTAGCAGTTCTCCTCACATCTGCAACAATTATCCTGCGGTCACGTCTACCCCCTTCTGTGTTGAGTCCCTTTGCTTGAACTGAATAGCGACTGAAATGCCTGGGATGAGCTTCTACCGGGTTACAGCCCCAGAAGACTACCACATCCGCCCTGTTCTTGACTTCACCAAGTGTACATGTGGATAAACCTACAAGCTGTTTTGCCACTGTGCCCGGGCCATGGCATACTGAGGATGTAGAATCAATGCTTGCCCCAAGAGTCTCCCCGAGCTTGACAGCAGCAGCTTGAGCTTCACTGCCTGCGCTGGACAACCCATATATAAGTGGATGTCTGGCTTTCGCCAGTATCTCAACGGCAGCGTCCAGAGCTTCGGAGAAATCCACCTCTTTCCCGTCAACAAGTGGCACTTCATTATCTATCGGGCTCAAGAACTTGCTTCGGGAAATAGCGCAGCCTCCCCTCACCTTGGAGATTGTGTTTCCCTCAATCTCCAGCACAATGTCGTCGCAAAGGGAACCACAAAAAGAACAGACAATATTTTCAAGTCTTCTCATCTATGTCTTGCGCCTCCTGACCTTACATGGGATGCCCTTAAATCCGGGCATACCACTTCCTTCAGTTGCGTCCCGTGTTAGTCTATTTGCGGGAGGACCGTACGGTATAAAGATAATACCTTCCGGCAGATCTCCTTTGCGACATAAGAATCGACCGACACCAAAGTCTGTAGATATCTCAACAGAGTCTCCATGTTTGAGGCCAAGCATCTCCATGGTGGATGAACTTAACTCAACCAGACTCGTCTCCTTCTTATACACGTCAGAATCCTTACCGTCTGCGACACCGACTCCCTGCCTCAAGGTTCGACCTGTGATAAGAATGGCGTGGATTTCCGGAATAAAGGCCACCTCCTACCCTGATGCCTCTCTGATACCCTTCTATGATGCTAATACCTTCAAGCAATCCTTGATAAAAAGTTGCAGGCGCTTTCGGCGCCTGCAACTTTAGCAGATCTTACTTCAACACGTCATATAGGCGAATATGGTGTTTCCCGAGCTTATCTCCGTAATTACCGGCTGTAATCTCTACAATCCCAGGGATACAAGCTGCTCTTATTCCAAGCTTCATAGCTTCTTTGACTGATTCCATATTCAGGCCGTTTATTACGATTTCATATACGCATGTAACACCGGGTGGGACTAAAGTGTCCTCAACCTTGTCACGAACAGTGGGACAGAATCTTTGATTGCTTGAAGCAGGAAGGAAGTCGTAATTCACCCCACCAATCTTACTACCGGAGCGGACTACTCCCTTTGGAAACGGAAGAAGCACGCCTGGCACCTTCCCGGCAGCTTCCACAGCTTTGACAGCAGCCTCAAGACACGCCTTCCTGTCCTTACCGAGTATGATGAAATTGCCTCCGCCGATCCCTTCAGCTACCCCATAAGTGCCTTCGATGATGAATTCTCCGTCCATCATAGGCACATGCCAGTAAGTAGCTCCATTCTTTTCCTCGCTGTACTCATAGCCATCACCGAAGTAACGCAACATTTCACCTGTTTCAACCTTGTTTTCACTCTTAAGGCCATTGAATGCGGATGTAGTGGCACAAGTCAATACACACATCCCGACACGTCCAAAGAGCTGGTCATGGAGTTTCTCCTTATCCAGGGCAAAGATTAGTATGGACACACCGGGCCTTCCGTCCGGGGTGTCTTTGACCTCCCCTTCAATGCCTGCTTCTCCCCCACAACCAATGATTGAAGTGCCCATTCCTACAGCTTCTCTTGCAGCTTCCATCGCCCAGTCCATAGTATCGGCGGTCACAATCACTCGTGTCCCAAGAAAATCAAAAGCCTCTGCATACGTGTCCTTGATGGGAACGCCATTGATAATCAACAAGATCACTCCTTATAATGATTTATGATTCATAGGACTCTCGTTACCTTATGTGGCACATCCTGATAATCGATGACATCATCCGGTTCGGCGCACATTTGCAAGCACCCAAGCTTGCTGCTTTTCAAGGGCGGCAAGACACCCATCCCGTGACTTGGCTTTCGCAAATACCGTGCATAACGGCGTCTCAGCCGGAATTTCCTCACCAGGCTGTGGAATATCACGAATTCCCCTGTCGAACCACGCATTGGTGTCGACTGTCACCAGATCCCACGGAGCATAAACGATTGTCTTACCCCAGCATGAACCTGAATAACCCGGGTTCTCTTCAAAAAGTGAATGCCTATTCGGCAACCTATTTTGAAAGGCTTCCACGTGTAGCCCGAAAATATCAAGTCCGTATGCCTTTCGATAAAGCTCCATGGAGGAAGAATAGCGTGGGTTTACCTCTAGAAACAACACATTTCCTTCATCCGTGACAAGAAAGTCTATGCCATTTACGCCTATGAGACCGCATTTCGCAGTGATAACATTGACCATTCTTCTGACTTTTGCCAGCACCTGCTCTCTTACTGAGCTGGAACTGTTACAGTGTGAAAAGGTCAGTGGCACAATATTCCCGCAGTAGAGAAAAGGTTTGGCTGCAAACTTTTCCAATCCGCAAAGCTGTTCACTTAACCCGAGTATCACAGCATCTGTTCCATTTGCGACAAAAGACACTGACGCCGGTGTAGCTTGACAGAACTCCTGTAACATGTACCCGTCAGGTACAGGGATATCGGGCAAAGCCCGGACTATCCTATTGCCACCGCCTGAGTCATGGGGTTTGCACAACCAATCACCCGGCGGAGGCGAACCCCTCCAAACGTGCAAGGTTTTTGGATAATTGATGTCTACCTTCTGTAACAGGTGATGTAGCCGTTGAAAATCCCTGGCTGCCATGACTGTCTGGGCAGAGTTCCCCAAGAGCTTCTTGTGCTCTGCAAGATGTCTTATGATCTCCGGGTGGTTTTCCACACTCGACGTATAAGCAACAGCTTCATGGCTGACCCCGGTCGCCTCGAGCTTGTGCAGCGCTTCAATAACTATCTCAGGACTGAAACTTGAGGTCAGGAAGTCACGTCTTAGCGAGTAACTCCTGCCCCATCTCTTCTGATCCATATCGCCGAAATAGTCCAACGTAGTAATGGAATATCCGGCATTACGGCTTAATGCAGCGCATTCTGCCAAGCCTCGAGTGCTAAAACCCAGTATCAGCAGGTTCACATTGCATTTCCTCCTTGTATTCCCCTATTGTCATTATGATGCAAGTTTCGTGCCTGGAGATTGTAGATGCGTGAGATTTCAGATTAGGCCAGCTAGAGTCGTTTCTCCTTGATCATAACGGGAAACACTGAACCACATTCAGCAGGAAGATTCGTGGGACTGTATCGATTTGAAACGCTCTTGCTTTCAAGCCCGGGAATGCATTTTCCATATCAAAACAGGGATTTAGTGGGAAACTATAACTGTTATTGAGCAGATGTCCCAACCTGGGACATGTATCATAGTGCTACGATTATCATAACTTTGACTCTAGAAGTTCTCTTCGCGCAAGGACGCAAGGTCAATACTGTACTTCTCCAGTTTCCTGTATAGAGTCGTTCTGCCTACCCCCAACTGCTTGGCAGCAGCGCTCATGTTACCCCCATACAAGGCAAGAGCATTTAAGATCGCATCCCTCTCAACCTCATCGAGGCTTCGTGGATACGCGTTCAAGGGACGTGTATCCACAGGGAGAATATGCCCATCGGCCCCTGGATCCGATTGCCTTGCGATTCGAGTAGGAAGGTGCTTGAGGCTCAGAACGCTTCCTTCTAATAGATGATTCGCTTGCTCCATAACATTTTCCAGTTCTCTGACATTACCCGGCCAACTGTATTTCATAAGCACCGCTTCAACTTCAGGAGTCATTTCTATTGAATCAAGACCGCGTTGCTTTGCGAAGCGTTGAAGGAAACACGTAGCCAGAATCAAGATATCTTCGCCTCTGTCGCGAAGAGGAGGTATAACCACGTTCACAACGCTGAGACGATAATAAAGGTCCAACCTGAAATGGCCTTCTTTGACTAAACGTGCAATATCCTTGTTCGTTGCAGCAATTACCCGTATCTGAACGGGAATAGGCGTATGTCCGCCAATCCTGACTACTTGTTTGTCTTGTAACACCCTCAACAGGCTACTCTGAGTCTCTAAGGGAATATCACCTATTTCATCCAAGAACAGTGTGCCCCCGCTGGCAAGTTCGAACTTTCCCGGCCTCCCGCCCCTCCTTGCCCCGGTGAAAGCACCTTCCTCATATCCGAAAAGTTCACTTTCAACTAAGTCTCTGGGCAACGCTGCGCTGTTTACAGCCACGAACGGGCCGTTCCTGCGCGGACTGGCATTATGGATAGCCTGAGCAAAAAGCTCTTTACCTGTCCCGCTTTCACCTACCAGAAGGACTGTGGAGTCTGATCTGGCAACCCGGCGGGCCATGTCAATTTTTTCAAGGAATTTCGGATCTTCCCCGATAAGGTCGGAAAACGTAAACCTGGCCTGTGCTCCTACCATTCGTGTAACAAGGCGCTGCACTGACTTCATCTCTCTAAATGTTAGAACAATCCCGAAAACCCGGCCTTGTTGAGAGCAAATTGCCCTACTGGTAACAGTCACATGCACCCTGCGATTATTCAAGGTCACAGCAAGTTCCCGGTCATTGAAACCTTCTCTACCGGTCTTAATAGCCTGTAGCAGAGGAAGTGATTCCCGAAATATCTCATCTGCTCGCTGGCCAATGCAAGCCATAGGCTTGAGCCCGAAAATCCTTCCTGCTACGTGATTCATGTGAGTAATAATACCATCATTGTTTATGGCGACCAGTCCGTCTGACATAGCTTGAACTACTGAATAAAGCTGCTCAGTTGTGCGTTCTAACTCGAGTTGATTTTCGATGGCTGCTGCGGCTGCCGCAACCATGCCAAGAGTATGGGGATGAGAGGCGTCTTTGGAGCCGACAACCCCAAGAATACCGAAAAAAGCCCCCTCAGGACTTGAGATAGGGGCTGCAGCTCCGGCTAAATCATGATATGCCTTCAGGTAGTGTTCATCACCTATGACCTGACAAGGCTTTCTCTCACTAAGCACAAGGCTGATGGCATTGGTGCCATGCTGTTCTTCACTCCATAAAGTCCCTACTTCAAGAGGTACACAAGAAAGTTGTGAGAGCCTGGACTCCCCGGTGACTGAAATCAAATAACCTTCAGAATCACCTAAGAATACCTGCCGATTAGCTGACACAAAAGAAGCGATTCTTTCCATAAAAGGGTGGGCTACTCTCGCCATTGAAAGAGAAGGTTTTAGATGACTTTCCAACTCCTTACCGACAAGCTTCACTGAAGTAGGCTCCTGATCTGAATTCATACCTCGATTGCAACAGCGATCCCAGGATGCTGCAACTATTGAATTCATGGTATTCTTTCGTGTAACCCTGTCCATTTTCCTCAGTCTTCCCCTTCCGACTCTACGCAGACTCCTTGATTACATGCCCTGAGACAACGAACTTGAGCTCGAGCACCTGACTCCTCCAGGTACTTATGAAGATGTGCTTCGATGTTCCAGGCGGCTTTCTCCCCTTCCACTATCCCATAGACCGTTGGCCCCCACGAACTCTGCCCTGCTCCGGTAGCACCGGAATTCAGAAGCAGTCGAACGATTCCCTCTGCGGACGGATGACTGTACAATCCCCCTTGCACAGAGGCGAATTGCTTGCCGATAGTCCACTGGATCTCTGTCAACGCTTGCCCAAAAGATTCAACGTTCTTCTCCAGAAGCGCCGGGAGGAGCTGCATGACAAGAAGTCTGCAAATCAGCCCCACGTCCTCAGGAGGTATGGGAGGTAAAATCTCTAAAGATATGTTTTTCCGTTTTGCCCTAAATTCAGTGGCGGTTTCGGGTGTGACAACAATGAAGTACCAATCCTCAGGAAACGGATGTCTGAATATGATGGGAGGTGTGCAGAACTCAGCGTCAGGCCTGTCAAATGTTCTCGGTATTCCGCTGGCAACGACAAAGCCCCCGTATTTGAAGATTCCTAAACATGCGTCGGTCCTATACCCTCGTAAGGCGATATCGGCTATATCTTCAATCGTATAGTCAATACTGTAAAGGCTTGCGAGAGCTGTTCCCACCGCCAGTCTCAGTTGGACGGATGAGCCGAGGCCGACGTGAACCGGAATCGCCTCGTCAATCTGTAGCCGCGCTCCACCTCTTATACCGATCCTTATGAGAAAATCTCGGGCAATAGCCTTGACTCTCCTGCTATCATAGCCTTGGACAGTTAATTCATCGGCCTCTTCAGCCAATATGACAATCTTCGGACCTTTAAGGGCCACCCCTATACCCCCATACATGCGCCCCAGAGAACCATTGAGGTCAAGCTGTCCTAAGTGCAAGCGGGATGGGGATTCGACCCTTAACATCCAAGTCACCAGCCTTCCATAGTGCAAAACTGACGCCTTACATCTATCCTATAACTCTGACATCAAGGCATGACACGATCAACCTAATTCTTACATAATCGGCATAGGTTGTAAAGCTTCAGGGAAACACGATGTTCTCATGCTTGACGTAAAAAAACTTGTGTGCTATTCTGTAGATACGCTAATTATGTAGTTTGAACCAAATAATTGTTTGTTCATGTGGTAGATGTAGCTCAATGGTGAGAGCGCTGGACTGTGGCTCCAGAGGTTGCGGGTTCGAGCCCCGTCATCTACCCCATTTTTATGCCAATATGGAACAGCAAGCAAACACATCACGCTTCAAATAATCCTCAATCAATGCGCCTCAGGAACCTTTTCTGTAGATCTGAAGAAACAATAGAACATTGAAGTGCTTATCAAGTAACAAACTGCAGTCATTGAAAATGCCAGAGGAAAACCACCCTTGACCTGCAGAATACCGCTGATCAACGGTGCAAGCCCACCCCTGACCAAGCTGTCAAGTACCCCCCTGACACTGTGCAAAGTCGCACGTTGCTCTTCCCTCACCTGTTCAAGGAAGAAGGTTGTCTCCACAGGCCCACACATGTTCATAAAGGCGTGACGGAAGTAGTATGAGGCCACAACTGCCGGGAGATTCAACGAATGAGCAAGGGTAAGAAGGAACGGTATGGACGCAAGTCGAGTGACTGCTATTAGCTTCACTTTTCCAAACCTCTTAGCTAAGAGAGGCGCAGCTAACGTCACAACGCCGCTGACAATTCCTGAAAACGCGAAAATAGCGCCGATAGGTGCAGTGGACAGATTGAATCTCAAACTAAAGAATAACTGAAAAAACGGAACCATTGCGCCTGCACCCAAAGCAGTCACTATGGTCGGCAAAAGGACCTTTGCAAAGACAAAGATATCTTCCTTATCCTGGGGCAACGCCATGATAAGAGACGAATACGAAGCCTGCCTCGATGCACCTCTACGCTCCTCCTTCAACAGAGTGAGCGGAACTATCGATATTACAATGAATAATACAGACATGAAAAGAGCGACTCGAAGAGGCAAGATATCTTTAGGCGACACGGACACAATCCTACCGACAACTTGTGGAACCAGGCCTCCCATGATGCTCCCCAAGAAAGCAGAACCCATTTGCAGAGCAGAGTTTACTGAAAAGAGAAAGACCCTGTCATTGTCGTCGCTGTAGCGCATCAGGAGCGGAACTCCCACAGCCCAAATAAAAGTAGCGCCTATCCCGTCAAGAAGACGAAAGATCAAAAGCAACATCTTGGAATTCACTAACGGGATTCCAAGGAGTCCGACAATACTTAAGATTCTACCGATAATAGCAGGCTTCTTGTACCCTGCTCGGTTTACGGCAAAAGACGCAGGTAGCGCAAACAACAGCATCGCGAGAGAAGGTATTCCGTTCAAATATCCAATAAAGTCCTGATGATACCCTAATTCATAGACGTAGAGATTGAAAGCCACCTGAAAAATGGAACGGGCAATGGCTGCCGTAAAGCCACATAAGAGATAGTGCTTAGCATTGGGGTGAAATTCCCTGACCCCTCTGAGATACCTATGCACCAGAGATTCGCTACGTAAGATTGCTTCATGAGATACAGGTTTACCTTTCATATCAAATGAGTATTCTACTTTTAAGCTGGGTTTCCCTTCAGATCCCCCATTCTGAACATAATCCTGCCAATCCAAGTCAATTCCATTAATGGAAGGAAGGGAGCCTTATTGCCGGCTCCCTGTCAGTCAGATAATATTCTATGAAGGCAAAAGCAAATCAGGAAGAAGAAAGAGTGTGTTTACGACTGGGTTTTCGGAAGAATCTGGTTGAGAATTATACCGAGTATGGCTGCAAGGCCCATACCGCCAAGCTGGGCGTTGCCCCATAGTGTGATAATTGCACCGCCGATACCGACAACCAAAATGACACTTGCAACAAGTAAGTTTCTGGAATCCTTCAGGTCGACTTGGTTCTCCACCATAGTCCTTACGCCAATAGCTGCGATCATACCGAAAAGCACAATGGAGATTCCTCCAATAACCGGAGCAGGAATAGTTCTGATAATCGCGCCAAGTTTTCCCACAAATGCCATAATTACGGCTATCACTGCAGCTATCCTCATTACCTCAGGTTTCCACACTTTTGTCAGAGCTAATACACCGGTATTTTCGGAATAGGTAGTGTTGGCAGGTCCGCCAAGCAAACCTGCAAGTGATGTGGCAAAGCCGTCTCCGAAGAGGGTTCTTGTCAGGCCCGGGTCTTCTATGAAGTCATCTTCAACTGTTGCGCCTACTGCCAGAATATCCCCTACGTGTTCCACCATGCTAGCAAAGGCTGCGGGAGCTATAAGCCCGATAGCGGCTGCATCAAAAACCGGCAATGTAAATTGAGGTATTCGTATCCACGCTGCTTGCACCACCGGAGTCGTATCCACTATGCCTGCAAACAGACACATGATATAACCAACAACAATCCCGGAGATAACCGGTAGTAGCCTGAGGAAGCCTTTGACATACAGACTGACAAAAGCAACTGTGGCAAGAACGATGAGCGCTATCGGCCAGTTCTGACTGGCGCTCTCGATAGCAACCGGGGCAAGGTTTAACCCTATGACCATAATAATCGGTCCCGTGACCACAGGTGGGAGTATCCGTTGCATAAACTCAGTACCAAGAAAATGAATAAGAATTCCGAAAACAAGGTAAAGCAAGCCGGCTACAATGATTCCGCCCTGAGCTGCGGGAATTCCCATGTCTGTAACTACCATGGCCACCGGCGCAATAAACGCGAATGACGATCCTAAAAATACCGGAACTCTTCCTTTAGTAACCAAATGAAACCATAGAGTGCCGATTCCTGCTGTGAACAAAGCTACATTTACATCAAGGCCGGTTAGGAGCGGAACAAGAATTGTAGCACCAAACATTGTAAACGCATGCTGGAGACCGAGTACGAGTAATTGGTATGTAGGCAGATAATCTCCAGGCCTAATCGGCCCCACAACCCTGCCCTTAACCGTCCCTTTACTACTAGCCAACGTTTTTCCCCCTTTCGTGCTCTTTCGCTAGCTCAACGACGAGCAGTTAGCGAACGGATGCACGCTGCGGTCCGTCTTCTTTAGGACCTCTGCAAAATTGAATGGTACCTCACTTAGTGCATAAGCTGCAATAACGATTCTACAACTAACATAAGATGGATTCAAGGGTAACATGTTCTCATATTGTCAGATAGATTGCAGATTGCTTCTATATAGAATTAATCCATTTTTGGGGGGCATTCTTACCTACGTAATAAGGTAGCACATCACATCATATATGTATCGACTTTCCGTGCACAGCCTCAGCCGCCTCAACCAGTGCTTCTGCAAGCGTAGGATGGGCGTGTATTGTATTTGTGAACTCACGTACTGTCATCTGAGTTCGAACTGCAGCTGTAGGCTCGGGAATAAGCTCAGTTACGCTTGGCCCCACCATATGAACACCAAGTATTACATCACTGCTTGCATCAGCGATGACCTTGACAAAGCCATCAGTTTGGCCCATAGCCAAAGCCTTACCGCTTGCCATGAAAGGGAACTTACCAATCTTCACCTCAAGACCCTGTTCTTTGGCCTGACCTTCATTTAGCCCGACACCGGCTACCTCAGGCCTGGTAAATATGGCACTGGGAACAGCACTATAATCCATACAGCGCTTGTCGCCTGCAATATTATGGGCAGCCACAATCCCTTCTGCAGACGCGACATGCGCAAGCATAATATTGCCTACTGCATCACCGATAGCATATATGTTAGGGATATTTGTGACCATTTCCTCATTAACCACTATCTCGCCGCGCTCATTGACCTCAACCCCCAACTCTTCCAAGCCAATTCCTTCGGAGTTGGCTCTTCGGCCAACAGATAGGAGGGCTTTCTTTGCAACAAGCTGTTCGCCTGAGTCAAGAATAGCCGTAATCTCTCTGTTATTCTCTTCAATTCTCTCGATTTTCACACCGCATTTGACGTTAACCCCATGCTTTCTAAGGGAAGCTTGAATTGTTTTTGAGATATCCGGGTCTTCCATAGGAAGCACAGTGGGCATAATATCCACAACCGTCACCTTGCTGCCAAGGCAAGTAAAGATGAAAGCTAACTCACATCCGATAACACCACCACCAACAACAAGAAGACTTTCAGGCACTTCCTCTAAATCCAAGGCTTCACTGCTGGTAATAACAGTATCCCCGTTGTAACCGAATGCCGGAAATACCAGTGGCCTTGAACCGGTGGCAATGATTATGTTCTCGGCCCTTATATCATCAAAGCCTTCTTCTAAGTCTACCGTGATTCTCCCCGGAGCCACAAGCCTGCCTGTTCCTTTCACAACCTTAATTTTGCCTCTCTTGAGGAGAAATTTCACACCTGCTCTCAGACGGGAGACTATCTTGTTCTTCCGTGCGATCATCTTAGCAAAATTCGCAGATACATGAGGAGCTTCTACCCCAAACTCCTCCAAACGTTGTGCCAGCATAAATGCTTCCATGCCGGCAACCAGAGACTTAGTGGGGATACAGCCTCTGTTTAGGCATGTCCCACCAAGTAGGTCTTTCTCAACAAGGCACACACTCTTTCCTAGTTGAGCAGCTCTAATAGCAGCAACGTATCCTCCCGGCCCTCCTCCAAGCACTGCAACGTCAAACTCAAACACAAACATACACTCCTTCTTGCTCTTCGTCTGTTCCTGGTAGTCCGGCTCCGAATTTAGCTACATCTCAGGCAGATAGACGCGGGGAACTCGCTTACTTATCCCACAGAGGACTTCATGGGTTACAGTGCCAAGTTTCTCTGCAACTTCTTCTGCGACAATCTCTTCCGCACCTTGCTTACCGATGGCAACAACCTCATCCTCCATATCCAATTCCAAGTCACCTGCACACACCATGCATTCATCCATACATACTCGTCCAACCACCGGAAGTTTCATCCCTCTGATAAGCACTTCCCCTTGGTTGGAAAGACCTCGCGGAAAACCGTCCGCATAGCCGATTGGCAACGTTGCAATGATACAGTCTCTTTCCGTGACGTACGTGGCACCATAACCTATTGGAGTGCCTGCTTGACATCGCTTCACAAAAACAACCCTTGTCCTAAAGGACAGAGCGGGCATAATACCTAGTTCCGCTCTAATCTTCCCGGCTCTTTCACCATAAAGCGGAGTCAACCCATACATAAGAATCCCGGGTCTCACAATATCAAACCTAGCCTCAGGGACAGTTACTGCGGCTATGCTGTTAGCTGCATGATAATACTGTGCCTCAATACCATTACTGCTAAGAGCCTCAATTGCATCATTGAACAGGGAAAGTTGCTGATTGAGAAATGTCCTGTCCTCGTCTTCCGCAGTAGCCAGGTGTGTGAAGATGCCTTCAATCTCAATGTTGGGAAGCATGGCAATATGCCTCACAAAACTTACTATCTGACTTGGGTATAAGCCTATGCGCCCCATACCGGTATCAACCTTCACATGACACTTAGCTTTTTTCCCTTCTTTTACGGCAGCATTGGACAGAGCCTCAGCGAACTCATAGGTTGCCACTGCGCAGGATAGATTGTAACGCAGAGCTGCCTGCGCCTGAGCAGGAAATAGCTGGGCAAGAACTAGAATTGGAGCAATAATCCCGGATCTTCTGAGAGCTATGCCTTCCTCAACCAACGCAACTCCCAGCCAAGTTGCTCCATTATTCAGGGCCGTGCGTGCTACAGGTATCGCCCCATGACCATAGGCGTCTGCCTTCACCACTCCGAGGATCTCACGACCCTGTCCTACGAGCTTACGGATGGCCTGTATGTTGCGGGCTATACATGCAAGATCAATTTCAGCTACGGTGGGTCTATCTCGACGACCATCCCACATGTCTCTCGCCTCTTTCCACTGTCAGTCTATGTAAGGCCTCCGGTACGCTCTCCAGGATATCCGTTGCGGTAACACTCATCTCGCCCAATCTTGCTGCCGCAATATCACCGGCAAGTCCGTGCATATAAACACCTAACACAGCTGATTCCAAAGATCCTATACCTTGGGCTAAAAGCCCGGCAATAACCCCGGTGAGCACGTCCCCGCTGCCTGCGGTCGCCATTCCGGGATTACCTGTTGGGTTAACGTAAGCTATTCCCGACGGATCGGCAATTATTGTCCGAGCCCCTTTTAGAACCATAATCTTTCCCCAGTGAGACGCTGCTCGACGAGCCACATTAAGTCTGTCGCGCTTGACCTCTTGGATAGAAAGGCCTGTCAGCCTCGCCATTTCGCCGGGATGAGGAGTAAGCACAATTGGTGCCTTCGTTGTCTTTAAAGTGCCTGGATCCTGGGCGATAGCATTAATCCCATCAGCATCTAACACAATCGGAACAGAAGTTGTCATAACCATGTTCCTTACCAACTGAGCGGTTTCACTGTGAGTGGACAACCCGGGTCCGATAGCTAATGCAGCAGCGCCACGAGTAATGCCGTCTATTAAGGGTTGAGCTTGCAAACTTATGCTTCCTGATTCTGTTTCAGGAAGTCCGCGAGTCATGACTTCAGTAAGTTTTGAGTTCATGACACCATGTAAGCCAAGAGGCACACCAAGAGTTACCAGACCTGCACCTACTTTCAAGACTGCGGTGCTTGTGAGAGCAGCAGCGCCTGCCATATTAGGTGAGCCGGCAATCACAAAGGCCTTTCCAAAAACCCCTTTATGGGAATCTTCATCGCGCACAGGGATCCAATGTCTGACATTGTCAGCCACAGAAAGATTCAACTTAAGGCCTTC
Source organism: Firmicutes bacterium UBA5449 (assembly GCA_002424305.1). Lineage (GTDB taxonomy): Bacteria > Bacillota > SHA-98 > UBA4971 > UBA4971 > UBA4971. The sequence continues at coordinate 19,476 of DIQZ01000051.1, forward strand.
ATCAACCAAAAAAGATCTGGGAAGACCAATATCAGCAACGGTTAATTCGCCTACGTAACCTGCACCCGGATAAAGAAGGAGCCCTACCTTAGGAAGGCCGAACGTCACTGTATGGGTAGCATTGATACAACTGGAGCTGACCCTGCCTGTGGTGGAATCCAGTCCTGAAGGAACGTCAACTGCAACAATAGGCCGTCCGGACTCATTGATAGTATCAATAACATGACTGATATATCCTTCAACTTCTCCCTTGAATCCGGTTCCAAATACAGCATCGACTACTAAATCCGACATGGACATTGCCACCCTGGCAGTGGGAAGTCCGTCTGCATATAATTCTTCTGCTTCTATTCCCATACACGCGAGGATATCCATGTTGATTCTGGCGTCACCTTGTACTTGGTCAGCATTACCGAGAAGAAACATTTTTACTCTCACCTGCGAGTTTGCCAGGTGTCTGGCAACTACAAACCCATCCCCTCCGTTGTTACCCTTACCGGCAAATATGCATACACGCGGACCTACCACATCCTCCAGGAGCTTCTTTACAGTGTCAGCCACAGCTCGCCCTGCATTCTCCATCAGGACAACACCGGGAATACCTACTACTTCAATAGCGCTTCTGTCTATTTCTCGCATCTCTTCAGCAGTTACGACTTTCAAGACTTCCACCTCCGATGGCAACTGCAAAGGCCATGGCAAGAGCGTCGGTATGGGATATGCTGACAAGAACAGCCTTAACACCTCGCCCCTTAGCAAGTTCTTCAGCCCGGCCGAGCAAGCGTACATAAGGTTTTCCGGAAGGTTCGTTACGAATCTCGATCTCATTCCACCCAATTCCGGATATTCCCTGCCCTAACGCTTTAGCTACAGCCTCCTTCGCCGCAAATCTACCGGCTAGTTTGTCATAACGTCCTCCCGTTGCAACATCCATCTCAATATCTGTAAATACCCGCCCATGGAGCCTGTCACCTTTACGCTCCATCAGGTCACGAATTCTACTTACCTCGATAATATCGACACCGATACCAATTACTTGACCCTCACAGTCTGTCAAATCCGGAAATCCCTCCACGAAAGGCCTGTCAGACTGCCCCATTAATCCCTACTCAGCTCTTCCCTTACAACTTTTACGACCTCAGATACAGCAGTTCTTACCATCGCTTCATCCGCACCCTCGCCTAAAACACGAATCAAAGGCTCTGTCCCTGAAGGACGCACAAATATCCGCCCCTCTTCGCCTACCAAAGCATTAGCCCGCTCAATAGCTCGACCTACTCTCGAGTTGGAGAAGAAGCTTTCCTTGTTACTGACCTCAACATTGACAAGAGTCTGCGGGTAGACTTCCATCCATGAGGCTAGCTCCGATAGTCTCTGACCTGTTGTACGAAGGACCGATAGAAGGGCGAGAGCGGTGATTATTCCATCCCCTGTTGTATTACGGTCAAGAAAGATTATGTGTCCTGACTGTTCTCCGCCTAGGACGACACCGAGCTTCCTCATTTCTTCCAGGACATATCTGTCGCCATTTTGAGTAATAACTACATTACCGCCTTCACGCTTGAAGGTCTTGACCAACCCCAAATTACTGTATACGGTAGCGACTATGGTCTTCTTTGGAAGCTTCCCCTTTCGCAGAAGATCCAGACCGCAAATAGCCATAATATGGTCACCGTTAACCACATGTCCCCTCTCATCAACTGCTATCAACCTGTCAGCGTCACCGTCGTGAGCAAGACCCAAATCCGCTCCTGTCCGGACAACCAGCTCACCTATGACTTGAGGATGAATGGATCCGCACTTGAGATTGATATTAGTTCCGTCAGGCTTATCATTTACCGTTATTACATGAGCTCCAAGATCCTCCAACAGCCTCGGCGTGTATGATGAAGCTGCGCCATTTGCGCAGTCCACAACTACTTTCAGACCTTCCAGACTAACATTCACTGTACTCTTGGCATACCTCATATATCTCTCCCCGGCATTTTGAAGCCTGCAAATCTTTCCGACTCCGCCTCCTGCCGGCCTTGGAAAATCGTCATAAACACCAAAACGGACGATTCCTTGCTCATCGAAGGAGATATATTCCTCAATTTCCTGCTCTTCTTCATCTGAAAGCTTAAACCCGTCACCGGAAACAAACTTAATACCGTTATATTCCATGGGATTATGGGATGCTGAGATAATGATGCCTGCATCCGCCGGGAGATCCCTCACAAGGAATGCCACCCCGGGGGTGGGAATGACACCGATTGTCACCGCTTGTCCCCCAACTGATGCTATCCCTGAAGCTACCGCAGCTTCCAGCATATCCCCGGAGAGTCTCGTATCACAACCTACAATAATCGTAGGCTGCCTCCTTAGTCTCCTTGCGATAATTCCGGTTCCAACTCGACCTAATGTAAATGCCAGCTCAGGCGAGAGAAATGTATTGGCAATCCCTCGTACCCCATCAGTTCCAAACAGTCTCGCCATATCCTGTTCCTCCTGATCAATATAACATTCGCATGAAACAATGGATCTATTCAGGTAATGGTGCTACTTTATCAACCTGCTCAATTGACTCTGTAGATGCCTCGTCGGCTATCTCTTCGTCAGATTGCGTGGTTGGTATTTCACTTATAGGCACAAATACGCGAACAGTTTGCGGATGAGCACTCAAATCCTGGACAAGGTTGCCTCCGGTGTCTACCGGACTCACCTTTACACTCCTTGAGATAGCGGACGTAATACCGGATACGTCAATGTAAGCCACGACCGTGTCTATCAACTCCACCTGGCTCCTTGGTCCGATAACGGTAACCAAACCAGGAGATGCTTCGGGCTGGAACGGAACTTTGCTGTCTCCCGGATATCCTATTATCCCTACCTGGACCGGGAAGTCTACACTGACAATGGCATCCATCTTCACGCCTACCGACGCCGGGATAATCTCGACCACTTGGACACCTTCAGGAGCTGATACCTGAACCCGTGCGGCATACTCCCCTTCACCTCGTCCGGCTACAGATACGAATGCTTGAACTTTCGAGCCATCAAGCGGTTCTACCAGATACTTCGGACCGCGCACCCGAACCTCCACGTCTCTTGGCCTGGTCTCAACTGCGAAGTCGGACGGCGCGCCTGAGACGTCAACGCCTGCTGTAACAAACCTCTCGGCGGTATCAACCTGGTTTTTGTTGATCTCTGCGCCCGCCACGAACCAAATAACAATCGCCAGAAGAACGGCTGCTATTTTAAGATATATTTCTCGAGGGACACGGAACGTCACATTACATGCCCCCTTAACCAAGCCGGAATACCCTGACGGAGCTTACTTGCGTGCAGTAGTTCTATCAATCTCTCCTTCAGAGCGCTTTCATCAAGATAACGCATTAACTTCCCGTTGCTTGCTATCGAGATGACTCCCGTCTCTTCTGAGGCCACTATACACACAGCGTCAGATTGCTCCGACAAGCCTAACGCTGCGCGGTGTCTGGTTCCAAGTGTCTTACTGATATTCGGATTCTCAGATAGGGGAAGGTAGCAGCCTGCAGCCATTATTCTGCTGCCTCGGATTATGGTGGCACCATCATGCAGTGGTGAATTAGGCATGAATATGTTAATAAGGAGCTCTGTTGAAACAACAGCGTCGATTTTGGTGCCTGTCTCCATCAACTCCGCAATACCGCTGTCACGTTCAACAACAATAAGAGCCCCGATTTTGTCTCTGGCCATCACCGTTGCAGCTCTGGTAATATCAGAAACCAAAATCATTGTGTCCTCTTTCTCCAGCAGTCCTAATGGACCTGTAAATATGCCACCACGACCTATTTGCTCCAGAGCTCTTCTGAGTTCAGGCAAGAATACTATGGGCAGACCGACAAAAAGCACAGTAATCGTCTTCTGTAGAAGCCAATTTACTGTGCGCAGTTTAAGCAAATCACTGACCATAGTGGCAATAAAGATAACTGCAATGCCCTTGAGAAGTGACACTGCTCTTGTTCCCCTAATGATAACCAGGAGTTTATAGATAACATAAGCAACAATAAGAATATCCACCATGGAGCGGATTGCATTTGTCGCGTTTACTTTAGCCAAGCTTTCCGTAAGCCTTGCTATGGTTAAATCAAACGGCATGTGTCTCCCCCTTGGATCCCTCCGAACGCAGCCTCTACCACAAATATATACTATACATTAATGGAATCCGATGCAAGGCTGTTAACTCATTATTATAGAGATAGACGTTAGCTTTGCCGAAAAACCCTATGCCCCAAATTTGCCCAGTTTCAAAGCATTTGCAAGGGCTAAGGGTAAAGCACCGAGTGAAGGAAAGACTCCGAGATTCCCCTGAGCACACATGGACTCGCCAAATCCCGGGGCCCCCTGGGGTCTCACCCACCGGGAATGAATGAGGAATGGTACCGGATGCCAACTGTGGCCTTTCAGCACCGCCGGAGTAGAATGATCTCCTGTCACAATGAGAACATCAGGCTCCAGATGGAGGATTTCGGGAACATAGCTGTCAAATTCCTCGAGAACTCTAACCTTACCTGTGCAGTCACCGTCTTCGCCGCAGCTATCTGTTTCTTTGACGTGAACATAGAGAAAATCATAATCCTCAAAATGAGTCTTGAGCGTGTTAACTTCGTCTTGGATTGTCAATCCTGTTTCCAGAATTTCCATACCTACAAGGCTGGCAAGGCCACGGTACATAGGATAGCCGGCTATAGCGGCAGGCGTCAATTTAAATGCCTGAGACATTGTGGGTATCTCAGGAAGGCTGGCAAGACCGCGGAGGAGCACCATATTCGCAGGACGTTCGTTCTTCAATACCTCTCTCGCCCCGGCAATCCATTTATTTACAATGTCTGCAGTGCGAGACGCTTCAGGGCTGCGTGCAACCGCGTTCTTCGGCCTCTCACCAACATGTTGAGGGTCAGTGTCCTCTATATCCCCGGACAGACCCTGCCCCCGGAAAACCACGACAAAGCGATGAAACTTCCCCGGCTCAAGAATGACTTCAACACCTTCCATAGTTACTGAACGAAGCATCTCAACAAGTTGCCTGTTCTTCTCAGTAGGGATCCTTCCTGCTCGCCTGTCAGTGATAATACCGGATTCATCTACTGTGCAGAAGTTCCCCCTGGCTGCAACATCAGAAGGTCCCAGTTTCAGGCCGACTCCCAAAGCCTCCAGGATCCCCCTGCCTATCTCATATTCCAGTGGGTCATATCCGAACAGAGCCAAATGTGAAGGTCCGCTCCCGGGTGTAATACCAAGAGCTACAGGCTCTACTAAACCACAACTGGAGATAGCTGCTAAGTTATCCAGGTTCGGGGTATTTGCGGCTTCTAAAGCTGTTCGTCCAATATCAGGATTCGGTAATCCTCCTATACCATCCACTACCACCATAACGATTTTTGTTTCTGTTTTCTGGCTGAGTTTTTTTACGAGTTCAATATTCACCACGTTGCTGTATCCCCCTTTGACTTCTACACAACTTTCAACCTAATTCATATTCGATATATCTTTGTGTTATCCTCCCCAATGATGTTACCGGGACATACTACAATCAGGCAATCACCTGCACCCGACGCACATATGCAAACGTAGAATCGATACATGGTCGATACGTGACAGAAGGTGGTATGTAAGGTGAGCATCAGCGCCGACGGAAAGCAAAACTACCGTAAAAAGCCGGGTCAAACCCAAAGGTGGCGTTGGGTGGTAGTTCTCCTTGCTGCCTTCATCCTTTTAGTCGCGCTCATTACAAGCGTCAGACCTATCCCTGCTGTAAGAGGCGGAAGTGTTTTCTACGATATTCACGGCGATGTAATAGCGTCAACTGATGCCCCCGGCAGACTTGAAGTGTCCCTGTCTGATATGGCCCCTAACCTTCGGTATGCGTTCATCGCTGTGGAGGATTCTCGCTTTTATCGACACCCGGGAATCGATCCTGTAGGAATAGCAAGGGCCTTCGCACGTAATGTTCGCGCAAGGCGGATCGTTGAAGGGGGAAGCACAATTACTCAGCAGTTGGCAAAGAACATGTACCTGCCTGCAAAGCGCACTGTCGGAAGAAAACTGGCTGAGGCAGTTCTCGCCATGTACCTGGAAGTCAAGTTCACCAAGGACGAAATCCTTGAGCGCTACCTGAATCTAGTGTATCTGGGACATGGAGCGCATGGTGTGGAAGCCGGTGCAAAGCTCTACTTCGGGAAGCAAACTTCCGGCCTTTCCCTTGCGGAAGCCTCCATGTTGGCAGGCATCACCAGGGCACCGTTTTACTACTCACCATATAGAGATATGGATGCCGCTGTCAGGCGAAGAAAGACCGTACTTGATAGGATGGTCACCGCAGGCTACATTTCTCAAACTGAGGCAGACGCAGCTTCAGAGGAAGCAGTTGAGCTTGTAGGTCTCGGCAGACGGGAAACTAAGGCTGCCCCGTATTTTATGGATTATGTCACTGACGAAGCTCTAAAACTTTTGGGTGATGAAGGCATGCTGCTCTATTCAGGCAACCTGAAGATTTATACCTCCCTGGATCTGACCTTTCAAGAAGCTGCTGAAAAGTCATTCGCAAAAGGACTTGACACCCTTACGCCCCGTGATGGTTCAGAGGATTCCGACTCTAAGGTAAAACAGCCAATTCAACCACAGGGCGCACTGGTGGCTTTAGATCCCGAAACCGGGCATGTGAAGGCTCTCATCGGCGGAAGAAGCTACTCTGAAACTCAGTTTAACCGTGCATTGCAAGCCATGCGACAACCAGGCTCTTCCTTCAAACCATTCTTCTACGCAGCAGCGCTGGATAATGGGTTTACCGCTGCGTCTGTTTTGCCTTGTGAACCTGTGACATTCCGGACGCAGAGGCTCCCTTACACCCCCACTGATTACGGTAAATTCCAGTATCATTTCAGGTTCCTGACCTTAAGAGAGGCACTGGTCACTTCGTGCAATGTGGTATCTGTACAACTTGCCAACATTATAGGTCCGGAAAAGGGCATAGAGTACGCGAAGCAGCTTGGTATAAGAAGTCCGCTTGGAGCTAACCTTTCTCTGGTCCTTGGCACCTCAGAAGTTACCCCGTTTGAAATGGCTTTCGCTTTTGCGCCTTTCGCAAATGGAGGCAGACAGGTTCAGCCAATATTCATAACTTCCATCAAGGATAGGCGCGGAAGAGAATTATATCGTGCTCAGGTAGTGTCGCGACAGGTCCTTGATCCGCGAACGGCATTTATTATGACAGATATACTAAAGCAAGTTGTCAGTGAATGGGGCACTGCAGGAGCAATCTCGTCTCAACTTAAACGGCCGGTGGCTGCCAAAACCGGATCTACACAGAACTATACTGACGCATGGTTCGTAGGATACACCCCGGACTTGGTATGCTCAGTGTACGTTGGTAACGACGACCCCGGTATCCCTTTAGGCAAATCGGGAGGGTCGGCTGCAGGGCCGATATTCGCGAACTTCATTGAAGCCGCGCTTGAGAGCAAACCTGCACTGTCGTTTCAAATACCCGGTGGAATAGTCCGAACGGAGATATGTCATGAGACAGGATATCTTGCATCGCCTGCCTGCCCCGGCACGCGTTGGGAACTGTTTAAGAGCGGCACTCAGCCAACCTACGAGTGCCCATGGCACGGTGCATTTCCTGTCTATTCACCCTGACCCCTTCTAATCCGCGCTGATATCCACCCTTGAGCTCTATTCGAGGTAGATCTGACGTTCCAGTCTCTTGTGGTACGAGGTCCATCCGCCTTCAGCTTCACGGCTCTCCTCTACTATTTCAGAAAACTGGGCCACAGACGCGTCTGCATAGTCTGCCAAGTGAAGAGCCATTGCTTCCAAAGTCTTTGGACGCTTCGGTGAACCCCACTCGAGCTTTCCGTGGTGACTCAGGATCATATGACGCAGTTTGAGTGCTAACGTTTGAGGGAAGTCTAAAATCCCCTCCATTGCTTGGGCAACCATGCGTTCGCCGATGATGACGTGACCGACAAGTTTGCCTTCATTACTTAAGTCAAAAGGACCGTCATAGGTATACTCAACTATCTTGCCGATATCATGAAGAATAGCACCTGTGACCAGAAGCTCACTGTCAATTACCGGGTAGAGTTGAGACATGGTCTCACACAGCATTACTACATTGGCAGTATGCTCTATCAGCCCGCCGAGAACAGCGTGATGGATAGATTTTGCAGCCGGAGCTTGCACGAATGCACCGGCAAACTCAGGGTTATCAAGGAATTCTAAAACAAGCTGCCGGAGACAGACGTTTGTGAAGGCTTCTGCTCTCCCCTGCAACTCGTAGAGCAATCTTGTGACATCCTCTTTGGTGCGGGGAAGAAAGAGGGACAAATCATAGTCAGCACGCGTGCACTTATGCAGAGCTTCAACGGTGATTTGAGGTGTTCCCCGGTACTCTGTGACATGACCCTCTACACGCACTACATCTCCGTCTTCAAATATGCTGTACGTGCCGTCGCCGTCATCCCACACAATAGCCTTGATTTCACCTGTCTTATCAAAAAGCGTAAGTGTCAAGTAACGGCCTGGCTTTGAAGCAAAATCTGAAAGCTGTTTATATTTCGCCATGAAGACGCTTCTTACTGCCTGTCCCACTTGAAGCTCAACTACTCGCTGCCCTCTGAAGTCCGGATCTCTATCTGACATGACTCGTCCAACCCCTAACCACAAAAGATATCAGGATGACATTGGCTGTGCAATTCTTCCTGTCATTCCTGATTCTACATTACGAAGGGCGAGTCCTTCAAGAGCAGTGTCAACTGTTCAAGACAAACCTGTTTATCGCCTCTACAACCCCGTCTCCGTTTACTCCTTCAGTGACATAATCGGCTGCTTCTTGAACCTTGTTGTTGGCGTTACCTACAGCGACACCAATTCCGGCATAAGATAGCATAGATATGTCATTTTCACTGTCACCGATAGCCATAACCTGATCGCGCTGAATATCTAAGTGTTTAGATAACGCAGCAAGAGCTGAACCTTTAGTCACGTTTTCACCTGTAAACTCAATATATCCAGGTAACGACCGCGCTACATGTGCTTTTGCTCCGAATTTCTCCTCCAACTCAGGCAAAACCCTTTCAACGATTTTCGGTTCTGCCATCATTAGAAGTTTCGTCGGGGGTTTACTGAGAAACCTCAGAAGATTCCCTACAGGTTTTGCTTCAACGTTAACGTGAGCCATATAACGACGGGCTTCCTCATTCAAACTTTCAACATAAAGCTCGTCATCGACATAAAGATTCGTGTGATAGCCAAAAGCCTGTGTGTACTCTAATATTTCCTTAGCATCTTCAATCGGAATCGGCTTGTGCCAATAAACCTCCTGGGTCTTGGCGGTTTTCACCAAGGCACCGTCATACGTTATGAGAGGAACGTCAAGACCCAGCTCCTCCGCAAAAGGCACTGCGGCCTGATACATTCGTCCGGTAGCCAAAGTGACTCTGCCCCCCACATCTATGGTGGCATTTATAGCCTGCTTTGTTCTGTTGCCTATTTTAAGATCACTACCAATCAAGGTGTGGTCTATATCAATAGCGATAAGTTTGATTTGTCCGCACCCCAAATCTGTCACCGATCTTGCACCACCCAGCTTATGATACTACTTCCTATCGAGAGAAGTATGGACGCGAGCACAGCGGGCCAAAACCCGGATATGTAAAACCCCTGCACTATTCCGGATACTATCCACAACATGAAACCGTTTACTATAAATGTGAAAAGGCCAAGAGTAAGTAATTGTATAGGGAGAGAAAGGACAATTAAAATAGGCCGTATGAGCGCATTCACAATCCCTAATATGAATGCTGCCAAGAACGCGGGGACAATTCCGGCAACTTGCACCGCAGGCCCCATAAGGTATGGTATCATTAGAAGGACGACAGCGTTTGCCAACCACCTGATGATAAATGTGCGCCTTTGCACTACCGACACCCCCTTAGTTGAAATGTTATCTCTTACACAAATAAGCTAGTCTGAATACATGGAACCAGGACGCCCTTGAGGAGGGCGCCCCGGTAGATGTTGTCAACTGGGTCAATTCAGACAAAACGCACTGCAATACTTACACCTGATGACCCCTCTGATACCTCCAACAGAGTAAACCTTCCATAAGAACGTAGTCCTCTTACCAGCTTAAACGCTACGTCCAGTGCTACTGTGATATCAAAGTCTTCACTGCAGGGAAAGACATCTTTCAAGTTTCTCATACTACGCTTAACTTTCCTTCTTAATGAAGGAACGAAAAACCCGACGATTCTAACAGCAGAAGCTGTTGATTCCAAAAGATCCTCCAAAATGAACAATGGAATCACAATTGGAACCGCAAATCGCATGTGTGGCAACTTCAGCGTGAATATAATGAAAAACGATGGGACAGGCGGAACATGAAATAGCCTTCGCGCTTGCGTCCCGGATTCTACTCCATTACAAAAATCACGCACGTGAATATTCCCTGTCAGCATCGTTACCGCCGCCCCTACTCAACGTAGATCTCTACTTTTGCATCCTCACTGTCTATGTCAACGATTTTGCCCGAACTGGCTTCAGTAATAGTGGAAAGAAGCTCGTCAAGGTCAATATTCTCACTTTCAAGTTCCTTAGATACATCTTTGGGAATAAACTTCATTGCGACTTTAGCAAGGGCAAGGGGTAGATTAACATTGACTTTCGTGTTGTCTTCAGTGTCAAACACGCGTATCCGAAGCATTCTCCCACGATGTCCACCGTGGTGTCCCGGTGCTACTGTTCCACCTTGGCCAGGAGTATCCAAAGCCTCCAGCAGCTTCAGACCTTCATCTATTGAAACCTTTCCTTCTTGAACAAGGTTCAGGACCTGTCTCTTCTCTTCAGACATTAGGGTTCCCCTCCCATTGAGCATACTTGATTAATACTAACCATACATAATACGTACCTGACCGTTAGATGTCCGCGCCTTGATTCTTAACCTGTCACTGTTCTCAGAAAACCCTGATGTCTCAGCAATTACTTCCCTTCGCATAGCACCTTCATCCCTTATCTGGTAGACCAGGTCAGGGAGATCAAGCACGATGCGTCCCAGGCTTGTTTTGGCGTCTATATGATAGCCTACCTTTTCAGCGTCTGCAAGCTGTACCTGTATCGTTCCGTTGGAGGTCATTAGATCATACTCTGATTCCGCTGATATCTCCCGAGATACTACAGTTATCCTACCGTTTGACGTTCTTGCGTTGAGTCTCTGAGTGACTCCGCTGAAGTCAATTGTACCGTTAGAGCTTTCAAGCTCAGCTATGACTCCGCAAGTATTGTCCAGTTCTATCCGACCGTTTGATGTTTCTACTTTGATCATTCTGCACTTGAAATCCCCAAGGCTCACCCTACCGTTTTGTGTCTTGAGATCCAGGTCGTATAGAGACTCCTTTGGCAATCTCACCTTGAGAGAGGCTCCGGCCAAAGCTTTTCTGTGGACAGCCTTGATCTTAAGTGAATCATCGCTTGAATCATACTGCAAAAGCTCTTCCAGCATGCCCTTGGCTGATTCACAATCTGCTCCGGGGTCCTTTATCGTAGCCGTTACATTAATGCGAAAGCCCGGTTCGTCCCACGGTTCAACCGTTATGCTTCCATTCAATGTAGAAAGTTCCACGTCAATCTTCTTGTCAGGTTCCCCTGTGAAACTTCCGTCTATCACCTTCTCTACCCTGATGCCGTGGGCGAACATACTCTGAAGGGGCTCAGCAATCACTTTCGACCAACGCGAGACCAGGGCATCGTCAGTGTCAGATTCATCAGTCCGATATCTGTCTCTTGCTTCTTGCTGAATTCGACCGATGGCTTCGTCTGTGCTCTTTATCGCACTTTCCACAGTATCCCGAATCTTCTCAGCCAAGCCTTCAAATGCTGTTGTATCCACTACATCAGCAAGATCAGAAAGCCTATCAACCAATCCTTTCACACCTCTTATGTCAACTCTTCCGGGAGGAGACAAGGACTCCGGTTGCACAGGTTCATCGCTGTCACTGTCGGGAATCAATGAAGATTCCTCCGGAGTGTAGAGCCCGACAGCTTCGTTAATAGCTTCAATTAATGAAGCCGCCTGCTCAGCAGTGATCTTGCCTTCTTCAAGCATTTTTAAGATCATCATAACTTCTTCACGCATCATTCACCCTCCTTGTAACTTCTGCTTGATCTATTTTACTTAAAGAAGCGTTACATCTTTTGCTTCAGAAGCTTTACAGCCTCATCTGCACTGAGTTCTCCCTTCGCAAGAGAATCAAGGACTTCTCTCCGCCTACCTGCAATCTCGGCTTCGTCTTCCCCGTCACACTCAACCGGAAAACCGAGAGCCTGGATCACTGTGTCCAGCCGACCACGGACCGTAGGATAGGATATTCCAAGCTCTCTCTCAACTTCCTTTATGTTCCCGCGACATCTAACGAATGTCACCGCAAAATCCCGTTGCTCATCAGTCATCTGACAAAACTTGCATGTTTCAAAGCGCCCGCCGATTGAAGTATCGCACCTGGGACACGAGAGCTTTGTAACTTCCAGCGATCCACCACAAATAGGACATCTACCAAGAGCTCTGTGCCTCACATTATCACCTCCCTCAATATCATTGATAGCAACATTAATAATATAAAGCTATGCGTTAATATTATAAAGCCCCTTATAAAAGAATGTCAATAGATCTTGCATAATTTTGTCATAGACTTTACTTAAAGGTGAATTATTAGGAGACACTGCTCGAAATCCTCAACTGTTGCCTGTTAAGACTTGCTTGACCCGTTCGGCGAGTTTATGGTTTATTCCCGGGACATTCGCGATCTCCTCGACTTCTGCACTACGTATGCCTCTCACTGACCCAAACGCCTTAAGGAGGGCCTGAAGTCGTTTCTTGCCGATACCGGGGATTTCTTCAAGGGCTGAAAGAGTAGATCTTTTCGTCCTGAGCTTCCTGTGGTATGAGATGGCAAATCTATGTGCCTCATCACGAATGTGCCGAAGAAGAAGGAGGGCTTTTGAATCCCTTGGAAGAACAATCGGTTGTTCTTGACCTTCAACGAAGATCAATTCATCTGATTCTGCAAGACTTATAACTGGAATGCCTTGGACGTCTAATTCACAAAGTGCATTAAGTCCTGCATTGAGCTGACCCTTGCCTCCGTCAATAACAATGAGGTCAGGCAGGTGTCTTTCTTTCTGATCGTGCTCTGGAATCTTCTTGTACCGCCTGGAAATTATCTCATGCATCATGGCATAGTCGTCTTGGCCTTCCACTGTTCTAATCTTGAAGCGGCGGTACGAAGACTTCGCAGGACGCCCGCGATCGAATACTACCATCCCGCCAACAGCATCAGTGCCCTGGATAGTGGATATATCAAATGCTTCAATTCTTACGGGAAGTGTAGGAAGATCCAAGGCTTGCTGCAGCTCAAGCAAGGCAGCGTCTTTAAGTACTGCATCCTGTACGGCCTTGGTTTTCGCATCCTCCAGACTGAGTCTTGCGTTGTCAGTTGTCATATCAATAAGATGCTTCTTATCGCCGCGCTGAGGTACATGAATGCTAACCTTACGACCTTTTTTCTCCCGCAGCCACATGCTGATGGCCTCTTTATCCTCAGGTTCGATAGGAAGCAAAACCTCATCCGGAATAAAGGTAGCCTCAGAATAGTATTGCTTTACAAAAGCTGTCAGCATCTCACAGTCAGGCATATCATCAATGTTAGTTATAAAAAACCGTTCCCGTCCGATGAGTTTTCCGGAACGAATGAAAAACACCTGAGCACATGAGTCAGCCTCATCGCGAAAACAGCCGATTACATCAATGTCGCTGCGCGACTGCAAGACTATCTTCTGCCGCTCAGTCACACGTTCAATAGCTCTGACAGCATCCCTAATAGACGCAGCCCTCTCGAAATCAAGAGAGTCTGAGGCTTCTTGCATCTGTGTTTTCATTGCACGTATTACTTGGTCTTGACGCCCTTCCAGAAAGAGCATAATCTGGCTTATCAGCTCCATATAGGCTTCCTTGGATACCCTTCCCGAGCAGGGAGAAAGGCATTTCCTTATGTGGTAGTTCAAGCATGGCCTGAGCTTCGGCTCCTCGTCCTCAGATATCTTCTTCGAGCAATTCCGAATAGGGAAAAGACGCCTCAAGAAGCGAAGCGTCTCGCGCATTGCGCCGACATCAGCATATGGTCCGAAGTAACGGCTCCCGTCTTGCTGAAGCCTTCTGGTCACGATCACCCTGGGAAACTCTTCTTCCAGAGTAATCTTGATAAAGGGGTAGGTCTTGTCATCCCTCAACTGCACGTTGAACCAAGGACGATGTTTCTTTATCAAATTATTCTCAAGAATTAGTGCTTCGACCTCTGAATCAGTGACAATATACTCGAAATCCGCGATGCGTTCTACAAGCAATTGAGTCCGCCTGGGTAACCCCGCAGGCGACTGGAAGTAGGAACGAACCCTGTTTTTCAGAGACGAAGCCTTACCCACATATATGACCTGACCGGCAAAATCCTTCATTACGTAGACTCCGGGTCTGTCAGGGAGCTCTTTGACTCTTTCAACCAGTCGGACTCTCAGGTCGGAACTCATCAACAAAGTACCTTTCTAAGAAATCGGCCTGTATAGGACGTCTCCACTTCTGCGACTTCTTCAGGAGTTCCGCATGCAACAACTGTTCCGCCTCTTTCGCCACCTTCAGGTCCTAAGTCAATAACATAGTCCGCGGTCTTTATCACATCAAGGTTGTGCTCAATAACAAGGACGGTGTCACCCTCTTCCACAAGGCGTCCAAGAACCTCAAGTAACCTATGGATGTCAGCAAAGTGAAGCCCGGTTGTGGGCTCATCCAGCATGTACAGAGTTCTGCCGTTACTACGACGGCCTAACTCCGTAGCAAGCTTGACTCTCTGGGCTTCCCCACCTGATAAGGTTGTAGCAGGTTGTCCAAGTTTTATATATCCGAGCCCCACGTCATACAGTGTCTCCAACCTGCGCCTGATACGAGGAATATTCCGGAAGAATTCAAGAGCCTCATCCACTCTCATGTCCAATACGTCCGCTATTGTCTTTCCCTTGTACTTAATCTCTAAGGTCTCTCTATTGTACCGTTTTCCCCTGCATACCTCACATGGAACGTAGACGTCAGGAAGGAAGTGCATCTCAATTCTTATGATACCATCGCCACGGCATGCTTCGCACCTGCCACCCTTTACATTAAAACTGAATCTGCCGGGACGGTACCCGCGAGCCCTGGCCTCTGCAGTCAGAGCAAAGGTCTGCCTGATAATGTCAAACGTTCCAGTGTATGTGGCCGGATTGGATCTGGGGGTTCTGCCAATAGGTGATTGATCTACATTGATGACACGATCCAGGTGTTCAAGTCCTAAGAGAGCATCGTGAGCTCCGGACTTAACTGATGCCCTGTTCAAGTCGTGTGAGAGCCTCTTGTATAAGATCTCGTTTATCAGCGTGCTCTTCCCTGACCCTGAAACTCCAGTCACACACAAGAAAACTCCCAGTGGGATCTCTACATCAATCCCTTTAAGGTTATGTTCTCTTGCCCCTTTAATCAGCAAGGATTTTCCGTTTGGAGAGCGACGATTGGGCGGGACAGGTATTTTCTCTTTTCCGGAAAGGTAAACCCCGGTCAATGAGTTCTCACAGGAGACTATGTCATCAAGTGTTCCCGAAGCCACTACATGCCCACCTTCAGCGCCTGCTCCCGGGCCTACGTCAATAATATGATCTGCAGATCTAATAGTCTCTTCATCATGTTCTACCACAATGACAGTGTTCCCCAAGTCACGGAGGTTCTTTAACGTGCTTATCAAACGCATGTTATCGCGTTGATGAAGCCCGATACTGGGTTCGTCGAGTATATAGAGAACCCCGACAAGACTTGAACCAATCTGGGTGGCAAGTCGTATACGTTGAGCCTCCCCGCCTGCCAGCGTGCCTGCGGGTCTATCAAGCGTAAGATAATCAAGGCCTACGTTGACTAGGAACCCCAGACGTTCCCGTATTTCCTTCAGGACTTGTCCGGCAATAAGCAGGTCTCGATCTGTCAGTTCCAGGGTTTCAAAGAAATCGCAAGCATCTTGGCATGACAGTGCCGTGATCTCTATTATTGACTTGCCGCCGACGGTTACAGCGAGACTCTCAGGCCTAAGCCTTTTGCCATCACATTCAGGGCAGATTCTGGCTGCTATGAAGGTTTCAATTTCTCTGCGTATCCCTTGTGAGCGGGCATCTCTGTACCTACGCTCCAAATACGGTAATAGCCCTTCATATCCGGCCTCTCGTGATACCAGATTGCCGGAAAAATCATGGTACTTAAATCTGAATCTTTCTTTTCCTGCACCATAAAGCAGTATCTTCCGATGTTCCGAAGACAGTCGATTTACCGGGACGGTTTCATCAATTCCAAAACGCTTACACACTGCCATGACTCTGTTTGCAAAGAAATCACTGCGTGTCCCTTCCCAGGATCTTTGCCAAGGCACCAACGCGCCTTCCACTATGCTTTTGTCTGTGTCCAGGACAAGCACAGGATCAATTTCTTCTTTGGTTCCCAGTCCTGCACATTCAGGACATGCTCCGTACGGGCTGTTGAATGAGAACATCCTTGGCGTAAGTTCTTCGAAATTGATTCCACATTCAACACAAGCAAATTTCTCACTGAAGACCAGGTCTTCTTTGTCCAGCACACTAATGACAGTAATCCCGCCACTGCGTTTCATAGCCAGCTCTATTGAGTCAGCCAAACGTTTTTCTATTCCTTCTCGGATTACCAAGCGGTCAACTACTATCTCAATGGTATGCATCTTGTATCTGTCCAACGAAATACCTTCATCGACTCGGTGCATCTCGCCGTTGACTCGTACCCTGACAAATCCGTCTTTTCTGATATCCTCAAAGACTTTCTCATGTTCACCTTTCTTCCCACGAATAACAGGGGCTAATACCTGCACCCTTGTGTTTTCACCGAGGGCGATTACCCGATCCACAATTTGCTGTACTGTCTGCTGAGTGATAGGTCGCCCGCATTTCGGACAATGAGGCTTGCCTATTCTTGCAAAAAGAACCCTCAAATAATCGTATATCTCCGTTACCGTCCCCACCGTGGATCTGGGGTTTCTGCTCCCGCTCTTCTGGTCAATGGCTATGGCAGGCGATAAGCCTTCGATGTAGTCTACATCAGGTTTGTCCATTTGGCCGAGAAACTGCCGCGCATAGGAGGAAAGAGACTCTACATAGCGCCTCTGGCCTTCAGCGTAAATAGTATCAAATGCCAGAGACGATTTTCCCGAGCCACTAATCCCGGTGATAACCACAAGTTTATCCCTGGGTATCTTAACACTTATATTTTTCAGGTTGTGCTGTCTGGCACCCCTGACAACTATGAAATCTTTGCTCACAATATCTCCTCCGGAGACCCCACTACTTAACAAACCTTTTGCGGAGGTCTCGTATCTTGTCGCGTAGCTCTGCTGCATGCTCAAACTCAAGGACCTGAGCTGCCTTATACATCTCATCTTCAAGAGACCTTATGAGTTCAGCAACCTCCTTATGGGACATGGCAGTCTCATCCAGGTCGTAGCTTGGCTTGTCTTCCGCGACTTTCATAAATTCAGCGATGTCATGAATTGCTTTTTTCACAGACTCCGGTGTTATACCATGTTGTTTATTATGCTCAACCTGAATCTCACGTCGTCGAGACGTCTCGTCAATAGCCTTTCGCATAGATTCAGTGATGTTATCAGCATACATTATGACCTGACCGTTAACGTTACGTGCAGCTCGACCAATAGTCTGAATCAGCGAAGTCTCAGAGCGCAGAAAACCTTCTTTGTCCGCATCCAAAATTGCAACAAGAGAAACCTCAGGAAGATCCAGGCCTTCCCTGAGAAGGTTAATTCCCACCAGAACATCAAACTCGCCAAGACGTAAGTCTCTTAAGATCTCCACTCGCTCCAAGGTGTGTATTTCCGAATGTAGATATCTGGCCTTCACCCCTACTTCCAGTAGATAGTCAGTGAGGTCTTCAGCCATCTTCTTGGTGAGTGTCGTCACCAGGACTCTCTCATTTACATTTACCCGATCTTGGATTTCGGCTAAGAGGTCATCGATTTGATGCCGCGTGGGACGCACCAGAATTTCCGGATCAACAAGACCTGTGGGTCTGATAATCTGCTCCACCACTTGGTTGCTGACTTCAAACTCATATCGTCCCGGTGTCGCCGAAGCGAAAATTGCCTGGTTCACGCGTGCCTCAAACTCATCGAACGTCAGCGGCCGATTGTCATAGGCTGAAGGCAATCTAAACCCGTATTCAACGAGGTTGTGTTTGCGCGACCTGTCCCCTGCATGCATAGCGTGTAACTGGGGGAGAGTCACGTGAGATTCGTCAATGATTATGAGGAAATCCTGGGGAAAGTAGTCCAAGAGTGTTGCCGGTGGCTCACCCGGTTGTCTCCTTGTCAAGTGACGCGAGTAATTCTCAATGCCCTGACAATATCCCACTTCACGCAGCATCTCCAGATCGTACCTGGTTCTTTGCTCAAGTCGTTGGGCTTCCAGGAGTTTTCCGGATGCCTGCAAAATACCAAGTCTCTCCTCAAGTTCTTCTTGAATACTGACAATCGCCTGCTTTAGTTTCTCCTCATTGGTTACGAAGTGTGTCGCCGGGAAAATCGTTACGGATTCTCGCTCCGCTAATATCTCTCCGGTGATGGGATCCAGCGTCATTATACGGTCAACTTCATCACCGAAAAACTCAATTCGAATTACGTTTTCTTCATAGGCAGGGATTATCTCAACGACATCACCGCGGACCCGGAACGTCCCTCTGGCAAATCCTATGTCGTTGCGTACGTACTGAATCCTTACCAAGTCTCTTAGAATACCGTCTCTGTCAGTCTCCTGCCCGAGCCTTAATGCGACCATCATTTCTTGGTAGTCTTCAGGAGAACCAAGTCCGTAGATACACGACACACTGGCGACTATGAGTACATCTTGTCGCTCCAGGAGAGCGCTGGTAGCCCTATGCCGCAACCTATCAATCTCATCATTTATGGATGCATCCTTTTCAATGTATGTGTCAGACTGTGGCACATAAGCTTCAGGCTGGTAGTAATCGTAATAACTGACGAAGTATTCTACGGCGTTATCAGGAAACAACGTACGAAACTCGCTACAAAGTTGAGCTGCCAATGTCTTATTATGGGCAATGACCAGCGTAGGCTTTTGCACTTCCTGAACTACCAGAGCATCAGTGAAAGTCTTGCCGGTTCCTGTAGCACCAAGCAGAGTCTGAAACCTATACCCGGATATTATGCCTTCCCTCAACTTAAGGGCAGCTTCAGCTTGGTCACCCTTAGGTGTTAAGTCTGTTCGCAACTTAAATTCGCTCAACAGTTGAGCCTCCTATTTGATGTCTTAAAGCCTATTGATCATTCTAGAACACCCTTAGCAATACTGCAATATGCCATGACCAAGGCCAAATTGGCGGGTTTTTGCAGGAACCGCTTGCCTACGAACATACATTCGGCGCAGGTGAAGTATCTCCTTCCTGCTCGCAGGGAAATAATGAAATTATGTCTGTGAATAATGTATGGTCATGATTATTTGAGGTTTGCAGGCGGGTAATTTCCAAATCGTCACGATCGAATCTTCCTGATCCATCTAACCAGTGGTCCTTCCAGAGACGCCATAGGCACCTTTGCATGTGCATCATCATCAGGCGAAGGCGAAGGAATGAGTCCAATCCTCTCTACTGTGCCGGAGATGGACCGCGAGAAACGCTCTTTGGTACCGTCAGTGCGGAATCGTTCAGCCTCAATGTAATACCAAGGAACATACGCCCCAAAAGCCGTCCTGAGCTCTTCAGGACTCCTTATCTGCCTGCCGTTTATGGAAATAATTAAGTCCCTGCTCTTGAAGCCGACATTAGCAGCAGGCGAATCAGGTACAACATCAAGCACAACTAAACCTCTGGGATTCGTTGAGAAAAGCGGTGGTCCCACAATCTCTCCGCGTCTTCCTGATGCTATGACCAGTTCATGCCCTACAGGAGCAAAGATTGCAGCTATCCATTGAATGGGCGGAAACGGAATGGAGGCTAACGCCAATCCCAAAAGCACCAGACTAAATACTAAGAGATCCCGCGCTGTACGGGCACTCCTCTCTTCGGGACTTCTCGCAATAGCAAAATCCCCATAACCAAGAGCTGCCGGGATCAAGAACATGGCAAATAAAAGCTCGTGGCCTTCCGGCGGCACGATTCCGGGTTTTATAAGAGGCCACCAATCCGGCATAGTTATTAGGCCGCCTGCTACACTGTGCAATTCACTTGCCGGGGGAGTCACCAACAGCATGCTGATGATAGGCATAGGCCAGAACTTCTGTAATACGAACCCCCCTACTACCTGTCCTTCCTGCGTTTTCATATAAAGGGGAAGCGCCCCTTGACTGCCTGTAAAGCGTATCAGCAATCCTTCAACCAAGTGAAGCACTGCCACAAGAATCATGATGTCTGTAACCCCTACTTCAGGCCAGCCAAATATCAGGCTGGACAAGGAGACCAATCCCCCGGCGTATGAGAAACACAAGAATCGTTGATCAATAAGCATAAGAATAACTGCAATCGGAAGGATGAACGAGACTCCTGCCCTGGTTACAGTAACCCCTACGAGTATTAGGATGAGGCTTGCGAAAAAACCTCCGATAACACCAAGCAGAATAGACGTGAGAACACGAGAAATCAGTGTCTCGCCGGCCTTCCCGTATACGTTAGCCTCAATTCTGGCAGCACGGGAATACTGGGCAGCAACAAGCGCTATAATCACCCAAAAGATCGGATGGAGCACTGCTTGTGGAATCAACATTAGGATCGTGACAATTATCTTCCCGAAAGGAAACATTAAGGCCACTCCCATTTAACGCGCAAACTACTATTCATTATACGTCACCCTGCAACTTGGTTTGACTCCTGTTTTTCCAATTGCGCTTTTAGGATCTCAATAGCGGCCTGGACCTGCGCATCTGTAAGATCATCTTCAGAGTCCTCAGACATCTCAGAGAGTTCCACTACTATATCAGGCTCTATACCCTTCTTATCAATTAAATGCTCACCTGCAGTAAGATACTTATGAGTCGTTACCGAAATAGCAGAACCGTCAGACAGCGGATAGATGGTTTGAACTGACCCTTTACCGAATGTCTTGACCCCTACTATAGTGGCGCGCCCCATATCTTTCAGCGCGCCTGCGACAATTTCCGATGAGCTTGCGCTTGCTTCGTTGACCAGCACGACCATGGGGACATCTACCTTCGCTCCGGGGCCTGCATGATAAGTAACCCGACGCCCGCCCTTACCCACCATATGCACGACAGGGGTTCCTGCAGGTAGGAACTTAGTTGCTACTTGAACTGCCAGATCCACGGAGCCTCCCGGGTTCAGCCGAAGATCCAGGATAAGACCTTTCATGTTCTGTTCCAGCAGATTCTGAATCTCTTCCATCATCTCTTCTGCTGTATGCTCACCAAAGAACGAAGCTAAGTGGACATGTCCTATTCCATCGTCC
The DNA here is from genome assembly GCA_002424305.1 of Firmicutes bacterium UBA5449. Lineage (GTDB taxonomy): Bacteria > Bacillota > SHA-98 > UBA4971 > UBA4971 > UBA4971. Next base: position 41,069 of record DIQZ01000051.1, read on the forward strand.
AGCATTTCGCAGCCAATGCGCGGAATTGCTATAGTATCTCTGACGATACTCACGTCAAAATTGCTTGTCGTCTCATTCTCCGCTCTTTCTATTCCCAAGACAACAGTAGTGCCTTTCTTTCCTTTCATCAAAGAGACAGCATACTCCAAAGCCATGTCTTGCGTGGTTCTGCCGTCGATATGCTTAATCCTGTCCAGAGGCAGCAAACCTGCACGCTCCCCAGGGGTATCTTTAATGGGAGATACGATAGTCAGTTCCCCGTCAAGGATTCCTACGACTATGCCTATGCCGTCAAAGGAGCCCTTCATATCGTCCATAAAAGTGCGAAACTGCGACTTGTCCATAAACTTTGAGTAAGGGTCATCCAAGGCCTTAACCATGTCCTCTACGCGTTGCTCCCGGCTATATGCTTCGAGCAACACAGCGTCATCAACAGGGTGCAGGTAAAAGTGCTTCAATATGTAGAGCGCCTCCAGAGCAGCTTCAGCACTTTCTGCCTGAGAACTTTCAGACGTATCAGATGTTTCATTTGCAGCTCCTGCAATAGGACTGTAGACATAGCCTCCCCAAAACAGCACTCCAGCAATTGCCATGAGCGCCACAATCAAGCATACCTGACGAAGGCACTTCCTCATATCTTTTCACCAGTTTCTATATTATTTCCCAAGTCTTATCTCTACTTCAACCATTGCCATGGATTCACCGGAGCACCTTGATCTCGCACTTCAAAATGAACGTGAGAACCTGTGGATACTCCTGTGCTTCCGGCCTTTGCTATAGTATCACCTTGGAGCACAGCCTGACCTGTCTTCACAACAAGGGAAGAATTGTGGCCATAAAGAGTGGAGAGCCCGCCTCCATGGTCAATGATAACAGTATTACCGTATCCAGTTACCCATCCACTATGGATAATGATCCCATCGGCCGCTGCACGCACAGGAGTCCCGGTAGGAATCCCTATATCGATACCTGCATGGAGTCTGTACCTCTTAAGAATAGGATGATACCTGTTTCCGAAATCTGAAGATATCCTTCCCTGCACAGGCATGATAAACTTCCCGGTCCATCTGGGGATACCCTTCCCTTCTCGAATGTCTCGAGTTTGATGGTCCCGTATAACCCTTTCCAGCTCCCTGCTGGTCTCTTCCAGCTCATCTAAGGCCCTTTCATACCGGGCCCTGTCACCCTGTAATTTGGTAAGTTGTGTCTCTCTTTCTTTCACCTGGAGTCCCAACTGTTTCTCCTGACCTGTGTACTCAGATTTCATGGAAGCAAGCTTCACACGTTCTTTCTCAAGAGAAACCTTCTTTTGCTCTACCTCTTCTATCTGATCAGCAAGTGCTTGGATTTCCAGCTCAATCTCATTTAGGCACTGAGCGTCATTCCTCACAAGCATCCTCAAATAATCATATTTTCCAATAAAATCTGCAAAACTCGAAGCTGTGCAAAGTGCCTCCAGGTAATCGCCTGGACCCCACATATACATAGCTCTCAGCCTGTTTCTTAGTAAAGCAAGCCTCTCCTCAAGGCGTCCCTTGGCGATACCCAATTCCCTCTCAGAAACAGCCAAGTCTTGCTCAGCCTCTCCAATGCGCTTCCCTATGGTCTTGACTTGCTGAGTGAGGGAAATCAGACGGGTCTTGGTCCTCTCCAGTTTCATCTCAGTTGCATCGAGTTCGCTCAAAACTCCCTTTTCCTGCTTCTTGATTGTGAAAAGCTGTTTCTTGGTCTGGTCAACTTGGCCGGAAAGCTCCTGAAGTTGATTGCGTTTCGCCGCAACGTCAGATGCCGGCTCTCCAAGGGCGGACGGAGAGACCGCACCATACGCCAAACCAACAATAAGAAGAAGGATAAGAGCTTTAGGTTTCCAGGTACTTCCTGATGAATACTCCACCCGCAAGAACCCCCATTAAGACACCGAGTAAGATAAGAGAGACACAAAGTCTTACCACAGGGCCGGTTTCTACGATTAGCGGAATGAAAGGTGCGACTGACCCAAGTCTACCTATACACGCCCGATAGCTGGCATAGAGGCATAATCCTGAGACAGAAGATCCTATAAAACCTACGATCATCCCTTCAATTAGAAACGGCCACATGATAAACCAGTCAGTTGCACCTACCAACTTCATCACTTCAATCTCGCGAGCACGGGAAACCAGTGAGAGCCGTACAGTATTTCCCACAATAAACACAACTGCGCCTACAAGTATGACTGCAAGGACTAGACCAATTACAGCAATAAACCGCGTGGCCGCCACAAAGTTCTCAGTAAACCCCTGTCCGTAATTGACACCAATAACATGAGGCAAGCCGGAAATTATGGAAGCAATATCTGAAGTGGTGTCGGGATTCAGCACTCGCACATCAAAGGCATCAGGAAGCGGGTTTTCTCCCAGGATATCTACAAGTCCCGCCTTATCCCCAAGCTGCCTTGTAAGACTGCCCAGACCTTCATCTTTACTGACGTACTTCACTTGGCCGACCCCATCGACACCCTCAATCTTCTGTTTCAAATCTTGTAAGCCTTGTCGAGTAAGATTGTCTTCGACATAAACCCTTATCTCAATGCCGGATCTAAGCTGATCATTAATATTGCTTAGATTCATCAAAACCAGGCCAAATATGCCCAGGACAAAAATGGCCACTACCATTGTCCCAAGAGAGATGAGACTTACATTCCGTTTAGCTGATTTCCAGCCCTCAGCCAGGAAGTACCGCATCGCGCTCAGCCTCACCCTCGTAGATTCCCCTCTCATCGTCTCTAATAATTCTGCCTTTATCCAACTCGATCACGCGTCTCCTCAATCCGTCCACTATTAATGCATTGTGTGTAGACATGATAACTGTAGTGCCTCTCTTATTAATCCGTAGGAGGACCTCCATAATATCCCATGATGTTTCCATGTCAAGATTGCCGGTAGGCTCGTCCGCCAGAAGAATAGTGGGATTCCCCACAATAGCTCTGGCTATTGAGACTCTCTGTTGTTCGCCACCGGATAGCTCGCCCGGATGCATCATTGCTTTACTCTCAAGCCCTACAAGTTGCAGAGCCTCCTTAACAAGAGGAAGAATCTGTTTCCTTGGTTTTTCAGTCACCAACAACGCAAAAGCCACATTATCACGGACAGTCTTGTTGGGAAGGAGTTTATAGTCCTGAAATATCATCCTTACACTTCTTCGTAAATAAGGCACTTCATTAGGCCTTAATCTGGTGATATTGCGTCCTTTCAAAAGCACCTGACCACGTGTGGGTATAAGCTCCCTTGTCAGGAGCTTCAAGAAGGTAGTCTTTCCGGCGCCGCTTGGACCAACCAGAAAGACAAACTCTCCTTGCCTAATAAAGGTGTTCACAGAAAAAAGCCCTGTAGCACCACTGGGATAAACCTTGGTTACGTCGTAGAAGCGAATCAACACAATCACTTCCTGCAATTAGTGGATAGCGACTTCATCACTAATATTTCGATGATATAGGACTAAAACCCTCCTCCTTTCACCAAGAACTATGTTCCATTTCGTTCTATAGCCCTAACTGCAGCGCGTACAATGTCATCTGCAGTCAAAGAATACACCTTCATGAGTTCATCCGGCGTACCTGATTGCCCGAAAACATCGCGAACACCGATTCTCTCTACAGGGACAGGGCACATCTCACCTACAACCTCAGATACTGCACTCCCTAACCCCCCGATGATGCTATGCTCTTCAGCAGTGACCAGGGCACCGGTTTCCTCAGCCGCTTTAACTACTGCTTCAACGTCAATCGGTTTTATCGTAGCCATGTTAAGCACCCTTGCTGAAACCCCTTGTCCGCACAGGATATCAGCTGCCTCAAGGCTTGCACTTAGCATTACACCACAGGCAATTATCGTAACGTCGTTACCTTCACACACAGTGGCGGCCTTTCCTATTTCAAACTTGTATCCTTCATCAAACACTATCGGCACAGCACTCCTACCTGTACGTATGTAAACAGGCCCTTCATGGCGCGCTGCAGCGAATACCGCCTGCTCTGTTTCAATGGCATCCGCAGGAACAATCACCGTCATTCCAGGGATTACTCTCATAAGAGCCACATCCTCTATGGATTGGTGGGATGCCCCATCTTCACCTACAGTTATTCCCCCATGACTGGCTCCTATTTTGACGTTTAATCTACAATATCCCGCCGTCTGCCGCACCTGGTCATATGCTCTGCCCGACGCAAATATCGCAAACGAGCTCGCAAACGGGATTTTACCTGACGCTGCAAGGCCCGCAGCAGTCCCCATCATGTCAGCTTCTGCTATTCCCATATCAAAAAACCTCTCAGGGAATTTCTTGGCAAAAGCATCTGTCCTCGTAGATTTGGAAAGGTCTGCGTCAAGGACTACTACATCACGGTTTATCTCGCCAAGCCTCACCAAGGCCTTACCGTATGCAGCCCGTGTCGCTATCTTCTGTGGCACATCTGCCATGATATCTTATCCCCCTTGTCTATATATACATTGATTTAGGTTCCATATTGACAAATTTGGCAATGTACGCCCTAACGCAGCAGCTACATAAGGGAACCAAGCACAGCTTCAATATGACCTATAGCTTCTTCCGCCTGTTCTCCTGACGGTGCTTTACCGTGCCAGTCCACAATGTTCTCCATGAATGGGACACCTTTGCCTTTGACTGTGTGAGCGACTACCAACGTTGGTCTCCCTTTAGTCGCTCTCGCTTCCTCACAAGCGTCATAGATAGCCTCAATATCATGACCGTCTATCTCAAGCACATGCCAACCGAATGCCTCCCACCTGGCCGCCGGATTCGTAAACGATTTCACATCCACTATAGTGCCGTCAATTTGCAGGCCATTGTAATCGAGAAATACCATGAGATTATCCAGCTTTCGGTGGACGGAAGTCATGGATGCCTCCCATATCTGACCTTCTTGCGACTCTCCGTCACCAATGATCACGTATACTCTCGTAGGCCTGTTGTCAAGCTTCGCAGCAATCGCCATACCGTTGGCTGCAGACAGCCCCTGTCCCAGAGACCCTGTGGACATCTCCACACCGGGAACCTGCCTCATACTGGGATGACCCTGCAATCTACTTCCCAATTTTCTAAGTGTAATCAGTTCCTCCTTGGGAATATAGCCTGCCTCAGCCAAAGTCGCATATAGAGCAGGAGCTGCATGGCCTTTTGACATGACGAATCTGTCCCTGTCAGGCCACGTGGGATCCTTTGAGTCAATCCTCATTACCTTGAAGTAAAGTGTTGTCAGAATATCAGCAACTGAAAGGGATCCACCGGGATGTCCGGAGCCTGCGGCTGTTATGGATTTCACCACACTTAATCTGATATTCTGAGCAATACGTTGCAACTTTTTTGCCTCTTCTTGTGTCAATTACCTCACTCCCTGATGCCAAAGTATATCCTAATGAAGTCATGCAGGCATTACGTCAGTTTCTCTCGAAGCACTCTTATGACAAACCGAGGTAAGGCCAGCATGCGCACAAACCTGCTTGGTTGACAGACAAGCCGATACAACCACTCCAGCCCACATTGCCCCATCCAATCCGGTGCCCGCTTCACCTTACCTGCTAAAACGTCAAAACTGCCTCCTACGCCTATACATACGGCACCTTTTATGCGCGTCTTATTTCGTGCGATCCAAAAATCCTGCCTCGGTGCACCCATCCCGACAAAGAGAAGACGAGCTCCTGACAGATTAACCTCATCAATTACGGCAGACTCTTCTCCTTCATCAAAGAATCCGTCACGAGTGCCTGCTACAATAAGCCCCGGCACTCTCCTCTTTGCACATTCAGCTGCTTCTTGCGCTACACCGGGTTCCGCTCCCAAGAAAAATACTGACCGGTTGTTCTTAGCTGCGCATATGAGTAATTCCTGCATCAAATCAAATCCGGCTACCCGTTGAGGAAGTGGAAACCCGAGAACTCTGGAAGCCCAGACAACACCGACACCGTCAGGAACCACCAGATCCGCTTCGCAAATAACATCCCTGAGCTCAGCATCTTCCTGTGCCATCATGGCAATTTCTGAATTCAGCGTCACTACCTGACACGTCCTGTCTCTTGCGACCAATTCCTCGACACGCGAGACAGCCTCTGGCATGTCTACCTTGTCCACCGGGAGGCCAAGGATGCTAACACGTTCCACTATACCACCTCAGTCATGGGCTTGACTTTTCCCTTGCGGTTTCAACTGCAAGGTAGGCCGCGTCTTTCGCTGATTCCGCGAGCTTAGGAGCGAGCGTAGTAAGACTTGTCTTCATGTCTCCCCGCCTACGCCAAGCGTCCTTAACATAGTCAGCGAAAGAATCAACATCACGTCGGTCCGCTGAAAGTCCCGGCGTCTCGCCTACGATTGAAAGAAGCCCGTCCACTTTCGGATCGTATGATAAAGCAGCAAAAGGAGTCGCGGTAGCTACTGCAAAAACCAGCGAATGATATCTCATGGTGATGGCAAAATCGGCCTCCTCCATGACAGACAGGATTTCTTGTGGCAAGAAATCGCCATCCAACATATGTGCACGCTCCTGCATTAACTCAATACATGCCCTGCATATGGTGACATCTTGAACCCTATGGAATGGAACATATACAACCACTGCGCCATGGGTCTTCACCAGATCATCGCAGGCTTCAGCCACAGCTTCCATATACCCCGGCACCGCCGGCCAGGGGCGTACGGAGACTATGACCAAAGGGTTCTCTTGTACGGGAATTTCGTGTGCAAGTAGGAGGTCACGACCGTTTACCATTCCATGAACGAGCTTAAGCCCGAACGCCGGATCCGCTACAACCTGTATTTCAGGTCTGTTGACACCCAGTGATTTCAAGAGTCCTTGTGACGGCTCATCCCGAACAGTAATCGCATCCACGGAATTACCTACTGTCCTTACGAGAAACTTGCTTAACGCAAGATTCAAAGGCCCAATCCCTTGAGCATAGAAGAAAACAGGCTTTTTCATGACCTTCGCCAATGTTGCCAGGCCCAGATAATATGGGACTGACCGAGGACTTGTCACATCCTGGAGAAGGCTTCCGCCACCGCTAATGAATAGATCTGCGTCAGCAAGCTCCCTGCATAGCCCTGGGATATCCATCCTATTAATGGCATGCACGTTGTGAAGCTTCTTTGTCAGTACGGGATCATGTGATAAGACTACTATCTCAGAGCCATGAGATATCTCCCTCAAGTGTTGAATCATGGCAGTCAGAATAGCTTCATCACCTATGTTTTGAAACCCAAAATAACCGGAGACAACAAACTTCATTCTGAATCCACTCTGATCTTTCTATGGTAGTAGATGAATACCAAACTGATTACAATTCCGACTATTCCACCGAGTATCAGCCCATACAGAGTCCTAAGAAGAGTCGCCTTGATTGGTGTGTGTATATGCGAAAATGTATTTACCATGGATATCTGCCCTATACAACCTGCAAGTGCAATTGGCAGACCGACTCTCCAATAACCTGAAAGTGTCACTACAGCCGCAAATATCAACAAAGGATGCCCTATGAGAAATTCTTTGGTTCTTGGACGAAACACCAACACATTCTCGAGAAATCGCCTCATTCCCTCGTCAAATTGGGGAATGGGCAGACCGAAATAGATGTTACCTGTCCGCAAAATATACACTAGGCCTCCTAATGCCACAACACCCAGAGCAACAATATGCCATACACGTAGAGGCGCCTTGAGAAAATCGCCAAGTGCTTTGAGGACTCCTCCGTTTGAGCCCTCCTCAAAGCGCTCCCATTCCACCAGATAACGCCAACATATGATGGCCGCCAAAAATATGGGTAGAGTGTGAGCAGCCTTTACCCCGATGAACTTGTCAAGTGACAACATGAAGCTTCCGCTTGACAGGGTGCCTGCAACTAAAAGCCCCCCTATAACAGATATACCTGACGCCTCAAGCCATAACAAGATAGCATCTTTTAACTGCAAAGTCTTGTCTGTGTGCGCTTTCCACAGCGATTTGGAGTACAGTGCGCTCACTGCAAGTATAGGAAACACTATCGCGCCACCGAAGGCAACCAGTTGTCTCGCGAGGGTTTCCAGTCCGGTTGACAATAGAGCAGCATAAGCCACAATTCCCAGCACAAACATGCCCAACTCGAGAACAGGAGAAAGCGAAAACAATGCATCAATTAAAATAAATGCGGATGCCAGAATACCGAGGCCAACTACAATAACCAGATATCTGCTGGGAGTGTACTGTTTGAATGGCCGGGCCTCGCCTATAGAAAACCCTGATGCCTCCAGTTCATCCCGGATAGCCTGAATGTAGTTGAGGTTTATGTCAATACCGTCAACATCTCCGATTGCAGCAGGAAAGGGACGAATGTACATGACTCTCATATTGCGCTCACGGGCTGCGCGGGCAAATCTGTCCACAGCCTTGTCAAAGGGGATCTTCTCCATCTCGCGTTCAGTAATGCTGTGAACCCGTATCACGTTCAGATCCATGAGACGTGCAAATTCGCTGTCTCCTTTTTGAACAGCGAACTCCACCTGTCCGAAGTTCATAGAATCCATTAACAGCAAGTCCGCAACATCACCCATATGGCCGGGATATCCAAGGGTCTCCATGCCTTCGAAGATCATGAGACTGATATCGTCCTTAGCAGGTATCCGGTTGAATAGAAAATGAATTTTTTCACGAGTCACAGCCGGATAATTCCTGAGCCGTGCTACGATATGAAGCTCTGCCTCAATGACTTCACGCGACTCATCCGGATCCAGTCCGATATTGACTTTTTCGAGGTCGCGGATGCTTCTGGCTGTCTCAATAAACAGCCCAAGGCGTTGAGATGAAAATGTGGAAACCCGCTCCCCCTCAAGCCTTACAGGAAGAATCTCCACCAAGTTCTGAAAAACAAGCTCGTCCCTGGGAAACACATAAGAATTACCTGTGAGCAAACGATCTTCGTCTATCATCTGCCTGAGAACAGGATCCGTTACAGGTGCTAATTTATCGTAGTCAAGAATTTGCCTGCCGCTGAACAAATAAGCTTGTCCTGCATCTGCAATATCCTTAATAGTAACCTCGTTGAGAGCGACAGACGTAAGCCCCGCGTCTCGTGCCTGTCTAAGGAAGGTATCCAGTGGATAGCTCATAGATTGACATAACAACTTAGCTGCTTTATAGTCCATAACCAACTCTACGGTATCATTGGACTTCTCAACTTGTGCTCGTCCCCATAATATACCCGTAGCAGAGACTAACGCTGCAACTAACATCCATACCCAAAGGTTCTTGATACGCCTGGGTCCGGCCACAGACCTTCACCCCACTTTCTCAACCTCTCTCTTCTATGTCACCCGGCGTCCTCCCGACAATACGTACGACATTATCTTCAACGCTTATCTCGCTGATGATGACAGGAACTGGAAGATCGGACATGTCCAACGAAAAGTCAAGACTACTTATCAGCCCGTCAGTGATGATTGAAGGAAGCTTAGTATTACCGACTTGAACATTATGAATTGCGTACCTGATGCCTGAACCGTCTCCTTTAGCGAGGAATGTCCCGTCAAGGCTCACATTGATATCTATCCCGGCTACATTAACACTACCTGTGACTTTTGCTATGCCGGGATCCAACTGAATTCGAATCGACTCAGGCATGTTCTCCATACCATGAACATACCGGTTGAGATCGTCCTCAGTAAGCACTACTTCAGCTCTACCTTGCTCAATACGAGATAAAGCCAGACGTCCTTCCTCAGTCAAAGCCTGCATATCAATGAGGATACCACTTGCGCGAACCATAAGAGTATCAATCCTAAGACCGTTTGAGCAAAGACCTTTGCAGTCAATATTCATGGAATTCACACTGCCGGAAGAAATCAAGTTGATTACAGGAAACGTTCTCAGACGGACTCTGACAGATTCAATGCTATCCACATCAGATGCTATTGCATTTTCCAATCGAGACCCGATTACACGGGGAATGACTAACTCAAAAACTAAGAGAACACATATGACAACCGTGAGACCGGGTATGAGCAATGGAAAGCCTTCTCTTCTCCGATACTTCAACCCCACAACGTCAACTCCCTTGTCACGACGCACTCATTTTTGCCGCGACCCTAAGATATGTTTCGATGAACTCGTTAATATCACCGTCCATGACTGCCTGAACATTGCCTGTTTCAAGCCCGGTACGATGGTCTTTGACCATAGTGTAAGGTTGGAATACATATGACCTTATCTGACTTCCCCAGGCAATCTCTCTTTGCTCGCCTTGGAGCGCATCGAGTTTCTTTTCCTTTTCAGCCTCCAGATGTTCAAATAGCCTTGCCTTGAGGATCCTCATTGCCGTGATCCTGTTCTGATGCTGAGACCGTTCATTTTGGCATTGCGCAATTATCCCAGTGGGTATGTGAGTTATCCTCACAGCAGACTCTGTCTTGTTTACATGTTGCCCTCCTGCTCCACCTGATTTGTACGTATCTGTTTTCAAGTCATCAGGGTTTATCTCAACATCCACATCCTCAGGAATATCAGGGATCACATCAACAGACGCAAATGACGTATGCCGTCTGGCATTAGCATCGAAAGGCGAGATTCTGACGAGGCGATGTACTCCTTTCTCAGCCTTTAGGTACCCGAAACAGTTCTTTCCGCTTACCAGAAATGTGACACTCTTGATTCCTGCTTCGTCTCCCGGAAGAGAATCAGTGATCTCAGTCTTGTACCCGCATTTTTCAGCCCATTTTAGGTACATACGAAGAAGCATCTCTGCCCAATCCTGGGACTCTGTTCCCCCTGCCCCGGAGTGTATTGATACAATAGCATCAGATCCGTCGTACTCACCACTCAGCAAGTGAGCGACCTCAAGCTGTGAGACAACTCTCCCCAAAGACTCAACGCCTTGTTCAATCTCGTCATCAACCGAATCGTCTCCCTCTTCTATCGCAAGATTCAAAAGAGTCCAAAGATCCTCAGCTTGAGCCATTGTTTTTTTCCAAGATTCAACGTCTTCTTTAAGCCTGCTCGCTCGCTGCAGTGTTTTCTTGGCATCTTCCGGCTCATCCCAGAAACTCGAATCAGCCATTGTATTTTCAAGCTCTTTGAGTTGCGCTAGTTTCTCTTCAACTTCAAAGATAACCCCTCATCTTCTCTACTCTGGTCTTAAGCTCTGCTAAGACCGGCTTAATTTCAGTGAGCATGTTAGCTACACTCCCTTTCCGCAGCACTTCTTATATTTCTTTCCACTGCCACATGGACAGGGATCGTTTCTCCCAACCTTTTTCGCTCGCCGTTGCTTAGGTTTCGGCGGAGCGTCTTCTCCACTTCCGCCCATCGTCATAATAGAAGTGACCCGTTTCGCCCTTGACTGTCTGTCTCCGCGTTCATCACTTACCGTAACTCTTGGCATCCATGCAACAACATCATCGCGGATATTGGCCTTCAGATCTTCAAACATTTGCCAGCTTTCCAACTGATACTCAAGGAGCGGATCTTTCTGCCCATATGCTCTGAGTCCAATCCCTTCCCTGAGATCATCCATGGCCTGGAGATGATCGATCCACTTGGAATCGATAACTCTTAACATAACGAGTTTCTCCAGAACTCTCATACGTTCTGAGCCTATTGCTTCCTCGCGAGCGTCATAGGACTTGGAAGCAATAGTCATTACGAAATCGGCAAGTTCAGGGCGCGTCTTTCCTTCTAAGTCAGCCAATCCGATGGGAAAATGAAACATGAACGTCTGATTCAGTCGGCCTGCAAGCCCGCGGAGATCCCATTCCTCTTGGAATACTTTCTCGTTAGCGTAAACATCCAAGATCTCTGTGATGACCTGAGACATCATTTCCATAATTCTGTCTTTTAAGTTTTCCCCTTGAACAACTCTGCGCCTGTCATCATACATGACCTCACGCTGTTTATTCATAACGTCATCATATTCAAGGACTTGCTTTCTGATATCAAAGTTATGTCCTTCAACCCGCTTCTGCGCAGTCTCAATAGAGCGTGCTATACGCTGATGCTCTATGGGCATGTCCTCTTCCCATCCAAGACGGTCCATTATTCCGGTAATGAACTCCCCGCCGAACAGTCTCATGAGATCATCTTCCAATGAAACATAGAACCTGGAAGCCCCGGGGTCGCCCTGCCTCCCTGAACGCCCTCTAAGCTGGTTATCAATTCTACGACTCTCATGACGTTCTGTTCCAATAATAAACAGCCCACCAAGCTCCACGACTTTTTCATATTCTCCGGCGGATTCAGCCTTAGCGTCCTCGAGAAGCTCCCGGTATTCCTTCCTGGCTTCAAGCACTTCCGGATCCTCTGTGGGGAAATGCTCTGCAGCTTCAGCTACTATCTCACCGGAATACCCGTTTGCGCGTAGTTTCTGCTTTGCGGCATACTCGGGGTTACCACCTAAGACAATGTCCGTGCCTCTTCCTGCCATGTTCGTGGCAATAGTGACTGCCCCTAATCTACCTGCCTGTGCCACGATCTCAGCTTCACGTTCATGATGTTTCGCATTAAGAACCTGATGCCGAACACCCCTGCGCTTCAGCATGTCACTTAAGCGCTCTGACCTCTCTATGGACACAGTCCCTACAAGGACAGGCTGGCCCGGCTTGTGTATCTCCTCGATTTCATCAACAATCGCAGCAAACTTAGCCCCCTCCGTCTTGTAGATGACATCAGGATAGTCCTCACGAATCATAGGTAGGTGAGTGGGAAGGATTACAACATCAAGCCCATATATCTTCTGGAATTCCTCTTCTTCCGTAGCTGCTGTCCCAGTCATGCCGGCTAGCTTATGGTACATACGAAAGTAGTTCTGGAAAGTGATTGTGGCCAGGGTCAAGCTTTCTCGCTCTACCTTAACACCTTCCTTTGCCTCAATAGCCTGATGAAGTCCGTTACTGTACCGTCTCCCAAACATAAGCCTTCCGGTAAATTCGTCAACTATGATTGCTTGGTCGTCTTTGACGATATAGTCTCTGTCACGACGCATGAGTGCGTGAGCGCGAAGCGCCTGATTTAAATGATGCATCAGCTCTATGTTAGACTCATCCGAGAGATTATCCAACCCAAGCATACGCTCTGCTCTCTCTACACCTTCGTCAGTCAGGGCTACCGTGTTAGCTTTTTCGTCAACAGCATAGTCCTCATCCCTCTTTAACCTTGGGACAAGCCTGGCAAATTCACGGTATAAGTCAGTAGACTCCTCTGCCTGTCCGGAAATAATCAGAGGCGTTCTGGCCTCATCTATCAAGATACTGTCGACCTCATCCACAATGGCATAGTTCAGCTCTCGTTGCACCATTTCGTCCCGAGAGGTAACCATGTTATCACGGAGGTAATCGAAGCCGAACTCGTTATTAGTCCCATAAATAATATCTGATGCATATGCCCCTCTGCGCTCAGCATAATCAAGACCGTGGACTATAACACCTACCTTGAGTCCGAGGAACTTATAGATTGTACCCATCCATTCCGAGTCACGCCTGGCCAAGTAGTCATTTACCGTAACAATGTGAACGCCCTTTCCGGTTAGAGCGTTAAGATACGCAGGCAGAGTCGCAGCAAGTGTCTTACCTTCCCCTGTCTTCATTTCTGCGATCCGACCTTCATGGAGGACTACTCCTCCCATGATCTGCTCGTCGAAATGACGCTGACCCAGCACTCTGACTGCAGCTTCGCGAACCACAGCGAACGCTTGGGGAAGAAGTTCATCCAGTGTCTCGCCGTTATCAAACCTTGTCCTAAACTCCAAGGTCTTGGCTGTAAGTTCAGGGTTAGAAAGCCTGGAAACCTCCGGCTCTAAAGCAGAGACGGAGTCAGCTATGGCCCTGAGCCTTCTGAGTTCTCTTTCGTTGGTATCAAAAACCTTTTTCAGGAACCCAAGCACTAACCTATCCCCTCTTCCTCTAAAATGCGAGTCAATTATATCATTTACGTTTTTAAGCAGCAACTGCGCGCCACGCAACAAGCGCATGCATCACAGGTTGAGACTTTCCCTCTGACATGTCAGTGAATCTGTAAGAACCCTTAATCCTCCTGACACCAGCGAGTGCCCGCCGGGAACAATAGGAATCTCAGATGAAAGGAGACAAGCCGTGACCTCACGGGCGACTGCATCATCAATAGCCTCCGGACGCAAGAGGTCAGAGTTAAACCTGTCTTTTGCAGATAGATCCAGACGAAGATGATGAAAAAGAACCCTCGTATCTATTAGGGCAGCATCAGCCACGTTCTCAAGGGCACGAACAAAACCTTTGAACCCTACTTCCTGCGCAAGATAGCCCAGAAGAGAGACCACCCGGTGTTGATCCTCCCGCCCCAAAGCCTTCATGCCTCTTTCTTCAGAAAAAACCCTCATTCTGCATTGGAGTCTCTCATTAACATATAGCACAGCGCCGGGGCTTACCCGCCCGATAACGCAGATCTCTGAAAGAGGTGTTCCCATGAACTCTCGAACCTTGTTGAGACGTGAGTTAGCAGGTTCAAAGTCTAGCCTTTTGAGCACAGCTCTTACATGCGGACCCACTGAGGGATGTAGTCCTAAGACCATGATGTCTGCGGGAGTATCCACATCAAAAAGAGAGCCTATCGTCTCAGGCAACTTTCTATGACAAAGAAATGAAAGGGCCATGGCAAGGGCGTTGTCAGATGTCGGCAAATCCGCTACCCCAAGCAACGTTGAAGCAGGGGTAAAGCCAACAATATCACTGGAGAAGATATTGTTGGCAAACATGCAATCATCGGAGCTGGCAAGATTCTTTGCAAGAGAGCTAATTTCACAAGGCGCCATAAGAGCACCGGAAGCCCCTCCCATATATATGACAGCTTCCAACCCACGGGTCTTTATGACCCTGGCTAAGGCCTCTCCGAAACGAAACTCCTTACGCGCAGGCATGACCCGGACTTCCACCCCATAGTCCGTTGCAGCTTCAGCCAGATCTTCATAAGTCGTATAGAGAAGTATTTTGTCAAGTTCCGGCAACTGTGAGAATTTCTTGAGGTTATCAAGAACCACTGCCTTTCTTACAGTAGTTACCAGTTCCTCTACATGGGTTTCCGGTATTCCACCCTCGAAAATAACCAGCGACACCTTGTTCATATAAATAGCCCGGCCCCCTACGTGTCAAAGGGTTGCCCGTGACAGGCAACCCTTTCTGTAATTTACGAGATCTCTGCCTCTAGTTGAATTTCAAAACTCAGGTTCAATCAGACCATAGTTCCCGTCTTTACGGCGATATACTACGTTAACCTCATCTGTATCACTATTAGAGAAAACAAAGAAGTCGTGGCCAAGCAGCTCCATCTGCATTACGGCTTCTTGAGTTGACATAGGCTTCATGGCAAATCGCTTTGTTTTAACAATACGTGCTTCTTCCCGGCGTTCCTCCAAGTTGGCAATTCCCGGGGAAAACTCTGCTTCTGTAAGCTTTGTCCCTGTTTGACGCAGTCTACGATTGATCTTGGTCTTATACTTACGAATTTGTCTCTCGATCTTATCCACTGCCCCATCCACTGACGCAAAGAGATCCCCGGTCTTTTCCTCACCGCGTAGGAGAAGGCCGTTTACCTGAATCGTGACCTCAGCAATCTGAAGCCCTTTCTCAGCACTGATGACCACCTGAGCATTTACTGAATCTCCTTCGAAGAACCTCTGGAGCTTATGTACCTTTTTTTCAGCGTAATCTCTGAGAGCTTTTGACAGTTCAACGTTTTTGGTTTTCATGGTGATATTCATTCTTACCAGCTCCTTTCGGGAAAATCAGAGTTAGGCTTCTTAACACATTACTTCCTTACGGCACAACGAAATCCTGCCTCTCACAAGCACGGATCCTCCCATCTTATATCAGTGGCTGTATCATAGATCAGAGATGGTATAGGCTCGATATCAGAGACTCTAATTCTGTCACGAAGGTAACGCGTGACATCATTTACATTCTCGGAAGGTAGTTTGAGAGTTGAGAGGATATCTGTACCCCGAAAACCCGATCGATCCATTTGCGAACTCAAAGACCAGGTAATCTCAACATCTAGAGGGCTCAACCATGTTACACACGCAGGAAGCTTCCCTGGACGATTGTCAATCCCATCCTCAACACCTACCGAGCCTTGTGCTTGTTGAAGCACATACACCCCGCCATGACCACGTTCTAAGAATCGTATGTATGACAATGCAAAGGCAAGATCCCCTGAAGCTACGGATTCAATCACGAAGATTGAAGCGGGAACTTCCTCTAGCCGGTGGCGATATGCCTCCCAAAGCACACGGGGAACTAAAATTGTGGGAGTCACTCTGTTTACAAGATGTATCCCAAAACGCCCGGTACCATAGATTCCGTCAGCCATGCCCTGACTTGTCGATGATGCTGTCAAATCAATCCATAACCTGGCATCACCGGGTATCGGTGAAAGTACAGTCTCCCTAAAAACCACTCCATCCGACGACAACGTTGATTCAAGGGGCACGCCTGCCAATTGCGATATGAAATCCGCAATGATATACTGACCGCCTGAAACCGGATAGAAATGGGAGCTCTTCGCCCAAACGAGCTTCGCATCGTGAAAGGTCTCGGCTGCCCGCAGCACCTCATTGATGGGGAAGATCACATCCAAAGTCCCATTTAGCATGAGGACAGGTCTTGGCCATATGTCAGGCAAAGCAGCAGGATCAACTAAGGTCAAGGTATCTGCAGCCTCTGCAATGTCTGCAATTCCAATCTTTGAAAGGAGTCGGAAATTCTTTACTACAGGATTATCGCTGTGAACAAGTATGTCACGAAACCCTCCACCGGCAACCAGAAAAACGCCGCCTTTGAATCTCGGGTCAGCTTTATGTGTCAACATAGAAACCATACCGCCAAGGCTTGCCCCTGTAATATAGATGCGTTCCGGATCCACATTATCCCTGGATATCAACCAGTCCAGTGCACGGCGCATGTCAATTACCGCACGTCTGAAATTGTCACGCACTGCCAAAGGCGGCGCAACCACCATTTTCTGCCCTGAAATCACCTGAAAGCCTTTAGAACGTCTGTGATGATACGGTAGGCTTGGCATCAAGACAGCAAATCCACGCTTTGCTGCAAAGTCCGCCACATGCCAAAATTGGTCCTCATCTTCTGAAAACATACCATGAATTCCTATTACAGCAGGTATCTTTCCCGACATTTTCGGCTCGAAGTATGCAGCATATACTGTATCGCCTTCACTCTTATATGTCAGCTCATATCTGCGATACCACTGGTTTTCTGATTTCAAGGTGAGTTTCGCTAGGAGAGGCTGACTTCTGTCGTACGAATAGAACTCTATTACTTCGAGGGGATCAACAATAGGTGTCTGAGGACTTGAACTTGCAGAGCCTGTGGGAGAGACAAATATGACTGATAGGAGGGTACCTAATAGGAGTATACCTATGAGCCGGCGCATACTGGTTCTCCCCAGTGATGTACGCAACCTTTCACCCCCGTTTAATGTCCCTCTATTATATTCTGACGAGAAAGTCATCTCTAGAGTTCCCATTTTTACCTCAAAAAGATCTCTCTCTATCATTATTGGTTTCCCTTATACCATTTAATATTTCAAATGGGAAGTCCTCTTTCCGCATTGGAAGAAAAAGAAGAGCGCGGCCATAAGCCGCGCTGTTGTTAGCGTCTGGAAATGCCGCGCCTGACGCTGTCTCGCATGACCAAGTTAAGTGTGACTTCCTCTACTTATGCGCCCCAGGATGATTTCTGGGCTTCAAAACACTCCCGGCAGTATACAGGCCTGTCTTCGCGCGGCTTAAAGGGCACTTCTGTGTCTTTTCCGCAAGCTGAGCAGACAACTGGATACATTTCTCTCGGGCCATCATTGCGCTGACGTTTCCGGGCCATACGGCAGTCCCTACAGCGAACAGGCTCATGCTGGAACCCTTTCTCAGCGTAAAACTCTTGCTCACCGACAGTAAATACAAACTCTGCACCGCAGTCGCGACACGTTAGAACCTTGTCTTTGAACTCCATGTAAGTTGATCTCCTCACTTTGGTGGTAATTGCCTGCTTGCTCAGAAAACCTGTCGCACCCACGGCACTCGTCTTTTACATTTATCTTACGTGCCTATAGCCCGCGGCTAGCCCAGAGTGTACAAAACGAACCTGAACAAGTGTGGCTGACTCCATTCTACTCGGAGGTAACGCTAAATGCAAGCATTATTACGTGCCAAGCGCTTTAATGATTTCCCCAAGAATAATAGGGGACATGGACATTAAAGCAACATAGCCCCATTCACCGAGAGTCAATGGCACTACATCAAAAATCAAACGGAGGCCCGGTATCGCTAGAACCATGACTTGTAAGGCGGTAGACACAGTCCATGCCAACACCATGTACCGATTGGTTACGAGACCGAGACGGAATATGGATCTTGTTGTTGAGCGCAGATTGAACGCATGGAAAAGCTGACTCAGCGACATCGTCGCAAAAGCCATGGTTCTCGCGGTAAGGAGCATATCCCTTCCTGCACAGATTGCCTGGTGCGTCCGCATTCCCAACCAGAAAGAAAAAAGAGTGAGACCTGCTATGAAAATACCGTAAATACCAACGCGGATTGACCCCCCTGCACTAAAGATGGACTCACGCCGACTTCGAGGAAGGCGCTTCATTGTGCCCGGCTCCGGAGGTTCCACCCCAAGAGCAAGGGCGGGCAGACTATCTGTGACAAGGTTCACCCACAGTATCTGGATAGGCGTAAGAATCCTGAAACCGCCTACTGCAATCCCTGTAAATACTGCGATAATCTCCCCTATGTTGCAGGACAATAGGTATGCGATAGCTTTTCTGATATTATCAAAAATCGTCCTTCCTTGTTTGACCGCTTCGACAATGGTGGCAAAATTATCATCAGCGAGTACCATGTCAGCTGCGCCTTTAGCTACATCTGTACCGGTTATGCCCATAGCACAACCAATATCTGCACGCTTCAACGCAGGGGCGTCATTGACTCCGTCGCCTGTCATGGCTACTACATGTCCTTGACTCTGAAGCGCATCAACGATACGAACCTTATGTTCCGGTGACACGCGAGCGTAGACTGTCACCCTCTTAACGGCTTCATTAAGCTCTTCATCTGACATGTTTTCCAATTCCCTGCCGGTCAAGACCGGAACCTGACCGCCCTGTGGCTTACCCTCGAGACTCAGGCCAATAGCCCTCGATATGGCCAGAGCAGTATCTTTATGATCCCCTGTGATCATAATGGGAGTTATCCCTGCTCCCCGACATGTGGCAATGGCTTCTGCAGCTTCAGGTCTTGGTGGGTCCATCATACTCACGAGGCCTACGAAAACAAGGCCTTCTTCAACCTCATCCGCTTCAGGGTCTGCAGGCATCGCACCTAAGATTCGATAGGCGCAAGCCAGTACGCGGAGAGCGTGGGAAGCCAGGTCTGCATTAACCTGCATAATTTCATCCCGCTCTGCCTGATCCAGTTCGTGTATCGTTCCGTCTCGAAGCACGAATTCACATCTTGAGAGGATAGAATCAGGCGCACCTTTCACAAGAGCTACAACATTCCCGTCAGGGAATCGATGGATGGTACTCATTCGCTTTCTGACAGAGTCAAACGGCATCTCTCCGATACGAGGGGTATTCAGCCCCTGTTCCTCACTGAATCCCGCCTTACGGGCAGCTACGATAAGCGCCCCTTCCGTGGGATCCCCTACGATAAACCACTCGCCTGTCTCAGCATTCTTTCGCAGCTCCGAATTATTGCACAATGATGCGATCCTAGCCAACATCTCCAGATGCGGGTCAAGCACATCGAGAATCTCACCGCCACCGGACACTTTGATCGGCTCTGAATCCGGCGATGACTCTGTCCGGAACTCGCCCTCAGGACTATATCCCTGACCTGTAACTTGAAGCAGAGTTCTATTCAAATAAGCTTTGACCACTGTCATCTCGTTCTGGGTGAGTGTTCCTGTCTTGTCTGAGCAAATCGCAGTAGCGCTCCCCAGAGTCTCCACTGCAGGGAGTCGCCTTATTATCGCTTTGTGCCTGGCCATTCTTTGAACACCGATGGCCAAGACTACAGTAACAATTGCAGGCAGTCCCTCAGGAATAGCAGCAACAGCAAGACTTACTGCAGTCAGAAACATCTCAAAGACGTTTATTCCTCGAAACAGACCTGTGACAAACATGATACCGCACAGCCCGAGAGCTGCACCGCCCAACCATTTCCCCAGGTCTTCCAGTCTCTCCTGAAGTGGTGTGCGCTTATCCGGCGAAGCTCCGATCAAGCCTGCGATATGCCCTACTTCCGTATTCATCCCTGTGGCATATGCAACTCCTCGCCCTCGGCCATGCACGCACACAGTGGACATGTGAAGGACGTTTGATCTGTCACCTAACGGAATATCCCCGTCAACTACTCGGGGAATAGCCCTTGCGTGTTTCTCTACAGGCACCGATTCTCCGGTAAGAGCAGATTCATCAACTTTGAGGGCAATAGAGTTTATCACACGGATATCCGCAGGAATGTGGTCCCCTTCTTCGATCAGAACTAAATCGCCGGGCACAAGTTGACTTGCGGGGATTACTACTGTGTTACCGTCCCGCCTAACCCTGGCGTGAGGAGCAGCCATTTTCTTCAGGGCAAGGAGTGCCTTTTCAGCCTTGCTTTCTTGGGTCATCCCGAGAATCGAATTAAGCAAGACTATCGCCATGATTACAACGCCTTCCGCAATTTCACCCAAAACAGAAGATACTATGGCAGCTACGATAAGCACAAAAACAAGAGGCTCCATGAATTGCCTAAGAAACATCTGGAGCATGCCGGGACCGGTCTCTTCCTTCAGCTCATTTGGACCGAACATTTTGAGGCGTTGTCTTGCATTATCTGAACTCAAGCCTGCGGTTAGATCTGTCTTGAGAGCCTTCTCAACATCTTCAACGCTATTGTAGTAGTGTCTACTATGTTCTTGTGGCAGCTCATCATCGTCAACCAACATCTCTGTATTGGCTTGTGCCGAACTGTAATTCTTACTCATTACAGATACCTTCTTTATGTAGAATCTATTATGCAACTTATTCTATTGCTATTCGCAGACATTCCTTTTGAACATCCGGGACATTACATAGCCTAACCCGTCTTCTTGACCCCTTTTGGCTTACTAATAGATTCTCCTAAATCCGGCCTATTGTTTCAAGCCCGGCGCATAGGCTGTAAACCAACCGATTCATCGACTGCAAACTATATCACTCGGATTGCAAATTCGGGACACGCAGGAGTGCAATAGCCGCACAGCAAACACTTACTCCTATCAACAGAAGACTTTCCGTCCACCATTGAGAGTGCTCCGGAAGGACACGCATCCACACACCTACCACAGCCTTTGCAGTAGGCCTCGACTATTTTCAGGTGCTTTTGTCTAAATGCGATTTCCCGTTCCTTAGGAGGGATGGTCTCACCCGAAAATATCCTGCAGTTCATATCTACTTCCGCCTCAGATACCATGCCTACCACCACAGCATCAATCCCCGGCAGCGTCATGACGAACTTAAATGCTTCATCCATTCTCTCCAAAAGACTCCCGCCTGCCAGCGCTTTCATGGCATAGATACCTTTTCCGCGTTGAGAAGAGGCTTCTATTGCAGAGGCCATATTCTCTACGGTTCCTCCAAGAATTCCTGTGCCGATTACATTTATCAGGGGATGAATGACATCGACATCTTCTCGCTGTCCCGCAACTCTTACAGTGCCTACATGATGAGTGGATACCCCAATCGCCTTGATTAGCCCCTTCTCCTTATAGTCACACAGGCATTGATATGCCCCGGCTCTCTCACGGAAGACATTTTCCCCTGCGCGGGCAGCATGCAAGAGCATAATATCAAGACTCTCTAAGTCAAGGGCCTCAAGAGCGTAGTTTATGTGTCTTTCAGCCTTTTCATAATCAGAAGCAGGTGTCTTTGTAGCAATTACGAGTTCTTCTTTCCAGTCTTTTTTAGCCTTACGGATATGCTCATATGTACCATAGACATGAGCTGTGTCAATAAAGGAAATTCCTTTCTCAAGAGCCTTCCTAATCACTTTCGCGCCCTCTTCAGGGGACATATTGGCCTGCATGGATCCCATTACAAGGGCTCCGAATCCGAGCTTCGTCACTTCGATACCTGTCCTACCAAGAGTAGTTTTAGATAACATGCCTTGTCCTCCTCTTCTATCTGTCAAAACCCACGTTGTCAAGATCCGTGCGCCGCGAAACTAACCTCTTACAGCCTCGTCCACCGATATGTCAATATCAATTATACACTGATTAGGTTGATCTGGAGTCAACTCAAAGCTAGAATGTAGAAGGGTATTGAATCCTTATATAGAATCTACATTCAACATCCTCTTACTAAAACCTAGGGAGGTCTTGAGGTGAGAATCCGAAAAGTCGCTATTATTGGCGCAGGTACCATGGGATGTAGCATTGCAGAAAATATCGGAGAAAAAGGCTTTGCAGTTTTCCTCGTGGACCGCACTGATGAACTTTTAGAGGACGCTAAATGCCGTATTGAGCTTAGCTTGAACAAGCGTCTGGAGAAATGGGGAATCACTGAAGCTGAAAAACGAATTACGCTAAGTCGTATTCTTTTTACATCGAAGCTGGATGACGTAGCAACCTGTGATCTGATTATCGAAGCAGTCCAAGAAGATCCTATTGTCAAGAAGAGTGTTTTATGTGACCTTGACAGACTTTGTCATCCAAAGGCAATTCTCGCATCTAACACATCAACTCTCAGTATTACTGAACTTGCAGCAGCAACGAAGCGACCTGAAAGAGTTATTGGTCTCCACTTCCTAAGTCCGGTTGTACGAGTTGAAGTCGTGGAAATCGTGCGAGGTCTCAAATCATCAGAAGAGACTTTTGAAGCAGTAAGAAGATTTGTGAAAAGCCTGGACAAGGTTGGGGTAGAAGTCCATGACTCTCCCGGATTCGTGACCACTCGACTAATCAGCCCCTTTCTTAACCAAGCCATGAATGCGCTGATGGAAGGCGTAGCATCTGCCTCTGATATTGATACAGCGATAAGACTCGGCTTCGGCCTACCCAGGGGACCCCTGGAAATGGCTGACCGTATGGGGCTCGATACAGTCCTCACTTCCATGGAGGGATTGTTCCGAGATCTTGGCGATTTCTCCTTCAGACCGTGTCCGCTCCTTCGAAAGCTGGTCAGAGGAGGTCATCTGGGAGTCAAGACAGGTCAGGGCTTTTTCAAGTATGACGAAGAAGGAAACATTGTCGAGCAAGAGGAAAACCTTGTGTATCAGGGGGCAAGAGGATGAAAGTATTTGTTCTGAATTGCGGAAGTTCATCTGTAAAATACCAGTTATTCAATATGGAAGACGAATCAGTAATGGCAAAAGGGCTTGTGGAACGGATCGGATCAGACGATGCAATCCTGACTCACACGCCAACCGGACGATCCAGCGTAAAGCGGGTATCCAGCATCCTGGATCATACGACTGCAATAGGTCAGGTCCTGGACATGCTTGTCCATCCTGAACATGGGGTCATCAAGGATATTGGGGAGATTCGCGCTGTAGGCCACCGCGTGCTCCATGGTGGTCCTACTTTCACCCAATCAGTCCTTATTAATAATGAGGTGAAAACGGCGATACGAGATTGCATTCCCCTGGGCCCACTCCATAATCCTGCTAACCTCATGGGAATATTAGCTGCTGAATCTAATATTCCCGGTGTGCCGCAGGTTGCAGTGTTTGATACGGCATTTCATCAAACAATGCCTAAACACGCTTTCCTTTATCCCCTCCCCTACGTCCTGTATGAGCGTCATAAGCTGCGACGGTACGGTTTTCACGGGACATCACACAGATATATTTCGCGTAGAACTGCTGAGATGCTCGGGAGGCCATCTGCCGGGCTCAAGATTATCAGTTGCCACCTGGGCAACGGAGCAAGCATAGCTGCAGTGAAGGACGGCAAGTGTATGGATACCAGTATGGGCCTTACACCTCTTGAAGGTCTCATGATGGGCACCAGATCCGGAGATATTGACCCTGCAGTCGTTTTCTACGTGATGGAGCACGAAAACCTTACAAAAGGCGAAATGGACTCTATGCTTAACAAGCACAGCGGGCTTCTCGGGGTCTCAGGAATCAGCGGAGACATGAGGGAAATTGAAGCAGCAGTGAAAGACGGTAATGAACGTGCTACAGTTGCATTTGACATATATGAATATCGGATCAGGAAGTATATCGGTGCATATGCCGTTGCTCTGGACGGAGTCGACGCTATTGTGTTTACAGCCGGCATAGGCGAGAACTCTCCCTTCCTTAGACAGCGGGTTTGTGAGGGACTTGGTTTCCTCGGGGTAACCATTGACCTTGAGAAAAACAAATCAAGGGGTAAAGAAGTGGATATCACCGGGGAAAACTCTAAGGTCAAGGTCCTGATAATTCCCACTAACGAGGAATTGGTAATTGCAAGGGATACCTTGGAGATCGTATCAGCCGCAAAGAGCCTCTGACGTTCTCCCCTGCTCTTGTCAGGTATTCGCCTATCCGCCGGACAAGCGCTGAAGCGAAAAACTAGTACTAATAAACGCTACAGTCCCTCTTCTGTTGGGTTTGTAGCGTTTATTGTTCACAAAGTCTATATACTTCATCCCACAACTGTTCAACAGCGCGAGCTGCAGGGCTCTTCGAATCCTCATCAGTGTGCTCAGGTGAAATGATTGGCTCCCCTTTGACGAGAGCTTTGACTACTTCCTCATCAAACGGAACCTTCCCTGCGACAGCAATGTTGCGCGCATCACAGTACTCTTCAATCTCCGCTGAAACCTCATAGTCCAAGTCGTACTTATTAATACATACCATTACCTCAATATCAAAACCACAAGCGAGAGCATAAAGCCTTTCCATGTCATGGACGCCTGCAACTGTAGGTTCTGTTACAATAAGAGCTAAATCCACCCCGGACATTGAAGATATCACAGGGCAACCTATTCCCGGAGGCCCGTCAGAGATGATAAGGCGTGATTCAATGGTTTCAGCGATACGGCGTGCCTCTCGCCTCACCTCCATCACCAGCTTACCCGAGTTTTCTTCAGCTATGCCAAGCTTGGCATGAACAAGCGGCCCGTAAGGGGTATCAGATACAAACCAGTGACCTGCCACAACATCTTCCATTGATATGGCATGCTTAGGACAGATATGTGAGCATACTGCGCAGCCCTCACACGAGATAGGCTCTATTTCAACAGATTCTTCATGCGCAGTGATGGCATCAAAGCGGCATACATCTACACACGCTCGGCAGTTGTCACATTTCGTTGGATCCAGAGCAGCCTTCTTGAGGCCGAGAAATTCTTTCGTTTCCCTTATGCTCGGCTTTAATATGAGATGAAGATCTGCTGCATCTACATCGCAATCCGCGAGCACTGTGTCGTTGGTGAGGGACGAAGCCTTAGCCAGACTTGCAAAAGCTCCGACTATAGTAGTTTTTCCGGTGCCTCCTTTGCCGCTGATAACAAGCAATTCTTTCATGGCAATTTCGTCCCTTCAGGTGCTGTAGCACAAATTGTCTGCCATAGGCTTTGAAATGCTTCCTTCATCTCGGGAAACTCCTCTACAAGGCGTCCACCTTTCGCATAGCATGCAGCATATTTTCGCTCAAATGGGATTTCAGCAAGCATAGGTATATTTTTCGCCTTACAATAATTCACCAATCCGCCATTCCCTAAACCCGCTCTGTTGATCACGACACCGAACGGAACCTGCAACGCTCTCACCATATCAACTGCAAGTGTAAGATCATGGAGTCCAAACGGGGTAGGCTCTGTAACAAGCAAGCAGAAATCGCTGTCACTCACTGAAGCCACAACCGGACATGAAGTCCCGGGAGGGGCATCAATGATAGAGATGGTGCCTTCAGGCATATTTTGATTGCGGTTTTTTACCGCTTTTACAATTGGGGGGGCAAGTGGACTGCCAATTTTCAGCCTGCCATGTGTATGAGATATTGATCCCGCATGACCCCATTCAACTACCCCGATTTCCAACGGTTCTTCTCGAATAGCACCTGTTGGACAAAGCAATGTACATCCGCCGCATCCGTGGCATAGCTCAGGGAAGGTTAATATGTGATTTCCCAAGGGCAGGATCGCATTGAAAGCGCAGATTTCTCCGCACCGTCCACATCTGTTACACTGCTCCTCGTCTACAATAGGTATAGGCACAGTTACTTGGGCAGAACCCTCAAGTACAGGTTTAAGAAATAGATGGGCGTTAGGCTCTTCCACATCACAATCCATAAAACAGACAGATTCTGTTTCAGCAAGAGTCAGAGCCAAATTTATTGCGATGGTAGTTTTGCCTGTTCCACCCTTTCCGCTGGCTATTGATATAATCATGCGACATCCCCACTTAAAGCTATTTAATCTCCGGTTATCCGCACTCTTGCATTACTTCTTCTCGCATTCATGACTAGGTCGTGCTAATTATGGCGTTCGCAATTATGATCTCCTGAGTGCTCTCCCTTCCCGTGCTCACAAAGGCTTTCCCCACCTATTAAGGTGCCGGCGGCAAATGACTTAGCCACCTCGTCAACAGGCCCTGTCGCTCCTACGACAGTCTGTATATTTTTTTCTGCAAACAGGTTCTGAGCCCTCATACCCATTCCCCCTGCGATAATGCAAGAAACTCCTAGTTTTGACAAGTATTCAGGCAGGAAACCGGGTTCATGTCCGGGATTAGGAATTACAGTCTTGTCTGCGACCGAACCGTCTTTCACATCATATATGGTATATTCGGGACATCTCCCAAAGTGCGGTGCTACCATGGATCCATCTGTTGATATGGCAATTTTCATCTAAAGGCGCCTCCTTCGTATTTCTCTTATGACTCATTAGCATTCAATACCTCTTCAATTCTACGACATATTAAGCCCGGAATGCGAGTCCACTGTAGCCTCGGAAACTTCGGTTAAGTTCCCTTCCTTGTAGGCTGTAATAGCGTCACGCACTGTGCCGGACTCCATGATGAATACCTTGATTCCCGCTGCCTCCAAAGCTCGAGCCGCATTTGGGCCAACGTGGCCTGTAATGACTGTCTTCACTTCACGGTTCGCGAGAAACTGAGCGCTCTGGATACCTGCGCCTCCATGGGCGGTGGCAGCTTGGTTTACTTCAGCCTGATATTCCTCTGTATCAGGATCAATAATGATGAAATACTTGCATCTTCCAAAACGAGAGTCAAACTCTGCATCCAAATTCTTGTCCTGTGCAGTCACTGCTATTCTCATCTTGAAACCTCCTTATTTACTATTTCAGCCCATTTAATTTCGGATTTCATCGCTTCACTGTCATATTCTTCTACGCGACCCAGGTCGCACAACTCAGCTAACTCGGGATCAAGAGGTAATGCTCCCAGATAAGGTATCCCCGTCGATTTTGCAAGGTCCTCTCCCCTACTCGGTCCGAAGAGATGAAGAGTTTCACCGCATTTTGGACACACTGCATAGCTCATGTTCTCAATGAGTCCCAGAATCTTAACATTCATCATTGAAGCCATTCTTATGGCCTTCTTCACAATCATTGTTGCAACGTCTTGAGGTGATGAAACAATCACTACTCCATTCACCGGTAGAGACTGCATGACAGTAATGGGGACGTCACCTGTACCCGGGGGCAAGTCCACAATCAGATAATCGAGTTTTCCCCAGATTACATCTGTCCAAAATTGCCGCACCGCGCCGGCAATTAGAGGGCCTCGCCAAATAACCGGGTCATCCTCGTTCTCGAGGAGGAGATTCAGCGACATTATTTCAATTCCTAAGTCACTCTTAACCGGTAGAATTCCGAATTCCACGGCTTCTGCAGAAGATGTGACACCAAACATCTTCGGTATGCTAGGCCCTGTAATGTCAGCATCAAGCAAGCCAACCCTATAACCGTCTCTTGCCAATTTCACTCCTATGAGAGCAGCAACTGAGGATTTCCCTACACCCCCTTTACCACTCATGACAGCTATCACTTGGTTGATGCTGTTAAAATCACTTTGTGGGAGAGTTTCAATTGATTGACTAACGTCTTTCGTCCCCTGCTCCATAAAGAAGTCGCCTCCCGCGTTCCACATTCTTGACTGTTCCTACGTATTTAGGGGACGAGCGCAAATGCCTCGCCCCCTCAGGTAATGTGCCGGAACATGCGATATGAAAATCGCGTGTCCTACTTATCTTTCCCTGTATCGTCCGTTTCCTGCTTACCCAATTCTTCTAAACGTCCCTGGACAGCCTCCAGTTCTTCCTTGAGAAATGCCGCTTCTTCTTTTAGATACGAAAGTTCTTGCTCAGTCATGGCCTCGGCTCCATATTTAGGGCCATATCCTGCATATGAGCTACCGTATGGAGGGACTCCCTGAAACGCCGGATGGGGATAACCAACTCCGGGATAACATGGAGTTGCTGCCCACCTAGGGTGCCAAGACTGTACCCAACCAAGCCCGCCGGGAGCACCATACATTCGCGCCTTACCCTGACCTCTGCCTAAGCCTCGGCCCCAACCTCTACCTCTACCGAATTCGGCGCCTCTGAATCCGGATTGAGGGTTCATATACCCGGACACGGGAAATCCAGCGCAATATCCTGCGGCTCGTCCGGTCATCTGACCAAACCCGGCAGGTCCTGTTCCGTCTCCTCGTGGCATATCTTCTACCTCCTTCTTTCTGTAAAGTCTTTTGTGAGATTTGTAAAACTAGAAGCCCTTCGTTCATGCGACCATATAGTCTTCTATCGCACGATCATCTAGTCCACAGTAAGTAACAACTTGAATCTTCCGCCAAAACCGGCAGTGCCTTTCTTTCCCACAAAAGCATTCAAAGAGTAATGAGCATATGCTCATTCTTAGTATAGCCATTATTATGAGCATATGTCAATAACTAAGGAGAGAAATATTACCGATTTGCAAAAAAGCAATCACATTGCCTGATCCAAGTGTACGATTCTCTGTCACATGGTTCGTGTGAGTAATAGGCTATACACCACGTAATGGAGGTACAATGATTGAAGTTCCATCAACTTTTTTCGAGTGGGGACTTGAGGGTGAGGGAAAAGCGAGCACTTAAAAGGGTTCAGGACAGCCTCAGCTTCCATTCCGTCCTCTACCGCGGCGGCCCCACGGCATATTGCCGAACCCGTGTCCTTTGTGGTCTGTCCGTTGCACGTTTTCACCGCTACATTCAGGACATGTCATTTCAGTGCCGCGCCCACCTGTTCCAAAAGGCACTTCAAAGTCATGATCACAAGCCCTACACTTGAATTTACGCATTGCTACTCGATAGTTTCCGCCTTCTATACGAAGAGCCCGGCCTTCCACAAGAGCTCTTGCAATCTTCTCCCTGGCAGAAACCAGATCCCTCTGAAAGGTAGGCCTGGAAATCTGCATTATTTCCGCGCATTCTTCTTGCTGCAGACCCTCTAGATCCTTTAGGCGAATCGCTTCAAGCTCCTCTACAGTCAGCACCTCTTCTTCCAACTCACGAAGTGGTACTCCTGCCGGTTTGAACATAGTTACATTAGGTACAAACCCAACGCGTCTGCACTTTGGGGGCCTTGACAAGTTGTTCGCCTCCCTTTCGTTTCACGCATTTTCACTATTTCCCGCTTATGTATCGTCTATTCAACGTATTGTATACTAATGAGTCTAATCATCAAGTTATATTAGCATATGCCCATAACTATCATAGGCTTTCTATGCTCTCGCGTCAAGTGGAGCCATTAACAAGCAGGAATTCCGCAGTTGTGGCTATCAAATCAACTCAGCGCTTTGCCACACCTTACCGGACAGATAGTCTTATCCAATTTTGCAAAGATAAAGGCACCCGCAGGTTGAGTGAGTCGAAATCAACATACATATAGAACACAATCAGCAAAGCTAAAGTCATCATCAAGAGCGCAGCATTGGCACTAATCTCCGACAAAGTGACACCACCGCCAGTACTGCCTCTCTCATGATCCAGTCTGTGGCAGGTAGAAAACAAGCCGGAGGCAATAGTACTGCCTATCTCCGAGATAAGTGCAACCATGGAATGATAGAGCTTTTCACCCTCTTGAGCAACAACCACAACACCATGACAAACGGCTTTCCCCAGACCTTCCAAAGTCAACCATACAGGAGGCTGCCAATGGAATGCTCCGGTCTTCAGTCCGGCCCAACATACGACCATACCAAGGCTTAGGGTAATTATCATGCCTAGCACATCACCGGTATTCCAGAAAGAAAAACCCACCATGGTGGCTGCAGCAGTCTTCATACCTAATCCTTCAGCTGCAGGCACTGCTAACGCTTGCGGAAAAAACCCTGGCTTTAGCCCTATTCCCAGCATAACTACGGCAAGTAACGCCATGGATACCTGGAATCTGCGGGACTCACCACCTGAGATCTCTACTTTGGCGGGTCCTCCCAGGAAAATAAGATAATAGAGCTTGGTAAAGGAGGCAGTTGTACCTACTCCTACCAGCAGGAACAGCCTCTCCACCCAAATCATCCAAGACAAGCTTGTTTGAGCGGCCGCACTCACTGCGTGATGAAGTAAAGTCTTACTGGCATAACCATTGAGACCAGGTGCACCGGTAATACCTAAAACTGCCAGAAACATAAGTATGGCAGTAAGCGGAAACTTTCGCCACAAACCACCTAGATGATATAGGTTGGTCTCTCCCGTGCGGACATAGATAACACCGACACCCAAGAACAATGCTGCTTTAAACAAAGCGTGGTTGACAATATGATAGATTGCCCCCATAAGGCCAAGCCCACCCGCTTCGCCCATGCAAAGGCCAACACCCAGCCCCAAAATAATGTAACCCATCTGACTCACACTATGATAGGCTAAAAGGCGCTTGGCATCACCCTGTAAAAGCGCAGCAGCAACCCCTACCAGCATCGTCAAGGTTCCCAGGATAGTCAGAATAGGCCCTAACCATGTTGCAGCACTCCCTAACTCTATACCCCAACCGGCCAGTTCCCCGGTGCGAATCAGACCATAGGCCCCCACCTTGATTAGGAGCCCGGATAAGAGAGCACTGGCAGGAGTAGGTGATACTGAGTGAGCATGAGGTAACCAAAGATGCAAAGGCACCATGCCTGCCTTGATCCCAAAGCCCGCTACAAGTGCAGCTATGCCCCATGCAAAAACCCGGGGTTTAATCGGAGTCATGGGACCTGTACCGACTGCAACGAAGCCACCGATGGATTCTCCAATCAGGACAATTCCCAGAGCCAGAAAAAGTCCACCCATAATACTAAAGAATAGATAGAAATACCCGGCCTGAATTGCCTCCTCATTCCATCGATGGATAACCCAAAAGAACGAGGCTATTGTCATCAGCTCAAAGAAAAGGAGCATGGTAAAAAGGTCCCCCGCCAGAAAGACTCCTAAAACCGCTGACA
>DIQZ01000051.1:72752-73223 GCA_002424305.1 Firmicutes bacterium UBA5449
CACCAAAGAAATGCGGCCAGTAGCACAAAGACAGCAGACAGGGCATCAGCATGAAACGTTGGAACATATGGACCTGAAACCGGTATTTTGTAGGCGAGCGGCATACCTCCAAACACATCTTTCAGTCCCCAGCCCCCCAAAAGCAAGACCAATAAGCCGGCAGTAAAAGGCATGTTGAGCATCTTCACCCCCCTGCCCCGCATGCTAAGTAAGATAAGAGCTCCCAAGAGAGGGATAGCAGGAAGGATTATGAGCAGCATACGACTAAACCTCCTTATTTCAGAAAAACCAGTCTACAACAGCTTCAACTCCGGGCCAAACGAGCCCCGGCCAAAGACCTATTAAAAGCGCAATCCCGGCCAGCAGGAGAGTGGGGGCTAACATGAAACTAACCTCGCCCCCCATTTCAGCAGTAGGCTGACCTCTTTCCCCGGAAAAGGCAGATACTACAGTGGGGATAAAACAAAAAGC
>DIQZ01000051.1:73483-97559 GCA_002424305.1 Firmicutes bacterium UBA5449
AATGTATTAAGGGGCAGCATTCCGATCATCCCCAGACCGGCAACACCAAAGGAGGCCAGGGTCCAGGGTAACTGCCAGCCTACTCCACCCATCTCGCTGACATTTACCTTACCGGTCTGTTTGGCTATGATCCCTGCACTAAAGAAAAGTGTAATCTTGAGAGTAGAGTAACTGATCATATGGAATATGGCCCCGGCTAAACCCCAGGGGTGTAATGTGAAAGCACCCAGGAGAATATATGAGAGCTGACTGATAGTATGATAGGCCAACCGCCTCTTCAAGACATCCTGCTGCGTAGCGATGATAACCCCTGTCAAAATAGTAAAGGCTGCTACCCACGGGAGAACACAACTCATACCCATCTGTGCCATGAGCTCATGCCCGAAAACAGAGTAGACTACCCGCAAAATCCCATAAACACCTGAATAAACTACTGCTACAGCGTGCAACAAGGCACTTACCGGAGTGGGGGCTACCATAGCCGCCGGCAACCAGCGATGCAATGGAATCATGGCTGCTTTTACACCAAACCCTGCTACAAACAACGCTAATAACCAACATAATCCCGGCCTAAGACCTCCGGCTGCCAACAGAGGCCCACCGGCAAAATCCAGGTTACCTGCCAAGCCATATGTAATAACTATGGCTACTAAGATAGCACCGGCACCGGACAGACTGTAAATAATATACTTAAGGCCGGCCTTCATAGCTTCTTCATTGCGCTCATGAATAACCAAAGGATATGTAGCAAAGGTGAGCAGTTCATAAAACAAATATAGAGATAACAGATTACCGGAAAAAGCTACTCCCAATGTCACACTGAAAGCCAGAAGAAAATATGTATAATAAGTCCGCTGTCTTTTCTCTCCTGCCATATATCCAAAAGAATAGACCGCAGCAAAAAGCCACAAGGTCGAAACTATCAATCCAAAGACAGCCCCTAAAGGATCCGGGTGCAAACTCCACGCCAACCCCGCCATCTCACCGGCTATCCTGATAGTCCGGCCTTCTAATACCGCACCTGCCACCCTCCAGCTAAAAACAGTGCCGGCAACACAAAAAAGCATTGCAACTATGTTACGCAAGCGGCTGCTTGCCCGAGGCATTAAGGCTATAACCAACCCTCCGACCGCACCGCTCAGTAGAGCCAAAACCACATCGCTCATATGCCAAATCCTCCTCGCACACCCCTACATGCTCCCTAAAAGCTCAAGCGCCGCCCCCTTCGCTAACTCAAGAAACGGCCCGGGTAATACACCCAAGATCACCACACCGGCTGCCAGTAAAACCAATGCAATCCGCTGTGGCACACCAGGATCCTGCCAATCCTCCACCGGCGCCGGCTCAAAATAAGCGATCCGAATCATGGGAAAAAGGTAAGCTGCACAAAGCACGCTCCCTGCGATGATTACCACTGCAGCCAGTGAGCCACCTGCCTCCAGACTCCCGGATAGAAGGTACCATTTGCCGATAAAACCTGAAAATAACGGTATACCGGCCAGGCCCAGACTGCCTATGGTGAAAACCGCCATAGTTATCGGCATTTTCTTACCGATACCTGCCATTTCGCTAATCCGATGCTTGCCGGTAGTAGTGATAATCGCTCCTACCGCCAAGAATAGACCGGACTTTATCACCGCATGACTTGCCATGTGAAACAGTGTACCAGTAAGGCCACTTGCGTTCGCAAAACCCAATCCCAAGAACACATATCCAACCTGCGCAACAGTGGAAAACGCCAACCTACGCTTGAGCTCGTCTTGAGCCAGAGCCAATATGGACCCGGCAATGATTGCAATCATACCTAGCAGTACCAGTATCCGGTGCATGGCAAATTCCCGCATTAAAGTAGTGCCAAATACGTTATATAGCACCTTGGTAAAACAAATCATATACCCTTTAACTCCTAACCCTGACAGGATTGCACTGGCAGGTGACGGAGCTGTAGAATGGGCATCAGGCAGCCAGACATGTAATGGGAAAAGAGCTGCTTTTACGCCAAATCCCACCAATAGAAAACTAGCCGCCATCCACACCACATGGGGATAGTCTCGCCAAACTCGGCCAAGCTCTTGAGAAGCCAATCCCATATTCAAATGTCCGGTGATAATGTACAAAAAGCCGATACCACCGAGGATAAGAGCAGAGCCTAGTGTTGCAAGGATCAGATAATTGAAAGCTGCTTCGGCTGCCCGAGGATGATTACGAGCGCTTACCAGACCACAGCAACTTAAGGTAGCTACTTCCACCAGGACAAACACATTAAAAAGATCAGAAGTCACAGCCATACCTGCCAGGGCTCCACTGAGCAAGAGGTAAAGCACGTAAAACCGAGTGGTTTGGGCAGAACCACCCACCTCATGGGTCAAGTTGTCGACCCCAAAGAGAGCCACGGGCAAGCTGACACCTGCCACCACTAATAAAAAGAAGGCGCCTAAGCTGTCCACCCTTAGTTCTATACCCCACGGGGCAGACCAGCCCCCCATACTATAGATAATGGGAATCCCTTTTTCTATAAGAATGAGTGAAGCTAAATATCCCGTCCCTAAGAGTCCCAGAACCCCAACGGCTATCACCAGACTCTCCACCAGACGTATCCGCCGAGCGAAAGTCGGCAAGACAAAGGCGACAAATAGAGGAGCAATGACAACAAAGACCGGTAAGTTAGCTTTTATAGTTGCTGTCATCTTTATGTCACCTCTCTTTTCATCTCCGCTATGCGGCGCGCATCAGTGGTACCGTAAGATTGATATAACCTAATAATGAGTGCTAAGGCGAAAGCGGTAACACTGATACTGACTACAATGCCGGTTAACATCAAAGCTGACGGCACCGGATTGATATACGGGGCTCTTGGATTCGCCTCATCGAGTATCGGCACTGCACCCCCTCGAATGTTGCCTGCTGCAATGAACATGAGGAAAATGGCACTTTCCATAATGTTAATTCCGATCAACTTCTTGAATAAGTTCGAGCGGGTTAGAACAGTTAGGGCGCCGATGATAAACAGGATTACGGCAGCAAAGTACGGATAGTTAATTATTAGCTTATCCAGTAATATTCTCACGACTCATCCTCCATCATGGTAAAGAACAAGGCAACCATAGTACTGGCCACTCTTATGCCGACCCCAAGACCGATGAGAGAAATCAATCCTCCTGAAGACAACGCTCCCAGTTCCCCTAAATCAATTCCCGCCAGCTTGTTAGCAAGAAAAGGAGCCCCCTTAAAAATGCCAATCATCCCCATGAGTCCATACCAGAGAGTGCCATAACTCTCAACGAGAGTGGTGGCTTTTTCCGGCACCTTAGCACGGCCCCTTTCCAACCCATAGATGGTAGCAAAAGCAATAAACGCCAATCCCACCACAATACCTCCTGCAAAGGACCCGCCGGGGGAAACATGACCATGAAAAATGACATATAACCCATACATCTGAATAAAGGGCAGAAGTAGTGCAGCCACCCGTTTTAGAACAAAATCTCTCACGTTCCACCACCCTCTCCTTCTGTGGTCTTCAGGGTGATGATCACAGCAAGAACAGCTGTAAACAACACGATAGTCTCGAACATAGTGTCATAAGCCCGATAGTCGAGAACAATCGCTGTAATCACGTTGAGGACCCCCGTATCCTCCCGGGCATTTTCAATGTAACGTTGGGCCACCTGGTTATAGGAAGGATTCCCGGACATACCGTAGGGAGGCAGCTCTGCCACAGCGAGAAGAACTACATGCGTGGCCAGCAGAGTAATAAGAAGTATTATCATAGTACGTAATTTCGTCTTTATTCCTCCCTACGACTAGTGCGATAAATAGCCACCATCATCAAAACAGTCATGGCGATTCCCGCAGCAGCCTCAGTAATTGCAATATCAGGGGTGTTCATCTGCAGCCACACCAATGCCATAATCAGAGTATAGGCTCCATAAACAATGACCGCGTGCAGCAAATCCTTGATGAAATACATGGCCAAAGATGCCACCACCAGGATCAGGAGCATCACCATAGTTCCGTAATCGACAGTCGTAAAGCTCATGTACTCATACTCACCCCTTAATCACTTTTGTTCCTTCCACAGGATACACCCCGTGAATCAATCCGGCTTTAGCCACCAGGTGGGTCATGGTCGGGTTAATTGTCCAAAACAGAAGCAGAACAATCACCAATTTAATCCGCAGAACCCAGGTAGGGCTAAGCAGAAGAAGTCCCAGCCCTGCTAATCCCACACCCAAGGTATCGCCCATACCC
Organism: Firmicutes bacterium UBA5449; assembly: GCA_002424305.1. GTDB lineage: Bacteria > Bacillota > SHA-98 > UBA4971 > UBA4971 > UBA4971. The sequence continues at coordinate 77,732 of DIQZ01000051.1, forward strand.
ACTCCGTGTAGACGAGTATATGGATCGGGTAGACGAAACAACCCTAAGGTACCTAAGGCAAATGCACAAAAAGATCCGACAAAACAAAGATTTGCTAAAAACTTAATCATGGGAACTCACGTCCTCTCCCTCTCCCTTGAATCCGCCTAACCCGGGCAGTGTGAGCTGCCAATCACCGGGAGTCAGCACGCGTAATATCCAAAGCCCTCCCACAAATCCGCATAATACAAAGACAAATGCCACATCGATAAATCCATAGTCGCCTCTCATGAAAGCCATCAATAAAATGATTACACTGACCTTGCTGCTGATAGCATTAATAGAAAGCAGCCGATCAATCACCGTCGGACCTATAATCGCTCGTAAGAGCACGATGAGAATCAACACCATGAGACCTATCAGTAGCCACAGCATGCTTTGTCCTCCTCTGACTCCAAGTTTCCAGGTGGCTGATTTCACGAATGATCTGCCAACTGAATAATTCAGCCGCCGCCTCATCTGTCAACACATGGACAATGAACTGACCGGTTTTGGGATCAATGTCCACAGTCACGGTGCCCGGTGTAATGGTTATGCAGTTAGCCAAAAGCACCCTCCCCCAGTTACTTTCAATAGGAGGCCTCATGACTACAAAGACCGGCCCCACCGGTGGACTCGACAGTATGATGGTTTTCGCCACGGCGATATTCGATTGAATGATAAACCGAATCAAAGTCATGAGGCAGTGTCCTAAGAGCAGCAGCTCTTCGGCGGAAAGCAAGCGAGGCAGCCTCGGGCCCAGATCCTGCCAGAACCAAACGGTCATCAGGGCCAGAACAGCTCCGACCAGCAAATGCTGTACATCAACTTCTGCAGAGATCGCGAGCCAAAACGCCAGTAGCAAGGCAAATAAAACTAAAGATCGCTTGCGCATGGTTAAAACCCTCCGTCTACTATCTAAAACATCTCTACTGCAATCTTGACTCATCTTCGGCAGCACCGGCCGTTTGCGCCGCCTCCTGGGAAGCCTTACGCAAGGCGCTTTCCAGTCCTGTGCATACCTGAGACCTACCCAAATCACCCACCACGCCCATTCTTGTCAACATATGTTGAGGCTTCTTTTTCAGCCCGCCAATGTAGAGAGTCTTACCTTCTTTTTGAAGGCGCTGTGCACAATCTCTAAGAACCAAGGCACCGGTTTCATCCATGGTAGGCACGTTAGAGAAGTCCAGAACCAAAAAGGGTTTGCTGGATATCTCCTTTATATGACTCCTTAGGTTTTCTGTTCCGACAAAAAACAAAGGACCGTCGAAAGTCATCACCTGAACGTTAGGGTGAACCAACATATCAGGAGTCGAAGAACCTTCTCCATAAACCACCTCGTTGCCACGAGGTGAAGACGCCAGCTCGACAATGACCACAATGGCAGCGAGAACCACGCCCACTGCTACAGCAATCGTGAGATCCTTAACCACTGTCAATATGGTAGTAATGGTCATGATTGCTCCATAGCTCCAGCGGGCTTTGGGTATCATTTTCAGGCTTTTCCAGTCAGCTGTACGAACTGAAGACACCATGAGAATAGCAGCCAACGAAGCCAAGGGTATACGCTTAGCCACAGGCCCGAAGACCAGGATTATCAGCAATAGAAAAACAGCATGTAGAATACTGGAAAGACGGGTACGCCCCCCACTGTAGACATTTACGCCTGACCGGGCGACTGCTCCGGAGACTGGAACACCTCCAAGCATAGAGGAGACCAGATTTCCCAGACCCTGACCAATAAGTTCTTGGTTGCTATTGTGCTCCGTACCAATCATTCCATCGGTAACCTCTGCTGATAACAGAGCAGAAATGCTACCTAAGAGGCAAATTGTGATAGCAGGCATGATTAATTGGCCAATATCTCCAAATGGCATAAGCGCCAATGTCGGCCGAGGCATACCAAAAGGAAGAGCGCCCACTACGTGAGGGCTATGTATAAGAAGCTCATTCATGAGAAGACCTACGATAAGGCCTACTAGTGATTCAGGCACCTGTTTGAAAAATCGTAATGCCAAAATAATTACCATGGTAGTAATTAGAGTGATAGAAGGTGTTTGCAAAGCAGCATCTATTGCTGTCATGAAGAACAAGATGGATATACCATTGGTAAAACCGGCAATCACAGGCTGGGGAAGATACTTAACAAACTTGCCTAACCGCAAAAGACCTAAAAGCACTTGCATAAGACCGGCCAATGCACCGGCCAAAAACATCCCACTTACCCCATGCTTACTGACAACACTAACCAAAACCACTGTCATTGCGCCGGTAGGCCCGGTAATCTGTACACCGCAACCGCCAAATACAGCCGCTGTCAGACCACCGAAAATCGAAGCATATAAACCAGCTACAGCTCCTGCCCCACTCGCAATGCCAAAGGCCAGAGCCAGAGGAAGAGCTACAACTGCTGCGGTGGCTCCTCCTATCACATCACCGCGCACACGCTGCCACCGGAATTTCAAAAAAATCACCCCGTATATAGTAGTGGTACCAAATTGTACGGCGGCGAACGCTGCCGACAAAAAAAGCGTAGGCAAAGTCCCACCGGGGCTAAGACACAACGCTTGGACCACTCCTACGGGGTTAGCTGACGGGTTCGGGCACCCAAGTTGCCCTACCTGATATTCAGGATTCACCCCAATTAAGGGATCCCCCGTTTCCTATTGTGGAATTCGGAGATAACGTACATTTTGTGTTAAGACAAATCACAATTGTAAGTGTATCACAAAACCTACCGAAGTCAAGGCTAGATTCGAACACATCAAATAGAGAGTAGCAGGAGTTTTTGATCATGCTGCCGTCATCAACCTGCCATAATGTCCCACAAAAAAGCAGACTCTCAAATCCCCCACGTCCATGCCGATTCGAGAACATGTCCGTCTCTTCAACATAATGCTGACTGAAACGGGCTATCCTACGCATAACCATGAGATAACCCATCACGAAAAAGCCTGTAAGCCAATTCAGGACAAGCTGATCAAAAGACAGCTTGTCAAAATGGAGTAAGAAGTAACACATAAATCGAAGGAAAGAAAGATTTGAGATCTGTCATCCGGAGTGCTACTCTAGAAATATGATATTGACATTACCCATGGCGGTAGCGACATGCTCCTCCACGGCGCAATGCCACTTGTGAGAGAAGGTAGATATTAATGTCCGGAATACACGCCCTTGTTGGCACAGCCGGAGTTGCTGCTCTGGCCCACGCTTTGCTGCCGGATCACTGGTTGCCATACGTCTTGTCCGCAAAAGCGAGAGGCATGTCTACAAAGCAGACAGTTGCTATGACCGCTGCCGGGGCTGTCGCACATTTAGTTTCCACTGTAATAGTAGGGTTGCTTTTTTCACTGGCAGGGAGTGCAGTAGCCGCAAACGTAAGTATTGGACTGGAACGGATTGTCGGCTTTATCGTTATTGGACTGGGAGTGTATTACCTCTTTAAGGGGTGGTCTAAGTACCGTGGACATCATCACCATAGTCACATGGATGAAGGACACAATCACAAACATTGCCACTCCCACGCAATAACAGGCTCCACCTACGGCTTAGGTGTAATTCTCGGGGCTCGACCTTGCGTAGAAGCGATTCCCATTTTCCTTGCTGCCAGCACACAAGGGGTCTTTTCATCGCTGGCAGCAATCGGAACCTGGGTCTTTGCAACCTTGCTAGGCATGGTGGGAATTGTTTGGCTTTCATTGCGTGGCCTTGAAACAGCAAGATTCGCCTGGTTTGAGCGAAACAGCGAGATTATCGCGGGAATAGTCATTATCGCAGTGGGCATCATTGCTCTGTGTGAATAAAGCTATAAAGCGTCACCAAGCTGCAGCCATTCCGTCCTTAGCCGATACAGCAACTTTAGTAATAGCCGCATCTACCGCGTTTCCCCCTTGAAGAAGCATACGCATTCCAGCTTGCACAACCAGGGGATGGCTTGTTACCACTGCACCCCGCAAGCCCATGACAGGACTGCAATGTAGGTTGTACGATTGACTGTAACTGAACTGCTTCAGTAGAATCAGCTTCTTCACAATGCAATAGCAGTCAATGAGGCGCCATATGGCACCTCACTGACTGCTTCTCATCATTATTGCGTTAATTACGTTACTCTATTCCCAAGTACTCAAGCATCGCATCTAAGTTGCTTGTAGCCAGGCACACAGTGGAATCTGCAGCCCCATAATACATTCGTATTTCGCGGGTTCTTCGGTTGGAAACGACTCCCGTGGGGAAAGTCACTCCGGGAACATCCCCTATCCGCTCATAGGATCTACGAGGTCCGAATACCCAGTGGCTGCTACGGCGGATGACATTCCAGGGTTCGTTGAGATCCAGCAGAGCTAAGCCTACCCTATAAAGGCTGCCTGATGCTGTCTCCCTCACACCGTGATAGAGAATAAGCCATCCCTCATTTGTTTCAATAGGCGGCGGTCCTAAACCTACTCTTGAACAATCCCACCAGCCCGGTCTCGCAGGCAGTAATAGCTTGTGATCGCCCCAGTATTTCAAGTCGGGTGAGAATGACATCCAGATATGGGCCTCGCCCCGGATTATGGGACGGTGAATCAGCACATATCGGTCACCAATCATCCGCGGGAAAAGCGCAGCATCTTTATTCTCAGGAGGCAGAAGCGTACCCTTTCGCTCAACGGATTCAAAGTCTTTGGTCGTGGCCAAGGATACCGTAGGTCCACCTGCGGAATGAGATACATATGTTATGGCGTACTCATCTCTATCCTCCAACCACACGATTCGAGGGTCCTCTATCCCCCATTGCTCTTCCTCTATATCCGGGTCAGCTTGCAGAAAAGGCTCCTCATCAATTACCCAGTCGCTCCTACCGTCCTTGCTTCTGGCAATAGTTAGATGAGAAAACCCCCGCATGTCTTCAACCCTAACCAGGAGAAGCGTTTCATCGTCATGTTCCACAGCGCCTGGGTTAAAGGTAGCATTGACCAAATACGGCCAGCTATCCGGTGTAATAATAGGATTATCTCCGTAACGATCAAAAAGCACGTCTGCAGTTTGATAATCAACATCTTGACTCATAGACAGAACCTCCTGTTTATCAACCCGTAGTATTTGGGGAGTCTGTCACTTAGCGAATAGCAGTCTACTACCACTAACCACCAATGAGGCTCCCAAGATAAGCTCTCCAGTTCTCTTTTCCCCAAAACATGCCAGGCGAACAAGTGTTTTGACTGCATAGTTGTATACGCTGGAATTCAAAGAACCTTATGGCAGCAGGTATTGCTTTACCGGCAGCTCAGATCTGATTGCAGATCCTGCGCAAGACTAGGACCGATTCCGCAATACGTTGGTGGAAAAGACAATAATGAGCGGCTCAAAACTTGATGATCCTACTTATAGAATAACAGAGAAGTAATATATAGTCAATTTTCGCACAATCGCAAAAGGGCACAATCAGGCTGATTGCAGCATACATACTCTGCCATCTTCCTGGACAACCATATGAAAACCACTTCCTGACGGAAACGACAGAACACTGTTGCCGGACTGGGAAAAGACCCTGGCAATTCAAGTGCGCATGCGCAACGGAGAAGAGTTAAGGAAGGCTGTATAGAAGATACTTTTCTCTTACGTGGAGGAACTCGTTAATTTCAGGCACCCACGACTCTATCATGTTCGATGCGGGTTCTCCCCCCTCAAGGAGGTATCTCACCTTGTCGGTTCCCATCAGACGATCGAAATGACTCCCTTTGTATGCCCAGGTAGCCTGGGCAGGATACTTATCAAGGATTGCCTCTGCTATGTAGAGACCGGTGGCTACCGGCTCAAAAACGGAACGATCCTTGACCGAAACCTCAATGCCGGCGCAGAGCTTCCCTGCATTCTTCGAAGACTTAGGGGTAAATTCACATGCTCTGAAAGTAACTCCCGGCAATCCGAGAGCTTCAAGTCCTTGGGCAAGAGCTCTACCGTTAATCCATGGCGCGCCAATCCACTCAAACGGATGATCTGTGCCTCTGCCTTCAGAGACATTGACAAATCCTTCAATAAAGCAAGTCCCGGGATATACAGTAGCACTGGTCAGAGTAGGAATATTCGGAGAAGGCTTCACCCACGGAAGCCCGGTATCGTCAAACCACATGTCCCTGCGCCATCCCTGCATCTTCACGACTTTGAGATCTGCCCGGATTCCGAATTCTTCATTGAATAACCTGGCAAGTTCACCTATTGTCATCCCATACCTAACAGGGATTGGATAGAGCCCGACAAAGGATGAAAACTCTTTTTTCAAAATAGGCCCTTCAACTGCCACACCCCCAATAGGATTAGGCCTGTCTAAGACCACAAATTCCAAGCCATTCTCTGCTGCAGCCACCATTGCATAGGCCATGGTGGATATGTATGTGTAAAACCTTACACCTACATCCTGGATGTCATAAACCAAAACGTCAATGCCGTTCAGCATCTCACCGGTGGGCTTTAGTGTTTTTCCATAGAGACTGTGAATGGGCAAACCGGTCATTCGGTCTTTGTCAGAGCTAACCTTCTCACCTGCCTCAGCTTCGCCTCGAACCCCATGCTCCGGGGCAAAAATGGCTACAAGCTTTATCTTATCGCTCTCTGCCAGAATATCTATGGAGCTCTTACCTGTCGAATCGCAACCTGTATGGTTCGTGATGAGCCCAACACGTTTTCCGGCAATTATGTCAAAATCCCTGCTCGCCAAGACTTCGATTCCCGTTCTAACCTTCACTTCCTTGCGCCCCCCTGCCTTGACAAATGTCCTTGGCATTACTGCCGCCACCAACAGTAAGACAAACATAAGGACCACTAATCTTTTTTGAACATGGACAGTTTGATATTGCATTCCGGGTAGGCTCCTTTCAGAGACTCTGCGGCTTACTACACTTAGCCTTTTAGGACATCACCTACAGTAACGCCTTCTATGAGATATCTCTGGAAGAAAAAGAATACTATGATCATGGGAATTGCTGCAAGTGCAGCACCTGACATAAGCACTCCGTAGTCGGTAAAGAATTGCTGCTGAAGTGTAGTGAGTCCTTGTTCCAAGAGGAATTTTCGCTCTGTCTTCAACACAATCAACGGCCATAGGAAACTTTTCCATTGTCCCATGAATATTGAGATCCCGAGGACAGCCATTCCAGGCTTACACAATGGCAGTATGATGCGCCACCAAATCCCAATTTCTGAACAACCATCGACTCTGGCTGCATCTTCCAAGTCAGCAGGCAAAGTCTGAATAAACTGCTTCATCATGAAGATCCCGAAAGTCTGACACATCCCGGGCACTAATATTGCTGCATAGCTATCGTACCAATGCAGCTTATTGATAAGAAGAAACATAGGCACAAGAGTAACTTGACTGGGTATCATCATTGTGGAGAGGATCGCCCAGAATATGAGCTCCCGCCCTGGAAAGTCCATCTTCGCAAAGGCGTAACCGGCCATGGTATCGAAGATAAGGTTGGCTACGGTAGCCACTGAAGCTATGAGAGCTGTATTCAGAAACCATCTAGGAAGCAGGGGTGCCTTCTTCAGAAGAGCTGTGAAGTTCGCTATAGAGAAATTCTTTATGCTCACCTGCGGAGGCATTTTCACCAATGCCGATGACGGTGTAAATGCAGAAGTAAACATCCACATCATCGGTAAGAGTGATAGTACCGCCCAGCCTATGATAAAGAGAACAACAAGCATTGCACCTATCCATTGAAGCGTACCACGGGGACGCCAAGGAACACCGCCTGTGGAAGTGCTGTCAGTCGGCTTCTTTGGTGTCAATACCTTGCTAAGAACCGAGCTACCAGTGGTGTCGGCCACCCTCCTCACCTCCTAGTACTGAACATCCGTTGAGAATATGCGGAAGTTATATACAGAGATAAACACAATAATAGCAGCAAGCACTATGGCTTGAGCAGACGCGAGTCCAAATTCGAAGTCACGAAATGCAGTATTGTATATGAGATACACCACAGTCATTGTAGAGTATCCGGGACCACCCTGTGTCATTACATACGCTGAGGTAAATATCTGAAAGCTCCCTATAATCGAGGTAATTGTGATATAGAGAGTTGTTGGCTTCAGCAATGGCAACGTCACATTCCACCACTTGGCGAATGGCGTTGCTCCGTCAATATCTGCAACTTCATATAGCTCGCGGGGGATCTTCTTCATCGCTGCGAGATATAAGATGATGTAATAACCCGGAGCTGTTAATATACCCATAAGCATGATACTGGTAAGTGATGTTTTCGGGCTTGTCAGCCACGTATACGGACCGTAGCCGAACTTGCCGAGAACGAAGTTAAACAAGCCGAAGTTAGGATCGTAAATCCACTTCCAGACCATGGAAATCACTACTGCAGATGCGACCCCGGGCAAATAGTATGCGCCTCTGAAAAATGTCTGCACTGCCTCAGGCAAATTCCGCAAAATACTCGCCAATATCAGCGCCTTCAAAACACCCTGTGGCACCATTACTACCGTATAGAGGGCGGTATTACGCATTGCTCTGTGAAATACAGGGTCAGTTAAGACGTACTTGAAGTTGTCCAGCCCAACCCATACGTTTCCCATCAACCTAAACTCTTGAAAAGAAAGAATAAAGGATCTAATTACAGGTATCACCGTAAAAATGCAAAATAGAATTGTGGCAGGCGCTATGAAGTAATAAGCCCATCTCTTCTTATGAAGAAGCTTCAAAACAGAACGTGTGTCACTCTTCCTGTGTGGCTCAGGGCTAGAACTTGTCGTTGCCAATCCATCCACCATTACTGACACCTCACTGGCAAATGCCTTTTCCGCCTGAGAATACGTCTCACATCTGATAGTAACGGGAGGCGAGGACGCGCCCGCCGTTTACATAACGTGTCGGCCTTGCATCCTCGCCTTTAGAGTGCACTTACTCCTAGTAATTAAGAAGCCTTTCTACCTGACGCTTAGCTTCCTTTAGAGCAGCATCGATTGTTTTCTCATTAAGCACTGCAAGCTGTAGTTCCCTCATGATTTTGTCGTCAATCTTGTTCCAGTTCGGATGCATTGGCGGATAGACTGCATACTCTACAGCAGGCACAATGTGCTGGAGATTCTTATCTCCTGCCCAGACATTACCCGCCGACTTACGTGATGGGAATACACCGATAAGAGGCACAACTTCTTTCTGTCCCTCGCCTCTTGTGATGTATTTTGCAAGTTCCATTACTACTTCACGCTTTGCCGGATCCTTCTGCTTAAATACTGCCCAGCTTCCTACGCCGGGACCTGCAGCGATAGGTAAACCGTTCGTGCCTTTGGGATATTGTGCAGTTACCAGGTTAATTTTCTCGCCTTCAATTTCGCCCGCTTCAACTTTCTTATTGTGGGTCGCGAACGATGAGATGATTCCTGTCGTGTCCACAAACGCCGCAATAGACCTGGTGTTTAGGAAAGCATTGTTCACGTCTGTAGTGGTAAGTCCCCCTGCATTCGGGAGAGCGCACTTGTGCTTCCATACCATGTCATAAAGACGCTGTATACCGGCTACTGCTTCCGGACTGTCCAGGACAAACTCATTCTTGTCAATATCAAGGATTCTTCCGCCCTCAGCATAGATAATCCCAAATGGCTGGAGGTATGTTGGCTGGAAGGTGAAACCGAAACCATAGACATCAATCTTCCCGTCGCCGTCACGGTCAAAGGTCAGCTTTTGCATAGCGCTGAGGAATTCGTCATATGTCCACTCCCCGTTCTTCGGAAGCGGAACTTCTCTTTCATTGAAGATGTCAGCGTTCAAGTACATTGTGTAGAGCGTGTTATACCATGGCCATCCCCAATACTTCCCGTTTAACTTAACTGCATTGAGTGAACCCTCGTGGAAGTCTTTTAAGTCTTCTGCCGTGAGGAAGTCGTCGATAGGCTCAAGAGCCCCCTGGAGCACATAAGGAAGACGTAGGCCGCTGCCGCAAATATCCGGCGGCTGACCTGCTGCTACTGAAACATCAAGTTTCTCATTGCCACCTGCCCAGGTAAGCTTTGTGTACTCGATTTTTACACCCGGGTGTAGTTCCTCGAACTCCTTGAATGCTTGGAGTTCCCACTCTGCTGCTGCATCAGGACGCGGGAAGTCCCATACCTGGATTGTACCTGTCCACTTGCTCGCCGCACCGATTGAACCGAAAGATACTGCCAGGCTTCCGACTAACAACACCAATACCAGCACCCAACAAGCCCTACGCATTATATCCTTCCTTTCTTATGATCCTATATGCTGGATATTACTATACAGTTAATTCTCCGCAAAGGACCAAAACCCTTCCAAAAAGGCGAAATCTTTATTCCAATATCATATTTGACAGGCAGGAATTATTCCATAAACCATAGAAGAGTTTTGCTGTGCGTTCCCAAAATGCACGCCGGATTCCGGAGAAAAGCGAGCAAGGCACCTTACGTTGAGAAACCGTGGTTTCAAGAAGGGAAGTGTCTATTTTGCACAGTATCCCACGTAACAGACATCATATGGCTCTGCCTCAGTCGATCCTCGCTGGAATGAGCATGGAAGAGAAGTTGGGTCAGATGCTGATGGTCGGCTTCGACGGGCCGGAGCTAACCAAGTCTGATCAGGAATTTATGGCAAAGTATTACATAGGAAATGTCATATTGATGGGACGAAACGTTCCGGACCCACAGCATACCAAGACGCTTACCACTCATCTACAGCAAATTGCAGCATCACGGAGGTGCCCTGTAGGATTCCATATCGCAATCGACCAAGAAGGCGGAGTTGTAACTCGACTAACCAAAGGCGCCACCGTGTTTCCGGGGAACATGGCCTTAGGTGCAACCACCGCTGCAAAATCAGAAAAACATACAAGGCGGGCTGCGCAAGTAATGGCTAGAGAGATGATGGCACTTGGCATAAACATGAACCTTGCCCCTGTGTTGGATATCAATAACAATCCTGACAACCCCGGCATAGGCGTACGGTCATACGGAGAGGACGTTGAACTGGTAACAAAACTTGGAGTAACTGCAATCGGTGCGTACCGGGAAACAGGAGTGGTAGCTACGGCAAAGCACTGTCCGGGCAAGGGAAATGTTACGATAGATTCACATATAGATCTTCCTGTGGTGCCCCATTCCATGAAACACCTGGAACAAACTGAATTTGTGCCTTTTATAGCTGCAATAAAGGCAGGGCTTGACGCAGTCATGACTGCCCATGTTGTATATCCCGCAATTGAGCCTGAATACGGAATACCTGCTACACTGTCACACCGAGTGCTAACAGGATTAATCAGGGAGCGATTTGGTTTTAAGGGAATCATTGTCACTGACGATTTGTATATGGGTGCAATTGCGAAGGTCTCATCTTCTGAAGAAGCAATAGTGCAAGCTATCGAAGCAGGGGCAGACATTGCGCTCCTGTGCCACCACCGCGAGAGGCAAATAGAGGCAGCAGAAGCTCTATATGACGCCGTAAGATGCGGTAGCATCAGCAAGGCAAGAGTGGACGAATCAGTAAATCGCATCCTCACCGTCAAGCTTAAGTATGGACTTATTCACCCTCCATACTACTTATCGCAAAAGTCAGAGTCCGCCTTATCCCCATCGCAGCCCGTAGCTACAACAGGCATGTCGGCCTTGCCTCTGCTTGTTGCACAGTATCCCCTTGCGTCCTCGCCGACCCCGGCGCCGCAAGATGAGTCCTCAGACTTAGACCGTGATATCGTCGATTTGGTAGGATGCGCAGCTCATCGCGATCTGGCTCTTGAAATTGCAAGAGAATCCGTAACTCTCTTAAGAAACAATGACAGGCTCATCCCTATTAGACCTAATCAAGGCATGAATCTGCTGGTAATTAGCCCGGACATCGGCTCCATCACTCAAGTGGAGGATGAACAATTCCTAAGTTCGCCTCTGGCAGTTGCGATCCAACGCTTTGCTCCCAGACTGCAAACACTTACGGTATCGCAAGCTCCCACAGACGACGAAATCAGACATACCATAGAACTGATTAATACCGGCCGTGCCAACACAAAAAGCCTGGTGATCCTCGGAACATACAATGCCCATCTATATAGGCAGCAAGCCAATCTCGCCCGAGCTATTCTGGAAACAGGCGTGCCTTGCGTCATCGTAGCTATGCGAAATCCATATGATATCAAAGAGTTTCCTGAAGCAAGTACCTACATAGCAGCCTACGGGTTCAGGGATTGCACAATGCAGGCGGTGGCAGAGATTATCTTCGGACTGACTGAGCCTAAAGGACAGCTGCCGGTCACCATCCCGGGATTGCATAAGTTCGGAGACGGCATAGTTTCAACCAAATAGGCGCACTGATACGACATGAGGCCTGCTACCGTGTGTCGCGCGGCTCAGAGAAATAACTGATGCTTCAGAGAGAACGGGGGTGCCTCTGCTTACTCACGTCTCTGACTTCACTGTCTGAAAACGCTGTTGTTGCATGGCACCCCCACCATTGGATTTCTACTGCGGGACATATCATGTGTTAAGGCGGGCAATACATCCCGTCTTACTGCGGGTTATACATCCCATGTTGCTGCATGTAGTTGAAGATTCCTTCGCCGTGCTGCTGCTCCTCCTTTTGGATATGCTGCAACGCTTGACGAATATTGGGGTCTACTGATTCAAAGATCGCTGTGTCATAAGTGCCGGAGATGTATTTCTCCGTCATCAGCATGTCATTGCATAGCATAGCGTCATCTTGCATGGTCATGCCGGCGTGGGGTTTTTGGCCCGTAAGCTGCTGCCCCTTCTGGCCCATGCCTTGACCTGCCTGCCTGCCTTGCTGTTGGGTTTGCCCTCCTTGGACGCCCACCTGCTGTCCTTGTAGCAATTGGTTAACGGTATTGTAGTGCTGCTGTTCATGGGAGCCGTACTGACTAAACAGCTGCTTTAATTGGGGGTCCTTGGCCTGTTCTGCGTAGTTACCGTACTTCTCGATGCAAATCTTCTCATGGCTTAACTGATCCTTTAACAGCATTTGCTCTTTTTGAGTAAGTTGAAAACCCACTTGAACCACCTCCAATTCAAGTGTGGTTCAAGTGAAGGCTGTTTATACACAGGGGATAAATCAAATGTCACACGCAGCTACAGTCAGGGCGGGTAAATTAATGCTAATAGCCTGGCTAATAGCCTGCATTGTCTCTATCAATCTTTGCAGTAACCAGTTCAATGACTTCTTCGGCGAGATTTCTTGCTTGCATGGCTTCTTCAGGGTCATCGTAGTATCGTGACGGAATACCCCCCGGGAGGCCATTAGGATAACGGGTGGGAATGTAGTACTGGTCCAACTTCTTTGCAGGCATAATCGTCTTAAAGGCTGGATCTACTTCTATGGCCATCTGAGTCAACTCGTCAATCGAATGAGTGTAGAAAACTTCCCCTGACTTAAGCTTAAGATAAAGGTACGCCTTTAAAGCCTTTTCCGCAGCTTGCTGGAAGTGAAAAAGGGCAATATAAAATCTATCCCTCTGTCGTAGCTCATTGGCATCCTCAAATTCATCTCTTGCGTGAGTCAACCATCTTAGACTTTCATGTTCATATGGCCTTCTCATATACAACTCTCCCTGAAGTCATAATATCCTGCAGGAAACTGCTTTCAGGTAGTCGCTTTTCAAATTCGTCCTGGTTGTATACTATGATATCCGAAGCAATACCTCTCTCTACCTGATCATAGACAATATCCATCCATTCTTTGCCGCTCATATTAGATGGCATAATCGCAAAGAGATCCAAATCGCTATCTATGTCTACGTCTCCCCTTGCCAACGAGCCAAACAAGATAACCTTAAGAGCTCCGAGATCGCGTAGCTGCTCAGTTATGTGGGTCAGACAAACTCCTAGCTTTGTCTCCCTTGCCTGTTTCCGAAGCAAGATCTCCTGCACTCGTGACATGAAGTTGATCCTCCCTGTCTCTACGTTGAAACGAAATTAAGTAGGCAATTACATTGTACTATGAAACATGCTCCGGTCAAAGCATTGCGGTCTAAGCCTTACCTCCCAGGACAAGTTGCTCCAGTCTATCTACTGCCTCACAAAATTCAAGCGCCAGGGAATTCTCTCCTAGCCTCTCCAGGATGATGCTGGATAAACGTCGGTAGTAATTAAGTTGTTGCTCTTTTCCCCTTTTGAACCGCTTCCAGATGTCGTCGCCGGTAGCCCGAAGATCTCGGATGAGACAATCCACATTATGTAAAGCATCTGCTGCTTTTAGCGCTATCACCTGCTCCTCTGCCGAACCTGCATGCCAGAGAGTTTCCTCTTTTCTGATCTCCCAGGCACGAGGCAACCCTTGTGCATCCCTCTTCTCTTCTGTAACACCACAGACAAGCAAAGCAATATCCTCTCCGAACCTCTTCTCCAGCTCAACCGGAGTGATAGCGGTATCTTCAAGAACATCATGAAGCAAGCTTGCAATAATAAGCTCCTCTCCGTATCCGTGCTGCGCCAAAATCGCAGAAACGGAAACAGGATGAGTGATATATGGAATGTCTGAGCCCTTACGCAACTGACCTTCATGGGCGCGCATGGCGAATTTCAAAGCTTCCTCGTAACGGTGTGGATTCATACTAAGGCAACGCTTCCCTTCCCTATTCCATTCATGAACAACTGCTGCCACTGTATGCCTTTCACTTCTGTCTCAATGATATCCTGCCACAATGACACCCCTTGTACACGCAGCAGTTCTTTCTCTGCCTGATAGCTTCAATCTTGGAGCTTGCCACACAATGATGAGCAGGAAAGATACCCCGTCTAAAGAAACTATAAACTGAACAGCTAAACGAATAAAGGCTGTTGTCTTTAGACGTAAGGAGGAGAGCCTTTCCCCTGCTCTCCTCCTTGATCTTAGCCGTATCCTTAAAAACGGCATACCCCCAAGAGAAGACAACCATTGAGGGCAAACGCAAGATTACAGAAGCAGATCTACGGAAGAACGTGATCGAACTTCTTTATAGGCACTACAGGCTTAGTCAGGTCATTCACCGGAACCTTATATTTCGCGCCAATTGCTTCCCAAGTCTGCCCTTTCCGCCATTCATTAATCATAGCGTTAGGGTTAACCTTTGCCCTGGCAGCAAGGTTCAGAGCAAACATGATCTCTGTTTCGCTCATCCCCAAAGACAACCATTTCCGCACTTGCGCAGGAGGGTAATCATAGTAGGATGTAACGAACGCAACAAAGCTATCATCTTCGAAATTAAGATTCTTCTTCTTATTCTTGTTTTTCTTACCTTTACCCTTCTGTTCAGATATCTCATCCCAGTCATATCCTTTGTTCTTCATATCCACGATGGTCAACGGATCTTCGTCGTAGTACTGTGACATATAAACAGCGGAAAGAAGGATCTTTGGCTCACTGACTGTGATTTGAGGAGTCTTGATCTCCACCTCAACAGTTGGAGAAGCCGGAGGAGCATAGAGATTAGCAACAACGCTGACATCCATGCCGAAGAACGCAGCCACTGCACCGACAAACAGCGTTTCTTCTAAACCCAACTTAGGTGCGGGAACCGTAATTGACACGTCGACGGATACATCAGAACTCTCCTTAGTCCCGGGTGATAGCGCTTCAACAACCCCGATTGCCGACCCTACAAATGAAACGACCAAAGAGACGGCACATAGCAGGGTCAGAAAACACACTAATTTCTTTTTCATTCAATTCCCTCCAAACTTTGGTCTACCTATATTATACTTTATTGGCAAATCCAATGCCAATTAGAATAAAGCGAGATATGCCTATGTCACGGCCTGCCGCCATGTTTAAGCCAAAGCCTCCAATCCACGTCTTCTTCCACCATTCTCTCACGTTCCGCCCTCTCCGCTTTTATTCTCTCTTCACGTTTCCACTTATCTTCAAGCTCCTGAAACTCCTTAGGTGAAACATAAATTCCATCTTTTATTTCCTTTGCAATGCATTCAGCTTCGATAGGGTATTTACTCTTTCGTGAATGGTGCATTTGAGCTGCTATAGAACTTTTCGGTCCCCCGCTGAGTATTGTCCGCTCTATGGATGCGAGGTCATTGATATACCCACAATCCTCCCAATATGTCTCTTTCATCCGATCTTTGATAAGCTGTGTTCTTATGACCTTCCAAGACATTCCACTCACACCTCCGCTTTATCTGAGACTTGTCTCCCATCACCACGCTCTACATGCGACTTGCCACGCCATTTCATCAAAAAACCCCCTCCACATCGATGGAGAGGGTATGAGCTCGTTCTTATCATCCCCCCTCATCTCTCAGCCGAAGTCCTTAGAAATCCCGGCTGCAGGATTTGGCACCTTGCTCAGGCTCTCTCAGGACACATCCGAGAGAATCAAAGCAGGTTGCCGGGCTTCATCGGGCCAGTCCCTCCACCACTCTTGATAAGAGTTCTTGTGCCCACAAAATATAATATTTTCCATGGCTTGTCAAGTATAATGAATCGCAAGCGACACCTTTATGTTGTGTCATTTTCAGCATAATCTGGCAGGAACTTGCATGGTAATGTCGAAAATTGAGTCAGGCGTTCAATTGGCAATACAACTTAATAAGAATCCTTGTCTACTGGCAGCCGCTAAGCTCAAGAGAAGAGTCTTTGCTCTTTCGAAACACGGGGGTGTGAACAGATGGATGCCAAAGAAATGATTATCCGCGGTAAGACAGTACAAGACGCCCTACTAATAGCCAGAGAAACCTTGGGAGTAGACGAAGACCAATTGCAGGTGGAAGTGTTGGATGAAGGCCAACAGGGTTTCTTAGGCTTACTCAGGCGTCCTGCTGTCATTCGAGTAACAGTACACCCACCGAATCAAAGTCACATATGCCAAAACCAAGACAATAAACCCGACTGCGACGGAACAGTAGAAGTAAGGTATGGAGCTCTTTACGTATGCGACGCTATAGGTAATGGCAAGCCTGCAGTGATTACTCCCACGCCGGAAGTCATTTTGCGTGTAAACGGAGTTACCGTTATTGAACTCATACCCATACACGAAAATGACGAAATCGAACTGGACTTCCAAGAAGAAGTCTATCCTGCTCAGATAGAAATTGAAATCCCGGATGACTGCCTCACCGCTCATGTCAAGGTAACCCCGCAAATCACCATATACAACAAACTGATGGATCAAGACAGTCAAAGCATGCTCGAGCTGCTTACCGAGAGTCATGAGGTGCAAACCAAAACCATTACCCCTGACCAAATTAAGAAAGCATTGAAAGACAAAGGAGTTGTCTTCGGCCTTGACCATAGCGCAATTGGAGAAGCATCAGAGGCTGCCGACGGTGTATCTAAAATAGTGGCCAGAGGCAAACCAGTACAGCAAGGAAGGAACGGCTTCGTTGAGTACCTATTTGACTCGGATCCTGTGAAGATTGTCTACGATGAAGACGAGAGAGCTGATTACTGGGAACGATATATTTTTCCGTCCGTAAAGAAAGGGGATGTACTGGCAGTATTGCACCCGGCAGATCCGGGAGTTGTCGGCATGAAGGTAACCGGGGAAGAAATCCCGCCCGAGCCTGTTTATGAAGATGTAATTCGCGCAAAAGATGGCGTAAAAATCAGCGATAACGGTCAAGAAGCCATAGCTACCATATCAGGTAGACCTCTTATAGAGGGCAGTGGGATAACGTACTTAAGGGTAACTCAATTGATGACCCATCCAGGCGATGTAGACATGACAAGTGGCAATTTGCGATTCTGGGGAGACTTATTAATTCTTGGCAACGTTACCGGAGGCATGCAAGTGTCAGCACTGGGGGACGTTACTGTGAAAGGGAACGTAACCGGTGCAACAATTCGTGCAGGCAGCAAAGTAGTGTGCCAGGGTAGCGTTATTAAGTCGGAGATCACAGCCGGTGGTCTGACCACCTTGTATAATCAGTTAGCATCTTTAGTGGGTGAACTAGGAACTCTCATAGATGACACAATCCGAGAAGCCACTGAAGTCCACGAACACTTATTAAGCAGCAAAGAACTAAGAACCGGATCAGATGGGCGACTCGATCAAAGTGCTATGGCCGGCATTGTTCGTCTCATCATCAAGAAGAAAGCGAAGTCAATTGAAACTCTCATTAACGAGTATGCTGTTGCCTTAGACACAACAGATCTACCGTTTCCGCCTGTCATCAATGAGTTCATTCAAACGATCAGAGAGCTCACTGATAACGTGGGAAACCCGGACTGTTATTCTCTGGAAGCCTTAGAGGATATTCTTGAAAAGAAACAGGAGGTTACCTACTTACTTGAGTCCTTACCCGACCGACCTAATGACATCGTCTGCAACTATGTCCAAAATAGTATTTTAGAGGCTGCCGGTGACATTAATGTAACGGATAAAGGCGGTTTCTATTCAAACCTAAGAGCTGGAAGAGATGTTTCAGTACGTGGCGTCTTCCGAGGCGGGGAAATATTGGCGGATGGGAATGTATCTGTTAATGAAGCCGGTTCTCCGGGAGTATCATCAGGAGATGTAAAAATTAAGGTGGCAGGAGAATCCACAGTCAAAATTCACAAAGCATTCCCGGAAACCATAGTCCAAGTGGGTAACCGTTCTCATTATGTAAAGAAGGAGCAAGCTTGCTTGAAAGTACAACTAGGAACAAACGGCGATATTGTTCTTGAGACTTTCTCAGCCTAATGTACAAAAATGGCACGCCTGGCAGGATTCGAACCTGCGACCCTCTGATTAGAAGTCAGATGCTCTATCCCCTGAGCTACAGGCGCGCTTGGATCTCTAGTTTAGCTGCATTATTGTAATTTGTCAATGCTAGAAACAGCATTTTATTTCCTGCTGTTTCCTGTTCCTTACGGCTTCTGGATAGTATACCTTTCCTGCAGCATTTGATTTGCCTTCCATAGACAGGCTATCCTTCATCATAATTTCTAATTCAACATGCAACTATAGATCCCTTCAGTTATGAAAAGAAGCTAGTCAATTAGTTTCAATAACTGTCCTCTCAATACCTTTATGTCTATATCAATGATTTCCCATATTAGGTTTAGATTTACACCTTCATAGTCATGAACTATGCGATTTCTTAACCCTCTCATTTTAAACCAAGGAATCTCTGGATGTCCCGTCATATACTCATTATCTAGTTTATTGACTAATTCACCGATTTGACTCAAATTGAATATACATGCTTCTACCATCATACTGTTATTTTTGAACTCAGCGTAATCCACATTATTTGTATATTTCAATATAGAATCAATATACTTGACTATCTTCATAATAATCTTCTGATTTTTCATATATGACCACACCTCCATCTTCAATTTCTTGTATTATTAAAGAATCTGGTTCTATATGTGATTTATCTATTAAGTCTATGTCTGCTCCTAAGGCATCGACAAGAATTTCAAGTAATCCAACAAAATCAAGTCCTCTTAATTCCCCGTTTGTATCTATATATAAATCTATATCACTCTTATTAGTAGCTTCACCTTTTGCATATGAGCCAAATAGTATCGCTTTGTCTACTGGGTATTTTCTTAATATTTGAATTGTCTTTTCTTTGATTTGTTCAACTGAAATAGTATTAGAAGTCATGATTCATAACCTCCTTAGACTTATTTAACGATCAACCTATATGTTCATTATGTCATTAAATAGGCAAAATATATAGTTTACATGCAAATGCGATATATTTGATTTTGTATTATGAGGACATCACTCATCCAGTACTCTGAAGCCGTCAGGCCTAAACCGAATGATGCAATAGATGGTAGGCTTAAGTCAAGCGAAGGCAAGTTTACTAATCTATTTCTCATGAAGGAGCAAGCAGCTCGGCGAAGTCTCCCACTGATTAAGAGTCAGTTGCT
>DIQZ01000051.1:97731-98022 GCA_002424305.1 Firmicutes bacterium UBA5449
ATCTGAGCTAGTGGCGCACCTGGTAAACTTAGTCTAACTGCAAAAGCATAATTCGTCAACGTCAGAAACAGCATTCTTCTTGATTAATATCCCAGATTTTTACGCTTTCTGGCTTCAACATCTCTCCTGCAGCGTATGATTTGTCTTCCAGAGATAGCGGATCCTTTGATGCGGCCCATCGACCTTCTACTATGTGATATTGAAAACTAAAGTACAACGCCACTTTTAGTTTCAATCTTGAAGAACAGGCACATCCAGCAAATAAAAGGCATCATATCCCATTGACGTAAT
>DIQZ01000051.1:98254-98746 GCA_002424305.1 Firmicutes bacterium UBA5449
GTCTGACTACGAATCAGAAGGCCAAGGGACTGATTAATCAAACATCAAATGCTCTATCCCACCTAACCCCCAATATGCCTAATTGAATCTGCATTTTCTTACATACAAGCGTATAAAGGAAGGATATGATACAGGTTTGATGCAGTTGGTGTCCTCCTTTACGCCTGCCTTCGGTGTAAAAGAGGAAGATCAAGTATTCCTATTACGATAACCACTATGCCTAACCTTGTTCTAAAAGAAAGCCCAGCTTCTCTTCCTCCCGTGGCCCATACTATAACTCAGAAATATGTCTGTAGTTTACCCCCTTACCGTCGGAAGATAATCCCTAGGAAATCAGCAATAACCTGAATGGGCAAGCTGGGGCTATTAAACCCTTTGTGATGCGAAAACAATTGGCTGTTTTCTGGTATTCCACGCGGGGTCAAAGTGGGTGCGCTAATCGATACCATCATAGAGGCCACCAAAGAGAATGTACCGATACTCTTTGCCTAC
>DIQZ01000051.1:98999-99215 GCA_002424305.1 Firmicutes bacterium UBA5449
TAAAGCTCTCTAGACTAGCTTCAATATTCTCAATAATGTCATTGGCAATAATATCGGGATCTGGAAGATTATCCAAATCAGCCAAGCTCTCGTCTCTAAGCCAGAAGATATCTAGATTGGTTTTATCTCTATCTATGATTTCTGTATAGGTGAATTTCCGCCATCTACCTTCAGGATTTTCGTCTGACCACGTTTCTACACGGTTGTGTCGATTTG
>DIQZ01000051.1:99387-100913 GCA_002424305.1 Firmicutes bacterium UBA5449
CTGTGTCGATTTGATGGGTTGTAACAGCAGATGAAATCCTGGAGATCATCAAATGTCATTGGTTTTTTCTTGAGTGTGTGGTGAACATTAGTTCTGTAATCATACACCCATACTTCCTTGGTCCAAGGGTCTCTTGCGCCGGGTCTGTTATCAAAGAAAAGAACATTAGCCTTTACACCTGGTCTATAAAAGATGCCCGTAGGCAACCTTAAAATTGTGTGCAACTCAGTTGTCTGGAGTAACTGTTTCCTGACTGTTTCACCTGCACCACCCTCAAAAAGGACGTTATCAGGTAGGACAACTGCTGCTCTACCATTTTCTTTCAGTAGTGTCTTGATATGCTGTAAAAAATTCAGTTGCTTATTTGATGTGGTTACCCAAAAATCTTGACGGTTATGTACTAAGTCTTCTGTCTTTTGTTCACCCGCTTCATTGGTGAAAGTCATACTTGATTTTCTACCGAAAGGTGGATTAGCAAGCACATAGTCAAACCGCTTTCCTTCATCTGATATCAAGGCATCTGTTGGAGAGATGAAGGTTTCACCATCAATTTCCCCAATGTTGTGCAAGAACATATTCATTAAACACAGTCTTCTAGTATTTGCTACGATCTCGTTTCCATAAAAGGTTTTCGTCTTTAGGAATTCTTTCTGTTCACGGTTTAACTCATGGTGCTTCACAATGTAGTCGTACGCCGCTAAGAAGAAACCACCAGTTCCACACGCCGGGTCAGCAATTGTCTTTGATGGCTCAGGTTGCACACAGGCGACCATAGCCTTGATAAGAGCTCTTGGAGTGAAGTATTGGCCAGCTCCACTTTTGGTATCCTCCGCATTTTTCTCCAGTAGCCCTTCATAGATTTGCCCTTTCAGGTCCGCGCCCATTAAGCTCCACTTTTCCTTGTCGATCATATCAATGATCCTATATAGCTTTGCCGGGTCTTGAACTTTATTCTGGGACTTAGTAAAAATCTGACCCAGTATTCCCTCAGCCTTGGCTAATTCCCTTAACGTTTTATTATAGTGCGCCTCTAATTCCGCGCCTCTTTTTGCTTTTAGATTTTCCCAGTCGTACCCCTCGGGAATGTTGATTTTGCGATTATATGGAGGCTTAGCAAACTCGTCGGCCAGCTTGAGGAACAGTAAGTAGGTTAGCTGCTCCAAATAGTCACCATAGCTGACCCCATCATCTCTAAGTACATTAGCAAAACTCCATACTTTCGATATGATGCTAGATTCGTTGCTCAAATCTTCCCATTCCTTTGCTTTCGAATTCGTTCCAAAAGCTTATCCGCAGGCTCCCAATCCGGCTCCAGCTTGCAGGCCGCCAACTCTTCTTCGCTCAGTAGCTTGCCTTCAAATGCTTTCTTTAGGATGCTTTGCCGTAGAGACTCGGCTTTCTCAAGTCCTTTTTCTATGCTATCCAAGATGTTATCGCACACGGAAAGCCGGGTTTCAATTTCGTGAACTATCTGATCTTGTTCTCTCTTAGAACATAACCCTATGCAGTGATCCATAATATGGTTT
>DIQZ01000051.1:101090-104075 GCA_002424305.1 Firmicutes bacterium UBA5449
CCCATAATATGGTTTTTAGAAAGACCAGGAATATCCCCTTGTGCCTTCATAATTACTTCATCAATACTATGTTTAAGAGCATAATACACATATGAGTAATTCATGAAAGGGCCAGGTTTAAATGCATAGATATCTCGCCCGATTGCACAACGGGTACCGGGGAAAAGCTTTCCCACGCCTGCGCCTTTAACCGTAATAAAAATGGATCCGTCTGGTGCTATTCTTTTTGGCAATAATGTCCACTTATTTTTCTTAATTTCCTTTCCGTCCCACTGTTCTGGCCCAGTGATGTACAAAATACCCTCGCCGCGAGTATTCACCTCACTTATCTTTGGCGATTGACCGCAGATAATTATACCCAATTGACCAAGCGTGGTCGTAATCCAGAAGTCTTTGCCTTTCTTCTGTGTACTTGCTTTAGAGCTAACACACTTAATCCCTGTGTTTATCGCCGGTTTGCTTGGTTTTCTTCCTTGTCTGCCGTTTCTTTCCCACTCCTCGATAGCCTGCTTCCATTCGTGTAATTGGCTCTTCTGGAATTTCCGCCACTCATCGGCTATGCCTTCTAAGAGCTTACCTGCAGATGGCAAATCAGCCTGTTTCTTCCGCCACTCCTTTGTCAACTCTCCCTCAAATGCCCTTTTAAGCACCGCCTGGCGATATATTTCCAACTTTTTCTTTGCTGCTTTGAGACTGTCTATTCCGTTATCGAGTTCGCTGAAAAGCTGCTCTATTTTGGACACAATTGTTCGCTGTTCAGGCAAGGGAGCAATTAATAGGCAAAGTCGTTTCAAAATTGCCTGACTAATATTCGGCTGGGCTCCTCCAGCACCTTGTTCAATCAACTTTTGCCTTCTGTGAAATAGATAGTAAAACAGAAACCTTGTTTCAAGGATATCATTCTGATAGATACCGCAGACGGCCTGATTAGTCGCAGCGGGAATGCCGAGAATGGCCAATTTACCTATAGTTGCACCATAGAGAGCTATTAGTAGGGTCCCCTTAGGAAAAACTCTTGCATTTGAGTTAGCAATGGCGTCATCAGAAATATGTTCTTCCGTATCCATTATTACGTTGTAATTAAGTTCGCCGGATTTAACCCAGGGTATATCACCACTAAAGTACTCGGGTATTTTTCTACTTGGTGTGCCCCCAGACGTTGTGTGGCAAACTTCCCCCAACTCTACTTCAATCCAGTCCTTCCCCATCATGCTACCAATGCCTCATTTAACTCGTCCAATATAACATTCATTTCATCACCAAAAAGTTGATACATCTTACCCCTGCCGCCTTGTGCGTCGAAGGGCGTATAATCAAGATCGTCTATCTCAATGTGAAAACTAGCCGCAACATGATCTCTAATCATTCTAAGCCAGTCCATCTGTTCCTCAGTGAATTTCAATGCCCCTGCCTGTTTGCCAAATACCCAGGCTTGAAAGTTCTTGTCTACTGTCTTGTTATAGGAGGTAAGTTGCTGATCGATACCTGCTACCCGACGAATTAATGAGACTAGTGCCACAAGTTCACTTTTAGGACTATCATCCCTCACGTTTTCCAGGTGTGCATAAGCTTCCCAAACGTAGTGAGGAGCGAGTGTTGGTTTTTCTAGTTTCAGTTTTTCAAGCAGCTCCTTTATCATCCTAAAAGTAACTTCCCTTCTGCGATAAGGTTGATTGTAGTAAATGCTTAATGCCGATATCTCATCTTTATTAGCTTCAATGTATTCCCGGAAATCCCTGACCAATTCTTGGGCTTTATCCTTAGTGAAACTATCCCATTCCGAACGTACTAGCCTATCGGGATTTACGATATCAATAATTTGCTCATGTACCTTCCGCACATTTTCTATGTACCCATTTAATTCACCGGTGAAAGTCCCGGCGGCGTTCTTAGCTAGTTCCCTTTGGACCTGTTTTCTTATTTCCTCCTCCTTTACAGGAGAGCGATCTGCCTCAGGAATCGCATTAATCATCACTTCCGCTCTGGCTTCTATGACGTCAGGATCGTAAGCCATCAATAGATCTTTAACAACGGCGTTCATGGTCTTACCACCCGTAAGCTCGGCAAATTTGCTCTTTTCATTGTCGGTCAACTGTTTGTCCAAGCGAATTAGGCGATTAGCTAATGATGTAAACAGGTCTTCATCTTGCACACCCATTGTTATTGCGCCTAAAAGGTCCTTTAGCGGAATACTGCGTTTTCTTTCCAATGGTCTACTATCTGTCTTCCTAGATTTAGTTGCACCAATGGCGTCCACAATGACAAAGTGCGTTTTTGTATGCCTAGCTGTACGAGTTACCCGCTTAAGATCATCGAAACCTATAGTACGAGTCCCTCGGCCTTTCATCTGCTCAAAGTAATTAGCACTTTTCACATCACGCATAAAAAGCAGGATTTCCAGCGGTCTTACATCCGTACCTGTTGCAATCATGTCCACTGTGACAGCAATTCGCGGTGCCCAGGAATTTCTGAAACGGTTCAACACAGATTTGGGGTCTTCATCGGTTCTGTAAGTGATTTTTCTACAGAAATCGTTACCTTCGGCGAATTCCTCGCGAATGATCTGGATAATATCATCAGCATGACTATCTGTTTTGGCGAAGACTAAGGTTTTAGGAACTTCAAATTCACCGTTTTCATCGAAACGATCGGGAAACATTTGTGGCAACGCCTCTTTGAAGGCTTTAATTACATTTCTAATTTGACTTGGATTCACAACATCCTTATCAAGCTGATTCGCGGTGTAGATATAATCATCATCTAATCTTTCCCATCTTTTTTTGCGGGTCAACCTTTCCCTTTTATCTACATATTCCTTGGCCTTAATCTTGGCACCGGACTTAGTAATCTCAGTTTCAATGGTATAGACATCATAAGGCACGTTCACGCCATCAGCGACTGATTCCTCATAGGTGTATTCGCTTACTACGTTTTCGTTAAAAAAACCAAAGGTCCTTTTGTCTGGTGTGGCGGTAAGTCCTATTA
>DIQZ01000051.1:104326-106835 GCA_002424305.1 Firmicutes bacterium UBA5449
TGACATTCATCAATAATGATAAAATCAAACTGTTCTACAGGGTTTTTCTCCGAATATTCCACAGGCATAGGCCCTTTCTTCTGCCACTGGATGTTACTTTCGTTTGGGTTTTCTTCTTCAGCCGATTCGTCTAGCTCTTCACCCTTAAGGATGGAATACAACCGTTGAATGGTTGATATGCAAACCTGGCTGTCCGACGCAATATAGCTTGAACTTAGTCTTTGAACATTATATAGCTCGGTGAATTTCCGGTTATCATCGGTAGGTATGTATTTAAAAAACTCTTGTTCTGCCTGTTCTCCAAGGTTCCTAGTATCAACTAAGAATAAGATACGTTTGGCACCCGCATGCTTTAGAAGCCGATAAACAAATGTACAGGCAGTAAAAGTCTTGCCAGCCCCTGTAGCCATTTGAATCAGTGCTTTAGGGCGATTATCCTTAGAGGAATTTTCTAGATTCCGAATTGCTACTATTTGGGCGGGGCGCAACCCCTTTTCATTCAAAGGAGGTAGACTCTGCAAGCGTCGTCGAAGTGTTGCTTCTTGTTTAAACCACTCAGCCAGTGTTTCTGGTTGATGAAAATGAAAAACAGCTCTAGAGCGGGGTTTTGGATCACGATAATCGGTAAACCTAGTTACAATTCCTGTGCTTTCGTACACAAAGGGAAGAGGCTCCTCGTTTAGATTATACTTCAGAGTAGCATATGCATAACCCGACGATTGATCCTCTGCGGCCGTAAGTCCCACAGCTTCATCTTCTCTTTTGGCTTCAATGACCCCAACTGGCATTCCGTCTACAAATAAAACATAGTCTGCGGGGCCTACGTCCGTTTGGTACTCTCTGACCGCCACACCTCTCCCGGCGAAAAGACTGATTTCCCTTTTAGACTGTACAATCCACCCAGCCTGACTCAACATGAAGTCTATCCTGTCTCTTGCTCCTTGTTCAGGAGTTTGGTTAGGCATTGAACCACCCTTTCTCAGAGAGTCAAACTGCAGAATTCACCCTTCCACCAATTGCACAGTCATATTCCGTAAGCGACAACTAGAACTAAACTGGAGGTTATTATATGTCGATGGGACAATTAATTCGTCATTGCAAAGAACAGTTGAAAACAGCAGGCAAAGAAAACAAAATCTTCAGAAAGAGCATATTACAAATTATCTAGCCAATGACCGAAATGCAAGGATTTAGTATTACCAATAAGAATTGCCTAGACGTTTGTCTAGAACACTAACCCCATAAGATTCAATTGCGAAGTCATCACCAGTGCCACTTCGTAATTATGGAGAACACTATCCACCAGTTGATTCCAGGATTTTCGTGTGAATTAGCCATGTCGTTCTGGGTATTAGACGTAGTTTTGATCGATAGATCCTAAGTGGCCTTCAGTTGTTTTGATTGCGATATACAAGTCGAGCACCCACCCGTGTAGTACTGTTCTTAGTTGGTCACCTAGCACAAGTTTGTACTTCGCCATATTGTGCCAGGTTCCTTCATTTTTTGTCCAAGCAAGGTACCTAACGCAGTAGGGTACCACGTGCTTACCCTATCGCATAGTGCCCATGGCCAAGGGCTTTGATGCATCAGGAATAGCCTATCACGCAGCCAACCCGTTGATGCATTCTTGTGAACACAAACTGTCATACCCTCTTGTTCATGAGGTATTTCACAGGAGATGCCTTTTCATGTTCTAGCTTGACATCTCGCCCGATGAACCTAGCATACCTCTCAGTCATCTTAAGCTCTTGATGCCCCATTATGGTTTTCAGGGCAAACAAGTTGCCTCCGTTTCTAAGAAACATGATGGCGAAAGTATGTCTCAGGTCATAAGACGTAATCGTATCGTCCAGAGCCTTTCTTCTGACATATTTCTTGAATGCATGAGTCCATGAGGTAACCTTCATTCTCTTCCCATCCCTTGAGCAGAATATCGGCACGTCATCTCCCCATAACGGATGCCTTTTTGATATGAGTTTGTTTATTGCATTTACTGTAGTACTTGATATGCTCAAGGTACGTTCGATTCTGCTTTTTGCTGCTCTATCCGAAACACATATTGTCCCTCGCCTCGCATTAAAATCCCTGGGCAGTAATTGGAGAATCTCCCCGGGTCTTATGCCGCAATCCAGCATAACTAGCATAATCGCATGATCACGAACTCCATCATATGTTCTTCTATCCGGTGCACTGATTAATGCCATAAGGGTCTTATCGTCTAAGTGTCTAATCCTGGGCGAGGTTGTTCTGTAGGGCGTGCCTTTGACCGGGTTCTTGCCTCTGATAATTTCTTCTTCAATACACCAGTTGAAAAAGGCTCTAAGATAGGCCCTATGCAAATTGTAACTATATGGGTTTTCATAATCCTTAAGGAACCTCATAACAGCTCGCTTGAGGGCAGGTGGGTCGTCTAAATCTGGCTCGGTACGCTCACGAAAGATGCTGAGGGTATGCTTGTACCCATGGATAGTCTTTGGAGAACAGTGAACAGCTTCTTTGTAATCGATAA
>DIQZ01000051.1:107105-107253 GCA_002424305.1 Firmicutes bacterium UBA5449
CATTTTCTCATGAAGGATAGCTGTCGTCTGGAAGAAGGGCACCCTTTGTGCAACACCCAATTGTGCGGATAAAACTGCTCTATTATTTTCTTCAACTACGCCTCTAGCTGGTCTTTAGCCGTCTCCTGCGACCCTCTGATTAGAAGTC
>DIQZ01000032.1 GCA_002424305.1 Firmicutes bacterium UBA5449
ATGGGAGATGCTCCGGGGTAGAATACCATTATAAGAAAAAACAAAGTCGATACTTTTGTGGCCCCGTCGTCTAGTGGCCAAGGACATCGCCCTCTCAAGGCGAAGACACGGATTCGAATTCCGTCGGGGCCACCATTTTTATGTCCATTTTGTCTCCATTTGTGTCTCGATGCTAAGTCATATCGTGAGGAACGCTGCGATGACTCCTACGAGGAATATTCCATCATACACTCCTGCTCCGCCAATACTCACCACTTGAGCCCCGATGTTTTTGATTTTTTTCAAGTTTAAGAGATCCGCTCCGATAAGTGTGCCAAGAGAGCCGGCTATGTACGCTACAGGAGCAGCAAAGTCACCTGCAAGGAGAAATGCTGATCCCACAGCTACCAACGGTGGAATAAAGGCAGGGAGCGATATTCCTACCCCGGGAACAACCCGAGCCATGGCGTGGGCTGCCAGTGCAACAATGGCAGTAGCCATGATTGCGGGAAATATCGGCACCTTACCCAGGAGGTAAATTGCAAATACCGTAGGGATGATGGCACCGCCTACATTCACTGCGATAACCTGGTGTCTGACTCTTGGAGGATAGTAGAATAGGAACGGGAAGAACATCTCAGGTTTCTCTTCTACAACAATCTTATGTTTCGATACCGGAATATTGATTATGCTGCCTACTAAGGAGAAGACAAACAGCAGCATTGCGCCTTGAGGGGATAGGCCCAACTTCGTAAATGATATGGCTGCGATGTTAAAATAGAAAAGGAACAGCAATGCAGGCAACAGCAGGATGAGTATGAGGATCATGGAAAGTAAGCCGAACACGGTATAGCGCCTCCAGTGAGCCGCCGAAAACTTGCATAGGCACGCTTGCCAAATCCCATGCGACGGCGGTCACCTGTATTATACCGTAAAGTTGCGTGAGTGAGGGGGCTATCCGCCCGGGTAGCCCCAAAGACTTTTACCTAATTACACAATTGAAAGTCCCCAATTAAGGCCATGATTATTATCCCAGTGATCTGCGCTATCTTTGAAGCAGAAGTTAAATAGTTTCTTGTTCTCGTCAATTGAAACATCAGTAGTCCAGGTTACGTCGTCCACTTTTGACATGGGAGTAAATCGTGGGTCGTCCCAGTGATTGTCATAGCCTGAATAGAGATATACAGAGTCAGCTCCTGATGTTGACAATAACCCTCTGTACATGATGGTACCTTTTTTCTTGCCGGCAAGTGGTACAGGGTCTACTGCCACTCTCCCATCAATAAAGAGGTCTTTCACCGCTTTTTTCACCATTTGATGTATCACTCCTCTTGTTCGGCGCCTGTCTTTCTCTATTATTATCTTGTATTTCATCATGTTTATGTGCAGCTTTCGCTTGATTTCAGTGCATTTGCAAATCAGTCTCGAGATGAGCCGAATCTTGCCGATATGAAGGAAAAAGCTGCATGAGAGAGAAACTATCACCTATACTAGCAATAGAAGAAGTATCACTGTTTTGCTTTTCAATTTTAATCAGGGAGGACATATACATGGCATTGACCAAAGAAGACCTTAGGCAAGCAGCACATTCAGCGCTCGTGCAGTGCATGGCAGTTTCGTCCGGTGAGAGCGTGCTTATTATAACTGATGAAGAGTTGCGTGAAGTAGGCTATGCTTTTTGGGAGGAGGCAAAGAAGCTGGGAGCTGAAGCCATTATTATGGAGATGGCTCCAAGATCTCAAGACGGTGAAGAGCCTCCTTGGCCTGTTGCTCGCATAATGAGTATGGTAGATGTCGTCCTGGCGCCGACTTCCAGGTCACTGTCTCACACGCTGGCCAGGCGTCAGGCAAACGCTGCCGGAGCGAGAATCGCATCCATGCCGGGGATTACTAAGGACTCAATGATAAGGACTTTGAACGCAGACTATTCGAGAATTGCCCGGTTAAGTGAAAATGTGGCGCAGATCTTATCCGTGGGCAAGTTTGCGAGGATAACCAGTCCCGGAGGAACCGATATCACCATGTCATTAGAGGGACGCATAAGTCAACCTGACGGCGGAATATACCATATGCCCGGCGATTTCGGCAACCTTCCTGCAGGTGAGGCGTTCATTGCACCGGTAGAAGGGACAGCAGAGGGTATACTTGTTGTGGATGGCGCGATGTCAGGAGTAGGTGCCTTGGAAGATGCGATTCGCATGAAAGTGGAGTCAGGTTATGTGACTGAGATAACAGGTGGGGCAGGAGCCGGGATATTGGAGGAAAGTATTACGCATTTAGGTAAGCATGCAAGGAACATTGCAGAGCTTGGTGTAGGGACAAATGATCGTGCCATGATAACAGGCAAGGTTCTTGAGGATGAGAAAGTTCTTGGGACAGTTCATCTTGCGCTGGGTAATAACATAGGCTTTGGTGGGATAATTGATGTGCCTATCCATCTTGACGGCATTATGCTCAAGCCTACACTCCTCATTGATGATAAGGCGGTAATCGTAGATGGTGTTCTCCAAGTAAAGGAGAGGTGTTAGTCATGGATTTCCAGGAATATCGAAAACGCGCTGAGAAGTTCATATGTGAGCTTACTGAGGAATTGTATATGAACCACGCCGGACTCAAGGATTCATTGAACGTGTCAGAAATATACGGAAATTATGAAGATCTCTTTGAAAAAGAGAAGGTAACAGAGCTTCTGTCTTCCGTTCGTTCGTTGAGACATTCGATGATTATGGGTAGCCCGGTACAGGCAGATCATGAGCCTGACGATGATGTCGATGATGATTCTTCAGAGACTACCCGACGTGAGCTGTATCTGGCGGCTTTTGCTGCAGATGGATTCATGGACATGGCTGTTGGGGAGTTGACTGATAAGATCGTGTCTGCTGAAACGAAAGCGGTTGTTGAATTTGAAGGTCGAAAGATCCCATTTCGTATGTCTCCTGTTGTTCTTGCTAATGAACCCAATGCCAGAGCCCGAGAAGCGCTTGAGGCGAAAAGACAAGAGGTTGTGCTGAAGCTCAACCCCCTACGTGAGAGCCGGATTGCAACTCTCCATTCCTTAGCAGGAGATCTGGGATACGGGAATTACCTGTCATTGTATGCCCATATCAAGAGTCTCGATCTGGATGCTTTGTCCGACAAGATGGAGAGGTTCTTAGATGAGACTGACAGGGTTTACACTCATAATGTAGAGAAAGCAGCTTCTTTGTATCTGGATATGCCACTTCGGGAAGTCAACCGCCGGGATATTTCGTATCTCTTCAGGGGTGTTGAATTTGACCAAATGTTTCCAGGAGCAAAGCTCGTGACGAGCTTGGAAGCTACTGTTGATGCTATGGGCTTAGGGCATGAACGCTATCCGAACATCCACATAGATACTGAAGTGAGAGAAGGAAAGTCCCCAAGGGCATTTTGTGCGCCTCTTCATGTTCCTGATAAGGTTATGTTGGTCCTTATGCCACAAGGAGGCCATGATGATTATCACACGATTTTGCATGAGGCAGGTCATGCATGGCATTATGGCAGTGTTTTGCCGGAGCAGGAGTTTGAATATAAATATCTGGGGGACAATTCTGTAACGGAATCATACGCTTTTCTCTTTCAGTACCTTGCGATGAATGAGAATTGGCTTTCAGAGTACACCACAAGTTTACGTCTGGAAGAGTACATGAGGTTCAGTGCACTGAAGAAGCTGTATATGCTAAGAAGATATGCAGCCAAACTCCTATATGAACTGCAGCTTCACAGCGGAGATGACTTGTCTGCCATGTCTTGCGAATATGCAAGCCTTCTCTCGGACGCACTGAAGATCAACCATTCTGAAGTCTATTATCTTGATGATCTGGATGATGGGTTCTATGCAGCGCAGTACCTTAGGGCATGGATTTTTGAGGCTCAGTTAAAGGGCTTCCTTGTTCAGAGGTTTGGAGAGCGAGCATATGCTTATCCTGAAACAGGAGAAGTTCTAAGGGAGTTGTTTTCGGGAGGACAAGAGTTTAGTGTAGAGGAATTGGCGGGAAGATTAGGTTTGTCCGAACTGGATCTTGATCCTTTGTATGAGGAAATTACTAATAACTTGGGGGCTTGAT
Source organism: Firmicutes bacterium UBA5449 (assembly GCA_002424305.1). Taxonomy (GTDB): domain Bacteria; phylum Bacillota; class SHA-98; order UBA4971; family UBA4971; genus UBA4971. The sequence continues at coordinate 4,065 of DIQZ01000032.1, forward strand.
GCGCACACTGTTAGTTAAGGACGGTGATGTGGGATGGCATCGAGTGCCGGCACAAAGAAACCTTCAAGGCGACAATTCAGAAGACTGCTGGATACCGAAGATGAAGACTTCCTCGATATGCTCTTGACTGAAGCCAATGAGGAAGAGGCCGCTGAACTGTTAGGGGAGATCCGACAATTCGGTGAGGAAGACGGAGAAGACAGGGGAAACAGCGATACCTTAGGAATGTTGGAATAACGCCCGGACTATGTCTGTATGATACCGAAGAGGTATTAATTGAGCGGGTGGTGTGTCTTGGGAAACTGCACTATAAGACGCGCGCCCGCCGTTTTTCTAATGTGAAGACGTTGATGGAGAAATGGAGGAACTTGTCCGGCGGTCAAGAACTGATATAATTTAGACACGGTTTGTGCTGATATTTACGTAATCATACGTGAACAATGGGTGAAAGGAGGAGGTAAGGTGGGCGAGTTTGTCCATTTGCACCTGCACACCCAATATTCTCTGCTCGATGGGGCATGTAAGCTGCCAAATCTCATGGAGAGAACTAATGAGTTGGGTTTTGAAGCATGCGCTATGACAGATCATGGTGTGTTATATGGGGCTATAGATTTCTATAAGACCGCTAAAAAGTATGGAATAAAACCTATTTTAGGTTGTGAAGTATACGTTGCTCCAAGGAGCCGTCATGATAAAGTTCCCCACATTGATGATGACCAGCACCATCTTGTGCTGCTTGCCAAGAATGAAATAGGGTATAGAAACCTCGTGAGACTCTCCAGTATAGGCTTTACCGAGGGACACTACTACAAACCTCGGGTTGATACTGAGGTTTTGAGCAGGTGGAACGAGGGGCTCATAGCGCTCTCAGCTTGTCTTTCCGGAGAGATTCCTTCGTTGTTGATGAAAGGTGATCCGGAGGGCGCAAAACGCAAGGCTTCTGAATTGCGAGATATCTACGGGCAAGGTAATTTCTTTCTCGAAGTCCAAAGCAACGACATTCCCGAGCAATATGAGGTGAACAAGGGGCTTTTGAGACTTTCGAGGGAGCTTGACATACCACTTGTTGCCACTAACGATGTCCATTACATTCGTAGAGAAGACGCCAAAATCCATGATGTCCTCCTCTGTATTCAGACAGGAAAAACCGTAGGAGATCCGGACAGAATGAGATTCCCTACTGATACGTTCCATGTCAAGTCTGCTGAAGAGATGAAAACTGCATTCAAGGATATCCCTGAAGCTATTCGAAATACTCTTGTCATAGCCGATCAGTGTAACGTTGAGTTTGAGTTTGGAAAATCTCAAGTGCCGCGTTTTGAGGTGCCGGAGGGTTTTACTGAGGAGACATACCTAAAGCATCTTTCTATTGAGGGTCTTAAGAAAAGGTACGGAGGAATCACAGAGGAGCTTGAGAACCGCCTTAACTATGAGTTGGGTATTATCGTTAGAATGGGGTACGCCGGTTACTTTCTCATAGTATGGGATTTCATCAAATTTGCCAGAGAACGTGGAATCTACGTTGGGCCGGGGCGAGGGTCAGCTCCCGGTTGTCTTCTTTCCTACGCTCTTGGCATCACGAATATTGACCCAATAAAATACGGGCTGATTTTTGAAAGATTCCTCAATCCTGAACGTGTGACCATGCCTGACATTGATGTGGATTTCTGCTATGAGAGGCGTGGGGAAGTCATAGACTATGTAACAGAGAAGTACGGCACGGATCGGGTGGCTCAGATTATCACTTTCGGTACGATGGCAGCCAGGGGAGCCATAAGAGATGTGGGTCGGGCCTTAGATATCCCCTATAATGAAGTGGACAAAATAGCTAAGCTGGTTCCTGCTGAACTCGGAATGACTATCGAGAAGGCTCTTGATGCATCTCCTGAGCTGAAGGATGTTTACACAAATGATGAAGGGGTCAAGAACCTTATTGATACTGCGAAAGCGGTAGAGGGTATGCCACGACATTCATCGGTTCATGCTGCAGGGGTAGTGATTTCAAAGGACCCACTGATAGAGCGGATTCCTCTTTATAAGAGTAATGATTCCACTGTTACAACTCAATACGCCATGGAAGACTTGGAAGCGCTTGGGGTCCTAAAAATGGACTTCCTCGGCCTTCGCACTCTTACAGTAATCGGTAAGACACTTGAGAACATCTATCGAACCCGGGGCGTAAAAATAGACATAAATGATATTGACTTAGAAGATCCCAAAGTATATAAAGCCCTTTGCTCCGGAGATTCCCTTGGCGTATTCCAGTTGGAGAGCAGCCTCTTTCAAGGTCTTCTCAGAGAAGTCAAGCCTACATGCTTTGAAGACATCATCGCCATTTTGGCTCTGGGACGTCCGGGTCCTTTAGGACGGGTTCAGGACTTTGCCAGGCAAAAACATGGTGAGATACCTGTAGAGTATCCTCATGAGGACCTTGAACCTATCCTAAAGGAAACGTACGGAAACATGTTGTACCAGGAACAGGTCATGAAGGTTGCAAGTACGCTTGCAGGTTTTACTCTTGGAGAAGCAGACATTCTCCGTCGAGCCATGGGTAAGAAAAAACCCGAAGTTTTGGCTGCGCAAAGAGAGAAATTCCTTGATGGTGCTATGAAGCGCGGAGTGCATTTGAGTGTAGCAGAGTATGTCTTTGAGTTAATGGAGTTTTTCTCAGGATACGGCTTCAACAAAAGTCACAGTGCTGCCTATTCGCTGATATCGTATCAAACAGCGTGGCTTAGAGTCTACTATCCAATGGAGTACATGGCAGCTCTGCTAACAAGTATATCCGGGGTCAGTGAGAAGGTAGCGTTTTACGTAGACGCATGTCGCCAGATGGGGATAGAAACCCTCCCGCCGGATGTCAATGAAAGCTTGGAAGATTTTACTGTTGTAGGTGACAGAATCAGATTTGGTCTTAATGCCGTCAAGAACGTAGGCAAGAATGCGGTGTCAGCGATTATTGCCGCCAGAGAGCAAAAGGGAGAATTTAAGTCCCTGGCCGACTTTTGTGATAAAGTGGATCTGCATGACGTGAACAAAAAGACAATTGAAAGCCTAATACGCTGTGGCGCTTTTGGCTCCACACGCGCTAATCGGTCATCGCTTCTGGCCGGGCTTGAGAGGACGCTGGAAATGACCTCTCGCCGTCAAAAGGAGAAGGAAAGAGGACAAGCTTCGTTCTTTGACTTGTTTACGGAGGAATCGGAGTTTGCGTCAAGTAAGATCGACTTACCGGACTTACCGGAGTTTAGTGAAAAAGAACTGCTGCAGATGGAGAAGGAGCTCCTGGGGCTCTATGTTTCCGGTCATCCTCTCCAGCAAGTAGCGAAACAACTAAGACAGTATTGTAGTGCTCCATTAGCTGGGTTATCATCAGAGTATAGAGATGGTGACGAGGTTGCAGTGGGCGGTCTTATTGCGTCGATTCGTAGGGTTACTACGAAAAAGACAGGTCAGCCCATGGCTTTCTTTACGCTGGAGGATCTTACAGGTGTTGTAGATATTGTGACGTTTCCGAAGTTATATGAGGAATCAGCGTCTCTTATTTCTGAAGACTCTATTGTTCTTGTGCAAGGACGGTTGGAATTAAGGGAAGATGAAGTGAAATTAATAGCTAATGCTATTCTTCCTTTTTCGCAAGATGCTGTACTGATCCCTATTGATGCAGACAATATCACTAAGGCGGGCTTGCAGAAGATCAAGAAGAAGCTAAAGGGTAATTCCGGGGAAATCCCGGTGTTCCTAAAAGTGAGTACTCCAATTGGAGCAGCGGTTCTATCTGTTTCTCCCGAGTTGTGGGTGTCTGATATTGAGAAAATTGCATTAGAAAACTGAAGCTGGTCTGGTAATAGGGCCTCTCTGCCGAAAAAGGGGGCACATCAAATGTGGACAGTTGTGTACATTGCGCCTAACAAGCCTACTGCTGAAATGATGAAGGAACTACTTGAAAATGAGGGATTACTGGTAACGCTAAGGTCTCTTGGAGTGCCGCATATGGGTGATTCAGCCAATGTCGAGGTTCTGGTTCCGGAAAGTGAAGCTGAGGAAGCACATGAACTTATAACGAGTTCTTTTGGAAGGTAAGTGGTTAGATGCCTGCTTTTAAGGGGATTTTTCAAGGCAAGCAGAAGTTCGTGACTGTAAAGGCCGGTGCAGTCCAAGAAGAGGCGCCTCAAGGTCTGTGGACGAAATGCGGGAAATGCGGAGGAATCCTATATAAAAAGGAGCTTACTGAGAACCTCGGATTGTGCAATGATTGTGGTTTTCATTTTAGGTTATCTGCCCGGGAAAGAATGGCTATTACCCTGGATACGGATGGTTTTGATGAATACGATGAAGAACTGCTTACTGTAGATCCTCTGGGGTTTCCCGGATATGATATCAAGATGGAGGGTGCAAGACAGACTACAGGGCTGGACGAAGCCATTATCACAGGTAAAGGAAGCATAGATGGGTATCCTGTGTTAGCCGGGTTCATGGACTTTTCTTTCATAGGCGCAAGCATGGGGTCTGTAGTAGGCGAGAAAGTCACGCGGCTTTTTGAGAGGGCAGCCAGACAAAGGGTTCCTGTAGTTATGTTCTGTGCCTCAGGCGGAGCAAGGATGCAAGAAGGCATGTACTCTCTGATGCAAATGGCAAAGACTTCCGCTGCATGTGCCAGACTATCTGACACAAGAACGCTCTACATCTCTGTCCTTACTAATCCTACAACTGCAGGGGTTTTCGCAAGCTTCGGATCGCTTGGAGACATAATCATTGCAGAACCCGGAGCGCTTATTGGATTTACAGGTCAGAGAGTCATTGAAGAAACAATAAGACAAAAGCTACCGCCGGGCTTCCAAACTGCGGAATTTGCGTTGGAACATGGGTTGGTTGACATGATCGTGGATAGGCGGAATATGAGGAAGATTCTTGGATTGCTTCTGGCGGTTCATGGAGGGAGGCGTCAAGACGTAGGATGATAAACCTTACTCTGGAATTTGAGAAGCCTCTGATAGAGTTGGAGAAGAGAATACAAGACCTCAGGGAGTTCGGTGTGAAACGGGGAATTGATCTCTCTGATGAGATAGCTATCCTTGAGAAAAAGGCAGACGCGCTCCGTAAGGAGATATTCGAGAATCTCACTCCCTGGCAGAGAATAATGATTGCGCGCCATCCTAAGAGGCCGACAACCCTTGAGTACATCGACCTCATTTTCGACGAATTCATTGAGCTTCACGGTGACCGAACATTTCGAGATGACGGTGCAATTGTCGGCGGAATTGCCAATCTTGCCGGTCGTCCTGTAACAGTTATTGGCACACAAAAGGGCAGAGATACCAAGGAAAATATTGCGCGTAACTTTGGGATGCCTCACCCGGAAGGGTATCGTAAGGCTCTCAGGTTAATGAAACAGGCAGAGAAGTTCAGACGACCCATAGTCTCATTTGTAGATGTAGTCGGGGCGTATCCGGGAGTAGAGGCTGAGGAAAGAGGACAAGGCCTTGCTATCGCGTGCAACATCGCAGAAATGGCGAAGATGGCTACCGGCATTATTGTGGTAATCACCGGGGAAGGCGGGAGCGGAGGTGCTCTTGCCATCGCGGTGGGTGACAAGTTAATGATGCTTGAGAATGCCTACTTTTCTGTGATTTCTCCTGAGGGATGCGCTGCAATATTGTGGAAAGACGGTTCCCGTGCGCAGGAGGCCGCTGAGATGCTTAAGCTTACTGCGCCTGATCTGAAAGAATTAGGTCTTATAGACGAAATACTCCCTGAACCTCAAGGTGCGGCTCACAAGGATTGCAGGGCAGTGGCAGGGGTTATCCGCGAAGCCATTATCAGAGGCATAGATGAACTGTCCGGCATCCCCCAGCGCAGGCTTATTGAGAGACGTTATGCCAGATTGCGCAGGATAGGTGAGTTTGCTGTGCGTGAGGTGCCTGAGAGTAATCTAGCTATGGTAGTATCAGGCAATGAAGACATGTCCGCTAAACCTGATTTGCCTGATCTTGAGGAGGTTGTGGAGGAGAGTTGAAGCGTATTGCGATTCTTACGAGCGGTGGAGATGCGCCGGGCATGAATGCCGCTATTCGTTCATCAACCAGGACTGCGCTGTATTACGGTTTGTCAGTAGTGGGAATATACCGAGGCTATCAGGGTTTGATGGAAGGAGACATGTTTGAGATGACCTCCCGCAGTGTGGGAGACATAATGCAGAGAGCAGGGACAATCCTGAGATCAGCCAGATCCCCTGAATTTATCACTGATGAAGGACAGAAGAAGTCAATATGGCAACTGGAAGCGCGCGGTATTGAAGGGCTTGTTGTCATCGGCGGCGACGGTACATTAAAAGGGGCCAACGCCCTTGCAGGCTTAGGGGTTCCGACAGTAGGTATTCCTGCGACAGTTGATAATGACATTGGATGTACTGACTATGCCCTCGGATTTGATACAGCGACTAACACTGCTGTTGATGCCATAACGAAAATCAGGGATACTGCCAGCTCCCATGGGAGAAATAACGTAATAGAAGTCATGGGCCGTGATACAGGGCATTTGGCTCTTGCTGCCGGCCTTGCAGGTGGCGCTGAATACATTCTGATTCCGGAGAAGCCTTTCAAAGTCTGTGATCTATGTGACGGCATTCAGAAAGGCTATGCTCGGGGGAAGACCCACAGCATAATTGTGGTGGCAGAAGGGGTTGGGGGATACTCTACACCTGATAAGCTTCCCCATGAGAGTGTCGGATTCATGATAGGCGAAGAGGTGCGACAGCAGACAGGCCTTGAAACCCGAGTCACTGTCCTAGGATATATCCAAAGGGGTGGGACGCCCACCGTCAAGGACAGGCTGCTTGGAACCATGTTGGGGAGCAAGGCTGTAGAGGCCCTGATTCAAGGAGATACCAGTAAGATTATCGGGGTTGTCGGAGAAGAGTTTTGCATCTTTGATATTGAAGAAGTTGTCACGACAGAGAAGCCTATTGACGAAGAACAGTACCGCATTGCTACTTTGCTTTCAAAGATGTAGTTGTGGCTTGACGGGCCTATAATCTTTGAAATTCGGATATTTGTGGGAGAAAACGATAGAGGGGGCCGGGGGAGTGCGGAGGACTAAGATAGTATGTACTCTTGGACCGTCAACAGATGCTCCGGGAGTGCTGGAAGGTATGATAGAGGCAGGTATGGACGTGGCTCGTATTAATGCGTCCCATGGTACGCATGAAGAGCATGCCATGAGAATCAAGAAGGTTAGAGATGTAGCCAAAGCCTATGGTAAGTACGTTGGGGTGATGCTAGACCTTGCAGGCCCGAAGATTCGAACCGGTCCTATAAAAGGCGATGAGATAGAGCTTGCTGAAGGGGCTGTCCTAGCGCTTGTTCCCGGTAATGAAGACGGAGATGAAGAGCGGATCTACATCAATCATCCTGAGTTTCTCGAGTATCTTGCCCCAGGGAGAAAGGTTTATCTTAACGATGGCTTGGTTGAGTTGGTAGTAGAGGAGATGCGAGAACGCGAGGGGGAGGCCCTATGTCGCGTGGTCACAAGGGGAGTGCTGGCGTCACGAAAAGGAGTCAGCGTGCCCGGGGCGAGAGTAAGTTCTGTTGGTGAGAGTCGTAAAGACTTAGAAGACATCAAGTTTGCAGCTGAGATGGAAGTAGACTTTATTGCTGCTTCATTTGTGCAGCATGCTGATGATGTAGTGCGTATTCGAGCGCTTCTTGATGCTGAATGGTCTGATGCCCTCATTATTGCCAAGATTGAATCCAGCGGAGGCGTAGAGAATATAGATTCTATTTTGAGGGTTGCAGACGGAATCATGGTTGCCAGAGGTGACTTGGGTATCGAAATGCCGGCTGAGCAAGTGCCACTGTTGCAGAAGAAGATTATAAGCAGTTGTAATTCCATGGGTAAGCTTGTTATTACTGCTACGGAAATGTTGGAGTCCATGGTATCAAATCCCAGGCCTACCAGGGCAGAGGTGACTGATGTCGCATGTGCGATTTTTGACGGGACTGACGCAGTTATGCTTTCTGCAGAGACCACAATAGGCAAGTATCCGGTGAATGCCGTAGCTACGATGGCAAGGATTGCGAAGTGTACTGAAGAAGGTCTGGATTGGGATGACCTTGTCCTCAAAAAGACTATCGGCCCTGCAAGAACTGTTGCTGATGCCATTAGCCACGCCACGTCCCAGACAGCGCACGACCTTGGAGTCAAGGCTATTCTGACTTCAACTGAGTCAGGATCTACGGCCAGAATGGTATCTAAGTACCGTCCGAACGCTCCAATAGTTGCTGCAACCCCCAATCCGAGAGTTGCGGCAAAGCTTGCGCTTGTGTGGGGAGTCATTCCTACAGTCGTCCGCAAGGCTGAAGATATGGATGATGTTTTGGATGTTTCAACAGAAGCGGCTTTAGCCCTTGGAGTGGTGAATAAGGGTGAGCTGGTAATTATCACTGCCGGTGTTCGAGCAGGGGTTTCGGGAACCACAAACATGTTGAAAGCCCACAGGGTCTAAGGATAAGCTTCCTGTTTTTGTGCAGGAATCTGTAAGTTATTGTAGAATATATAAAGTTACGGAGTAAATGATATATTGTGACAGCGCGAGATCTTAGACGCGTGGTGAGGATAAGCCTACGCGTTTTTCCTGGCGTTGTATTGACCCGCAGGGACGTAAAACATCCCACCCATTAGAAGAAGAGATTCTTAAGTGGTGATGAGAGGCTTTTGAATTCCCAATTGATAATGAAGGCCTGCTTAATTCTTGAGTGATGATGAAATGCTGTTTAATGGCGATGAGTTGAAAACGATAAGAATACAAAGGAGGCACTAAACCATGCCATTAGTCACAAGTAAGGAAGTTCTAAAGAAGGCTCAGGTAGGGGGTTATGCAGTAGGTGCGTTTAACGCCAATAACTTAGAGTATATCCAGGCGATTATCGAAGCAGCGGAAGAGGAGAAGGCCCCCGTAATACTTCAGGCAAGCCAAGGAGCTATTAACTATGCCGGTCTTGATATGATTGTTTCCATGGTAAGGACAGCAGCGGAAGTAGCTACAGTGCCTGTAGTGCTACACCTTGATCATGGCACGAGTTATGAGCAGAATGTCAGATGTCTCAGGGCAGGTTTCACTTCTCTCATGTTTGACGGTTCAAAACTACCATATGATGAAAATGCTGACATTACCCGACGGATTGTTAAGATGGCTCATGTTGTAAATGTGCCGGTAGAGGCTGAGCTGGGACAAGTGCCTACTGCCGGGAACGTGACCATGAAAGAAGTCGAGGCGCTTATGACTGATCCGGAAGAGGCCAAGAAATTTGTGGAGGAGACAGGTGTTGACTTCCTGGCTGTAGCAGTTGGAAGTGTCCACAAAATGACAGCACAGGCTGCTAAGATCGATGCAGAGAGGACGAAGAAAATCGCGAAACTCACAGGTGTGCCTCTAGTTCTCCATGGAGCATCCGGTGTCACGGATGAAGGGTATAAAGCCGGGATCGAAGCAGGGATATGTAAGATTAACATAGCTACAGAACTTAATAAGGCATTTACCAGGGGTATACACGATGCCTTGGCCAAGAAACCTGATGAGATAGATCCCAGGAAAATCGCCGGAGTAGGCAGGCAATATATGAAGGAAGCCATAAAGGCGAAAATGAGGCTGTTTGGATGCTCGGGCAAAGCGTAAACTCCAAACTCTGAGTTCCGATCCGACATTCTTGTGGCTTTGTTGGAATCAACCTCGCCACGTAGCCGGTGTAAGTAGCCGGTGTAGACAGGCTTGGCAGCCCGGGTCGAGCCAGATTAAACCTTCACAGTACAGGGCATATTGTGGGTGAAGAGATCGAAAAGAGGGCCGCAATTCACACTGGAGTGGGAGCGACTGTCTACATTCAGCGCGGAGGTTTTCATATATTCAGTGACAAGTGCCATGCTACACGTTTGTAAGAATATCATGCTAAAGGCGTGTGCGCTAACAAGCGATGGTGCTATTCGACCAGTATGTTAAGTGGTTCGTGGAGAGCTGTAATGCTGATAGGAGTAGGTTTCTTCCTCATGGCCGGCGGAGTGCCAATCTCTTCGCTGGCCATGTTTGGTTTTCTTGTAAGTACTTCTGAAATTATGGGCTGGTCATGGATATTTGCCGGATTGTTTGTCAGTTTCTTCACTGTAACCGGTCATGCTATTGGGTATGCAATTTTTCGGCAGATCGGACCGTCTGTTTGGAGCAAACTAGCTACGCGTTATCCCGGCCTGTTAAGGACGGTCTCACGTATCAGATTAAGCGGTATCCAAGGTGCTCAAGATATGCAAAGCACTGAAGAGGTGCAAGAGGCTCAAGATGCACAAGATGCTCAAGGTGCTCAAGGAACGTACGGAGCCCGAGAGGTCCGAGGAAAATCTCTTGATCTTGCTCTCATTTTGCTTCGCTGGGTTGGGGTAGGTTACAGCCAGGTGTTTTGGGTGCTGGGTGCATCCGGACACGACGCCTCCGGCACACTCCGAATTCTTTTCCTTAACGATATTGTCTGGGCAATTGCATGGTCGTTCGGTCTCACAAAGCTCCTGATAGATGCCCCTCTCATAGGTCGATACTTAACCAGATTTGGCTGGGTTTTGCTTTTCTCAGGCCTGGCAGGATATGGCCTAAAACATCTTCTCAGTGGAAAAAGCAGCTAAAATGTCATAAACCCTCAGCCGTTTTTGCGGCTCCTCTTCGATTCTTCTTCGATCATTCCTCGTTCATTCTTCGATCATTTTTGACATACGAATTTCGTCCAGCTTGGTCTAATTTTCTGATACGGTGTAATACATTCGGGCCCTTCCATGGGTTCAGGTGTTTGTATTTGCAGCACATTTTCATAAATTATTCACACTCTCACACTCCCCGGATGCGTTCTCGGATGTGCTTATGGGTGGTCGATATTCGAGCAGTGAAACCCCTTCACGTGGTCGAATTTCGACCGTACTTTTCGTATAAGTGCTTCAATTTCAACCACACTTTCACGAATTAGCCTAAGAATGATTGAAGGTGATCGAGAATAGAGCATACGAGAGGGTTGGGGTGCTCGAATTTCTAGCACGTTTTTCGTTTTGGTGGTAGAAATTGGAGCACTAAGCCCATATTTTAGAAAGTATCAGCATAGCCTGCTCGAAATTCTTACACACTTTTTGAAAAGGTGCTCGTTTTTGAAGCACGTTTTTAGAAACTGTGCTCGATTATCGAGCAACTACCTAATAACTCAAGCAGATTTAGAAAAAGGTGTTCTATTTTCGAGCACGGATCAGGATTTGGGTGGTCGAAAATAGGGCAGGGTCCAAGAAATATGGTGACAATTTTATCCATATTGGGCCAAAAGGTATTTTGGGGATTCCAATAGCTGCAAGGGTGCTCTATTCTCTACCACGGTTAGCGATCCAGGTGGTTGAAAATAGAACAGGATCCTAGGAGAGTGTGGTATTCTTACTTCCTGACGATGACATAGGCCTCCCTGATGATGGCATAGGCAAGTAATTGAAAGATTTAGCATATTAATAGGAGGAAATTGAGCAGACAACGTAGAAAATTCAAATGACTAGCGATTCGTATGGAAGTGTATGATGATTCGGAGGTGACAGAGTTTTGGAGATCCAAGGATATCTGTTTCCGGATGAACTGTGTTACGACCGCAACCACAGTTGGGGTAGGGTCGAAGGTGACATTGTTACAGTCGGGCTCAATGACTTCGCCCAGAAACTCGCCAAAGACTTTGTTTCCGTAGATCTGCCTTTTGAAGGGAAAAGCGTAACACAGGGCAAAGCCATCGCGTCAGTGGAATCGGGGAAGTGGGTAGGTAGGATATACGCAATAGTCAGTGGGGAAGTTGTTGAGATAAATGAAGAGTTAGAAGATGAGCCCACTCTTCTGAACACTGATCCTTATGGAGAAGGCTGGGTCTTAAAGATTAGGATGGATGACCCGAATGAACTAGCCAACCTTCTCAGAGGAGAAGAAGTCGCGGGGTGGCTTGAGGAAGAGATTGCAAAACATGCTAAGTAACTGCTGCTTTTGACGGGAAGGAGGCTCTTCCAATGGAGTCTGTCCAGAAGAAGGATATACCCGTCGTAACCGTCCTGGACCCGAAATTCAAGTATGAGGTTGCACGGGAACCCGGTGGAGAGAATATCAAGTACTGTTTCCAGTGTGGCACGTGCACTTCCGGGTGCAAAGTAGCAGAGCTTGACAGCAGGTATAACCCTCGCAAGATAATCAGAATGGTTATCCTCGGGATGAGGGAGAGGGTTCTCTCAAGTGATTTCATCTGGCTATGCGCTACATGCTATACGTGTCACGAGAGGTGTCCTCAAGACGTTAGGATACCCGAGGTCATGAATGCCTTAAAAAATATCGCTGTCAGGGAAGGATATGTCCACCCTGCTTTTCGTGCGCAGGCTGAGCTTATCGCAGGATACGGGCGACTATACGAGGTCGATGAACTTGCCAATGAGAAGAGGACGGATTGGGGCCTTGAGGAGCTTCCTCAGAGGTGCCCTGAGGTTGCGGAAATCTACGGAATAACAGGGCTTATCGACCTGCTTTTCGGTGGGGCGGGTGGCAAGCGATGAAGATGGCAGCGTTTTTGGGGTGTACAGTCCCTGTAAGAAACTTAAGTTATGAATTATCTGCTAAACGTGTAGCCCGGGAACTAGGACTTGAGCTTATAGATATCCCTGAATTCAGTTGTTGCGGATATCCTGTGAAATCTGTCCACCACGAGACTGCATTTCTTCTGGCAGCCAGGAACCTTGCACTCGCCGAGGAGAAAGGGCTTGACATATGCACGCTTTGCAGCGCGTGTACGTCTGTGTTGACAGAGGTATCCCGGCAACTTGCCCAGGATGAAGCCTTACTTGATGCAACTTGTGAAAGCTTGGGTATGTTGGGTAAACGATATTCAGGCAAGGTCCGTGTGAAGCATTTCGTGCGTGTCCTTTATGAGGATATCGGGCTTAAATCTATTGAGAAGGCTGTAAAACGTCCCCTTGATATGTTTCGCATCGCATCCCACTATGGGTGCCACTACCTGAAACCCTCCCGAATATATGATAAGTTCGATCATCCTGAACTGCCGGAATCACTGGATAGACTTGTGGCTGCAACCGGCGCTGTAGCAGTTGACTACCGGACTAAGAAAGATTGTTGCGGCGGAGCCATCCTTGGTGTTGATGAAGAGACAGCACTTTCTATGGCTGCCGCGAAGTTAGACGATATTAGCGCCGCAGGGGCTGATGCTATTAACCTCATTTGTCCTTTTTGCTCCGTAATGTACGGGGCGAACCAGCGGAAGATTGGTGCAAGCCGCGATACAAAGTACGACCTACCTATTCTTTACTATCCTCAGATCCTAGGGCTTGCAATGGGAATTAGTCATGAAGAACTGGGGCTCATGCAGAATCCAATTAGGCCCAGAGCATTCCTTGCAAAGATTTCATAGCAAAAATTTCATAAGGACGGTGCATGCTCAGCATGCTACAAAGTATTGGAAGAGAGCCGCGAATAGGCGTT
>DIQZ01000036.1 GCA_002424305.1 Firmicutes bacterium UBA5449
CTTGCCAGAATGCACACAAGTAATGCGGCGATTGCAATCAATATGGGAATTGATACTAATCTTGAGGAGGCTACCACAGCGGATCTAGCCTTACTCAAAGTCAGAGAGATTTCTTCATCAAGATCGAGCGCGGCTTCATATGCCTCCTCGTAATTTCCATCGTTATGAGGCAAGAATATGCTGAAACACGACCAATCATTGTCAGCCTGTCTGCCTAAGCTCTTTAGGTACTCAGGGGCAAAACGAGCTCTTGCAGCGGTCTGTCTGATAGCCATCTCGGAAAGGGTATGAGAAGGTGCATCCAACGCATCAAAGATAGCTTCGCCTTGAGAGTGAGTCGGCATTGAAATACCTAAGAGGCAGGCGCATGTCGGTGCAACATCCACCAAACGCCGGGAAATCCAGTGGATCGTCTCAGGAGGGCTATCCGGTGTCACAATGCCTGCCCCTGCAGCAACCAGGCGAATATCAAGGGTCTTCTTCCCATAATCAGCCAAAGTGCCCTGTGTCAAGAGCGAGTGGCCTAATGTGACAAAAACTGCGTTAGAACTAAGATCAACTGATTCCATTAGCCGGCTTAGCCTGGTATCTATACTTGCAGCAGCTTGCTCCCGGGCAGTGCTTTTCGTTCTCATTTCTGCTAAAGTATTCGTACCGGGTCCCTCAGGAAGGAAGCTTACCAGTATCAGCTCAGATTTTCCTTGTTTGATCTCTTTGAGAGCATCTTTCAAAATAGAGTCGTTTATATCTGAATTCGGTCGGTTGTCATCTATCTCATGATAGATGCCTTGTGTTACGATATCTCCGAAAAGAGGTTTCCATTTCGCATCCCCTATGATTATTGTACTGAGGTCGGCTCTCGAAGCTGAGGACCAAAGACTATCTATCATAACGTCTGTATTATGCCAGTTCGTGACTACTCCGGATACCTCAGGTAAGGCACCTGTCATGAGGACGGTGGAAGCAGGCACAAGACTAAGCCCTTGATTTCCTTGGAAAGACACTGCAACCCCGCGACCGGCCATGTCTCTTACTGCAAGCATGTTTTCGAAACTCTCGGATTCAAACCCATCCACAATAACAAGAATGAGACGTTGCGCAAGTGGCTGAGAGCCCGGACCGGGCTGTAGCTGAACGATGTAAGGACTTTGGTACAGAGTGACACTCCGGACACCAAAGTCTAAAAGCCGCCATGAGCCTATGCCAAGCAGCACCATTATGATACTGAGGATAGCAATAAGGTTTTTCTTCTTCGTTTTCAAGTCGGTCAATTCCAGTTGCATTATTATTCCTTACACCAAGTTCGACAGATATCGCATATTTCCTTCAAAATGCGGGAGTAGGCTTATCAGGCATGGTCTTCCGCCATCTCTTAATCAGTTCCATAACAACTTCATCAGGTATAGTCATACCACCCAGGTCGAGTGATCCGTCAGGGTTTGGTCTGTGAAAATCGCTCCCCCCGGTCACAATTAAGCCGTGTCTCTTTGCGAATTTCAACCACTTCCTACAAGTCTCCTTATTATGGGATGGATGATAGGCTTCAATTCCCTCAAGTCCCATGTGGATCAGGTTTTCTATGACATAGAGAGGAATTTGTGCTCCGGGGTGAGCCAAGACAGGGACTCCGGAGCAAGCTCTGATGAATTCCACAGCTTGCTCCGGAGAAAAGCCTTGGTGTTCCACATAAGCAAGACCTGTCTTTCCAAGATATTTCCCGAAATCCCCAAAACTTCTTTCGGGTCTTGCGAAACCCAGCTTGACCATGGCTTTGAATATCTGGCCTCTTCCGGTGAACCCTTCTTTGCCAAGGCTTAGGACATATGACAAGGGGATATCGATACCCACTATCCTAAGGCGCTTCAGTATTTTTTCGCATCTGACGATGCGTCTTTCCCTGAGTATCTGTAAGGCTTCATGAAGGTAGGTAGAAGTCATGTCAATGCAGAACCCTAGGATATGAATTTCGGATTCTGCTATATCTGTAGAAAGTTCTACTCCGGGAATGACAAGAGCCCCTAGCTCCTTCCCTGCCAGGAGAGCAGAAGGGACACCATTGACGCTGTCATGGTCTGTTAAGGCCAGCGCAGAGACCCCTCGGTTTCTTGCCATAACCACAAGTTCCCTTGGGGAGTAGACACCATCTGATACGTTTGAATGAATATGCAAATCTACAGCCACAGTTTTCCCCCTTCTTACTCTTATTAGTATGGTTTCAATAGGGCACCACGAATTCTCGCCTCTTTTAAACTTAGATCTTCACGTCCTACACTGCATTGATAGTAATGCCCGTAAAGCAGATGGGTTGCCATTATGGCAACCCATCTGCTTTCTTTTGAGAAACCTGTATTGCCTCCCGGTTAGGCGTCGGCAACCCTGTCCTTTAATGTCTTCCCTGCTCTAAAAGCCGGAACCTTACATGCAGGAATCAAGATTTCCTCTTTTGTCCTGGGATTTCTACCGATACGCTCAGCGCGTTCCCGTACCTCGAAACTACCAAAACCAACTAGCTGGACTTTCTCGCCTGATGCCAAAGTCTCTCCTATAGCATCAAGGGTTGCTGCTATGATCATATCTACATCTTTTTTCTTTGCGCCTGTCTGATCAGTAACCTTATTTACCAAATCTGTCTTGTTCAAAATTCTTCCTCCTTCTACAGCAGTTGCTTTGATTACGCGCAAATCGCCTAGCCCCTGCGCATCTTGCTATTCGCTGTTTCTTTGCATTTTCCTTCATTATTCGGCCATAAATCTCGAAAAATCATGATTTCTCCAAAGGAGAGATTGTCATAGACCAGGAACTGGGAACGTCAGTTCAATAACGTCACCTGACTTACCGGGTGGCCCCATATGTATACCATTACATGTAATATCAATACCGCCTGCGTTACCCAGTTTCATTTGAATGTCCCGACTAGCGGTCCAGGTTGCTATCTCACCGGGCAGCATCGTTCTTTCAAATAGTCTCTGCCCGTCAGCAATGACTCTTACCCAACATCGCTCAGTGACTACGACGCTAAGCTCGTGGCTGTCTTTGGTATTATTAATCAGTCCAATCTCACCCGTATCTTGGACACTGTTAATATCTTGAACCTCTTCTACGTCATGTCTTATTTCTGCTCCTGTATCATTTTCTGTTTCAGGAATACTGTGGGAGTCATTTTCGATGGTCAATACGTCTACCGTGTTATCATCGGATTTGTCTCTTAGTCCCCTGAAGCCTATTGTGATGATAAGAGCTGCTGCGATTATCAAGATTATTACAATGATGGGAATAGCTTTGACTGTATTATCTCTCTCTTTAATTGGTTCCTTTTCCCCATGATGAACCTCTGCCTTTTGAATCCGGGAGTCCCTGCGAATTCGGTCATATTCCAAGACGAGTTCATCACCTGCTATTCCTGTCACTTTTGCGATATTTCTTAGGAAACCCCTGACGTATACGTCTCCGGGCAGTTCGTGAAATTTACCTTCTTCCATGGCATTAAGATATACGACACGTATTTTGGTGGCATTATGTAATTCTTCAATTGTCAAGCCCTTAGCTTTGCGAGCCTTTCTGAGGCGGTCGCCGAGCGCTTCCACAGCTTCATCCACCCCCCCGAAATTGCTCCTGACGCACCCTGAGCACTATCTACATTTTGTCTTGTGAAGCTTCCCAGCGTTCCATGGACATGAGAACTTTTCTTGGCTTACTGCCTTCATACGGACCTACTATTCCCAAGAACTCCATGGAATCAATGATACGAGCAGCCCGCGTATAGCCTATCCTAAATCTGCGCTGTAGTTTTGAAATGGAGGCTTCTTCTGTTTCCAGAATCAGTCTGACTGCATCCTCAAACAGTGGGTCTTCTTGACCAATGCTCTCACCGTTTATGGTCTCCCGTACTATGCTTTCAGCAACATAAGTAGGCTCGGCCTGTGCTCTGACAAAGTCAACGATAGACTCGATTTCGGAATCAGAAATGAAAGCACCCTGTGCCCTAATCGGTTTTGGTGCGCCTACAGGGAAGAACAGCATATCTCCCCTGCCGAGAAGCCTCTCTGCGCCTCCCGCGTCCAGAATTACCCTGGAATCCACTTGAGACGGCACGGCAAAGGCTATCCGCGAAGGAATATTCATCTTAATAATACCTGTAACAACATCAGCTGAAGGCCTCTGAGTAGCCACCACCAGGTGAATACCGGCTGCTCTTGCCATGAAGGCCAGTTGAGAGACTACGTCCTCAACCTCTTTTTGAGCCACTAACATTAAGTCCCCAAGCTCATCTATTATTACTACTATGTAAGGCAACGGGGTGGCGTTCTCATCAGAAAGCGTACCTGATACGCAAAGGGAGTTGTATTTATCTATATGCCTTACCCCGGTTTGCTCAAGCAATTTGTAGCGGTTATCCATTTCCTCAGCAACCCACCGCAGGTATCCCCCTGCTTCTTTCGTATCAGTCACGACCGGAGCAAGTAGATGCGGGATACCGTCATAGACGCTTAGTTCAACGCGCTTTGGGTCAATCATGAGGAACTTGACTTCTTCAGGTGTAGCTTTAAAGAGCAGACTGGCAATAAGAGTATTGAGACAAACACTCTTGCCTGAACCTGTGGCTCCTGCAACTAATACATGAAGCATGCCATCTAGATCAGCAACTACAGGTTTTCCGGCTATGTCCATGCCAAGAGCTATTGCCAGCTTGTTTCGGTTGTTTTGGAACTTCGAAGACTGAACCACTTCCCTTAGAAATACTACAGAGATTTCCGGGTTGGGCACTTCAATACCTATGGCAGACTTCCCGGGTATCGGTGCTTCCAAGCGAATTCCTGTAGATGCCAGAGCCAGGGCAATATCATCCGTTAGGCTCATTATTTTGCTCACTTTTACACCGGGAGCCGGTGTAAGCTCATATCGAGTGACCACAGGCCCCATATCAACTTGTGTAACTTTGCTTTTTACACCAAAGCTCGCGAGGGTATCTTGTAGTAGCCTAGACCGATCAGGCACTTCTCCTTTTCTGGGCTTTCCCGGTCTTGCAGGGTAGCCCAACAACGTGATGGGGGGCAAGACATAGCCTTGGGATTGGGCAGGCAACTCCTTCTTCCCCGGAACATAGACGACCTCCTCTGCCCGGCCGGAGATAACAGGTTTGGGCTCTGTACGCTTACCGGCTTTCCTTTTCTTTTTCGGTTCTTCGCCGGTGTCTGCTTGTTGTTTTTCTTCGTGCTCAAATTCGAAGAAAGGCAAAAGCACCTTTCGCGCTATGATCTGCAATATCTCAAGAAGCTTGGTGAAGAGATTCGTTAAGACTTGAACTCCTAAAACCAGGATACGGGCTGACTGTTTAAGTAGAGATGGGATTGACATATCGAATACGAGACTAATCCCTGCAACGATAACAAACCAAAGCACGATTCTTGACCCGAGAAGGCCACATGCCCATTGAAGCCAGCCAAATAGCGTAGTTCCTATAATGCCTGAACCGGCTATGCCCAATGTTGCCACCACAATGAACGTGGATCCTAAAAGGCGAGGAAGGACAATTTGCATGTCATGTCCAAGCGCAAGATCGATACCCACACACAATACTGTGATTGGAATAAGATATGCCCATCTTCCGGCAATGAATCTCAGGCCAAGGGCTACCCTCATACCGGCTGCGCCTGCAGCTCCTACCGGCCCACGCAATTCTGCACAAAGGGATACTAATGCAAGTATTCCCAAAGCAGCAACGATTACACCGAAAATCCCTTTTGTGCGTTTGCTGTTATTCAGTGTGACCTTAGCCATGGGGCATCCTCCCTTACCTCTATAGCAGGTTCTACGCATTCTACGTAAACTCCTTCATGATATATATACAGATAGCATCGTTTACGCGAAGCATGGTTTATACAAGCAATACCTGCGGAGAGATGCAAGGAAGTCACTCTTTCTGGGAAACAGTGTTTTCGACAACTGCATCAGCAAGGTTAACGGCATGATCAGCCAGTCGTTCCAGGTTGTCCAAAACCTCTATATAGATAACGGCAGAAGCAGGCATGCACGTTCCCTCATTAAGGCGTTTGAAATGATTGTCACGGAGACCGGCTTCAATATCGTCAATAACCTTCTCTTTTTCCCACACATCTTGAGCAAGGGCAGGATCATTTGTTTCCAGGGCATTCACTGCGTCAGACATAATTGCATCCACGCGCTGAAAGAGATCCAGGAGTTCTCTCTTAGCTTCATCTGAAAACTCAATACGTTCATCCGCCCTGTAAGACGCGAAATTGCATATGTTCATGGCATGGTCTCCAACACGTTCAATGTCGTTTACAACATGTAACATCGCTGCCACCTGTGTAGACTGACGTTGAGTCAAAGACCCTTGAGCCATAAGAGTCGACAGGTAGAGAATGATTTCGTTCTGCAGGTCATCTACTATCTCCTCATGACCATGCAGTGTCTTTACCAAGCTTTCGGGAGAATCGGACAAGAGGGCACGGCTTGAATCATTAACCATCTCTTGTGCAATCCTGGCCATTCTCACAAGCTCTTTTACGGAAAGCTGAATAGCAGCAGAAGGTGTTCTTAGCATTCTTTTGTCGATGTATTTAGGGCCGTGCTCGATTATTACTTCTTCACCGGGGTACAAAGCAACCACGACCCTGGCGAGCAAACCTGCCATAGGCAACCACACTAAAGTGTTGAGAATGTTGAAGGAAGTATGAGCATTGGCCAATAGGCGTGAAACGCCGCCGAATGGAGTCAGCCATATTACAAATTTGCTAAATAGTGGCAGCAAAGCAAGTCCGAGGATTGTGCCGAAAACATTGAAAAGGACATGAGCAAGAGCGGTCCTTTTTGCAGAAAGGTTTGCCCCGATTCCTGCAAGAATTGCAGTGACACATGTGCCGATGTTATCTCCGAAGAGAATCGGTAATGCTGCTTCAAAGGTGATCAATCCCTGAGATGCAGCAGCCATCAGAACTCCAATGGTCGCGCTGGAGCTTTGAATCACAACTGTCATGACAATGCCCGCCAGAACTCCCAGCAATGGACGATTTGCTAATATTGCCACTAATCGAAGCAAGGATGGATTAGTGCTGAGAGGTTTCATCGCTTCGGTCATGACCATCATGCCAAGAAAAAGAATACCAAATCCAAGAATAATCTGGCCGAAGTACTTGTAGACTCTTCTCTTGCTAAATAGGAAAATAATGGCTCCCAGGCCTATGGCCGGAAGCGCAAAATCTGAAAGCCTAAAGGCAATCAGTTGGGCAGTCATGGTTGTCCCTATATTTGCGCCCATAATTACGCCAATAGCTTGCGTAAGAGTCATAAGACCTGCATTTACAAAGCTAACCGACATGACTGTAGTGGCAGCGGAACTCTGGATAATTGCCGTGACCAGAGCACCTACAAGAACGCCCATCCATGTCTTACTGGTGAGCGCTTTGAGAATTCCTCTGAGTTTATCACCGGCGGCCTTCTGTAATCCATTGCCCATCTGAACCATTCCATAGAGGAATAGGCCGAGACCACCAATAATTCCAGCTATGGGAGTTATTGTCACAAGCGTGCCTCCTTCTGCGTAGTGTACGACTGATATTGCTGCATTAAATTAGGGACCAAATGATTACGATAATTCCCAAAACCCATGTATAAACTGCAAACATAGTCAGTTTTCGTTGTCTTATAACTGTTAACACAAGACGTATTGCTAAGTAACCCGATACAATGCTGGTAATGAAGCCTAGAACAAACGGGGCTGATGAGCTCATGGTTAATTGTGACGTAACAAGGTTTTTCAGCTCCAGAACTCCTGCGCCGAGAATCACAGGTATGGACAAGAGAAATGAAAAGCGGGCTGCATCTTCCCGGTGGAGTCCCAATAAGAGACCGGCGCTTATTGTCGCCCCTGAACGTGAAAACCCCGGAATTATGGCAAATCCTTGAGCGACACCTATGCACAGAGCTTTCAACCAAGTGAGATCAAAGAATCGGAACCGACTTTCAGAGAAGAATTCGCCAAGCCAAAGTACAGTTCCTGTAGCGACAAGGGAGATTCCCACAGCGAGTCTTGAGGAAAAAAGCGAGACAACAAACGGCTGGAAGGCTACTCCCATGATGGCTGTAGGGAAACTCGCAACGATAATCAAACATACCACCTTGCGATAATCGTCTTTGGTGACGGCAGCCTTTATGCCGTCGCCATGCAAAATATCAACGATAATACCAACTGCTGCGCTCACCAAAGCCCTTACATCGTTCCAAAACACGAGAAATACCGCAACTAATGTACCTAAGTGTACCACAATATCGAATGTAAGTAGCGCTTCTTGCGCGTTAAGAAGCTCACGGAAAATGACGAGATGTCCTGAGCTCGACACAGGGAGAAACTCTGTCAGACCTTGAACCACAGCCAGTATAATGGCATTTGCTATATCCATTCGCGTCTTCCTTTCACAACATCAACAAAGCGTCGGAACCATGGAAATACTATTAAGACGGACACTAAGTTAAACAAAGTGTGTGCATTTGCAAGTCTATATCCGGGATCTATCGGCGACAGAACTTCAACTAACGCTACAAAGCCGTTGAAGACCGGAAGTACTGCAATTACTCCTACGACGTTGAAAACCAGATGGAGTTGAGCCGTAAGTCTACCGGCTGACGATGCAGCCAGACTAATAATAAGTGTTGTCACACACGTCCCAATATTACTTCCTAACGCCAAAGAAATCGCTGATCTCAAGTTTACCAAACCTTCACGTACAAGTCCAACAAGTATTGCAGTGGTAGCACTTGAACTTTGAATTACCCCGGTAAATGAGGCACCTGCCAACACGCCAAAGAATGGAATCTGTCCAAACACAACCAGAACATGGAGAAACCAAGGCACACTACCAAGCCACGTCAAAGCCGAACCCGTGAGTTCTACGCCTCCAAGGATACATCCAAGGCCAAGGAAAACAACAGCCGGATCCCTTCCGAACCGCTGTCTCATGCAGATATAGGTACAAAGGCTTGCAACCAGCGCAAGCGGAGCAAGAACTCTCGTTTCCAGCGCAACAATATATGCTGTCAAACACGTCCCCAGGTTTGCACCCATTACTATGCAAAACGCCTGGTAAACATCAATTACTCCCGAATCTACGAGACTGACGGTTATCACTGTTACAGCACTTGAACTCTGCATTGAACAAGTTGCCAGAGCGCCTACTAAAACTGCAGTGGCGGGCTTATGCGCAAGTCTTCTAAGTGCTTTTTCTACTCGGGCCCCTGTCCCGCGCTTAAGGCCTTTTCGTAAAAGAGCCATACCGGCAAAGAAAAGCAGCATTCCACTCAGCAGGCGACAAAGCGAAGAGAGCATTCGGCATAACCTCGCGTGGTAATAGCCCTTTGTCGGATTCAGTCTGTTTCCATGTCAAACAGGGCTTCGCTGTCAATATATGCCGTCATTTGCTTGCATATTATAGCATGGTCATTCCGGAAGAGAAACCCTTAAACAGACGGATTTTTCTGCCGGGCGAAAATTGTGGGTTGAGATAGTGAAGTGGATCCGTGCTTATTATCCTAACAATTACCGCTTCTTCCATGGAGATGGGTTCAACTGTCAGAGTCAAACCTTGAAGTTGAATATCAACGAAGCTTCTTTCTTGTTCTAAGCCTTCCAGGACGGTTTCAAGGGGGAGGACTGTGTACAGAATCATTGTAGATGTCCTCCTCCTTCAGATGGAATTTCAGGAATAGAATTGCCCTCTTGCCCGTTACCACGCTTCTCTTGTATGAGCTTATCAAGGGCTTGAAGTGCATGGCTAAGGCCACCTACTTCGTCAATTAGGCCGAGGGTGACTGCGTCCACACCTACTAATACTGTGCCGACATCTCGTACGAGTTCTCCTGTGCGAAACATCAGTTCACGGAGCTTGTCTTGGGTGATCGTTGAATGGTCTGACACAAACTTGACTACCCTATCTTGCATCTTCTCAAGATACTCATATGTTTGAGGCACACCTATGACAAGTCCTGAGAGTCGAAGCGGATGGATGGTTACAGTAGCAGTGGAAGCAATGAACCCATACTTGCAGCTTACGGCAATTGGTAACGCAATTGAATGGCCGCCCCCAAGAATCAACGATACTGAGGGTTTTGACATAGTGTCGAGCATTTCAGCTATAGCCAGTCCTGCTTCGACGTCTCCTCCGACTGTGTTCAGCACCACAAGCAATCCTTCTATGGATGGGCTTTGCTCTACTGCAACGAGCTGGGGGATAACATGCTCGTACTTTGTAGTTTTATTTTGAGGGGGAAGAATAATATGGCCTTCGATCTGTCCGATAATACTCATTACATGCACATTACTGACAGGTTGAGGCGGTACACGGGTTTCTCCGAACTCAGTTATGGATTGGGTTAAGGCTTCCTCTTCTGACAGCTCAGGGGAATCGGCTGCCTTCATTTGAGGCTTAACAGATCTTTGCTCAGGCATCCTAATTTTGGGTGTCTTAGTATCCAGCCTATTCTCGGCGGACAGGTAAAACATATCATTCGCCTCCGCTACGTCTGCATCAAGTGGGGATAAAACATGCACTGCTAACTATTATGCTGACAGAGGCGACAAATGATTCATAGTTCTATGGAGCGCCAAAGTTTGTCCCCGACAGTTCGAAGCACCCTAAGTCCGGATGCCAGAAGGAGAGTGACCACTGCGCCTGATGTAACTTGTGCAACAAGACCTGAATATCCTTTTTTGAATAAGGTATAGACAAGGAATCCTAAGAGAAACAAGACTGCCGTGCTAATGAGCATGCTTATAAGAATATTGAGGTTAGATTTGATAGCTTTCTGTTGATCTGTCCAGTTGAGCATAGGACGTGCCATATCCAGTAAAACACCCCAGATACACAAGGCAAAAGAAGAAACTATACCAAGGTAGAAGCCAATAACAAGGCTTGACACGGGTAACCGGGCTATGTATTGAAAAACTCCCACCCCGGGAATGGAGCCGAGCAGGATCATAATCTCAGCACCCAAAGCTTTTCCCATAGCTGCAGTGGATCCCGAAACAGGTTGAGATCTGAGAAACCATATGTTTGCCTTACCTTCCCTTGAAAAGGGTGAAAATGGTATTCCCGAGAACGCAGTAAGCACGAAGAAATATGCACCTACAATAAGCGCTCCTATACTATGGAACTCAGGCATCACAACAAGAGATTCCCATAATCCTGCAACCTCCGGATCATTCCCCATAAGCAATAAGACAACGAACATTATCGGGAACATTAGAAAGCCAATGAAGCCATTAAGGACAAATACGGGAGTCCTTGAAAACAACTTTATTTCTGTCACTGCTAGGGCTACCAGGGAAGTACGCTCAGGAAATTGAGGTTCTGCCAACTTCACATCTGAGATATCACGCTTTGGAACTGAGGCTTCAAATCCGAATACCACACCTTGGTAGAAGAATCTATTTCCTACCATCAGGAACACAACTAAGCTTATTGCACTTACACTGAGAAAAAGGCCAAGATTCATGAAGCCTTTGAAAGTTCCTGCGTCGGAAATGGCCAAAGTAGCCCAGATGCCGGGAGGAAACTGCTTCCCTACGAGTGTCACCACACTATTGGCCTGAGAAAGCAACTGCATCATAAACTCTTGTTCATTACCGCGGGCAGGCAATTTCGTCTGCATATAAAACTGAACACCTATTATCAGGGCCACAAGGAGGAAACCTCCGATTGTAGTCAACATGTCCTTTCGCTTTGTGAAGCCTATAATCCTCATTAAGATAACAGAGAGTATCGAGGCGATTGCCACGGGAATCACCGGGAGTGCGAGAAATACGATAATTGAGGAAAGCACATAGCTTATCAAGCCAATATCGGCTCTCATGCCATAGGCCACAAAAATAGGAATGATGAATACTGCAAGTCCCAGGTACTCGTTTGCCAGAATAATGGCGAATTTAGAAGCTAAGACCTCCCACGGCTTCAAAGGCAGAGGAATCAACGTAGGAAGATCACTTGAGAAGTAAAACACGGATATGACGAGAGCAACACCAAGAATCAGCATTAGGAATTGAGCAGCCAGAATTCCGGTAATCAAAGTAAGTGCTTCCTGACGGATGACAGCCGCTGAGGAGTAGAAAGCGTCAGCCAGTTTGAAGACGCCAAACGATAACACGGCAGCACCCATAAGGATAGACACGACAATAAGCACACCTTCCCATAACCGTTGGCGCTTCTCGATATAGTAATACCTGGAATGGGATATTGCAAAATTCATGTTAAGCTGTGCCAGAATTAGAGACATGAGGCGGTGTCTCATGTTATTCCGCCCCCTCCGGTAGAGTCAATTCAAGGAAAATATCTTCAAGGCTTTCATCGGTTTCACAACTGAGCTTACGGAGCTCATCCAATGAACCACAAGCAATGAGTCGTCCCTTGTCAATAATGCCTACTCTATCACACAGACGTTCCGCTACTTCAAGAATGTGGGTGGAGAAAAACACTGCATATCCCTGATCGCAGTGTTTGCGCATAAGGTCCTTGAAGAGTCTGGATGATCTGGGATCAAGGCCTACCATAGGCTCGTCAAGTATGAAGAGAGGAGGGTTGTGAAGGAGTGCCCCTGTCAACGCCAGTTTCTGCTTCATACCATGGGAGTAGCTTTGTATTACGTCACTTACCTCAGATGTTAAGCCGAACATTGAAAGCAGGTCATTTATGCGTCTTGTCCTCTCAGCTGTGGATACGCCATAAATATCCGCTACCAGATTTAGATACTCAAGCCCTGTCAGCTTGTTGTAAAGGTTCGGCTCGTCAGGTACAAAGCCTATGCTTTTCTTTGCAGAAACCGGATCTTTGACTATATCATGGCCGTTTACGAGAATTCGCCCGTTATCGGGCATAAGAAGCCCGACTATCATCTTAATGGTAGTGGTTTTGCCTGCGCCGTTAGGTCCGAGAAACCCGAAGATTTCTCCGGACCTAACTTCAAGGTTCAAATTATCCACTGCCTTAGTTGAGCTTCCCCTATAGGTCTTGGAAACTCCTTCGAGTTTCAGTAGACAGGCATTGCGAGCTTTTGCCACTTACCACGCCCCCCATACGACACACTTATCACGTTTTCCGTGCCGATGATCTCATATCGGTTTACACTTCCATTATGACAGGTAGTATCATAGGCCTTCTTCTTATCTTCTGATAGAGGAACGCAGCAAGGGATTCTCTGATTTTGCTCTTAATTGGATTCCATTCAGTAACTCCGTCTGAAATACACTTAGATATGACTTCACCGACTTCAGCTTCAGCTTCTTTAATAAGCTCCTCAGATTCCCGCACATACACAAATCCTCTGGAGACGATATCAGGCCCTGCAACGACCTTGCTGGTTTGCTTGTCTATGGTAACCACAACCACCATTATTCCGTCTTGAGCCAATACTTTTCTGTCACGGAGGACTACATTGCCTACATCCCCCACTCCAAGTCCGTCTACAAGGACTTGTCCTGCTTTTACGTTGCCTGCACGATTCGCCCGGCCGGAAACGTCGAACTCAAGGACATCACCATTCTCCAGAATAAACGTGTTCTCCTTAGGTAGTGCCACTTGCTCCGCAAGCTCTACATGCTTTACTAAGTGTCTATATTCGCCGTGTATAGGCACAAAATACTTGGGACATGTCAGGTTGATCATGAGTTTGAGCTCTTCTTGACTTGCATGTCCTGAAGCATGAACACATGAGAACTTATCATAAATTACGTCAGCGCCCTGTCGGAAAAGGTGGTTGATAGTCCTCCCGATGCACTTCTCATTTCCCGGTATGGGGGATGCTGAGATAATAATCGTGTCCCCGGGGCGAATCCCCACCCTTCTGTGGGTAGCCATTGCCATACGAGTCAAGGCCGACATTGGCTCGCCTTGCGTGCCTGTGGTAATAATAGTCAGCCTGTCAGCCGGCACCTTGTCTACCTCCTCGGTTGGTATCAGCATGTTGTCAGGTATGGTCAAATACCCAAGGTTGGATGCAATTTCCACCGTGTTTTCCAGACTGCGTCCGATTACCGCAATTTTTCTGCCGGATTTCCATGACGCATCGATTACCTGCTGGATTCTATAGATATTTGACGCGAACGTGGCTACTATGATTCGCTGTTCAGCCCTGCTGAATTGCTCTTCAAATGCTTCGCCTACATCCCTTTCTGACATGGTGTATCCCGGGCGTTCCGCGTTCGTCGAGTCGGATAAGAGACACAAAACACCTTTTTGGCCAAGCTCTGCAAATTTGCGGAAATCAGGCATTTCAGCAAAAATGGGTGTTTGATCAAATTTGAAATCTGCTGTGTGCACAATGATACCGACCGGTGTTGAAATTGCCAGAGCAACAACATCAGCGATGCTGTGACTTACACGGACAAACTCAACAGTAAAGGGACCTATGTCAACCTTATCGCCGGCTTGTACACATCGTAGAGAAGCTTCAGATAATAGCCGGTGTTCCCGTAGCTTCCCTTCAACGAGACCAAGAGTCAGTCTCGTGCCATAGACCACACAATCGATTTCTTTTAGGACATAAGGCAGAGCACCTATATGATCCTCATGTCCGTGGGTCAAAACAAGGCCTCGAATCTTATCTTTGTTTTCCTTAAGGTATGTGATATCAGGGATAACAAAGTCAATACCCAGCATTTCCTCCTCGGGAAATGCCAGGCCTGCGTCAATTACCAAGATCTCCCCATCATACTCAATTACCGTCATGTTTTTGCCTATTTCGCCAACCCCGCCTAAGGGGATAATAGACAACTTCTTGTTCTTGTTCTTGTTCTTATTCTTGTTCTTACTTCTACTCACGTATTTCACATCACCATCTTTCTATGATATTGACCTATGTACCAGAACCCCCCTGCATGGCAGCAGGGGGTGTCAAAGCCTCTACAATACAATAACTAATTCTATCACAAGTACTGCAACATCTCAATTCTCAATATGGCTCATCATAACCCACTCATGACTAATTTCAACAGCGTCGGCACTTCCTACGATATCAAGCCCATGTCTGTTAAGGCTTTCTCAACAATGCCGGCTTCCCTCTCCCCTGCTTCAACCATTGGGGGTCTCACTCCACCCACATCGAAACCTTTGAGCCTGAGCGCAAGCTTTACAGGAATAGGGTTGGTGGTGACAAACAGCGCTCTAAAGAGAGGGAACAACTTGCAGTTGAGCTCAGCTGCCATCTTTACATTGCCCTGTTGAAAAGCGTCAATCATCTGTTTGATCTCTCTGCCTGCTACGTGTGATGCGACACTTATGATACCCTCACCACCCACAGCCATTATGGGTAATGTCAACGTATCATCACCACTGTAAATCTTAAATGAAGGGGGTGTACGTCTACGTATGTCTGTTACTTGCTCTAAGTTACCGCTGGCTTCTTTTACGCCTGCGATGTTTTCGATGCGTGACAGGGTTTCTATGGTGTCAGGTGTCATGTTAATGCCGGTTCTACCCGGTATGTTATAGAGAATAATCGGTAAGTCGGTAGCGTCTGCGATTGCCGTGAAGTGGGCGATGAGACCTTCTTGAGGGGGTTTGTTATAGTACGGCACTACAAGCATGATACCGTGTACGCCTATCTCTTCAGCCGAACGGGTAAGTTCGATACTTGATTCCGTTGAATTACCACCTGTCCCTGCAATGATATTAGCCTTATCCCCTACTGCATCCAGGACTACTCGAAATAAGTCCAATTTCTCCTCGAAAGATAATGTAGGAGACTCCCCTGTTGTGCCCGATACTACAAGACTGTCTGAACCTGTCTCGACAAGTAATTTAGCGAGTTCACCGACTCTGTCATAATCAACCTTAAGGTTGGGCTTAAAAGGAGTCACCATTGCAGTCATGACTCTACCGAAATCAGTCATACCAATATCCCTCCATAACATGATGTTGCTGTTTAAACAGTTTAGACACCCAGGCCAAACGCGGTGTGGAGACCCCGGAGTGCTTTCAAGACATCTTCTTTCATTACCAGACATGATATACTCGCATGCGAGTCAGAGGTCTGATAAATACTCACACCTGCATCTGCTAAAGTTTCTACAACTTTAGCCATGACCCCTGGAACTCCTCTCATCCCGGCGCCTACTACAGATACCTTGGCACATCCCGGAGTTATTCTTATCTCTTCCTGTTTTAAGCCCAGGGATTCAAATACACAAATGGCTTCATCCACTACACTGTCACTTATCGTAAAGCAGATAGTTGTAGGGAGCACACTTATTAAGTCTACACTTATTCTTGCATCTGCTAAGGCTCTAAATACTTGACTTAGGATACCGGATTCATTAACATCGGCGCGCAAGTCCAATCTTACTTGCGTGATATTCATGAGGTGGGCTACACCCCTTGCGACTCTATCAGATTGAATAATGGTCTTGTCTGAGACCATACTGCTATCACATACGAGAGTGCCGGGTGCATCAGAGAACGTATTCCTGATCCTTATGGGGATTCCACCCTCCATGGCAATTTCCACTGCCCTTGGGTGAACCACCTTAGCTCCCAGATGAGCCATTTCCACAATTTCAGAATAGGAAACAATCTTAAGTGGTTTGGCTTCCGGCACCATTTTGGGATCAGCAGTCATTACGCCTTCCACATCTGTATATATTTCAACTGCTTCTGCGTCAAGTGCGACACCGAGAGCTGCTGCAGTTGTGTCACTGCCTCCCCGTCCCAGTGTTGTAACTTCACCGTTCTTGCTAATGCCTTGAAATCCGGCAACTACTACTACCTGGCCTTTACCAAGACAATCCACTACCCGTCCGGGGTGCACTTCCAGTATCCTCGTGTTTCCGAAACTCTCATCGGTTATGATACCTGCTTGCCCTCCTGTCAGACCTACAGCCGGGCAACCCATTGCTTTGAGTGTTTGAGTCATGATGACAGCCGAGATTATCTCCCCGCAGGACATAAGCAAGTCTTGCTCTCTAGGATCCGCATCATCACCTACACTCTCCATAAGTCCCAGTAGCGTGTCAGTGGCGTACGGCTCACCCATCCGGCCCATGGCAGACACTACAACAACAGGCGAGTAACCATTAGCCTGTGCCTCCAGCACTTTGCGGGCAGCCCTCTCCCTCTGATCTCGAGTACCTACAGATGTCCCTCCGAATTTTTGAATTATCACTTTCATCATGCTCACCTCGGGAGACATCCAAGTTCCAAAGCCTTCTCTGCTATCTGAACTCCATTTAGTGCTGCGCCTTTACGAAGCTGGTCACCTACAACCCATAGATTCAATCCGCTGGGAATTGAGTTGTCTTCCCGTATACGGCCAACTTGCACCAGATCTGTTCCTGAAGCTAGGAGAGGCATTGGGTACAACATCTCGTTAGGGTCATCTATTACCTGAATCCCGGGGGCTTTTGACAAAATCTCCAGTGCTTGTTGTCGAGTAAGCTTTTGCTTAGTTTCCAGATTGAGGGATATTGAGTGTGATCGTTCTACCGGGACACGAACAGTAGTGGCTGTGATTCCAAATGTTCGTCCCATGATCTTGGCGGTTTCGTGAACTGTCTTCCATTCTTCTTTTGAGTACATCATGTCTTGGAACACATCCACCTGTGGAATTACGTTAAATGCAATCTGATAATGCTTCGGGGCAGAGGCAGAAGGAAGGACTTCAGGCACAACCGCCTCTCCGGCAAGATATGCCTTAGCCTCTCGGAACAAAGCATTCATGGCCTTTGCTCCCGCACCGGATACAGCTTGGTATGTGGACACAACCGCCCGCTTAATGGTGGCGGCGTCATCAATAGGTTTTAGTGCCATTACCATGATAGTCGTAGTACAGTTAGGATTTGCGATGATTCCTGAATGTTTCAAGATGTCTGCCGGGTTGACCTCAGGAATTACAAGAGGAACCTCCGGATCCATACGAAATGCGCTGCTGTTGTCAATCACCAAGGTGCCATTGTTAGCTGCCGCATGTGCAAGTTCCCGGGAAACGGATGCTCCGGCCGCAAAAAACGCTATGTCGTGCCCGGCAATAGAATTTTCAGAAACCGTTCCTACACGCAGAACTTCCCCTCCGAATTCTACAGGCTTCCCTTCTGACCTTGCTGACGCAAGAAGAGTCAGTTTGTCGATGGGAAAGTTCCTTTCATCCAGAATCTTTAGAAGTTCCTGCCCTACAACTCCGGTAGCGCCTACTATTGCTACTCTAAGTCTTCTCATACTTCTCCCCTCACTATACCATTTGTGCCAATCATTTTATGTTAGCATATATCGCCTATCACTTCCTGTCAACAAGGATAGGCTGTACCTGTTTCCCTTCAAATGCAGCGATTAGTGTGTCTACAATCAGCCGCATGTCACTCATGAGTGAACATGGTTTTTTTAAAGGTGCATCCTGTCCGAAAGGAATCATGTACATGTGTTTGGTATTCAAAACAGCACCTAGGTTCTTTGCATTTGCTGAAAGGCCGTCATTTGTGGAAATCCCAATAATGACAGGCCTCAGGTTGCGTAGGGTAGATTTGGCTGCCATAAGAACCGGGCTGTCTGTGATGCCACACACCAATTTAGCTAAAGTATTTCCGGTGCATGGCGCTATTACCAAGGCATCCAAAACTCTTGCCGGTCCTAAAGGCTCCACTTCGGCAATGGTCAAAATGGGTTCCCTCCCGGTTATGCGTTCAAGTGTACACGCGATATCAGCAGCCTTTCCGAATCTCGTATTCTCTTTAGCGACTTTCTCGGAAAGTATAGGATACACATCTGCGCCTTCTGCAACAAGTTTCTCGATTTCAGGTAAGATATCAGGAATAGTGCAAAACGATCCTGTCATAGCCACGCCAATCTTCTTGCCAGCAAGCCGCATGGATTCCACCTCCATCCGATGCTAAGAAACCTGCTGGTCAGCGGAGGCGACTGAGTTCCCGTCTTATGAGCTGAGGGACAGAATCAGCCAAAATCTTGCCTGCAGTCTTTGGAGCGACTTTCCCCGGTAGTCCCAGAGCGAGGATAGCCTTGATGCCCAGCCTCTCTGCAGCTTCAAAATCAGTTCCCCCCGGTGATGACGCCAAATCTATTATGAGCGAACCCGGGCGCATGTTTTCAAGTATTTGCTCAGTCAAGACTATTGCAGGAACTGTATTGAAAACCACGTCAGCATTTGCGCAAGCCCTGGCAAGAGATGTGATATGCATGATTGAGGCACGCATTTCTTGAGCCCTTGCAAGCTGCGGGAGACTCCTGGCACACACGATAGTGTTGGCACCGAGCGAAAGCAGCACACGCGCCATGGTTATTCCTACTCGTCCAAACCCTATTACAACAGCATTGCATCGATGAATTGTGATAGGCATCTCTTCCATTGCGATCTGGATTGCGCCTTCTGCTGTAGGGATTGAGTTTCGTATGGCGATTTCCTCATCTTCTGCAACTTCCACAAGGTTTACATTATGTTTTAAAGCAAATTCACGAAGCCTGGGTCTCGCAGTGCCGACAAGAAGTGGCACACCGACCGGAATAAGCTCGAGAAGCTCCTCAGTTAGTGCGATATTGGATTCCGGGTCAAGCGTTCTCACCTTACCTCCGACATCTAAGCCGCCCATTCCTACGACTATTACGGAGGCTTCACGAATCCCTTGGTACACACCGGTCTCCCTAATGGTCCCTTCAAGCTCATTAAGGGGTGGGTATCCTACTACTTTCACCTGGGCCCCTTCTGCGAGGAATTCATGGATCAGTTCAATTTCGCGAAAGTCTCCTCCAAGCACACAAATGATGAGTCCCTTGAGGCCCTCTTTCATCCCAGTCCCTCCCCTGACCGCAAATAGCTATGGGTACTATATGAGTCTTTAGGGGAGGCGGTGCCTGTTTTATCCTTACGTAGGAAAGACTTACTTATATATCAAGCAGGCAATCAAGACCGAAAACCGCTTTATCAAGATTCATTACTTCCCTGACCGCCAGAATTATGCCGGGCATGAATGAGTCTCTTGAAAGAGAATCATGACGTATTGTCAGAGTCTGCCCAGGTGCTCCGAAAATAACTTCGTGGTGAGCTACAAGACCGGGAAGCCTCACACTGTGTACCCTGGTACCTTCTACAGGTTCACCCCTTGCAGGCTGTGATTCGAGGCTCGCTGCTATTTCTTCTTGCAATGAAGGGTCCGGCTGCCTCATGAACTCAGCAGTCTTGATGGCAGTTCCGGAAGGAGCGTCTACCTTCTTGTCGTGATGCATTTCAATAATCTCGGCATTATCAAAGTACCTGGAAGCTATCTGGGCAAATTTCATTAGAAGGACAGCGCCAACAGCAAAATTAGGGGCAATTACCGCGCCTGTCTTCTTCATCTCGCAGAGGCTTCGTATTTCTTCCAAGTCAGAAGCTGTGAGGCCGGTGGTTCCTACAACACACCTAACTCCACTGCGAAGAGCGCATCTCACATTATCCATGACACTTGACGGGTGTGTAAAATCTACTAGAACATTTGGGCGAGTCTTTACTATTAGGGCGGAAAGGTCTGTCGTTATCTTAAGTATGCTGTCAGTCTGACCGGAGCTGACAGTGATATCCTGTTTCTGTAAATCAACTCCTCCGACCATCTGTATATCTGGTTGTTGTTGAAGGGCTGACACGACCTGTCTTCCCATGCGTCCTGCTGCACCTGTTACGATTGTTTTAATTTTCATGGATTCCTAAACCCCCTATTTGGCATACGCCTATCGTAGTTCACTTATCCTTCCGGTTTCTGATTCCTTCTATTTCTAATAGCCTGGTTAGGTCGCTGCAAATTCTACCGGCCCTTTTGGCGTACGGGAAAGCACGTCAAGTCAAAGTGTATCCCGGTAAAGCAGGAACCGCTGTAGACGGGTAATATCCAAACACCATTCTACAGCGGTTATGTCTGTTGAGACTGCACTATAGGTTCGGAAATTCCGTCTGACTGTGTGATTTAGTGAATTTCTATGTCAGAAGCCCCAAATTTACTGTATACCTCTCTAACGTCGTTCACCTTACTGTCGTCAGCCTTAACTACAGCTAGGATCTTTCCTTCCTTAACCTTGCCTTCATAGAACTTGCTTCGATCTTCCGGAATTCCTAAGTCCACAAGACCACCGACAAGTCCACCTGCCACAGCCCCGGTGAGACCCGCTGCTAAGGGCCCAATAGCTACGATTGGGCCGATTCCGGGTATTGCAAGAGCTCCGAGCCCCGCTAGAATTCCGGCAGTTCCTCCAATGGCGCCCCCGGTAGCTGTGCCGCCTGAGACATCCATGTCTCTGCCCATTTTAAGTCCGCCTTCGCCTCGATCGCCACTGCGTCCGTGTTCTTCTTTGGCAACAATTGATACCTTGTCATCACCAAAGCCCTTGGTTTTCAGCTCGCGAGCCGCTTTCTCTGCTTCATCACGTCTGCTGAAGGTGCCTATGATACTTGCCATCTATCTTGCCTCCTCCTTATTAATAGGGTTCGGCTTTAGTTTGACTAAATAGCAAGGCTCATATGCGCAATCCCACTTCTCCTTTAGACGAAGATATTCAGCCACCAGTTCGTCAAGGCTTTCACTGATATCATAAGTCTCATTGCTATCAAGTCTCCCTTGTGATCGGGCTATCGTTGAGTGTAGCTCGCCGCGTAAATCCTCGATAGCTACCCGAAGTGTCTGCAGTCTCCTCTCTAGGTTCTGCATAATATTGCTCCCTCCGAACAAGGAACGATCTAGTCTTGCGTGGGCCTGCTACTGCTATGACGGGTAACTCACGACTCAAAAGCTCACCGGCAATTCGGCTCACATCATCATAAGTCACATTGTCAATGATTTTACCGGCCTCATCCGGTGTGCGTAGTGGCTCACCTGCTAATTCCAGCCTTCCTAGTCTGCTCATTCTGCTGTTAGTGGTCTCGAGATTCAGTGCCAAACCATTTTTCAGTTGCTCTTTACCGCGGTTGTATTCTTCCCACTTTAGACCATTACTACAAATATCGCCAAGCTCTTCTAAGATTAGATCCTTTACAAGTTGGATGTTCTCCACACTGGTTCCTGCATATACAACAAACGCGCCGGTGTCCTCGTAGAGCGCTGCATAGGAGTATGTAGAATAGACAAGACCTTGATCTTCTCTAAGCTTCTGGAAAAGCCTTGAACTCAATCCGCCTCCAACTGCAACGTCAAGGATATAAAGTCCGAACCTATCAGGGTGACGCCTACCAAAGGATTCATATCCGATGCATAGATGCGCTTGTTCTATAGACTTAGAACGAAAAGCAAATGTCCCGGGTTTCCATGCGGGAGTAGTACAAGATGTCATCGGTATCTTAGAGAGGTTAAGGTGTTTACTTACTTCTTCCACAACCTCGTCGTGCTTAATATTGCCGGCCACTGATATAACGGTGCCCTCCAAAAGGTAGTTTCCGGACATGTACGTGACAATATCATTTCTCGTCAGGTTCCCCATGGTTTTGTCAGAACCGAGAATCGGCAACCCAAGACTGTTGTGGCCCCAGGCTGTAGATGCAAGCAAATCATGGACGATCTCTTCAGGGGAATCCTCATACATAGAAATCTCTTCTGCTATAACACCCTTTTCCTTTTCTATGTCGCTCTCTCTCAGCATAGGACGACAAACAATATCACAGATGATGTCTATAGCAAAGCGTACATGCTTATCAGGCACCTTAGCAAAATAGCATGTATAGTCTCTCGCGGTCACGGCATTCAAATGTCCGCCGACATCGTCTATTTCTTCTGCAATTTGCTTGGCTGTACGATTCATAGTACCTTTGAAAACCAAATGCTCAATAAAGTGAGAAACCCCGTTCAGCTTCGGACTTTCCCAGCGCGATCCCGCATTCAACCATAGGCCGACTGCACAAGACCGTACGTGGGGCATTTCCTCAGTTACTATTCGTACACCGCCGGGGAGAGCCGTCTTTCTGTATGATTCCACTGTGTCACTTCCAGACATCCTTCGTTTCTCATCTACATGCACATAAGAATTCGCCCATATAAGCCTGAATCCTTTTTTATTTCGCCACTAAATGACAAGGATTCTCCCCTGCCCCACATTCAACCTGCATATCCTAAACTTGCATAGAGGAACTGCCCGTTAGGAGTAGAATTTGCATGTACCATCTCATATGCATCCCAGGCTAAGGGACGCGCAATAAGGAGGAGAGCCCCTGTCTTGGACCCAAAAATTGCTGCAACAGTCTTGACTATTTTGCTCTACGCTTTCTCAGCTAATAGTCATAAACCCGAAAATGCTGTCACACCAACGCCGGTAGGCACATATGAGGAGACTGCTCCACAACAGACGGAAAGCAAGACTCCTGTTGTGGCTGTCGGCGATGCTGAAGCCACTGTCAAAGAGCTCTCGAGAGTCCGTAAAGGACCGGGAACAGAGTTTCCGACAATACAGAGACTGCCCTCCGGTGCAAAGGTAACCATCATTGCTTCTTTGGACGACTGGTATCAGGTCAGGCTCCCAAGCGGGCAAACCGGATGGATGGCTGACTTTCTTCTTGAAAGCCCTACCCTTGTCACCGTAAACCCCATAGAAAAAAGGGATCCTAAATCTAATATTACCCCAAGAAGACCGGAAATAAATGTTGGCATGCGAAAAATAGTTGGCTACTATACAGAGGATTACCGTGGGGATCCAACATCCTACGGGTCTCTTCTGCCTAACAAAGATTCTCTTGATTGTATCGCTATCTTCCTACACCCTGTAGATCAACACGGAAGGGTATCAGGCGAAACCAGCGAAATGGCAATGAAAGTCGCCAAGTCCGAAAGCATTCAGACTCTGGCACTTGTACATAACCTGGTGCAGGGAGGATTTGATGAAAAACGTGCCCACGCGTTGCTTCAAAGCTATAATTCGAGAGCCAAGGCAATTTCGGATATCCTCAAGATCGTAGAAGAACAAGGCTACGATGGGGTTAATGTAGATCTTGAGAACGTTAATCCAAAAGACCGCAAGAACCTTACCGCCTTCATGGAGGAACTAAGTGCCCGCCTGAGGCCACGTGGATATCTGGTCACCATGTCTGTGCCTGCGAAAACTCAAGACCATGCAGGTCAAACCTGGGTTGGTGCATTCGACTACTATGCCCTGGGAAAAGCGTGTGACCATGTCATGCTAATGACATATGATGAGCATTCTCAAGGCAGTGTATCCGGACCTGTAGCATCCTTTCCGTGGGTGGAGAGAGTAATCAAGTATGCGATAACACAAATTCCCAAGCACAAAGTGCTAATGGGAGTGCCTGCTTATGGTTACGATTGGAATCTTGCTACAGGAAGAGCGGTAGCTCTCTCATATACCCAGGCAATGAATCGTGCAAACCGCATGGGAATTGACCCTTCCTGGGATTCCAAGGCCAAATCTCCGTTTTTCAAATATGTAGAGAGCGGCGCTCACCATGTAGTATGGTTTGAATCCCCCCAGAGCCTCAAGCCTAAGCTCGACCTTGTAGAGAAACACGATATCGGCGGCATTGCCATTTGGAAGTTGGGGTACGAGGACAACCGATACTGGAAAGCTATTACCGGTGCTTTCCGCTGATAATCCTAATCTAGTTCCAATGCGTCTGATATCGTCAAGAACCGATAGCCTGCTTTCCTTGAAGCATCTATTATTTTGGGAAGAGCATCAAGAAATACTTCAGTGGGATGAGCCAGGATGATTGCACCAGGCGCGATCTTAGGTGTAACTCGGTTTACCACTTTCTCATATTCTTCGGTTTTCCAGTCAAGCGTATCAATAGTCCACATTGTTGTTACATATCCTAATGATGCAGCTGCAGAAAGTACTGTTTGATTACACTCACCATATGGAGGAGCAAAGAGTTTACTTGGCCTGACTCCGAAGCTGATGAGGAGCTTCTCATTGTCTGAAATAAGTTGCTTGATTGCGGGTTCATTCATTTTTTCTACATGAGCATGCCGATATCCATGGTTTGCCAACTCATGTCCTTCTTCGCTAAGCAACCTTACCAGATCAGGGAATTTCTGAGCCCACTCACCGTCAATGAAGAACGTTGCTTTCATGTTATGCTCTCTTAGAATTTCAAGCAGACGGGGAAGATAATTCTCGCCCCAGGCTACGTTGACTGCAATTGCCATGACCTGCCTCGCTGTGTCAACACGGTATATCGCATTGAAGTGCCGTCTGGTTATTGCAGGGGCTATCACTGTTCTTGCCAGATCTACGTTATCTCCCGGCTTCGCTTTCATGACCCGATCTACAGTTAGCTCTACGTCAATATCTAATCCCGGTGCCTCCGCTATCACCTCACCTGTTTCCTTGAAGAACATGGCATCTTTCGGGGCTGTTCGTTCTTGTTCCGCCATGGCTTCAACAACTCGTCTCACCTCATTAGCCAGTAATCCTGAGATTATTCGATCTTCCAGAGACACTCCGGGTTTCGCGCCGTAAACCATCCGCTTGATATCATCGAGGGATGAAACAAGAACTGCCGTAAAGACGAAAATTAGAATTGCGAATGCCATAAGAAGCGTCGTTTCCTTTGTAATCACAATTGTGGTGAGACGACCTTCACGTTTAGGAGCCAGTTTGCCCTTTCGTTTCATCTGCAAGACCCCTCCTTTCGCCTCGGCCTGCTGACGGTATTTGTATGGGTCGCATTTCGCCTGTATGGGGATGTATGTAGTAATCTCCTTCGAGTAAGAGTTGGCTTAGGGGAACTATATCGAACCCTTTTTCCCTGATATCAGTAATGATCGTTGGCAGTGCTTTCCAAGTGTTATTCCCTGTTACATGAAATCGGATGATTGCACCCTTATGAAGTTTTCCGGCGACTCTTTTTCTCATGTCGTCATTGGACGTACCGCGCCAGTCCAGGGAATCTATGCTCCATATTACTGTTTCATAGTCCAATTCCCTGGAAGCCTCGATGACTTTATTGCTATATTCACCATAAGGAGGCCTAAAAGCCTTAGGTGAGCTGCCTGTCATCTTCTCGATAAGCTTATCAGCCTTTTCCAGTTCTCTTTTGAGTTCAGCCTTGGGTACAGAGTTAGGATGAATAGCGGAGTAGGTGTAGTTACCAAGCTCGTGCCCACCCTGAATAATGCCGTTTACAGAATCCCGATGTTGCTCTATCCACTCTCCGGATAAAAAAAAGGTTGCGCTGACATTGTGTTCTCCCAGGACTTCTAAGATTTCCAGGGTCATATCTTTCCCGGGCGCCTCTTCAAATGTCAAAGTCACTCTCGACTCTGACGTAAGTACAGAGTAAACAGGAACAAGTCTTCCTGACACAGTTGCAATGACTGCCCTGGCTGCTGTTAACAATAGCATTTGAGACATATCGATCACAATAAGCAGTGCGATTAGTATGCAGATCAATCTGGCCCGATTGCGTCCAATGACGATTAGCATCTCCGGTGTCCCCCTGAAGGAGAGCATTTCCCATAATACTTATGCAAGATCCGGAGACGGGATGCAGATGAGGATGTAAAAGTAGCCAGGCAGGAAATGCCTGGCTACTTCGCAAAATAGTGATTGCCGATGACGATTGTAACAGGTCTTGAGAAAATCCAATAGGATGTGACACGAGCAGGATTGTAGAAATAGAGGGCGCCATAGGTAGGATCTCGGCCTGACATTGCTTCTTCGGCTGCTCTATACGAATCCCGGTCAGGCTGATAGTTAATCTGGCCGTCGTGGACTGAAGTAAATGCCCAGTTCTGATAGATCACGCCGGAGACTGTAGAAGGAAATTTGGGATTGTAAACTCTGTTCATAACTACAGCGCCAACTGCAACTTTACCTAGATACGGTTCGCCCCGAGATTCTCCTGATATTACCCTCGCAAGTAGTTCATAGTCGGATTGTCCTGCGCTCGCAGTGTCTTCTTGTGTACTCGGAAGACCTACACCGAGCACCATAACCAGTGCTAAACAACAACTGAGTACAAATAGACAAACTTTTTGATTTCTCATGCCTTCGCCTCCCTTGTCAGGAAAATACGTTAAGCCTCAAAAAGGCGAACTCATGAGCGGATTATAGCATGGCCTTTCCAGGAGAACAACTGGAATATGCTGCTATTCAAGGCATGTTCATCATTGTCAGTCCAGCCATGCAAGAACTGACTCCACTACTTGTCTGCTACTTTCCACAGATAGATTTACATTGGGAAGAGATGATAAGAAAGCTTGCCCATACCATTTCGCAACTAAGCGATTGTCAAGAACCACAACAACGCCGCGGTCTTCACTGGATCTTATCAAACGTCCAAAGCCTTGCCTAAATCTAATTACAGCGGAAGGAAGGGAGTAAGATCGAAAGCCGTCTATATTCTGCCTCCTCAGAGCCTCCATTCTTGCCTCGTGAACCGGGTTTGTGGGGACTTGAAAAGGAAGCTTGACAAGAATTACGCAGGAAAGCGCATCACCCGGAACGTCTACTCCTTGCCAAAAACTATCAGCTCCCAGAAGCGCGCCTGGTTCCTCCCGAAAACATGTGAGCATGCGATGTCGGGGCATTGTACCCTGCCTGAATACTCTGATGCCGGAGTCTTCCAAACAAGGTCTAATCCTATCTTCAACCTGATTAAGCATGGCATAAGATGTGAACAGCACAAATGCACGTCCTCGTGACGCCTGAATAACTTCAAGGATTAGGCGTGCAGCTTCTTCTGTGAATAACGGATTCCGTGGATCAGGTAGGTCTCGTGGAACTATGAGCAAAGCTTGCTCCCGAAAGTTGAAAGGCGAGTCGTAGATGAACTCCAGAGGCGGATCAACCTGCTCAGCAAGCCCCACCTGATGCTTGAAGAATTGAAAATCACCTCCAACTGTCATTGTTGCGGAGGTGAGGATCACAGATTCTACTGTATCAAATAAGTACTCACGTAGGTAAGGCGCTACATGGAGCGGTGTTGCCATAAGTTGAATGTCAGAAGTATGACCTGTGCTCCAGTAGACGAATTCACTGTCTTCCATGGACAGTACGAAACTAAGAGCAGTGATTTCCGAAGACAGCCTGCCTACCACTCCTTGAATGTCTCCTTGCAAAGATTTAAGGTCTCTCGCAAGCTCCCCTTCAAGCATATCCAGGCGCTCTAGGATCTGATTGAGATTCCTGAGTAGTTCTGTACCCCTTATGATGGCCTTCTCTGCACTTGGCATAATCACATTTGTCCATTCAGCCAATTCTGTGACGTCTTTTCGCAGTCTTACCGTATTGCATTCGCCACGGTAAGATGTGGAAATATGCCTCAAAAACAAGCTGAAAGACTCAAAAAATGAAGCAGATGCTTCAAAGCTTCTCCAAGTAGCTTCTATTGAAGAATCGATGTAAGATACAATACTTTGCACAATGCTGTCTTCAATTTCAGCTTCGGCAGTGAACACCATAGCCCTTAAATTAAACAGTAGTCCTCCCCTTCCGCGACGAGGACCTTCAATCGCCACCAGCTCCCCGCATGCTCTTTGAATGTTTGCCAGGCCGGCGCTATACCCTAGATGCTCTTCAGCCACGTCAGGGATATTATGAGCCTCATCTAAAATGAGATAATCATATTCAGGAAGGACCCCGCTACCCGGGTTATCAGACATCATCATACGTAGTGCAATATCAGAGAACAGAAGATGATGGTTGGTTACTAAGATATTGGCATCCTCCATTAATGATCGCGCTTTTAGAAAATAGCATCTTTTGCTCCATGGACATCGGTTCCTTAGACAAGACATAGAGTCTGACGAAACAGTGTCCCATATTGCGCTCGGAACCTCCAGATCAAAATCAGATCTTGAGCCTGTCGGAACATTGGCTAATTCGCTGATAAACTCAGTAAAATCCAGTATGAGGTCGTTATCAGGGTCGTCTTCCATTGCACTTGATAACAGTGCAAGCTTCCTGAGACATATGTAGTTAGATCGTCCTTTGACCAGACAGTACCTGAATTCCCATCCCAGAGAGCCGGTAAGAGAAGGGAGATCCTTATGAATAAGCTGCTCTTGAAGATTTATAGTGTTAGTGGATATGACTACCTTTTTATCTGTCATACAAGCCCACATTATAGCAGGAACAAGGTAAGCAATGGACTTGCCGGTACCAGTGCCGCTTTCCATGAGAGCGTGACGGGATGTGGAGAAACTGCGCCATACCCCAAATGCCATCTCTTGCTGAGATTCTCGAAATTCATAGCCGGGCAATGCATTTGCCAATGGCCCGTCAGTTTCAAATACCGCCTTAATTTTATCTTGAATTTGGTTTTGATTAAACTCCGTCACTTACCTTATCACCGCTTCCACAGAAAGACGCTTAATGGCAGCTAAGTTCCGCCTGTCATCATCAATATCGTTCTTAGGTGTCTCCAGAATAAAAGGAAACTCGTGAAGCCTTTCGTCTCCCAGGATAACGCGAAATCCTCTATCCCCTATCATGCCTGCTCCGATATGTGCATGGCGATCAAGACGTGACCCCAGATCGCCTACAGAGTCATTGGCGTGAACGACGCCGACATGAGACAATCCGATAATCTTATCAAGCTGATCTAAGGTGTCGGCAAGTCCTTCTCCGGTCACTATATCATAACCGGCTGCAAACATGTGACATGTATCCAGACATACTCCAAGCGGTGCTTCATTTGCCCTATCCATTATTTCTTTTTGATGTTCAAACATCCATCCGACTTCAGTTCCTGCCCCTGATACCATCTCCAGAAGGAGTGTCAACGTATTATCGCAGGGTAACTCTGCTATGTCACATGCTCCGGTAATTGCTTTGGCAATTCTTCTGATGCCGGCCTCTATGCCTGAGCCCAGATGATTGCCTGGATGAAACACGAGATAATCTGCGTCAAGACATCTGGAAAGGGTAATTTCATGGGCTAGAGCTTGGATGGAACGCTCATATGTTTCCTCCTTGGGTGAAGCAAGGTTAAGGAGGTATGGGGCATGAATAACCAATGGCCTTATGTCTGATTTGGCAAGGCCCTTTTTGAAAGCCAGCGACTCATCTTTATCGATGTTCCCCGGCCTAAGACTCCTGGGACTGCGAGCGAACATCTGAATAGTATCACAGCGAAGCTCAACCGCATCTGATAAGGCCCCACTAAGGCCTCCTGCTTTGCTCACGTGCACCCCAAATCTCATAATCAATTACCTCCTGTCCAGGTATTCGATGTATGACGAGAGATTCCTTCCCATCAAGACTCTTAGCTGCGTCCCAATCGGTCTATGAAACGAAGGACTGAGTTTTCGTCAATTGTTCTTGAAAGAGAATATCGTTCTGAGTAGATGTGGACTCCTACAAGGAAGAGTAGAATGAAGGCCTTGATAATTGGCGACAGACGCAATGCGACCCAGTAACCCAATGCCGCGCCCAACGAATTCGAACCGGCATCTCCTATCATAGATTTTTCATGTAGCTCGTCATTAAACCCGGACAGCACAGCACCTGCCAATCCCACAGGAACCATTCCGATACATGAGTGATGGTCACATACCAGAAGCAACGCTATGCTTATGGAAAAAACCTTACCTGAACGTGCAGGTTGAAGATCCAGGAGATTGATGAAGTTCGCAGCAAGACTTATCAAAGTAGCATCAAAGACCAGTGTCAATGGCGATCTTACTTTTGTTGTAACTGTAATAGCACTTGCCGCAAGCAACCATACGATTACAGCCTTAAGAAGTCCTGTCGTAACTGTACGTTTGACGACAAGAGCTTTTATGTGACCCATGAAGCCTCTGGCCGCATGAGTACCGAAAACATCGTCGATTAACCCTACAAACGACGATCCAATCACTAATAGTAGACATGGAACAACTTCCTGAGCTCTATAACCGGTCAATCCACCCGGAGTCACAGTGATTACGGCAGCAAGGAAGGCAGAGACAACATAAGTTGCACCT
Organism: Firmicutes bacterium UBA5449; assembly: GCA_002424305.1. Taxonomy (GTDB): domain Bacteria; phylum Bacillota; class SHA-98; order UBA4971; family UBA4971; genus UBA4971. Next base: position 30,881 of record DIQZ01000036.1, read on the forward strand.
GTTGAGGTAGGGATTTGTTTGCCTGCATAGTTTTCCCGAACCAGTCCGGAAAGGCTTAGCAATCTGAGACTCGGTTTTCTCATGAACCCTGCAATTAAGAATGCTATTGTGCTACATATAAGTAAATCCGTGGGAATCTCTCCTATATTCCGTGTGGAAGGTTGGCTTCGACTCACAGCGGTGGTGGACCGTCACTTGACACACCTTTCGACGACAGCCTTAACAACGTGGTAAAATTGACGCGCCCTATGTGAGATACCTGCTAAATCGTTCCCGGTAACCCTGTGGGTCATTTCGCAGTCAACCTCGAGAATCCGTAAGTTTTGGCGTAATGCGTCAATGGTGAGGCCGACTTCTACTCCGAAACCCGGCGCGAAAGGCATAAGTCCAACGAAAGTATGGCGTCTGGCAGCTCGCTGTCCTGAAAGAGTTGAACTAAGGCTGCTCTTACATAACCGCCTTACACCCCAATATGCTGCTGCTTTAACAAGACCCGGGCTCTTGGGTTGGGTGCAAGGTGCGCGTGAGAAGCGTGCGATAGTCATATCAGCCTTGTCAGTTGCAACAGGTTCGATCAGTTTAGGAATCTCCAGTGCAGTCTTGCCAATATCAGCATCGAGAAATACCAGAATATCTCCAATAGACTCCAGGGCCCCTCGCATTAGGGCAGCTCCTTTCCCTGCCCTCTGTGGCATGGAAAGAACCAGCGCACCTGATGCCCGTGCCTTTTGAGACGTATCATCTGAGGAACAGTCATCAACAACAATCACTTCGCATATTCTATGAGATGCTTTCATCGAAGCGTCTATGGTAGAAGCTATTTGTTTGGTTTCGTTGTGTGCCGGGATAATTACAGAGATCCTCATAAACGTTTAGTCTCCGTTAATTGATTTGGCAAGCTGTTCGATTAAAGAAAAACGTCCCATCGGGGTATCCACCTGTTCTATTGTGGGGATACCCTCATGTGCATATTCAGTAATAAACGAAAAATCCACACTTCCTGATTCCACAAGTACAGCAGGCATATTAAGTCTTTGAAAGGCCTTGATTATGGGAATATCTGTGTAGAGCGGAGTATGGGCAGGATCATTGCTGCCCCCGGCGATTATCACTGCATTGCACTGCGCCTGCTCATAAAGGTCTATTTCCAGGTAATCAGACTGCAAGAGGGCATCAACTGCAGGTGAACATGAGGTTCCTCGTTGAATAGCCAGTACAGCAATGGAATCAGCCAGTGCCTGTCCTACCACATGAGAAGAAGGCTTCGCGATACCGCAGAATTCCGCAAGTTCTCTGGTATCTTCTGAAGTGATCGGTTCAAGTCTCTTTGTTATGTAGACTACCTGACTCAATGATGCACCTGCACTTCGAAGGGTCGCGGTCACAGCATTTACTTCGTCATACGATAGGCCTCGTCCTGGCACTACCAGGGCTACACGCTTATCCTCTAGTTTTCCACAAATGAGTCCTGTAAGAGACTTTTCTCCAAATGCGAGAGAATCTTCCAGCAGAGATTCGGTTTTCATAAGTCTTGCGTAGAGTGCGTCGCGGTCTTTTCGAAGCAAAGTGAATTCAGACTCAATTCGGCTAATTAGTGATTCCTGATGCCTTGCTAAGGTATCGTCTTTCACTATGGCGCTTCCTAAGAAGATCCCCAGTCCTAATGCAATGAATATCGCTACGGTTGAAGTAATATGGTATCTGAGGCCTATCATGTGACGTATGCTCTCCTAATCAAGCTTCTCACCGGACAAACCACGCTGCAAGTTTTAGTTGCATAATAATCAACCTAAGAAACTGTCGCAAAGGTTGAGAAACCGCTATGCTTATAGATAGTGGGATAAGGCCGGCCAGAGCTACCTTAGCAATATCCTTTCCGTGTGCTCTGCTTCTGTATAGCTTGCTTACTCCCTTAGCATCAATGAGGATTGACCCGATTTTCAATCTGGTCAGAAATGTACTTGCCATTCCTTTACGTCCTTTATCAAGAAAATCCTCAATTGAAGAATGACTTCCCACAACCACAATAAGCTCTGCGCCTTTCTCATAGGCAAGTAGAAGGGCCATGTCTTCACTGGTCCCCGGAACCTGGCATTCAACTGCCTCAAGGCCGAGATGCTGCAATCTCTCTCTCCCGGGAGATTGTCCGTTGGGGTAGACATGGACTAAGAGCTCAGAGCCGCGTCTAAGCGCCCAGTCGCTTACACTGTCCATGTCTCCTACAATAACGTGCGGTCTGATGCCTAAGTGCAGAAGTGTATCTGCAGCTCCGTCCACAGCGATGACAACAGGTCTCATTTCATCAATGTAAGGCATGATCACTCTGAGATCATCTCTGTAGCCTCGTCCCCTTACTACAACGAGGGCATGCTTCTTGGTGATATTCGTATGAAGATGCGGGAAACTGATATCATTGAGGATAAGTGGCATCTCTTGTCTGGCATGTTCTATGGTGTTTTGGACAAACGCGTCAAGTCGATCAGCCAGGCCTGTTTTTGCCTCTCTCAGTTTCTTATGCACCTCGGCTTTGTCTATGATTATTCCTTGGCAAATCGGTGCCCCGTTTTTCATCAACGTATTGCCGAGAATCTCCACAAGTTCTCCGTCTCTGACTACTTCCATCACTTTCGGTCCGACTTGATCCAATAAATAAATCCCGGCATCGCATAGATGAAGCGGGCCAGGATTATTGTACTTGCCTGTGATTGAAGCTTTAACGTTTACGACTCCTCGAATCCCTGCTTGGATCAGCGCATCGCAAGCCACCTGATCTATGTCTTCGTGGTCCAAAACAGCAATTTCCCCCGGATAGATCCGGGAAATAAGGTTCTTCGTTCTTCTGTCTAGTCTTGCTACGCCCTTGACCTTCATGCAGTCACCCTTTGAAGGCCCTGGTGATGCCATTTCCAGGCTGCTACCCCCGGGTTATCTCCTCATAAGTAGTATGTATTATCCCGGGCTTTATCATTCCGGCACGCATTTAGACAGGAGTTGACTGAAGCACACAATAAGGGTAACTTCGGGCAAGAAATGTTAACTTGCTCTAATATCAAGACGAATCTTGTCTGCTATCCTGGCAATGAAAGCAGAGTTCGTGGGTTTTCCTTTCTCACTACTGACTGTGTATCCAAATAATTTATTTAACAGTTCAATGTTTCCTCGTGTCCAGGCTATTTCTATCGCATGTCTGATAGCTCGCTCCACCCGCGCTGCTGTAGTGTCAAACACCTCAGCAACTCGCGGATATAGCTCCTTTGTAACACTGTTTAGCAGTGTAGACTCAGCTATTACAAGGAGTATGGCTTCTCTGATGTAAGTGTAGCCTCTGATATTTGCCGGAATACCCATGTCATGAATAAGCCTTGTTACCTCTGCATGAAGGTCTCTTGCAGGGGGATTGTACTCTATCTGTTTTCCCTTGACTATCTGTGGCGACGATATTACTTGGCGTATCCTATCTGCCAATGTCTGAATATCAAATGGTTTTACAACGTAGTAATCTGCTCCCATGTCAGTAAGTCGCTGTATTATTTGCTCCTGCCCCAATGCAGTGAGAATCACGAATTTCGGTCGATGGTTTGAGTTTTGCTCAGAGAGGCGCTCCAGCACTCCCATACCATCTAAGTGAGGCATTATAATATCCAGAACCACAACATCCGGTTCCAACTGGGCTATTTTCCTTAAGGCTTCAATACCATCGTACGCCACTCCGACAACTGACATATCTGACTGTGAATCAAGGAATCCTTTCAAGACGTCACACAATTCATGGTTATCGTCCACTATCAGAACTCTTGTAGCGCCTTGTCCCATGATACCACCCCAATCCGCTGTTCCTTAGATAAGAGACGGTGCTAACTTCCCTGACGCCGTAAGAATTCGCCATCTCATAGTGAACTCCTCCCTGATTCCTGAAAATAACACAATAGTCTTAAACTAATCTGTAGTAAGAATACAATGACAATGCCAACGGTTCCCATATGCTTAAGTATTCATCTCCAGTCAGCATGAAGCCTGCATCTCGCACAAGCCATTCAGCCAAAACACCGTATCCCCTTGTCTGATCTGAGACAAACACATGAGTTAGTACGCCGACAAGCTTATCGTTTTGGATTATGGGACTGCCTGACATGCCCTGTACTATACCACCGGTCACTGAAAGCAAGCGTGGATCAGTAATACGAACCACCAGGCCCTTGATTTGAGGGGTGGTCTGTCGTGTTACACGCTGAATCTCTACTTGAAATCGCTCTATTTCAGCTTCCTGTAAGACTGTGTAAAGGTGTGCAGGGCCGGGCATTACCTCATCTGCAAGTGCCACCGGAATCGGTTCTGTGAAATAAGGGTTAGCCGGAATCGTATTGAGTTTTCCAAAGATGCCGAATCTCGTATTACGGTTTATTGTTCCGATTATGTCGTCCTCTCCGCTGAAACTGCCAATCTTCTCTCCGGGCTGTCCACGGCTACCCTGATGAATGCCAAGGATATGAGCGGCGACTATCATTCCGCTGGTTACATCAATGTCCCTACTGGTAGACGAATCTGTAATAACGTGGCCTAACGCGCAGTAAATACCTGAATTAGGATGGTAAAATGATAAGGTACCAACACCTGCGGCATTCTCCCGCACCCATATACCCAATTTGTAGTGGGTCTCGCTCTTATTTGTAAGCATCTGGGTCTCGTTGGTTAGTCTCTCAACATCTACAGCAACAGGCTTCAGCCGTACTGTAAATTTCCTTGAATTACGCAAGATAGTGATTTCTGCTTGTCTACCTGTGCTGCCCACATGATCTATAACACGTTCAACATGGGATTTGCTTTCAATCTCCTCTCCGTTAATCCGCGAAATGACGTCTCCGACCTGAATACCGGCTTCACGGGCAGGATAGTACGTGCGACCGTCAGACCCAATTACAGGGTAATGACCTATTACTACGACTCCCCTGGAAGGCAACAATACTCCTATTGACTGTCCTCCGGGATAGACTCGAACCTCCGGCACAACGTTGACAACCATTCGTTTGATGGGAATTAGATCCCACAGGCGCACTTCGAGACTGGTTTCACCTTGAGCAAGGGGAACCAGTTTTACTCCACCGCTGAACGGCAGAAGCTCAAGGCCTGAACTGGTGTGACGCAAGTCAAAAGGCCAACCCAGTTCCACATCCTTGGCATTTCCTTCTATAAGTGTAATTCTTCCGGGTATCCCACCTATTGTAAGAGAATAGGCAGCAAGACAAACCAGCGCAAGTACCATCAATTTCCTGATAAGCTGAACCCTAAAACTCCGCTTATTCTTGTTCGACGGCTGCTGCTCTCTCAAACCTTGTCTACCCCCAACGCAATATAAGCTAACATGAGCAATGGTGTTTCTCTACAATGTCAAGGAGGCTGCTTCTTGCGCCTCCTTGATTCATGAATCGTAAGTTACGACATTACCCTGCCCGCGTTAATTGTTTTTATGCTGCTTAAACTTTTCATGTGGTGTTGGTGGTTGTAAGGTGAGACAAGCGTGGGCTAAACTGTAATGAAATGACGCTTCATTCGAGCGATGAAGAAGCCATCGATTTTATGAATGTGAGGATAGGTATTCACATATGGTTTTCCTTGTTCCGGGAAAGCGATTTTGAACCCTTTGGGAAGATAAGGTTGAATATCATCCAAAGAGAATTCAGGATGGTTCGAGAGGAAATCAGATATAACGTCTAAGTTTTCCTCAGGCTCAAGACTACAGGTGCTATAGACTAAGACTCCGCCTGGCTTTACTTGACCTGCGGCAGCTTCTAACAGCTCTTTTTGAAGGGTTATGAGATGTGTCAGATCTTGTTCCACTCTCTGCCATCTAAGATCCGCCCGTCGTCTTAGAACACCTGTACCTGAGCACGGCGTATCTAAGAGGACTTTATCAAACTCTATAGCCCTGATTTCAGCAGGTAAACAACGACTGTCACTGTGGATGACCTTAACAGAGGAAATTCCCAATCTCTCCAGATTCTCTCTAATCAAATCCAATCTGTGTTCATGCACATCGCATGCGATGATTTGGCCTCTATCATCCATGAGCTGTGCTATATGAGTGCTTTTGCCACCCGGTGCTGCGGCCAAGTCCAGCACACACTCATCCGGTCGAGGCGAAAGTGCATAGGCTACCAGCATTGATGCTGTATCCTGAGCGAGAAACATGCCGTCTGAGTATAAGCGGTGACAGAATAGGTCGCCTCCGTTTTTGAGCTCTATTCCCTCTTCAACCAATTGAGACGGGCATGCGTCAATGCCTGCATGGGTAAGTTCGTGAAGGAGCATGTCTCTTTTTATTTTCAAGGTATTGATCCTGATTGTTACAGGAGCTCTCTCATTATTAGCTTGACAAAGTCTTATGGTCTCTTCAGTTCCAAACCTCTTGGTCCATCTAGAGACTAACCACTCCGGATGAGAATATCTCAATGATATGTAAGAGACAGGTTCCGAAACCGGGTCAGGAAACTTGATCGCGCCGGGTTCTCTTGCAATTGACCTGAGAATGGCGTTGACAAACCCTGCGCTACCGCTGTGTGCCCACTCTTTTGCCAAGGCAACCGATTCATTCACTGCTGCGTGTCTTGGAATCTCCTCCAGGTAGAGAATTTGATATACGCCAAGTCTAAGTGCATTCCTTGTCACTGGATCCATCTTCTTGGTAGGTCTTGTTGAGAAGATTTCAATGATGTGATCTAAGGTCTTTTTATGTTTTGTGACACCGTAAATCAGTTCGGTACAAAAAGCACGATCTCGCATTGCGAGATCGCCGGAATCAAGGATACGGTCTCTTGCCTGTTGGGCATAGGCATTTTTCGTGTCAATTTCCAGTAATGCCAGGAGTGCAGCTTCCCTGGCATTTTTCGGACTAACCATTCAGGCAGATGCCTCCTGAGGGCAAATCATAACTAGTCGCGTCGGCTCCCTCGTAATACCAATAGTCTGAGTAGTTGAGTCAAAGCTACAGCAGTTGAGGCCAGGTAAGTCATGCCTGCTGCACTCAAAACTTCTTTGGTGTAAGGAAGTTCGTCTTTGGCAACATACCCGCCTTGTGCAAGCAATGCTAAAGCCCTTCTACTGGCATCATATTCCACCGGGAGTGTGGCAATGGAAAACGCAACTGCTGCGACAAAAAGCCAGATTCCAACTGTCATTAACCAGCTCAAGCCCGTTTCAGAAAAAATCAACCCTATCAAAAACAACGGAAAGGCAAGCCTGGAACCAAAAGACGCAACAGGAACAAGACTAGACCTTATGGCAAGAGGCACGTAGTTTTCATCGTGCTGAATGGCATGGCCTGCTTCATGAGCTGCTACCCCTAAAGCAGCCAGTGAGCTGCTTCCATAAACCTGGGGTGATAACCTGAGAGTCTTCACGCGTGGGTCATAGTGATCCTGAAGCTTGCCAGGAATTTGCTCAATCTTAACATTGCTAAGTCCACTCCTGCCAAGTATGTCCCGGGCTACTTCTGCGCCGGTGACTCCACTCCTGGCCCGTATTCTTGAGTAGGAGTTAAATGCCTTTTGCACCCGCGCTTGCGCCCACATAGCGAACAGAAACGCAGGTAATATTAGGATATATGTCGGGTCATAGAAAAACATTGGTAAAGCCCCCTTATGTAGAGCAAGATGCAATAGGTTGAGAAACACGCCCTACTTATCCAAAACGTCGCCTACTTCGATAGGGTTCCCACATAGATAGTCCCTTATAGCCAATCGCTTACTTCCCTCACATTGGACTTCCTGAATCAGGTAGTACCCTTCACCTGTTCTCACCATCAATCCCTCAGGGCGCAAGGCACAGATTTCGCCTGTTAGGCCTTGAAGAAAAGAAGAGTTATTCTCTTCTCCCGGCAAAACCTTTCCTTGAAACACCTTCAATCTCTTTTCTTGAAAATAAGTAAACGCACCCGGGCTTGGATTCCCTGCCCTAACCAGGTTATGTATGACATAGGCCGGTTTTGACCAGTCTATCAGAAATTCGTCACGTCCCAGCTTTGCGGCGTATGTAGCCAGGTTTTCGTCCTGAGAGATCCTTGGCGCAGTACCGGTCTTGATAAGATTTAAGGTTGAAACCAGTAGACGGCTGCCTTTAAGTGACAATTTACTGTTCAGTTCACCACAGGTCATATCCTCAGGAATATCTACTTTCTCCTGTAAAATGATATCGCCTGTGTCCCAGCCCTCTGCCATGTGCATCGTGGTTATTCCGGTAGTCTTTTCTCCTGCCATAATCGCCCGTTCAATAGGGGCAGCTCCACGATATTTGGGTAGCAAAGATGCGTGAACATTGATACACCCTTTAGGAGGAAGCGCTAAGATTTCTTTTGGAATGAGCAATCCATAGGCGACAACTACAATTACGTCAGGCTGAACTTGCTTCAGTACGTCAAGGGCCTCCTGACTTTTCAGGGTTTGAGGCGAATAGACAGGAATCTCATGTTCTTCAGCCAGCACCTTCACAGGAGTAGGGAGATAACGTCTGCCTCTTGACCTGGGACGATCCGGTTGTGTAAAAACACAAGGGACATGATGCCCCGAATCAAGCAGGGCTTTCAGGTGTGGTACAGCGAATTCCGGACTCCCCATGAAAACTACCTTCATACGTCGTCTTCCGCCTGTTCTTCTGTAATGTTTGAAGCTTTATCGATGAAAAGGATGCCATCAAGATGATCGACCTCATGTTGCAAGGCTCTTGCAAGAAGCCCTTCAGCTTCGAGCTTATGACAACCCAAGCCGTTCCCGCTCATCCCCTCCGCGACTACCTTCTCCCATCTTGTCACTTCTCCTGTAAGCCCGGGCACAGACAGACAACCTTCTCTGCCTGTCGCCTCGCCCTCGTGTTGAACTATGCGAGGATTAAACAAGGTTATAGGACCTTCTCCAATGTCAATAACAACAAGCTGCACCGGAATTCCCACTTGGTTGGCTGCAAGCCCTACTCCATCAACAGCGTACATGGTCTCCAGCATGTTTGCGGCAAGGACCCGCATTTCTTTAGTAATGTTTTTTACAGGTAGCGCCCGCATTCTCAGGACGGGATCGCCGTGCTTTCTGACTTTCAGGATCAACACGCTGCCTCCCTTATCGAATATCAAAGCATACTTTCAGGATCAATGTCTACTTGTATTATTATATCATAAGACGGCGGAGGACAGGCTTCCAGCATCTCTTCTATGAGTTTGTTATGGTCATGAGGCGTTATGCAAGGGTCCACCTTCAGTAAAATCTGCCATCTGTGCATCCCTCTTACCCGTGCTAAAGCGCAAGGAGCAGGCCCTAAGATTCTAATGCTCTTCCACTCTTTCACTGATCTAACCTTCGCTTGGAGTGTTCTGACAAGAGCAGTTGAATACTTTTCCACAACGCGAAGATTTTTACCGCTGACGACAACTAGTATGAGGCGTGAAAATGGCGGGTACATGCCTTCATTACGACATGAGATCTCTTCGTCGAAGAAACCTTTGTAATCATAGGTTTCTCCCAGTTCAATTGCATAATGTTCAGGAGAGTAAGTCTGCACTACAACATGACCGCCTTTTTCACCTCTACCTGCTCTGCCTGCAACTTGGGTAAGGAGTTGGAACGTCCTCTCGCCTGCCTTGTAGTCGGGGAGATTAAGACACGTATCAGCACTTATTACACCAACTAAGGTTACATTTGGGAAATCAAGCCCTTTTGCTACCATTTGAGTGCCAACAAGGATGTCGTATTCCCCTTTTTTAAACTTGCCCACTATTGTTTCATGGGCACCTTTTCGTCTAGTTGTATCTGTGTCCATCCGGACTGTACGAGCACGGGGAAATACTCGCTTCACTTCTCCTTCAATTTTTTGGGTTCCTGCTCCAAAGTACCTGATATACCGACTTCCACAACTTGGACAAACTAAAGGAACGGGTTCCTCGTGATCACAGTAATGGCACCTAATGCTACTACCTGCAGCATGATATGTAAGAGCCACATCACATTCAGGGCACCTCATGGAATAGCCACATTCCCTGCATAACACGAACGTAGAATATCCACGCCTGTTGAGGAACAGTATTACCTGCTCACCTCGGTCTAAGCTATCAGATATGGCCTGAGAAAGAGCGCGGGAGAACATGCTTCTGTTTCCTTCTGCCAGTTCTTCTCGCATATCCACCACTTCAACAGTGGGCATTTCCCACATCTCAACCCTATGTGGCAGTTCCAGAAGGTTGTATTCTCCGCGTAAGGCTCTATGGTACGATTCCACCGATGGGGTTGCTGACCCAAGCACACACACTGCATTGGATATTCTTGCCCTTTCACACGCTACATCACGCGCGTGGTATCTGGGAGACTCTTCTTGCTTGTAGGAATTCTCATGTTCCTCATCAACAACGATGAATCCCAGATTCCGTACAGGTGCAAACACTGCTGAACGTGCACCTACGACTATTTTGGCGTCGCCTCTTTCTGCCCTTCTCCACTCGTCGAAACGTTCTCCCGAAGATAATTTGCTGTGTAAGACAGCTACATTTCGTCCGAATCGTTGGCAGAAACTCCTTGTCATCTGGGGAGTAAGAGATATTTCAGGCACCAGAACTATTGCAGATTCACCCCTGGCAAGAACAGCTTCAATGACACGCATGTAGACTTCTGTTTTTCCACTTGCTGTTACCCCATGTAGCAAGAAAGGTTTAGGGGACACTTGATCCAGACTTTCAATAATGGTTTTAACTGCCTTATCTTGCTCAGGAGTTAATACAGGCGCCGGCTTTTGAGTTTTTGAGATTTTCTTGAGCGGACTTCTTAAGACCTCTCTTCGCGTTTCTGTAAGAATGCCTTTATTAATAAGGGCGCGAACTGCCCCGGAGGTTGAGCCGACTGCGTTATTGAGATGACGACGGCTCATTACCGGGCCTTTGCTAAGAATCGCTCGCAGGGCCTGTGTCTGACGCGGAGCCCTATTTTCCATGGAGGCGATTAGCGCCTCAGCCTCTTCGTATGGTATTGCCAACTTAACTATGGACTCAGTTTTTACTCGCGCCCTGCCTCTACGGATTGAAGTAGGAAACATTTGAGCAATTGCTTCGCCCAATGAGCACACATAGTAATTGCTGATCCATGCTGCAAGTGCCATCATCTGATCTGAGAGGGTAGTATCCCCAGAGAGCGCACGGATGTCTTTGACGTGGGCGACATCAGGAGTCTGTGTGAAGCCTACCACATATCCGGTGAGCTCTCTTGTTCCAAAAGGAACTAGCACTGCGCTGCCGACTTTGACCCGCCCTTCCAATTCCATTGGAATACTATAGTGAAATATGCGCCTTGCGCTCTCTGAAGGGATGTCCACTACCACTTCAGCGTACAAAACATATCCTCCTTGCTTCGTCCCCAGACTCAAGTTTTGACTCTGTCCTTGATGTTAGGTTCAGGGAGAGGATATTAAGTCCTCTATAGGTAACTTTATCCCTTTTATAGAGGAACTTGCAAGTCCTATCCGTTTCCTTATTCGATTCATTGACTCATTTCTTCCGGGCGCAGCCTCAAGGTTTGAGCATTCCACGGCACGCCAATTTGTGTAGGACTATTCTTTCCAATTTCCTGAAGAGTCTTGTGGTAAAAAACTCAGTGGTTGACAGAGGTTGTACCAGGATAGTATACAATCCGGCACGGTTTCCTCCGAGGATATCAGTAAATATTTGATCACCGATTATTGCAGTCTCTTTAGGTGATGTACCCAATAAGCTGAGTGCAGATCTAAACGCCGAACCAAATGGCTTGAACCCTTTAGCAGATGGAATATCAAGCATACACGAGATACTGTCTACTCGAGCTTTGCGGTTATTTGAAAGCAAGCACACACGAAAACCTTGAGTCTTAGTGTCTTCAAGCCATTTGAGAGTGTCCTGAGGTACTTTGTCACTTCCCCACATTGTTACTGTGTTATCAATATCAAATACAATTCCCCTAATACCGATGCTTTTAAGGTGGGAAAGATCGATTTGGTAGAGAGATTCAAAATAGAGGTTTGGACAGAACCTGGATATCAAAATCTTGCCTCCTGTAAGGTGCCACAGTTCAGAGGGGGACACCAGTATCCGATGCAGGTATTGTATCACATTTTGGGCAGTTTTGTCATAAACGATGTACTGTATGATGAAGATTTAGACCCTTGTAGCAACGGACATGGCTAAGTCTGTGCCACTCTTTTGCACAAGAGGTTGCGGATTTGAAAAATGTATGCTTGATGTACGCTTGAGATGAAGCAGGGGCAGCTTAAAGCCGCCCCTTTGACTTTCGGTCTACCGGAACCT
>DIQZ01000082.1:0-1881 GCA_002424305.1 Firmicutes bacterium UBA5449
GGAAGAGAGCCGCGAATAGGCGTTTATGTCTGTCATTGCGGTCTTAATATTGCAGGTGTGGTGGACGTCGAGGCGGTGAGGGAGAGCGCAAGGTTTCTGGAAGGTGTAGTAGTGGTAAAAGATAACCGCTACACGTGTAGTGAAGTAGGTCAGAAGGGCATTGCCGATAGTATTGAGAAATTTAAGCTCAACCGTGTAGTCATCGCCTCGTGTTCACCACGTCTGCATGAGAAGACCTTTAGAACACTGTTGGAGAAGTCAGGACTTAATCCTCATTTGCTCGAGATGGCGAATATCAGGGAGCATTGCTCATGGGTTCATTACGATAATCCTGACGCTGCTACCGAAAAGGCTAAAGGCCTGGTGCGTTCATCTGTGGCAAGAGCAAGGCTGCTTCAGCCCTTGATGCGAACAAAAGGGCGCGTACTGCCTGAGGTTATGGTTATCGGAGGAGGGGTTGCAGGTATTTCTGCATCCCTCTATCTGGGAAACATGGGTATTAAGACTTATCTTGTGGAGAAAGAGCCTTCCATCGGTGGTCACATGGCCATGCTGGATAAGACTTTCCCTACTCTCGACTGTAGTTTGTGTATCCTCTCACCTAAGATGGTAGAGGTTGCTGAATGTGAGAATATTACGATCTTGAGCTACTCTGAGGTGGAGAAGGTTGAAGGGCAGGTAGGGGATTTCCGAGTCCAAGTAAGAAGAAAACCCCGCTACGTAAATGAGGATAAGTGCGTCGGATGCGGCGACTGTGTAGCGAAATGTCCTGTTCAGATCCGGGATGAATTCAATCGTAACATGGGAACGCGCAAGGCAATCTATATCCCTTTCCCACAAGCGATTCCTCCTGCCTACGTAATTGATGAGCAGAATTGCAGATACCTTACGCAAGGTAAGTGCAAGATATGCCAGGTAGTTTGTGAACGGGGGGCTGTCGAATTTGACCAAACTCCCAGGGTTGAGACAATTGAGGTAGGGGCAATCATTGTCGCCACGGGTTTTGAGGTTTATGACCCACGGGGTATGCCTCAGTATGGGTACGGCAGATTTCCCAATGTCATAACCAGCCTTGACTTTGAGAGGATAATCTGCGCTGACGGGCCCACCTATGGGAAGTTAAAGAGGCCCGGAGACCAAAAGATCCCAAGGCGGGTTGCGTTCATACAGTGTGTCGGGTCTCGTAACCAAGCGACGGATGGGGCCGGAGGGGCCGAAGGCAGGCTTGGTTCCGGGTCGGGAGCCTACGACCGGGCTGCAGGTCCTGGGGCCTATTGCTCCAGAGTATGCTGTATGATTACTGCAAAACAGGCATTCATGGTAAAGGAAAGACATCCTGATGCTGAAGTCTACGTCTATTACATTGACATGAGGACTGCAGGGAAAGGGTTTGAAGAGTTCTATCAACGCGGTAGGCATGAAGGTATCGTATTTTTGCGGGGCAGGCCGGGAGAAATCGAAGAGAGAGAAGACGGTTCCCTTAGGATTGTTTCGGAGGACCTTGATTCCGGATGTATCCTCGACCTTGACTTCGACATGGTAGTGCTGGCCCAAGGGCTTACGCCTCCTCTGGGACTTGTGGAGTTTGCTCAGAGAATGAACTTATCCCGTAGTGAGGACGGATTCCTGATGGAGGGGCATCCTAAGTTGCGTCCTGCTGAGACCGCAATTGACGGGATTTATCTTGCAGGATGCGTGCAATTCCCTAAAGATATCCCGGACAGTGTGGCCCAGGCAGGGGCTGCTGCAGCGGCGGCCGCGGTTACCTGCTCCAAGGACAGCATTGAAATAGACCCGCTTGGCCCGGTGATAGATGAAGCGCTGTGTATTGGGTGTAAACTCTGTGAAACACTCTGCCCGTACGGCGCCATAAAGGTGGAG
>DIQZ01000082.1:1887-11253 GCA_002424305.1 Firmicutes bacterium UBA5449
GGCTGCTGCAGCGGCGGCCGCGGTGACTTGCTCCAAAGACAGCATTGAGATAGACCCGCTTGGCCCGGTGATAGATGAAGCGCTCTGTATTGGGTGCAAACTCTGTGAAATACTCTGTCCGTACGGCGCCATAAAGGTGGAGCTTACTGATAAGGGTCCCAAAGCGAAATCTATTGAGGTTGCTTGCAAAGGCTGCGGCGTGTGCGGCGCTTCCTGCTCTACGAAAGCAATCACTATGAAACACTATACAGACAGTCAACTTGCTGCCCAGGCAAAGGCCATTCTGGGGGTGGTCTAGGTGATCCGGGCGGCCTTTGAGCCTAGTATAGTTGGCTTCTTGTGTAACTGGTGTTCTTATGCAGGCGCGGATCTTGCAGGCACATCCAGATTGTCGTATCCTACTAACCTCCGCGTTATCAGAGTCATGTGTTCCGGGCGGGTGGATCCGGAACTTATGCTTGAACCCTTCCTCAGAGGCGCAGACGGCGTTATGGTTTTAGGATGCCATCCCGCTGACTGTCATTACTTATCCGGCAATTACCAAGCAGAGCAGCGAGTTCACTGTGTCTGGATGGTACTTGAGCATTTGGGGATTGACAAGGGAAGGCTTTGTTTAGACTGGGTATCTGCAGCTGAAGGCGCGAGATTTGCGGAACTCGTGGCAGAGTTCGTGTCACAGGTGAAAAGAATAGGCCCTGCCGGTCACGAAGAATCACGGGAAGAACTATCCCGGCAGGATTTCATTTGGCGTGTCCGGGTTGGGATGCGGGTCACAGGGACAGAGAAATTCAGGTGGCTTGTAGGAAGGCAGAAAGCATTGCTTGATGACAAAAACGTCTATGAAGAACAGCTTTCAGGTGAGAGACTCCGTGATCTCATGCGGACGGTTATCGCTGAAGAGAGCATTAGAGCTGCTATAGAACTGCTTACTGAGGCAGGTCCTATGTCAGTGAAAGACATGGCGGAAGCACTAAAATTGCCGGCTCGGACGGTTTTGGAACATACCGCTTACCTTAAGAGGTATGGATTTGTTGAGCTTCATGATATTTTAGGGCGCACTCCACGGTATGTCTCTCCAAGATACACACAAGCCAAGGATGAGATATAGGACGGGCAGTGTCAAGATGTATCTCTTCAAGATGTCTCTTTAAGATGAGTTTCCGAGACATGGACGACTGTATGCTGAGTTGAAACGCGAGAGGTAAAAGGTAAGACGAATGGTGTTAAGAGGGGCGCGAGATATGGTGCAGGCTGAAAAAGGCTCCGGACGCAAGACAGTTGGCGCGGTCCTTGTTATAGGAGGCGGTATCGGGGGTATGCAAGCAGCTTTGGACCTGGCAGACTCCGGATTTTTCGTGTACATGGCAGAGAAGAAGTCTGCTATCGGCGGGGTCATGGCGCAGCTTGACAAGACATTCCCGACAAATGACTGTTCCATGTGTATAATGGCGCCAAAACTTGTGGAATGCGGACGTCATTTGAATATTGAAGTTATCACTAATTCCGAAGTTGCAAGTGTTAAGGGCAGTGCAGGGGATTTCACTGTTAGGCTGGTGAGGAGGCCCAGATATGTGGATCAGGAAAAATGCACAGGATGCGGGGTTTGCGCCTTACACTGTCCGGTAGGAGCTGCCAGGGATCAATTCAACGCAGATCTTGGATGCAGGCCGTCCATTTATATTGAGTATCCTCAAGCCGTACCTCTTGCTTACATCATAGACAGGGAAACTTGCGTAGGATGCGGATTGTGCGAGACTTTGTGCCTGGCTCAGGCTGTAAAATATGATGACGAGGCCTGGGAAAGAGAGATTGAAGTCGGCGCGATTATTGTCGCCACCGGTTTTGATGCATATGACCCATCTGAGCGCAAGGAGTACGGATACGGACGGTTTCCCAATGTTGTGACGAGTATGGAGTTCGAGCGGATCCTGAGTGCGTCAGGTCCATATGAAGGTAGAGTGCTTCGTCCGTCTGATGGAGATATCCCAAGAAAGATTGCGTTCATACAGTGTGTCGGGTCACGAGACCGGGCAATAGGCAACGGATACTGCTCATCTGTATGTTGCATGTACGCGACAAAAGAAGCTGTCATTGCGAAAGAGCATGCTCCCGGTGTCGAGACCACTGTGTTTTTTATGGATATGCGATCCTATGGGAAAGGTTTTGAAGCCTATATAGAGAGGGCAAGACACGAGTATGGAGTCAGGTTTGTGCGTACAAGGGTGGGTGAGGTGGTAGAAGCGCTTGATACAGGAAACCTCATCCTGTCATATGAGACTGAAGGCGGAGCCATCGAGAAGGAGGAGTTCGATCTTGTTGTGCTTTCTGTAGGACTCAGACCTCCTACCGACGGGGCACGCCTGGCGGAATCCCTTGCAATCGCACTTGATACACACGGTTTTCTAGAGACAAGGTCGCTGGATCCTCTTGCTACGACGAGGCCGGGAATATTCGTTTGCGGGGCGATGCAGGGACCAAAGGATATCCCTGAGACTGTCACGCAGGCAAGCGGAGTAGCATCTTCTACCGGTGCAATTCTGGAAGGTGCCCGTGGTTCGTTGACACGGAGGAAAATTTATCCGGAAGAGAAGGATATCCGAGGGATAGGTCCTAAGATCGGGGTGTTCGTTTGTCATTGCGGGATTAATATCGGTGGGGTTGTGGATGTCCCGAGCGTGGTAGAGTATGCAAAAACCCTCCCTAATGTGGTGTACGCTGAGGAGAATCTCTACACATGCTCCCAGGACACTCAGAAGCGGATTCAGGAGAAAATTGAAGAACACGGGCTTACTCGTGTGGTTGTGGCGTCATGCACTCCCAGGACACATGAACCTCTTTTTCAGGAAACTTGCAGGGAAGCAGGACTGAATTACTACTTGTTCCAAATGGCGAACATCCGTGACCAGTGCTCTTGGGTGCATATGCGAAAGCCGATTGAGGCGACGGAGAAAGCGAAGGATTTGGTCAAGGCTGCGTGCGCCAAAGCTGCATTACTTGAGCCTCTTGAGCGGATCCCCATTGAAGTCAAGCAATCAGCGCTTGTGATAGGTGGCGGGCTTGCCGGGATGACTACCGCTCTTGACATTGCAAATCAGGGATTTCGCGTTCATCTGGTAGAGACTGCGCCTGAGCTAGGCGGTCATTTGAGAAGACTCCATTTTACCCTGTGCGGTGATGATATTCAGACTTATTTGGGTGATTTGGCTCGCCGTGTTATGTCCCATCCGTCCATAGACGTCTATCTTGGTTCGCAGATGACAGATGTCACAGGTTACGTGGGAAATTTCAAGTCACGCATAATAGAGTGCAACAAGACCAATGGCGAAGTCAATAGCGAAATCGGGAGCGAAATCGAGCAAGGGGTAGAGGTTGAGATCGAGCATGGGGTTGTGGTAGTCGCAACCGGCGCCAAAGAATATGCGCCGAGCGACGGGAAGTTTCTTTATCATAGGCATCCTGCAGTGGTTACCCAGTCGGAGTTTGAAGAAGCCCTTGCGTCAGGTGGTTTCCCAACCTTCATAGAAAGGCAAGATCAGGATGGGCCTATAGTCATGATTCAATGTGTCGGATCCAGAGATGAGGAGCGGGGCTACTGCAGTAGAGTCTGCTGTAGCGAAGCTGTGAAAAATGCAATCCGATTGAAAAGGATGGATCCTAAGCGGGATGTGTTTATCCTGTACAGGGATGTGCGCACTTATGGAACCAGAGAAATCTATTTTGAAGAGGCCAGGGACTTAGGAGTGGTGTTCATCAGATATCCTGATGACGAAGTCCCGATAGTATGCAGTTCGATAGTGGGTAACCCGGAAACGCGTTGTGAAGGTAATGTCGGGAAGAACTACGACCCGGGACCGGTGACGGTGGAGGTTACTGATACTCTCCTTGGTGAGAAGCTGGCTATCCCCGCAGCTTTGATAGTCCTAAGCACAGGAATAGTCCCTGATGAGCGGAACAAGGCAATTGCGCAGATGCTCAAGGTTCCCCTGGATGAAAACGGATTCTTCCTTGAAGCTCATATGAAGTTGCGGCCTGTGGATTTTGCTACAGAAGGCGTGTTTGTCGCAGGGCTGGCTCATTCACCCAAGACTATCGATGAGACAATTGCCCAGGCACATGCGGCTGCAGGCAGGGCATGTACAATTCTTGCAGCAGGCACGATTATGGCTGACGGAATTAAGTCCGAAGTTACGAAAACTAAGTGCGCAGGGTGCGGTCTGTGCGTTGAGGTTTGTCAATATAGCGCCGTAGAGCTGGATGATAAGGACAACATCGCAGTTGTGAACACTGCACTTTGCAAGGGATGCGGTTTGTGTGCTGCTACCTGCAGGTGTGGTGCGATTACGCTCAAAGGATTTACGGAAGAGGAGATCCTTGCGGAGGTGGACGCTTTAATATGTTAGATTCTATTTCTGCTAAGGCCCCTGAGAATTGGGAGCCTAAGATCGTCGCGTTCCTCTGTAACTGGTGTTCATATGCAGGCGCGGATCTCGCAGGCACAGGCCGTATTCAGTACCCTCCTAACGTGCGGGTCATTCGTGTGCCTTGTTCCGGCCGGGTGGATCCGTTGATGATCCTGAAATGTCTCACGCGTGGGGCGGACGGGGTGCTGGTCTCAGGATGTCACCCGGGCGATTGTCACTACATTGCCGGGAATTATCTGGCAAGACGGAAGTTCGCTCTTCTTGATGAACTCCTTGATTTCTTCGGCATCGAAAAGGGAAGGGTCCACTTCTCATGGGTGTCCGCTGCTGAAGGAGAGAAGTTTGCTGACGTTGTGAAGCAGGTGACAGAGACTGTGAAGGCGCAGGGCAAGCCATGCCTGGGACAGATCTGTGGGGATGAACGGGGATGAACAAGATGACCGGGAATGGCACGGAAAAAGGCACAAGGCACATCATAGAAGAAGGCATCAGGAATACTGCAACCAAGATGCTAGAATCAGGGGAAGTCGATGTTTTCATCGGATATGAAGAAGGCACTCTCCCGTTAAGGACTACTCCTGCATTTATTACGTGTCCTGAAGATGCGACGAGGCTGGTATGGGGACCTGCATGTGAGAATAATCTTACTGTCTATTTGCCGAAGTTTCAGGGGGCTGTGGGTGTCGTAGTCAAAGGCTGTGATGTGCGTACGCTGACCAACTTGATTCTTGAGAATCAGATATCCCGCGACAAGGTGAAGATAGTAGGCGTTCCATGTTCAGGAATTATTGATAGGGACAGGATAAGAAAGGTGTTGGGGACAGAAGGACCTATAGAAAGATCTATGGAAAGACCTGTTAGGAGCGCCCAAGTAACTGAACGCAGTCTTATACTGGAGGGTGATGGCTTCGAATTTGAAATTCAACTTGAGGACGTGCTTGCACCGTCGTGTGAGACATGCGCGTACCCAATTCCGGTTGTTTATGATGTGCTGATAGGCGATGAGTCTATGGCAAGACATGCGAAGGACTCTGAAGCGGGTTACGTTGAGGTAACAAGGTTTGCGGAGCTGGAGCGTGATGCGCGGTTCTCTTATTTTTCCCGTGAAATTGAGAGGTGCATCCAGTGTTACGCCTGCAGGCAGGCATGCCCTTTGTGCTATTGCCCTGAGTGTTTCACAGACAGACAGAGCCCTAAGTGGATCAGCAGGTGGAGGGGTCTTTCTGATAAGATCCTGTTTCATCTGGGGCGCATATTGCATGTAGCCGGAAGGTGTGTAGATTGTGGCGCATGCAGACGGGCATGCCCTGTGGGAATTGACCTTCGCTTACTTACCAAGAACATGGAGAAAGTAGTAAAAGAATCTTTCGAATATGAGTCCGGGCTGGACATAGACTGTTTACCGCTTCTTGCTGCGTATAAACGAGAGGATCCGGACGACTTCATTCTGTAAATCGGATTGCCTGGGTTGCTCGGGAAATAGCGCTATCTGTAGAATGTAGAATCGTGTTACGTGTAGAATCGTGTCGCGTAGAATCACGTTGCGTGATATGCATTTGAGGTGAATATGCGTGGGAGAAGACACTTTCAAAGGGCTGCTTAAGATAGCCAAAGAAGACCTGGACGTCCTTGTTGATGCCTTTGCTAAATCGTCATACGTGGTTTTGGCTCCGGTTGCAGAAGGAGAAGCGACTAAGTTCGGTGTGATTGGCGGGATGCGGATTAAGATTCCGCATCTTACGACAAGACCGGTCAAGGAGTTGTTCTTCCCTCAGAACGAGACACTTTTTTCATTTGATTGCAGCGGGAAAGCGGACTCTACTATCAAGACACCTGACGCGGTAACACCTGACGGGGTAATACCTGATGCAGTCATGCCTGATGCGGTGGCAACCGACGGAATTTCGCCTCGTGTAATCATGGGTGTCAGGCCGTGTGACGCGCGGGCTCTTGTCCTTTTAGATTATGTTTTTGCTTCAAACGAATACAAGGATCCGTACTACACGATCCGGAGGGAGCAGACTGTCGTTATTACGTTTGCATGTCCCAGGCCCGGTATCGCATGCTTCTGTGCATCCACAGGCGGGGGCCCATATGATGAGACCGGGTCTGATGTCATGTTCATGGAGTCTGACGATTCATATTTGATAAAGGTCATTTCTGAGAAAGGTAGGAGACTGTTTCAGGAGAGTCTTCCCCTGCTTAAGGGGGGCTGCAGCGAGTGTCCATGTGTTATTTTTGAGGCTGATGATACCGATATCAGGGCGGCGAGGGATGCCAAGGCTGCAAGTGAGCAATTACTGAGCGCCAATTGTTCTGCTAATGTGCCTATTGAAGCTGCTGTGGATACACTGGGCCGGTCTACGGGTTTCAGTGATCCTGCCTGGGAAGAAATCTATAGGAAATGCCTGGGGTGCGCAGTCTGCACTTATTTATGTCCTACATGTCACTGCTTCGACATAGGCGATGAGGAGACTAATGACTACGGTGAGCGTGTCCGTAATTGGGATTCATGCATGTTTCCCCTTTTTACTCTGCATGCTTCAGGACACAATCCACGTCCTTCGAGGAAGGAGCGGTTTAGGCAGAGGGTGATGCATAAGTTTAATTACTTTGTGGAGGCAAATGACTGTATTGCTTGTGTAGGCTGCGGCCGTTGTGTTGAAAACTGTCCTGTAAATCTTGATATTAGGCAGGTCCTTTCCGTGTTTGCAGGGGGTGTGTTTGCTTAAGTAGCTTTGGGATTACATTGTCTGAGGGGACTCGGCAACCTCAGTAACCTGAGGGGATTAAGTAACCTGAGCAACCTGAGGCGCCTAAGCGAATTGAAAGGCTGGAGGGACTTAAAGGGCTTGACAAACCTTGTGAGTCTTAGCAGGACGCCCGGAAGTAATGCCAGGAAAGTCGTTTGACGCTACGTTATGTGCCGGGGACTGCGCATTTGCGCAGATGTTTTAGGGAGGATGGATCATGGTTCAAAAGATAGCACGGGGATTGACGAAGAACCCATATGTCCCGAAACTGGCCAGGATCACAGATGTTACGCAAGAGACCGAAGCAAACGATGTGAAGACTTTTCGCGTGGAGTTTTGTGATGAATCTGCGTGGGAAGATTTCCACTATAAGCCCGGTCAGTTTGCTGAGGTTTCTGTATTCGGTGTAGGTGAGGCGCCCATATCCATAACCTCCGCTCCTACCCAAAAGGGCTATCTTGAATTCAGCGTGAAAAGGCTGGGTCAAGTGACTAATGCCTTGCACTATGCTGCTCCCGGGTCTCAGATTGGCATCAGGGGACCGTATGGGAATACATTCCCCATAGATGACATGCGAGGTAAGAACATCTTGTTTATCGGAGGCGGGATAGGCCTTGCACCGCTCCGTTCGCTCATCACTTACGTGCTGTCTCCCGAGCATAGAGATGGATTTCGGGATGTAAGGATAATCTATGGTGCACGAAGCTCAGGCGACTTGGTATTCAAGTATGAACTTGACGCCTGGGGACGCAGGGATGATGTAGAGCTTGTTGTCACAATTGACCATCCTGAGGACGGGTGGGACGGGCGGTGTGGTTTTGTGCCTGCCGTCTTGAAGGAAGATGCTCCCGAATCTGAAAATACAATTGCTGTTACATGCGGTCCGCCCATAATGATCAAGTTTGTCCTTCAGGCTTTGACGGAGCTCGGTTTCTCGCCGGATCAGATCGTGACCACCCTTGAGATGCGCATGAAATGCGGAATAGGGATGTGCGGAAGATGCAACATCGGCAGCAAATACGTGTGCCGTGACGGTCCGGTGTTTACGTTCAGGCAGCTTTTAGAGATGCCCCGGGAATACTGAACCGGTCTTAACCATGTATGAGTTTTGGCAGACACTTGGCGCACACCCATAAGCTCTCACCCTTGAGACGGCACGGGAAAATCGCTCCCCGGTCCTCGCCTGCACCGCAGGAGAAGCATTTTTGTATTATGTAGGATGTTGTTTGGTCTTTGGTGATTTCCGCTACGGCTTCTTCAGAAAATGCAGGTGCTTCACGTTCTTCGATGGTGAGCGCACCTGTAGGACATACGCCGAGACAAAAGCCTGCACCGTCACAAAGTTCCTCTCGAATGACTTTCGCCTTTCCATCAACAATCTCAATGGCTCCTTCAGCGCATGGGATTACACACAGCCCGCATCCGTTACATTTTTCTTCATCGATTTTTACAATCTTCCTTACTGGCATTTCAAGTTCCCTCCATATCACTTAACGTCTTGAATCCTAATGCGTTGAAATCGGAATCATAGGTCCAAATGTCAAGCTTAAGATTCTTGCAGATGATAGCGCTTGTGCAATCAGTAAGAGAAAGACGTAAATCTGTTCGCCTCCCGGGCTTCCATAATGATGTTGCGGAAGTTTACAGCAGAATCATGGCTATCATGATATCGCAGCCAGGTCACTGTTTCGTCAATTATGTAGTTGGAGGTTACGACAAGCGTATTCTGCTTAAGAACATTCTGAAACACTCGTTGGGCTTTTGAATGATGCCTGTCCCTTGGGACAAGTAAAGCAATCCATGCTGACGTATCCACAAAAAGTGTCACGGTAAGTCTCTCCCCGGGGCCTCATATATATCCCTGTCATGCTGCTCACTGCCATCAGCCACTTCACTTTCCACCTTGAGCTCAAGGAGTTTTGACAGAGGGTTAGTGTACGTATTCGCCTTTTTGCGCACCTTGGTTAAGTACTCACTTAGGGCTTCTCTGACTATAGATGACTCTGAACGTCCTGTAGCCAGTGAAAGTTTGGAGAGCTCTTCGTTCTGCTCAGGCAACAAGTAAATCTGCTTGCGGCAACGCTTCATTCAGATCCCTCCTCGGGTAAGACTGTGTATCCAGCAAAATACTTCCGCTATGGCGGAGGCATAAATGGCGTATAATGTCATTATCATAATAAAGTCTTGCCAAT
>DIQZ01000040.1 GCA_002424305.1 Firmicutes bacterium UBA5449
GACTATATCAAATATATTATAGCACGTTATATAAGAAACCTATATTGATTGCTTTAGCTTTCCTCCCCACTTCACCACGGCCCCGCCGGTTTGTTACATATGATATTCAATCAAACAGCCCTTACCACTCTTGGTGCTCAAAGCCGGTAGATTACCTATTCACCTCTCTTGAATTAGTCTACGCGACGCGTTAGAATTTAGTAGTCAATCCAAAGCAATAATATATAGTCAAGGAGCCTCAAAATGCAGTCAAATATTAGTTTTGCACTTCTAGCAACATCTCTGGCAGGCCTATCCACAATCGCAGGTAGCTTGATAGGATTGCTTACGTGTAACCCCAGCCCCCGTTTTCTCACTATTACATTGGGGTTTTCAGCAGGGGCCATGCTCCTCGTCTCTTTTACAGAACTCTTGCAAAGCGGAATTGAATCTCTTGGGCTAACCATGGCCTATCTCAGTTTTTTTGCAGGCATATTACTCATGTTTATGCTTGACGCATTCATTCCCCATGTTTACATGGGTGAACGTTGTGACTTACATGGTGGACCCGGCAAACAGCCGGATACTGATAAGGAGAGATTGACACGCGCAAGTGTACTCCTGGCTGTGGGAATTATTATTCACAATTTCCCTGAGGGCATGGCATCCTTTGCCGGCGCTATTCAAAATCGGCAACTCGGCATCTCCATTGCCTTTGCCATCGCATTACATAACATCCCTGAAGGATTAGCTGTATCAACGATGATGTACTCAGCCACCGGCAACCGCTGGCAGGCCTTCCTTTGGGCCTTCTTAGCAGGCATTGCTGAGCCCTTCGGGGCATGCTTAGCTGCGCTCACCGTAATGCCCGGACTCAACGGTGCAGTACTTGGCGCTATGCTCTCGGCGGTGGCAGGCATCATGGTGTTTATATCATTAGACGAACTAATACCTGTTTCCCGCTCATTTGGAGAAGACCATCTCAGCATAATAGGTATTATTATGGGCATGGCAGTTATGGCAATCGGCAAGCTGATTTTATGACAGAAGCTCCGTCAAGATCGAGCGTAATTCTCTCGGGATTACTACGATCTTGTACTCGCGATTGTCTATCTTAGCGCGCCCTACCGCAACAAGAGCCTTCGAGCACAGTCTCCCAAGGACTGAACCGGGCGGTGCGGTTTCCCAATAAAACCCATCCCCGTCCGTTGATTCGAATCTCCGCGCAACTAAGGAAAACTTAGCCCAGCCATCCCTGGCCAGAAGGAACCTGAGCAATTCCTTCTCTCCGGAATCTAACTCTTCTATACTCATCTCGAGCCCATCCGGATCCAGGAGTAATGACATTAACGCTTCAGCCCGTTCCGTGCGATTATGCATTACATATGGATCAAGTCCATGAGCCATGCAGGCTGCGTTAAGCCAACCCACCGGCATCCTCCGGAGGGCTTGGGTAAGCTTCACATTAGTCGACACGGGCTTATCCTCTTCTTTCTCCCGTTTTGCTTCTGCTTGAGGCCCACTATATTCCGGAATATTCTCATATCCTAAACTTGCGTCTTCACTCACAACTACATGACCCCGAATAGCACGGAGAATCTTCTCATAACCACTCTCAAGAGCACTTAGGTCTATCCGCTCCAAATAGGCACGGCCCTCGTCAGAATTGAGAAGTTCGGTATAAAGCCTTAAAGGGTTAAATAAGTCCGATGAATCCTTAGACCTGTTAGACGCACGAACCACCAATGTATTCCATGCTTTCACCAACGCGCCAATAACATCACCCTGCCCGTCCAACTCTAAATAACCGAGGGCAAAGAGAGTGTAAGCAGCAACCAGCTTAACCTCTGCAGGCACCCTGCCCCTAGGCGCGCGTATGAGGCTCTTGGCAAGAGAGATACCCCATTCTTCTGATACCCTTATCAGCAACTCCAGCTCCCTCATTGTGGCATCCAATAATATCTTGTCAACGTTCGGATCGAGGACGATTCCTAAAATGATCATGCGGACTGACCCTTGACACAGCGTTTCAACATAATCTTCCTTCGTTTTGCATTCGATCTCTCCCGGTAACCGTGGGATGTTGTAGCCTAAAGGAAATGCAGGAATAATTGCCTGCTCAATCGCAAGAGCGACATCACAATAGGCATTCATGACTGCCCAGTCAGGCCATGGAAGTCCTGCCCAGTAAGCCATAGCCTCCATAAACATACCAAGGTTAAAAGCAGCCACACCTGCTAAGAAGCGGTCATGTGGGCTATTGTGGTACTGCTCCCAGCGTTGATGAAGAGTGAGGACAGTTCGGTGATACCCTAAAGCACCTGCAACTGCTTTGATGAATACAGAGTTATCAGCCCAAGACCCTGCATCGAATGCGCCAAATTTCAGTTGAGCTTTCATTCCTTTTTCATAGTCATCAACCGCCTGACTGAGCTCAGCTTCCGCCTGATCTTTCCTTTCAAGCGCCAGGAGGGCTTGAGCAGCAAGAGCATGAGCAAAAGGCTGGATCGTATCACTTTCCAGGTTGGGCTCAAGAATTATCATTGCCCCTTCGTAGTCATCCATATGAAATCGACATTCCGCCCAGTTGTTGAGGGAAGTAGGGTTAGGATTCATCATTGCAGCTTTCCTGAATACCCTCTCAGCCTCTATGAATCTGCCTTCTTGCATATATAGTGTGCCCTTTTTATGCATCGATTTAATTCTATGGGATGTCGCCATTAATATCACCCTACACTCTCTATGGTTACCTTATTTGTCTTCGCCGGATTTTCACTGTTTCCTTTCCCCAATCTCATAAGCAAATTCTCACATGTCAAGAAGGCCTGACAGAAAAGGACAAACGACTCTTACGTCGAAAGCATCATACAGGCATTCCTTCCTT
>DIQZ01000083.1 GCA_002424305.1 Firmicutes bacterium UBA5449
GCAATAGCAAATATCAACATCAATTTGCCGCCCTTCATCCAGCCCCCTCCTCTCACCTAACTATCAAGCCGGTATGAAACCACTCCGTAATCGTTTATGTTTCCAAGATCTCCGTCTGCCGCCCGCCTGACAAATCTGCCGGTCACTTGACAGACGTTCCCTACCCCGGCCACTTCTTCCACGAAAAACGCGGCGAACCCTGTAAGCACAACTCCGTTACGACCGGTCACGTCAAGGGAATCGATAATGGGTACAAGGAGTAGCCTGCTACATCCTTTGACAAAGCGGTCACATGTGCATTTGGGTTCGTGGTCGCATTCTGCTATCCTAAAGTCAACGCCTGTCCTGGTAGGACCGGCCATGTTACCGGGTTCTGTCTCGAGAATCGTAGGGATCTCATCCCCTACTTCGAGTCTCCCCGAATAACCATTCTTGATATTGTTCAAGTAGTTGTCAGCCCCGCGTGCGCCCAACGCCAAAGCACCGAAATTCCCTGAGCCCGTTTCATCAGAGTCTCTGGGACTGTACTTCATCGTATAGATTTCACCGAATACGAAATCATCCTCAACAACACCAAAAGGGGCTGCGCCCTGTAAACCTTTTGTTGAACCTACACTTGCTTTAGCATCAGCTGTCACCTTTGTGGAATAAAATCCCAGTATCCTGGCGAAACCCAACGGTACAACACGGGATGTAGCAACTCGTATGCTTCTGCCGTCAGGCAGCACCTCAGCTAATACTTGACCTGTCTCTACACCGTTACTCACTGCGTAAGCCTCCGCAGTCTCTCTCGCTTTCGTATGGTCATGTGGAAGCTCTTGCACACCTGCAAGAGCCGCAGCATCAGCAGCATTCGACAAGGCAACCTTGTTGTAAAAGAGAACCCCTACGTCTACAACAAGTGCGGCAATGCCCAATAACAACACCATAGCTGCAGCTACGATGATTATGACACTGCCTTTTTCGTTTTTCATGATACGCCAGGAGACCTGTTTCATTGAAAACCCACCCCTTCCAGGGACGCATATCTTACTCTACACGCATTGTCGTTGCACCGCGCACCACGTATGGATTGGGAAGAATCTTATCCATGAAAGGCATTACAATGTCAACAGGGTATCCCACCTCAACCTTAAGTTGAGCTCCTCTTATTCGCTCATTAGGCGAAGGCGTTACAGTGATAGAGATTTTCTCGGCATCAAGAGCCCCTGCTGCACTCCTCGCCCTTTGGCTTATGAGGTCATCAGCCTCCCCGACCACACCAACTCTTGCACCTTCACGGGCTGCATGCGACACTATAAGTTGGGCGTTAAGCACTCTACCGAACTCCACGATACCGGTAAGCAGGAGAAGGAGTATGCTAAGGACAAGCGCCATCTCAACAAGAGCTTGCCCACGGTCGTCTCGTAGCCAAGAAATTGCTCTCATCCTCATCACCTTGGCTCCCTCCATCGATGCCTCATTTACACTCCAATAACCGAAAAACCCGTTGCAATGGCAACAACCATCCCAATAGTGATGGCGACAGAATATGGGATCGCAAGACCCGAATTCTCAAAATTAACCGGTGCGCCGGCTTGCCGTAAGCTCCGAAGACTTCGTCCGACAGCACCGGGGATTACTTGTCCGAAAGACCTAGCCATCCAGGCTAAGCACGATATAACAAACCCTCCGAGCCGCCCGTGCTTTGCGAGAGCGACAGCAGATATAAGGCCGCCTGCTATAGCACCATACAACATGGAAAAAGCTGCACCTCTCGCACCAAGAATAGCTCCGATAGCCCCAAGGAGTTTTGCATCACCTGCGCCGATCCATCCCAAAGAAAAAGGTATAAATAGAATGCCAATTCCCGCAATCATTCCCAGACATGACTTGCCAAGTCCTTTGAGTCCACCGGAGATAAAACCCATAATAAGTCCGACCATCATGCCGGCGAACACCAGCCGGTTCGGGATACGTCTTTCCCTGCAATCGAACCATACTGCTATAGCAGCTATTAAGCTTGCGACACATACCTGGAGCATTCTCGTCACCTGCCACATCTATTCAAGAACCGGCAGCGGCACTTCAAACAATGTTCGAACCGTCATCCCTAAGATAGACACTGTGCCTATCGTCACTAAAGCTATAAGCGCCAAGATTAAGGCATATTCAGCTAGCCCTTGACCGTCGTCTTTATATAACAGCATTTTGAATGCATGTGTCATTGCTAGCCCCTCTCTCGCTGAATACTCTTCAGGGAAACCACCCTACCGGAGGGGACGGTAGGGGTTAGCTTTATACATACGAGTTACAAACATTACACTAATGTCTCACCCTGTTACTTGCATGATCCAACAGGGTAGGTAGTTGTTACAGTAAAGATCTTGGAGCTCATTATGGAGTCGTAGTTCCCGCGGCGCCATCTAATTCAGTGTTCACATTGTCAAATATGCCCCCCAAACCAGTACCGAGGGTCCGTAGCGCAACTATAACCACTATAGCAATCAGAGCTATGATTAGTCCGTACTCCACCATTCCTTGTCCGTCTTCTTCATGAAAAAGTCTCTTCAGCAATGCCATCACACATCACACCTCCTTCCCTCTGTCTGTGTGTGCCCGACGACCGCCGAGAGACTTTTGAAGTCAGCCTAAATTCCAGTATCATGCAAGGTTAGGCAAGACCGCGTAATCCATGGCTGGCTGAACATCAAACCCTAATGCGGCCCGCCGAAGAGACTCCTTTAGAAAAGGAAACCTGCTCACGGCGTTGCCATATGAGCAGGTACCAAAAAACAGTCCCTTCTCTTCGGCAACCCGGCTGCCATAGCCAGAACCCCTCCTGGCTTTAGACCCGTGGCTTTGCGTCCCCGCCTTTCGACGAGTTTGCCTTTATCGGGAGAACCCAATGTTTAATTTAAAGGATTTTCTCCTTCGTAGTACGACATTAACATACATGGAAAGTCTTTACTATTGGCCTTAAGGACTATTTCTACTAGGACTTTGGGCTTGGTTCCTTGGGCTTACACTTGTCGGAAACCCTCTTCTAACTGCCCAAACAGCAGCTTCGGTCCTTCCGGTTACCTCCAACTTGCGAAGGATACTGCTGACATGGTTCTTGACAGTCTTCTCACTTATTGAAAGCTGACCCGCAATAGCACGGTTAGTCTCACCGGCTGCAATCAGCTCAAGCACTTCCAGCTCCCTCGTGGTAAGTTCTTCTTTCCTATTCCCTCGATGGGGGATTGCCTCAAGAACCGATAGTGAGCCTTCGTAGGCCGCAAGTTCACCCATGGTTGCTCCAAACCCTTGAAGCCGTAAGAGTTCCTCAATCAGTGCCTTTGCTACAGCAGACGACACCGCGGGCCTCCCCGAAACTACAGTGTTTAACACGTAAGTTAACTCTTCTTCGGTAGCCAGGCGGTCAATACACCCTACAGCTCCTGCCAGGAATACCTCCAGGGCATGCACTAATGTCTCACGAGTACCATCCATGTGAATAATTGCCAAGACTTGGCTACAATCTGCAAGAGTAGAGATGGCCTCCCATACTTCCGAATTCTGTCCGGAAAGACCAAGAATCACTACCTTAGGTTGTTTCTCCTGCGCAAGACTTATCAGATGCTCCAGGGTTTCGGCTTCGCCCACAATATCAAAGCCCTCTCGACCTTCAATGCTCTGTCTAATGCCTGATCTAAAAAGCGGACTAGAGTCTGTTATCAGAACACTAACCGCTTTACAATCGTCGCTCGACCTGCAAATACTCAAGACCGCTCACCCCTTAAGGCCCCTAGTTGTTCCGGCGCGCGACAGGAATCCTTACAGTTATCTTAGTGCCTTCCCCTGGGACTGTGTCTACATCCAACGATCCACCAAAAAGCTTTGCCCTCTCCTTCATACCGGATAATCCGAATTTCTCTGATTGCCCCCAATTTCGTGATACTCCATTAGGATCAAATCCCTTGCCGTTATCTTCAATACTGACACCGACTGCGTCAGGGCCATATCCTAAAGTGACCACTACTCTGGAAGCCAAGGCATGTTTTCTCGCATTATGTAATGCCTCCTGAACAATACGGAAAAGCGCCACCTCTACAACAGGAGCGATTCTCGTCTCAACACCCAATACCTTCATTTCCACAGGAAGGTTGTGTCTTGAAGCGAAGTCGTCTGTGTACCGCCTGAGCGCAGGAGCAAGTCCAAGGTCATCCAGAATCATGGGACGCAAATCAAATATTATTCTTCTAAGATCATTGAGGCTATCATTTATGATTCGTTTCAAATCCTTCAGTTCTGAAGCAGCAGTAGACGGATCTTGGGCCAGTAGCCTTTCTAGTATTTCTACCTGGAGGACAGCGTTGGCCATCATTTGGGCAGGACCGTCATGAATATCCCTTGCCACCCGACGCCTCTCTTCCTCCTGAGCCTTTATTACCCTCTCGACTACATCATCGTCCTTCTTACGTGCAGAGTAAAACAAATCCTCATATCCTCCCAGGCTCCTGCTGCGCCCGACACTGCCCTCTGGCAACAGCATCAAAAGCCTAAACCCTTCCAGAACAGACGGGCTTTAGCCATGAAACTCTCCCTGGCAGCAAAAGCTGCTGCCGCACTAGGCTCTATGGGAATATATTCTCCCCTTCTACTTAACGATTCCTCTGTCTTCTCAAGAACGTCTACAACCCTTGCGCCACTGGCTGCGTCAGTCAGAGGCGTCCTGCCTTCTCGCACACACTCGAGGAAGTGAAGGCACTCATTACGAAGGGGCTCGCTCATCTTAAGCTTTGGAATATGAACATCGCCATAAGTAAAAGTATATTGAAACTCTGAGAAGCCATTAAGGGCATCTAAACTATTGGAGTTGTCTACCCCATTGTCTGTGGCAGCGGTGTGCGCTTTTGAATTTTCAAGCTTCTTCACCAGCTCCC
Source organism: Firmicutes bacterium UBA5449 (assembly GCA_002424305.1). Taxonomy (GTDB): domain Bacteria; phylum Bacillota; class SHA-98; order UBA4971; family UBA4971; genus UBA4971. The sequence continues at coordinate 4,908 of DIQZ01000083.1, forward strand.
GTTTGGAGTTGACACCTTTGCTATACACCTTAACTTTTTCGAGGGCTTCCCCATCGTCAAATACAATCATCTTCTTTTCGCCGATAATTGTAGTTCTGCTTGTCTTACAAGGATCCAGCCAACTCACGTGAATATTTGCGATTATGCCGGAAGCAAAACGAACCGTAATAAATACTACATCCTCTACTCCGTCATTGACAAACGCTTGGCCTGTGGCAGCTACACTTACAGGCTCTTCGTCAAGAAGATAGAGCAAGGTAGCAATGTCGTGTGGAGCCTTATCCCACAAGACGCTTACGTCTTCTCTCACAACGCCAAGGCTTGTCCGAGTAGTATGCAGATAAAAAATCTTCCCGAGCTCTCCTGATTGGATATACTTCTTCACCAGATGCATGCCTGGATGATAATCCATTATGTGTCCTACCATAAGGACCTTGCCTGTTTTTTGCGCCAGATCCACAAGCTGGTACCCTTCCTCAGATGACAGCGTGAAGGGTTTTTCGACAAGAACATGCTTTCCTCGTAGTAAACAGGCGCGGGCAATATCATAATGATTGCCCGGAGGGGTTGCAATTACAACTGCATCTATCTTAGGATCACTGGCTATGTCTCGGTAATTCTTGGTCAACCTAACCAGTGGATATCGCTTACGGATGGCAAGAAGGGTCTTGTGATTCATGTCGCAACATGTCACGAGTCTTGCGCCGGGTATCTGCGCAAAATTACGAACATAGTTTCTCCCCCAATTGCCACACCCAATAATACCAACACCTATCACTTCATCTATGTCCTCCTCCACGCCATGCCCTAAGAGCACCTGACATCTGTTCCGGTGTAGGCACGATGCTCAAACTCAAGCCGAGCTCTGCCAAACCGCGCCTAATGCTATTTCTACACGAAATTTAGGATTCCTCTTTCTATTATGTCCCTGGTTGAGCTGAAAGCTGTCGAATTAAAGGGTTGCAACTCAAAACTTGCAAGCCCCTGAATTCTAGAAGGCCTCATCTCTAAGAACATCCACTTTATCCAACTTCTCCCACGGGACATTTTCTTCGGGGAGGTCAGTTCGGCCAAAATGGCCATAAGCAGCCAGTGGACTGTATATCGGACGCTCCAGTTGAAAATGGTCGATGATAGCTGCAGGCCTCAAATCGAAGTGCTTTCTGATGAGTGTCAATATCCTCTCATCTCCGATTTTTCCGGTGCCGAAAGTTTCTACGTCAATGGATATAGGTTGTGCTCTTCCAATGACATAAGATGCTTGAACCTCACACTTATCAACTATACCGGCGGCAACTAAGTTCTTCGCCACCCATCTAAGGGCGTAAGCAGCAGTTCTATCCACTTTAGTGGGATCCTTACCTGAGAAAGAGCCTCCTCCGTGACGAGCAGCTCCACCGTAGGTATCCACAATGATCTTGCGGCCCGTCAGGCCTGAGTCGCCTTGTGGCCCGCCTATCACAAACCTGCCGGTTGGATTCACAAAGACTTTCGTGTTTTCGTCCATAAGATGGGCTGGGATAACCGGACGGATTACATGGTTTACAATGTCGTCCATGAGTTCATCATACCCAACATCAGGATCGTGCTGAGCTGCTATGACTACTCCCTCTACCCTCTTTGGGATATCGCCATCGTATTCGATGGTAACCAAGGATTTCCCGTCAGGCCTCAAATACCCGACTAAATCTTCTTTTCTTACCTGGGCAAGCCGGTTAGCAAGTTTATGAGCAAGCATTATCGGCATAGGCATGAGTTCAGGGGTCTCCCGTGCGGCAAAACCATACATAAGCCCCTGATCCCCTGCGCCAAGCCAATTGAACCCTGAACCATTGACCTCGCCCACAGCCTCAAGCTGCCTTGCCTCAAGGGATTTATCAACGCCTTGTGCAATATCACCTGATTGTCCGTTAATGGAGGTAACTACCCCGCATGTCTCTGCGTCAAACCCATACTTTGCTCTTGAATACCCAATCTCAAATACTGTCTCGCGGACAATATCAGCGACTCGGGCTATAGTCTGCCAACATGGCGAGGATATTTCACCCATCACAACAACAAGACCGGTAGTTACCGCAACCTCACAAGCCACTCGAGCGCGAGGATCCTCTTGCAGAATCGAGTCGAGTATCGCATCTGCGATTTTGTCACAAAGCTTATCCGGATGACCTTCAGTAACCGATTCCGATGTCACTAGTCTTCGATATTTAGTCTCATTCTTCACTAGCCGTTCCGCCATTGCGGGAACCCCCTTTGCATGCAAAGAGCATATAAAAAAGCCCCTCCCGTATCGGGAAGAGGCAATCCGTCTCTCATCTCCCAGAACGGAAGTTCTGCAGGACTTAGCACCGTACAGACTAACAGAGTATCTGCCGGTTGCTGGGTTTCATGGGGCCTGCCCCTCCACCACTCTTGATAAGAGCTGTCCTAATAGTATTCATTTTTCTGGAATACTGATGATATTATACTACCCGGCTGGAAAGAACGCAAATAATTCACGCAGATACTAGAACGTAGCCAAGAGTTGAGACGCAATCACAACCAGCACCATTGCAAAAGGATATATTGCAGCATAGGGGGTAGCTACCTCATCAGTTCCGGCAGCGGTAATGAGCGCACCCAGGGCCGGTGTGCTTGTGGTTCCACCGCAAATGCAACCCATGGTATCAACGAAGTCCAGCTTGAGCCCTTTATGTGCAACAACGAACCCAAACAGCACGGGAATCAGAGTGATAAGCGCACCTATAAAGAAAAGTATCCATCCATACTTAGATACTGTCGGCACAAAACCGTGCCCTGCTGAGACGCCTGCTCCGGCAAGAAATAGCATGAGTCCGAACTCACGGATGTTTCCGAGAAATTGGCCGGGAGGTCTAAGAGACCAGGGACCAACTGAGCCAATATGCCCTATCATAAGACCTGCCAACAGCGGTCCGCCGGTAAGACCCAAGGCAACGCTGCCCACCCCCGGAATCGGTATCTTAATTTGGCCCAGGAGAATGCCTAAGCTGATAGCAAGAGATAGAGGGACAAGTCCTGTATTGCCAAAGAGCTTTCTTTGAATCCCGAGAGATTGCTCAAATCTATCCAGGTCAAACCTTGACCCTATGGCGCGGACAACATCCTTCATCTCGAGAACAGTTGCACCGGTGGGGGTGAATTCTATTCCTGTCCTCATAACTCTCGTTAATATCACTCCATACATTTCATACAGCTCGAGATCTTGTAACTTAGCACCTGCCACTTCCTTACTCTCCACAACAAGGTCACGCACTTCGAGCCCCGGCCCATCCATAGACAGCTTCACCATAGGTCCAATAAGCTTCTCTAATTTCTCGAGAGCCTCCTTAGTACCTACGGCGCGCACATAATCACCTAGAAGCAGTACAGTATCGCCTAATGCAGCAACGATATGATTGCCTCGCCTTACTCTTGACACTATGGCCCCTGTACGTGAAGCCAAACCAATCTCTGCTAAGGTCTTTCTGTCTATCTCAGGCCTATCGACAATGAACTCATGTACCATAAGAGTTGACTTCTCAGCAAGTAGCTTCGCTGACTTATGCTTTGCGATTTCTTCTTTGAGGTTCTTACCTGATAAAAGCGGAAGCACTTGGATAAGTAAGATTTTGCCTATTACACCAAAAGGATATGCTATTCCATAGCCTACTGACACGTTAGGGTTATTTGATACCTGTAGGGCAGAGGCAAGGCCGGGAGTCGAAGTAAGTGCGCCGGTAAATATGCCTGTAGCCAGTTCTCTCGGAATACTAAAGACTGTCCTAAGCACCGCAGCCAACATGGTTGCAGACGCAATGATAGTAACTGCAACAACCCCATAAGACAGGGCATTTCGCTTAAGATTGCGAAAAAACGATGAACCTGCAGTGAGGCCTACTGACACTATGAAAATCACAAGGCCGAGGTCACGAATGATAGGCGGAAACTGGTACCCAATATGTCCGAAGTACAGTGCCACAAGCAAGACCCCGGAAGCACCCAGTTGCATTTCGCATATGGTAATACCACCTATGATATATCCGATAGTAGCAATAACAAATACCGCCTGAAGCGAACTCATCAATCAATGTTGCCCCCTCTTACCATTATGCCAGAGGACTATCTTGTGGTTGTGGTCGTTCCTGTAACTTGTACCTTCGTAGCGGTTTTGAAGTTTTTCCCGGAGAGGTTATTTCCCGAATCCAATCTACAAAGGCCTTCCCGCCTTCATTGTTATCCTCTGCAAATTTGCGACATGTATCGAGAAATCCCCGGACATTGCCATCCAGCAAAGGCTCGCCTCTGGCCACAAATATGCGCTCATGAACAGTAGTAGCAGTTCCTTCTTCTGCTGTAAGGAGCTCTTCAACTATTTTCTCACCGGGACGTATCCCTGTAAATACAATCTCAACATCGTAGTCAGGGTCAAGCCCTGAAAGTCTAACCAGGTCTCGCGCGAGGTCGGTAATTCTTACAGGTTCACCCATATCAAGAATGAAAACCTCGCCTCCTCTTCCCATGGCTGCAGCCTGGATTACAAGTTGTACAGCTTCAGGGATAGTCATGAAATAGCGCACCATGTCAGGGTGAGTCACAGTAATAGGACCGCCCCTTTTGATCTGACGCTTGAACAGAGGGATTACGCTGCCTCGACTTCCAAGAACATTGCCAAATCTAACTGCCATGAACTTCGTCTTACTACGCCTTGCCAACGCCTGAATCAACATTTCTGCGGCTCGCTTACTGGATCCCATAACGCTCGTAGGGTTGACCGCCTTATCGGTGGAGATCAGCACAAATCTTTCAGCCCCGTACCGCTCCGCAGCACCCGCCACGTTCCACGTTCCAAAAACGTTATTATGAATCGCCTCTTCAGGATTGGACTCCATTAACGGAACATGTTTATGGGCTGCTGCATGGAATACCACATCAGGCCTATATGAAGAGAAAACCCGGTCGATTCTGTCGTCATTTCTAATATCTGCGATTATTGGGATTGTATTAAGATTGGGAAAAGTTTCTTTAAGCTCAATATTGATTTCATATATGTCATTTTCTCCATGTCCAAGAAGTATAAGGCTCTCCGGATTAAACCCGGCGACTTGTCTTGAAAGTTCTTGCCCAATGGAGCCTCCTGCACCTGTCACCAACACCTTCCTACCTGACAGGTACCTGCCTATTTCTTCTAAGTCTGCTTTTACCTCATCTCTTCTAAGAAGGTCTTGTATCTCTATGGCCCGAATTCGGCTGATGTCTAACTTACCGTCAAGAAGTTCATAGACACCGGGTATCGTCAACACTTTCACGCCCAAGCCGTCGCACGAACGAACCACTTTTCGGACAACCGCTCCCGGGACAGAAGGCATAGCAATTATGATCTCTTCTACATCATGGGACGCAATAAGGTCAGGAATACTCTCTGTAGTGCCAAGCACTCGGTAGCCTGCAGCCATATATCCTTGTTTGGATGGATCGTCATCAACGAAACCGACAATCTCCTGGCCTACCTCGGGATGAGCTCTGAGTTCCTTCGCTACAATAACACCTGCTTCGCCGGCGCCTACTATTAAAATCTTATGAGTGCTTCGAGATGCAGCTTGCTCCAGGCCTATTCCAGCCATCTGATT
>DIQZ01000050.1:0-1013 GCA_002424305.1 Firmicutes bacterium UBA5449
AATACGGTTCTTGGGAAAGAGAAGTTCCGCGTCAAAAAGGCAACAGCCATTGTAGCTATACCTGTAAGAAACGCGCCTAAGGTCGCATTGTAGACTACCTCAATAGGCCACTGGAAATGGTCATCATAACCTCCGATGAGCCAAAAGGATATCACGCTCGTGATTCCAATCCACGGGCAAAGCTTGAAAAAGGCATCCAGGTTTGCTTTAGGAATATCGATCCCGAACTTGATGAGAAATCCCAGCAAGTAGCCGACATTCATCAGGATTGCATCCAGTATGCCGATATTCGCAGTAAGCCACCTGTTGGATACTCCGCTCAATCAGTCCTCACCTCCGACAGCGCCAATGCCCACACCAGCCACAAATGTCGAAAATGCAAGCTGTCTATGAACAAACCGTTGGCAATAAGCGCGATAAGACTCGCACTAAGCCATATTGTGCGTCTCCTTTGGAGCAGTGCATTTCTCCCGGCACGTGCTTCGCCTACCACTTTACCTACCACTTTGCCCACCTCTTTGCCCACAACTTTGTCTACCGGATCACCACCGGCTTTAACCGCCATCACAAGCACAGAGACAAGTAAAACTATTAGCGAGACTAGCCCTAAGACCCCGTTCTCAGCCAACACGCGGAGGTAGATGTTGTGGGTGGAAGGTGTGATGAAACTTGCGCCCATCCGCTCTTGTATGACGGGCGAGAGGAATTCAAGATTGCCCGGTCCTACTCCGATTACCGGATGATTCTTCCAAAGCTCCAAAGCAGCCTGCCACGCATAGAGACGCCCACCTGTATCGTAGTCATATAAGCCAAACGCAAACGATCTCAAACCATCATTCTGTAACGCAAGACTGCGTCCTGCAAACGATATCTCAATCCCTGCTCTACGAGCAATGTTCGCCATAAAGAACTGCGCCTGATGCACGGCTGCTCCTACGAATCCTACATGAGGCAGAACCCTGGAAGATAGGCCTATGGTGGTGTTGTTCCCTGTACATATGTACATTACAGGC
>DIQZ01000050.1:1320-8288 GCA_002424305.1 Firmicutes bacterium UBA5449
GGCTGAGATTAGGAAGAAAAGGACTCCCCACTGAATTCTCCGCTGGATCAGGCTTTGACCCCTTCCCTCTTCCAGCAGGCAGGATGACAAGAAGAGCGTAGCAGGTATTAGGAATGACCCTGCGACATTAGGATCCTTGAATAGACCCATAGGCCGACTGCCGTAGGTCATCCGAAGAAGTGTAGATAAATTGAATATGTTACCGAAGAAACCGGCCCAGATGAGTGCCGCTGTAACCAACGCTGCTATCATATAAGCATTGATAAGCTGCCTCTTTAGGGCGTCATTCTCAGAAGTCAAACCGGAAACAAGTAGAGAGAAGGCAATCAGATAAGCCGTGATTCCGAAAAAACGCATTCCTGCTTTCACGGATACCGCACCTATCAACCCCACCGCATTAATCAGCATGAAAGCAAGCAGTGAGCCTGTGACCACCACGGGCAGGTTTGGGATATTGCGCATCAAGGCGAATATGCCCACTGTTATGGCAAGAGCAGCTGTAATATCACATATGGCAGGCTCAAAACAGACGAAAAACCCCGTACCTACCGCGACCTGAGCGAGGACGGACGCTACATCAATAGCATGTCGATAAGCTCCAATCTTGGCATGTTGACAAAATTGGGTCTTCATCATATGTCTCCTTGATTTCGCGCAATCTTTCTCACGACTTTCCGCACAAGTCCGGACCTTGCAGCAAAATCCCCGGGAGTCAGAAATGCAACTGCAGTCCTCGCCAGGATCTGCCTCTTCCACTTGTTGCGCTCTCCGGCATCATTAAGCTCTCCGACATCATTAAGCTCTCCGCCAATCTTGAGCAGTGCCTCAACGTGGCCTGCACGCATCGGGAATCTCGCCTTGGTAAGACTCCCTGAATGGACTCTGTAGCGCACCAGCGGCTCCAAGATACAACAGAACCGATACCTACGGGCCAGTCTCAGCCAGAGAAGATAGTCCTCAGCATACCTCATAGAGGGATCGAATCCCCCTACCTCTTCGATTACGTGGCGTTTCACAAGAACGGATTGACACGCGATGAAATTTCGCACGAGGAGTGCTTGGAATATATCACCTTGCTTTAGGAAGGAAGGATCCCACAGCCACTTTCCGAGATTTCTCCCCTCTTCGTCTATGAGTTCTGCAGCGGAATACACTACTATCTCAGTGGAATCCCGGCCTTTCTCTCTTTCATATTCACGTATCTGCTTTTCCAACTTCATGGATGTCCAGATATCATCTGAATCCTGAAACGCAACAAAGGTGCCTCTGGCATACGCTAGGCCTAAATTACGGGCCGCTGAAGGACCCAAGTTCTCATCGCACCTCACCACTGTCAACCTGTCATCGTCTAGCTCAGCCAGGAGATGGGCGGTTTTGTCTGTAGACGCATCATCTATGACAATGACCTCCAGATCAGGCATGGACTGCGCAAGGACTGAGTTTACCGCAGAAAGGACATGCTTTTCAGAGCTATAGGTCGGAATGATTACGGAAACCAAAGGTGCCATTTCGCACCCCCTAGCTATCTACTTCAGAACCATAGCTAACTGCCGTTCAGCCTTTCAGTTGACCCGGGTTTTGACCTACTTATTCGAATCTTGACCTATTTACTCGAGTTTTGGCCCACTTGCTCAAGTTTCAACCCGCTGAATCTTGTACCGCCGTTTTCCCAAATCTTCCGCTTTTCTAGAGCTTCGGCTTTTCTAGCTCTTCAGCTTTTCTAGATCTTCCGTTTCTCTAGATCTTCAATGATAATCCTGGCCAAGTTCACACCTGTGTTAACTCTGCGGATCTCGTCCCCTGCTACCAGTGCTTCATGTGAAAACTCCCGGTAATTACGGCGTATGGTATCTATGCCCCTAATCACTGCCTCAGGTTTTGCGTCATCCACTATGACTCCGCCTCCGTACCTTTCCACCTGGTCTGCAAGGGAAGAACCTCTGACTACTATCACCGGTTTTCCACGCGAAAACGACTCCAGTAATATACCTGACAATCTGTGGGAATAAGACTCGGGCTCATAAAGACAAAGCACAATTGAACTCTTGGATATCTGCTTTCCGAATTCATCCGGAAGCAACGGCGTTTCAATGAGCGTGACGTTGCTTTGCAGCTTAGAGATTGCCTTGAGATGATTTACCGCATCCGGAATCCCCGGTTCATATCCACCGGCAGGAGGGATGCACTGTATCATGAACCTATAGCCCTCACCACACTCGGATACCAGTTGAACCACAGCCGGGAATCCCTTTTCTCTCCGCGCATCCCCCATGTAGCTGATGATAAAGTCAGCTTCGTGGCTCGAGGTCCCACCTGTGCACAGAGTCGGCAGATCGTTCGGCAATAACGGCACTATGGGCAATGGTACGTTCGAGATCAAATCTACATTTGCAGATGTAATCTTCTTGTGAAACAAGTCTTTGCCCAGTGATGTCGGATGAAGAAATATTATCGGGGTCGTGGTTCGGTTGAAGTTCAAATCTACCAGAGGTCTCAGAAATCTGGCCTTAGCTTGGCTGATGACCAATGCGTGCAGATACAAGTAAATCGGAGTGTGGGATCTGACTCTGCTTGCAGCATAGAGCGTCTCCCAGTTGTCAGAGGTAGTCATTAGGCACAAATCATAATCTCCTACGTACTTTTGCAGAAAACCGCTAAGTCCATGGATATACAGAAGATGCCTGGCAATCTTACGGAATACGGGCATCCCCATGACACCTGAGAGCGAATACGGAATAACCTTTTGACCTAAATCCGTAATATCAGAGTGTTTCGGGATGAATACATCTACGTCATGCCCTAACTCTCTGAAACCCGCCCTCACTTCAGATACAACATTATGGTAGTGGCCTGTCCTGTTTTGAAGATACGGTTCGACTATAGCGACTCGCATTCTTCGCCACTCCTCTGTTCATCTCGTCCTTGGATCCCCGTACTTAGGTTAATTGTTATTCGCTGCCGATTCTCCGTTTCCTTCCGAACAAATCACGATTATCAGTCTCAGGTGACTCAAGCGTGGCGAAATCGTGGAACCCTAATGAGATACATCGAAAAGAGGCCTCGTGACACGTCATTCATAGCTCGACCGGCTCAACCGGGAATTAGCCTTATTTGTCATCCAAGCAAAGTACGCAACCAGGCAACTGAGTGCGCTAATACCTGCCGTAGTAAGGAAAGCGACATTAAATCCTGATGAATCGATCATCCTTCCAACCATTGCCGGACCTACAGATGCACCCACAAAACTCAATGCATTTGCAAAGCCGGTTACCGCATCCCAACTCTCGGGAGGGGTCGAATCATGTATGCTAGCCATTACAGAGCCAAAAGCCATGGGAATGACAAACCCGTAGATCGCGAGAGAAATAAAGAGAAAGGCCTTACCTAAATTAGCCAGTGGCAAGCAAACCGCAAATGCGCCTAAACCCGTTGTGAGAATGGCAGTCTCAAATTTCCCAATAGAATCTAACATTATTCCCATGGTCGTTTGGCCAAGTACTCCTATAGCTCTGATCCCGCCGTAGAGCGCTGCTGCAGATGCCTGCGTAAAACCCTTCGCTTCCGATAGGAATGAGCATAGGAAAGTGTTTAACCCCCATGCCTTGATAGAATCAAGCATAAGGACACTTACAAGCAAGACATAGGTAATACCAATAGCCCCTTCAGAAAGCACAGGCCGATGCTCTCTTGAGTCTGCATTCTCAACCAAATTATGATCTTTGGGCAAGTACTTCAATATTAGTAATCCTATAGGAATACCCACCAGACCCCATGCAAGATAAGCTATCCTCCAGTTCCAGTATTTAAGGGCTACTCCCGACATCGCAGAGCTTAAGACAGCTCCCAGTGACGTCGCAGATAAGTAAAAGCCCATGATTAATCCCTTATGTTTTGAAGAGCTAGAGAGACCTGCTATTATGGAAAGTCCTGTTATGAAGTAGACTCCGGCAGTTAAAGCCCCGGCCACCTGTAAAAGGAGCAGAGTCTCATAGCTATGTACTAGACTTGTTAACATGAGCACGACAGCATATGTAATTGTGCTAAATACTAAGATCCTACGACGTCCTACCAGCCGACTTAAGATACCAACCAAAGCCTGGACAATAGCATATACTATAGAGAAAACCGTCATAAGAGCAGAACTCTGAAGATGAGTAAGACTGAATTCTCTTCGGATCGCAACTAGGAGGGGCGGAAGAAGCTGTCTACCACCTTGATTATATGTCATTCCGCAAATACAGAGGCCCGCAATGAATACCGGTGCAATGTACTTATCAGCTGATGAACTTGCTACGTCTCTTAGACTTAACTGATTATTGTGTCGCGTGCTTACTTCCTCCCCCTGCAGGTGTTGCGAAGACATTCTATGACTTAACGCAAATAAGATATCCTATGTTCTAAAGGCATTAAGCCTTCCCGGACGTTCCGAAGAGCCTCATCTTCGCCTTGACTCTTTCTTTCATGGCTTCACGCCCCGGCCTCAATACCTTCCTTAAGTCGATTACATCAGGATCTTTCGCAATTGCCTCTTTCACTGATTTCATGCATGCCTTGTTTAGCTCTGTTGCAATGTTTATCTTGCATATTCCGGCAGGGATTGCATCTTTATATCCTTCATCAGTTACACCGGAGGCGCCATGCAACACCAATGGTATTCCGACAAGTTCACTTATCTTCTTTATCCTGTCTATATCCAAGTTCGCTGACTGCTGGCGCATTGCATGGACACTTCCCACTGCCACTGCAAGTGAATCTACCCCTGTCAACTCCACAAACTTTAGTGCCTCTTCAGGATCAGTCATGAGCGCCTTTACGTCTTCTTCTGTAACTTGTCCTGCTTGTGGCACTTTACCCAGCTCTGCTTCAACAGGCACATTACATGCATGGGCTATCTCCACTATCTTTTTCGTGATAGCTGCATTCTCCTCAAATGATAGGGACGATCCGTCAAACATCAAGGATGTGAATCCTGCTCTCAGGCACCTCACATTCTGGAGAAAGTCTGTCCCGTGATCTAAGTGAAGCACCACCGGAACGCTGGCTTTCTCAGCAGAAGCCTTGACCATTGCTACTATATGATCCAAACCTGCATACTTTATGGCTCCTTGGCTTGCCTGTAATATTACAGGAGCTTTTTCTTCTTCAGCAGCTTCGATAATTGCCTGCACATACTCTAGGTTATTCGCGTTAAAGGCACCTACTGCATAGCCACGTTTCATTGCATCTTCCAGCAGTTCCTTACTGGTTACTAATGCCATTTGCTTTCCCTCCGCATACACCTATTCTTCTTCATCCATGGGGGTCTCAAGAAGAGATATCTTAGCCAGTCTCCTTGCATGGCGTCCTCCCTGGTATTCAGTGGTTAACCAGGTCTTTACGATTTCAAGGGCGAGTCCTACATCAATTACTCGGGCTCCGATTGTCAACACATTCGAGTTATTATGCTCTCGCGTCATCTTAGCCGAAAACATATCATGACATAAAGAGGCTCGTATACCCCGAATCTTGTTAGCTGCAATCGACATCCCTATGCCTGTACCGCATACCAAGATCCCTCTATCAGCCTCTCCACCTGCGACAGCCCGTGCTACAGGCGCTGCAATATCCGGATAGTCGCATGAGTCCTCAGTCTTGCATCCGTAATCCTTATACTCTATACCCATCTCCTGTAATAAGGCCTTTATCTCTTCCTTCAACCTGTATCCTGCATGATCTGATCCAATTGCAACCTTCATTTTCATACCCCTAGCGCCCATTATTCCTTTTCCTTAAAGAATGCCTTCGCCAACTCATACCACTCTTTCGGCACTGTCCTGGTTTGTGCTGCCAATTCCAGCTCAACAGGCACTATATCACCATTAACCATGGCAGCCATCTTGCCATACTCGCCTCTTACAATAAGATCTCCTGCAAGATACCCCATCCTGGTTGCAAGCATCCTGTCGAAGACTGTAGGAGACCCGCCACGCTGGATATATCCTATAGCTGAAGACCTTGTTTGCACGCCGGTTCTCTTCTCAATTTCTTGGGCCACCCGTTCTCCTACGCCTTTTAGGCTAAGCCTCTCATGGCCAAATGCGTCTACTTCACCTGTACCCACTTCTTCATGGATGGTTATGCCTTCTGACACAACAACGACACCGTAGTTCTTGCCACGCTTCCTCTGCTTCATTAAGGATCCGCACATCTCATCCCAATCCAGCTCGACTTCGGGGATAAGTATCCAATCTGCGCCTCCCGCCATGCCGGTATAGAGCGCAACCCAGCCTGCATAACGCCCCATGACCTCAAGAACCAGAATTCGCCTATGTGAACGGGCAGTATCCCTTAGCCTTTCAACAGCATCTACTGCAACTGTTACTGCTGTGTCAAAACCAAAGCAAAACTCTGTGCCACCTACATCATTGTCCATGGTCTTCGGGACGCCGACCATCGGCAGACCTTCCTGCTTGTACAGCTTTCCCGCAACGCCCAAGGTGTCGTCTCCCCCTATTGCAATCAAAGCATCTAAGCCTAGTTCTTTGAAACTGGCCTTTGCCTTCTCAACACCACCCGGCATATTGTATGGATTCGTTCGAGATGACTCTAGGACTGTGCCACCCCGCCAAAGGATCTCCTCAACGTATGCTTTGTCAATTGGCCTTTCGATCTTCTCAAGTAACCCTTTCCATCCCTGTCCAAGGCCGATAACCTCATATCCCTCGTTTAGAAGTCTTATGGACGCTCCTCTAATCGCAGGATTAAGCCCCGGACAGTCACCTCCGCCTGTGAGAATTCCTACTCGCTTAGCCATTAATACTTTGCTCCTCCCTTCAGTACTTTGCTTGATGTCCTGATAAGTCCAGTAATCATCAATCCTCCAGACAACTCTTGGTCCAGGGGATTCCAAGTTCGTGCAACTTGAACGTAGTCGGCACACCATCCGCGTCCCAACCCATAGACTCATAGTAGTACTTGATTGCCTGTTG
>DIQZ01000050.1:8448-9124 GCA_002424305.1 Firmicutes bacterium UBA5449
ATAGTAGTACTTGATTGCCTGTTGAAATGCGTCCTTATCTATAGAGACTCCTTCCAGAGGTCCTGAGGTAAACGCCTCAAACATCCTTTCAGGTACCACATCATCCTTACTCGTGAACCCTTCCCTGATATTGAATACACGCGCCATTGTACATACTCTTTCACCCAGCTTCATGAGTTCGAAAGCGGATGTGTTCCATCCTGTAACAGCTGTAACAAGATCGACATAGTTTACTATGCTCCATGGCACGAATAAGCAGAGCACTGCAGAATTCTTCATCCATTCCAAATTCGTTACGTATGTCATAAGCCTAATCTTATCAGGACCGAGATCTCGTAACTCAATAGGTTCAAACACTCCAAGCGCCTTCAAGTCTGCTATACCTTCTTCAGCCGTAAACCCCGTATCGTGAAAGGCGTGACAATGATCCGCGCCTGTCGGGGATACTGCGTAGCCTACACCTAAGGCATGCTTTAGTCTAGGCTCATGCATCGGCAGCTCCTGACCCTTTACTTGCATGGCAAATTTCTCAGTGCCTCGTCCGATCTTCTGTGCTGCTCTCATAGACCCTTCAGCTAAAAGATCACCAAATCCCTTCCGGTGAGCTATTAACTCTATAAGCTCAAGCATCGCATCCCCATTGCCAAAAGTAAGTTCCAGGCCACCGGTATCTTCT
>DIQZ01000037.1 GCA_002424305.1 Firmicutes bacterium UBA5449
TTCTGGCGCAAAGTGCTGGACATCTACGCTACCAGCATAGACTATGATCCTAGTACTGAGACGTCCCAGCTCTTCTTCGCCACTGTGCAAAATAAGATGCACTGGGCTGCCCATGGGCAAACAGCGGCGGAAGTTGTGTACCGACGTGCTGACGCAGCCAAAGAAAACATGGGACTCACCCACTGGACCGGCAATATGCCCACCAAGAGTGAAGCTGTCATCGCTAAGAATTATCTGAATCCGGAAGAACTCGATATTCTTAACCGTATTGTCTCGTCCTATCTGGAGTTTGCAGAGCTTCAAGCATTGCAACAAAGGCCCATGTATATGAAGGATTGGGCCTCTAAGCTTGACGATTTTCTTAAACTCAGCGGGCGCGAGCTACTTGCTCATGGAGGAACAGTCTCTCGTGAGCAGGCGCTTGCAAAGGCGCAAATTGAATACGAGAGATACCGCGCATGGCGGATCAACCAACCCACACAGGTGGAAAAGCACTTCGAGCAGGCTATCAAGAGACTACCCAAACCGAAAACTGTGGAAAGGGAAGAGTCATGATCAAGAGCAAGATGCCCGAGAACATCATAGCCGATGAGCGCAACCATGTGGAGAAACCCCTGCTGGACCAGCTTGCAGGGCTGGGGTGGGAGATCATTGACCTTGATGGTAAGCAGCACCCGGCGGACAGCTACCGCAGAAACTTTACCGAGGTAGTTATGGTTCAGGTCTTGCGTGACCAGCTTAAGGTCATCAACCCCTGGCTGGAAGACGATCAGATTGAGGAAGTGGTGAAGCAACTAACCGCAAGTTTCCCCGGTACGGGCCTTATCCAAAACAACCGCTATGTTCTTGACCTACTGCTGGAAAACACTAGTGTCAGTGAAAATCGCCGGACTAGTGAGAAAAGCCCCACCGTGCGTTTTGTGGATTTTGCGCATCGGGACAACAACCGCTTCATTGCCGTCTGCCAGTTTAAGGTGCGCATTCTAGGTACCGAGCACTACATTATCCCTGACATAGTGCTGTTCCTTAACGGCTTACCGGTGGTGGTGGTAGAGTGCAAATCGCCTAAGGTGAAAGATGCCATCCCTGAAGCCATCGACCAAATACTCCGTTACAGTGAACAGCGCGGCGCGAAGGGGGAAGGCAGCGCGCATTTGTTCTATTACAACCAATTCGTCATTGTCACCTGCCGCAACGAGGCTAAGTTTGGCACTATCACTACACACAGTGAGAAGCATTTTTATCGATGGGCAGATCCTTACCCCCGCACAGTGGACGATTTGGAACATGGCAAGAGCGGCCCCAACGATCAGCAGCGCCTGGTAGCAGGTATGCTTGATCGCGATAATCTGCTGGACCTCATCTGTACCTTCACCTTGTTCTCCACCAACGACAAAGGCGAGACCATCAAGATGGTCGGCCGCTACCAGCAGTTTCGCGCTGTCAAACTAGCAGTTAAACGACTTCTGGAAGGGCAAAGCCCGCGGGAACGTAGCGGCATAATCTGGCACACACAAGGCTCAGGAAAATCTCTGACCATGATGTTCATGGTACGGGAGATGTACCGCCATCCCCAACTTTCCCGCTGGAAAGTAATCTTTGTTACTGATCGGACCCAACTGGAAAATCAATTACACGAGACCAGCCAGAGTATTGGCTTTATCGTTAAAGTAGCAAACAGCATCAAGAAGCTGAAAGCGCTCCTGCGTTCCGATTCATCGGATCTCGTCATGGCCATGATTCACAAGTTCCGCGAAGTCGATCTGACAGAGACCTTTCCTGAGCTGAACCCGAGCCCGCATATTCTGGTGATGACCGACGAGGCTCACCGCTCTCAATACGCTATGCTCGCGGCGAATCTGGACAAAGGCATTCCTAACGCCTCTCGCATCGGTTATACAGGCACGCCTATCGACAAGACAGAGCGGGTATTCGGTGACTACATCGATAAATACACCATGCGCCAATCTATCGAAGACGGCGTGACCTTAGAGATCGTGTACGAAGGTCGCACCCATAACGCTGAAGTGCCTGACCGGGAGGGTATGGACAAAGTGTTCGAGGATGTGTTCAGCGACTACAACCTCAGGCAGCGCATGGAGATTCTCGGTTATGGTTCGCGCGATGCCTATCTGGAAGCCGAATCGACCATCGCCGCCAAGGCCCAAGACATGGTCAAGCACTACCTGACTCATGTATTTCCCAATGGCTACAAGGCGCAGGTGGTAGCCACCTCCCGTGAGGCAGCGGTGCGGTACAAGAATCATATCGACACAGCTCTGGCGGCTGCCATTGCCGATCTGGAACTGTCTAATCCAATGCGACTCGACCTTGACTGCCTCAAAAGACTGGCGACAGATGTGATTATCTCAGGCAACTACAACGATCTGCCACATCTCAAGGAATACTCTGATAAATCCAAACACGAGGCGAGTATCAAGAGTTTCAAAATGGATTTCGGCGGTGAAGAGGACGGAATTACCGGTGATATGGGTATCTTAATCGTCCATAACATGCTGCTGACTGGGTTCGATGCGCCGATAGAACAGGTCATGTATCTCGACAAGGTTATCGTTGCCCATAACCTCCTTCAGGCCATCGCACGTGTGAATCGCGTTAGCGGCGAAACCAAGGAGAAGGGCTTTGTTGTCGATTACGTGGGCATTGGTCATCACTTGAAAGACGCAATTGACGACTATGATGAGCGAGAACAACAAGAAGTCATCGATTCCCTTAGCTTCCCTGAAGAGGAACTGCGCGAACTGATTGCTAACCACGCAGCTATTATGGATCTGCTCAAGAAAAATGGTCTGACCGACTTAACAGATCACGATGCGTTCTTTGACGTATTCTATGATGAAAACCTGCGTTTCGACTTCATGATGGCATTCAAGAAACTGACCGGATCCCTTAACCTGGTCTTTCCGGCCAGGCAAGCCTTGGATTACGTGGCAGACTACCGGGCTCTTTCTATGATCAATATACTTGCCGGCAAACACTTTCGAGATGAACGCCTGAGTATGAAGGGTATTCCTCCGAAGCTTCGCAGTATTACCGACGAGTATCTTGAGTCTAAGGGAATTGAAGTGAAGATAGAGCCCATCTCTATCCTGGACGAAGACTTTCAAAAACAGGTGGACAAACGGAAGCGCACAAAAACAAAGGCTGCGGAAGTGGAGCACGCTATCCGCCACCACCTCGACGTTGAGCTGGACGATGATCCTGATCTGCAAGCTTCTTTTGCTCAAGCACTGGCAGCTATTCTTGAGGAATTTCGTGATAACTGGGAGAAGATCTACGAGGAGCTGGAGAAGCTGCGGAAGCGCATCATCAATGCCAATAAGGAGCCTACTTATGGTCTTAACAGAAAGAAGCAAATGCCATTTTTTCGAATGTTTGACCGAGAGATATTTGGTGAAGGTAAGGCACTGAAGTGGACGGATGCTGTGCTAATTGAGGATGAGCCAACCTCCGATTACGGTATGAGCGACGAGGACAAGATTGGCTGCTTGGTTAATCTTACTCAGAGAATATACTTGGCTGTGGAGCGTGAACTCAAGCTTACCGGCTTTTGGGAAAGTATTCCTGCCCGCAACAAACTGAAAGCAGAGCTTCAACAGATACTGCTGGCAGAGGAGTTCTTGCCACTACCCGGTGTTTTCGATAACCGTAAACGCATTATCAGCAGGATAATGGAGATCGCCGAGAAGAATAATGATATAATCCTCTACGCGGAGTGACGACTATGGAATTAGCATACACAATTCAAAGATCACCCAGGCGGCGTAGGGTTACTATCACTGTTGAGCGAGACTGCAGTGTCGTTGTGCATGCACCGGAAGGGACATCCGATGAGAAAATCCGGCAGATAGTTGCGTCAAAGAGGCAGTGGATCTACGAAAAGACCAACCATCCTCAGAAATATCGCAATCTACCCCATCCACCGGGGAAGGAACTTGTTAGCGGCGAATCGGTACTCTATTTAGGGCGACAATACAGAATCGAGATAGTTGAGACGGGGTTAACTGAGATTCAGTTTGCCCAGCGTTTTCTTATTCCCGCTTCACAGGTATGGAAACGAGTAGAGACTCTGCGGGAATGGTATATCCGCAGGGCGAAAGAGAAGATTGTCCCCCGTGTGAAGCAGCACGCCCGACAACTTGGCGTTGAAGTTGCCGAGGTCAAGATTGTCGATAACCGTTATCGTTGGGGTTCCTGTACCCCGAATAACAACGTCAATCTTAACTGGCGGCTTATTAAGGCGCCGATGTTTGTCATCGACTATGTTATTATCCACGAGCTGGCTCACCTCATCGAAGCCAACCATACGCCTGGATTTTGGAATATTATCCGTGCGCAGACCCCCACTATGGACAAGGCAAAGGCGTGGTTGAAGGAGTATGGACAATTACTGGAACAGGTGATATGAAAAAACGTCTTTATGTTGTAGATGTAAAAGGAAAAA
>DIQZ01000070.1:0-623 GCA_002424305.1 Firmicutes bacterium UBA5449
TTATTAGGTGATGCCATAGACGTGGCAAAACAACTGCAATCTGAAGGCATACAAGTCTTCATAAGCCGTGGTGGCACAGCACTAGTCCTTCAAAATGCACCTGAGTTAAGTCTACCGGTAGTAGAAATCAGGGTAACAGCCTACGATGTGGTTCGAGCTATGGCCAAAGCCAAAGAATTCGGTCCACGAATTGGCGTAATCGGTTTTGAAAACATGGTCCTGGGCGCAAGCACCTTGGAGACAGTATTGGGGGCTACCATAAAAGAGTTTTTACTGGGGTCTCCCAATGAGATTGAGGATAAAGTCCAAAGCGCCATAAAACAGGGCGTGGATGCCCTAATCGGCGGCGTCATAACAGTAAAGACCGCTGAAAAATTGAACATTGATGCTGTGCTCATCGAATCAGGGCCGGAAGCCATAAGACACGCGCTTGATGAAGCAATACGAGTGTTACAAGTAAAGAAACAGGAAAACGCTAAAGCTGAACGGGTTAAGCTGATTCTGGATAGTGTATCAGACGGTATTGTATCGTTTGACAACGGAGAACGAATCACCGTTTTTAACCGAGCCATGCAAGACTTGACCGGGGTTCGAAGGGAAGATGCAATAGGCCAACGCGTAGC
>DIQZ01000070.1:855-4403 GCA_002424305.1 Firmicutes bacterium UBA5449
GAACATCCGGAGATTTTGAGAGTAAATGAGACCTTAGTAAGTGTTACCTCCGTGCCCATCATAGTTGATGAAAATTGCACAGGCACAGTAGTCACTTTTCAGGAAGTCAGCAGACTTGAAAACCTTGAGAAGAATCTGCGCAGAAGGCTCTACTCTCATGGCCATATCGCAAGATTTGATTTCGGTGATATCATCGGAGAAAGTGACTGTATGCAGACAACAATTGCTATGGCCGGACGCTTTGCTGAAGTAGACTCAACAGTACTCATCATGGGAGAAACCGGCACAGGAAAAGAACTGTTCTCGCAAAGCATTCACAATAGTAGTTCGAGAAAACACGGTCCTTTTGTCGCTGTTAACTGTGCGGTACTACCTGAAAACCTCCTTGAAAGCGAACTGTTTGGATATGTTGAAGGCGCTTTTACCGGGGCAAGAAAGGGAGGCAAACCCGGCCTATTCGAGTTGGCCCATGGAGGCACAATATTCCTCGATGAAATAGGCGCCTTACCCATAAGGCTCCACGGTCGCCTCCTCAGGGCGCTCCAAGAAAAAGAGGTAATGCGGCTGGGAGATGACAAAATCATTCCGGTTGATGCGCGAATAATCTCAGCGTCCAATAAGGATCTAAAGAAGTTGGTGCATCAAGGCGATTTTCAAGAAGATCTCTATTATCGACTTGATGTACTAAAGCTTATTCTGCCTCCGTTACGTGAAAGATTGGAGGATATTCCGTTATTAGTGGAAGCCTTCTCCGACGCGATTTCTCGAGATATGGGAATACCATTTCAAGGCTTCACCAATGATGCCCTTTCTCTCCTCTCAACCTATGACTGGCCTGGAAACGTCAGACAATTACGAAATGCGGTAGAGAAATGCATAGTCCTGTACCAAGGCGGTCCTGTCACAAAGCGAGATATTTTGACCGTACTTTCCGATGATCTGTATCACACTCCTGACAACCTAGACACCACGAATAAACCTCTTCACCATATTGTGGATAAAACAACCAAGAAAGCTATTCTAAATGCCTTGGAATCAACAGGAGGGAACAAAGGTGAGGCAGCCCGTGCCCTTGGCATTAGCCGGAGCACATTGTGGCGAAAGCTGCAAAACGAATAATCACAAGGTGAAAACGTTTCATTTATGAATACGCCTTGTTGCAGACTTGCAACATTTTGCATATCTGATTCGAGCATATTAACTCTCCGTTATCTCTCTTTCCCCCTGCAAGCTGTAGGCTATAAGCCTTGTCTATTAATTGGCACGACTCTTGCATTAGTTAGAGTGCAATAGACAAATTACATAATTCAATCTGAAAAATCTTACACTACACTGTTTTCTACTTCATTTACTAACACATACCGCACACTTGCAACAGATTTTGGCGCGAATACATGCTTTAATTGAAGAATACTCCGGACTACCGCGAATTGAGGAGGGTGCCAAGAAATGCACGTCCAACTTAACTACGGTAAATCTCACATTACTCTTGATTTGAGCAAGCTTGAGAATGCATCTGTCATCAGTGGCCGCAATATTGACCCCTTAGCTAATCTTTCAACCGAAGTCTCTCTAAAGCTTCAACACCCAACCGGCAAGCATCGCTTGGCAGATGAAGTCAAGCAGAAGAACGCACAAAAAGTTCTAATTATCATTAACGATATTACCAGACCAACACCTTATAAACATATCCTACCTCCTATCTTAGAAGAACTGCACAAAGCAGATGTTCCCATCGAAGGCATAACGTTTCTGATTGCAACCGGCATCCATAGGGAGATGACTGTAGACGAGATTCGGACAGTTGTGGGGAGCGAACTAGTCAATACTTATGAGGCAATAAACCATAATTGTGATGAAAAAGATAACTTAGTTTACATGGGCACATTAAAATTCGGCACGGAATTCTATGTTAATCGTCATTGTGTGGACTCAGATTTCGTGATAGTAACCGGTGTAATCGCTCCTCATTATTTTGCCGGGTATTCAGGAGGCCGTAAATCTATCTTGCCAGGTATATCAGGACGTCAAACCATAAAACATAACCACGCTCTCATGGCATCCGAAGAGGCAAGAACGTGCAATCTGGACGGCAATCCTGTTCATTTAGAAATGATAGACGCTGCCCGCAAAGTTGGTGTGGACTTCATGGTTAACATCGTAACTGATAGCCATGGTCGTGCTGTAGAAGTAGTGGCAGGGGATGTAGAAGAAGCTTGGCTCGAGGGAGTGCAAATCGGACGAGAGCTGTTTGTCACCCATATAGATGAGCTTGCTGATGTAGTAATCGCCTGTGCGGGAGGCTATCCAAAAGACATCAATGTTTATCAAACCCAAAAGGCAATTGACAATGCCGCCCGAGCTACTGCGCCTGGCGGAACTATCATTATCCTCGCTGAATGCCCCGAGGGATTGGGAGAGCCGACCTTTGAGAAGTGGATGTTTGAGGCCAAATCACCGGATGATGTCTTGATGCGCTTTTCATCCGGATTTGAACTGGGTGGTCATAAGGCATATAGCCTGGCAAAAGTATCAAAGAATAAGGAAATAGTTCTTGTATCCGGTCTCGATGATGACATTGTCAGGAAAATGTTTCTCACACCTGCTAAAGATCTGGAACAAGCTCTCCAGTATGTTCGAGCTAAACACGGCCCGGATCACAAATGCATTGTAATGCCTAAAGCAGGTACCATTGTTCCGTTGCTGGAGGTGGTGCGATAGATTTAGCCGGATAGAACTGAATCCCTATGATATCACACTACTAGAGGAGGTCGAAGTGATGAGTAGAATATCGAAGGTTGCCATTCTCTGTTTGGTTATTATTATGATGGGAACTAGCGTTTCGACACTCGCCTCTAACAAGTTCCCTGAAAAACCCGTCAACTATATCATATGCTTTAATCCCGGTGGAGAATCAGACATCACTGCTCGATTGCAGCATAAGTACCTGGAAGAAGCTCTGGGACAAAAGGTAGTCATCGTATATAAAATCGGTGGCGGTGGAGCAGTCGGATGGTCAGAACTCGTACGGTCAAAACCCGATGGATACACCATCTCCGGAGATAACCTTCCACACACCATAGTACAACCACTACAGCGAAAAGATGCCGGCTACACAACTGAGCAACTCAAACGAACATACTGCTTTGAACTCACACCAAACGTCCTCGCAGTCAGACAGGACAGCCCGTTCAAAACGCTGGAAGAATTCGTAGAATACGCTAAGAAATACCCTGAAGCAGTTACAGTAGGCGGAAGCGCCAGCTGGTCTGCAGGGCATCTTGCAACCATCGAACTTGAGCATCTGGCAGATATCAAACTAACCTACATACCTTTCACCGGGTCAGGGGCTGCCGTGCCCGCCCTGCTCGGAGGACACGTCTCAGCGTTAATGACTTATACAAGCATGATCGGACAGCACCCCGAGATGAGAGTGCTCGCAACAGCTTCCGATCAGAGATCACCGGTTTGCCCGGACGCTCCTACTTTCCAGGAATGTGGATATGACCTTGTAGAAGGCTGCTACAGAGGCGTCTCTGTGCCTCCCG
>DIQZ01000070.1:4667-17078 GCA_002424305.1 Firmicutes bacterium UBA5449
AAAATGGAAGACCTGGGTTACCAAATGATATACCTCGGACCTGAAGAGTATGAAAAACACGTCCGTGAGAGGACAGTTTACTACACTGAACTGCTCGAGGAACTCGGCGCTATAGCTAAGTAGAAACTAAAGCGATAATCCATTTAACACGCGAGGGCAGGGCAATCATATCCTATCCAAACTACTGAACAGAGTTGCCCTCCCCTCGGGAATTATAGTCTTATTCTCGCATCGTGTTGGGATTGGAGGATGAGGTATGAACCCAATAGTTGGAGGAATAATGCAAGTCTTAACCCCAACCAATTTATTGTTTATGCTTGCAGGTACAGTGGGAGGTCTCATAGTAGGAGCGCTGCCCGGGCTCACTGCTACAATGGCTACTGCACTAATCGTGCCTTTTACATTCACAATGCCACCTCTTTCCGGACTCGCAACACTGGGTGCCATTTATATGGCTGCTATATACGGCGGCGCTTTTTCTGCGATACTTGTCAATGCCCCGGGCACTCCGTCTTCAATTGGGACTTGCTTTGACGGTTATCCCATGGCCAAACAAGGACGGGGCCAAGAAGCAATAGTCGCAGCAACGGTAGCCTCTGTGATAGGTGGCCTTGTCGGCGTAGCCGCACTTGCACTCCTGGCTCCGCCGCTAGCCGCCATCGCCATAAAATTCGGCCCACCTGAATATTTCTGGGTAAGCGTATTTGGCATCACAATAATCTCGACGCTTTCATCTAAGTCAGCCCTCAAGGGGTTTATCGGAGGATGTTTAGGCATGCTGCTAAGCATGATCGGCATCTCGCCTGTCGGTGGAGACGTGAGGTTTACCTTTGGAATACCGGCTATGCAAGGCGGCATAGAACTGATTTGTGGACTAATCGGATTATTCTGTATACCTGAAGTCTTATCCTTAATAATCCAAAAAGCAGAGGAACTAGAGAGATTAAAGCCCAGGAAAGCTCAGGGAATCATTGGAACAACCACACGACAAGTCCTAAAGCAGAAAGTCAATCTCTTAAGATCAAGCATCATAGGCACTATCGTAGGTATTATGCCCGGAGCAGGTGGCAGCATAGCAAACCTAATAGCTTATAACGAGGCAAAACGTGCATCAAAACATCCTGAGAAATTCGGCACAGGCGTCATTGACGGCGTCATTGCCACAGAAGCCGCAAACAATGCCACTGTAGGCGGAGGACTAATTCCCCTTCTTACTCTTGGAATTCCGGGAACTCCCACTGCAGCAGTCATATATGGCGCACTTCTTATCCATGGTCTTAGGCCCGGAATGGAGCTCTTTACAGTTCATGGAGACATAACTTATGGGTTTATCTTCTCCCTCCTTATTGCAACGCTAATGATGCTTGTAGTCGGACTTGCCATAGGTACGGGACTAAATGAACTTCTATCCAGATTGCCTGTGAGAATTCTTGTCCCGTCAATAGTCTTTTTGAGTATCATTGGTTCTTATGCTATACGGAATAACATGGCAGATGTTCTTATCATGCTTGCATTCGGAGCAGTAGGATATATTATTAGGCAACTTGAAATTGACAGTGGGGCTGTTGTCCTGGGGCTCATCCTTGGCCCCTTAGCTGAAGAAGGCTTTGTTCAATCCCTACTCATGTCAAAAGCCTTACCCGTACCATGGACCATATTCTTCACTCGGCCGCTGTCCATCTTATTAATTGCACTGTCAGCTCTCTCTTTGTTCTGGCCATTAATCTCAAAGCAAAAGGCAAAGCGCCCCGGTAGAGAGGAGGGCCTTAATGTATAACTCTGACAGAACTGCAGCTATTCTCATGTTCGTAATTGTGCTGATCTTCGCGTTTCAGTTTTCAGACATTCCATCATCATATAGTCGTATTTTCCCTAAGGCTGTCGCATGGGCCCTAGTCGTCCTTTCTGCTATCCTCCTTATTCAGAGTTGGGTAAACCCAAGGGTAGTGGAATTTGCAGAAACTCGTGAACTCAAAAAAGTAGGGCTTGCCATACTCTTATTGTTTGGCTGGATGGTTTGTATTAGCTTCTTAGGTTTTTATCTCTCAAGCGTTCTATTCTTTACCTTGTTGATGATTTTGGTTGAACCATCCATTTTGAAACTGAACAAGTTAACCACTTCCATATTTATCGCAGCAGTTGAAATCGGGCTCTTTTACCTGGTATTTACAAGAGCGCTAAATGTTCCTCTACCAAAAGGAATGATCTTTCAGTAACCTAATTAAGGTGCCCGTAAGCTTGGAGGATTCTTATGAATAAACTAGATATTGCTGTTATTCCAGGTGACGGTGTTGGCCCTGAAGTAATTCCGGAAGCCATAAAAACATTAAAAGCTGTCTCTGAAGTTCATGGAGGTTTATCGTTTACGTTTACTGAGTTTCCATGGGGTTGTGATTACTACCTGAAAACAGGGCGTATGATGGATGAACATGGTCTCCGCGCGCTTCGTGATTATCACGCAATTCTCTTAGGAGCAGTAGGCGCACCCAATCTCGTGCCTGACCACGTGTCCCTATGGGGGTTGTTGCTCCCGATTCGTAAATCCTTTGACCAATATGTAAACCTGCGTCCAATAAAGCTCCTCCGAGGCGTGCCGGGACGTCTGGTTGGCAAAGGACCTGAAGATATTGACTTCGTTGTGGTTCGTGAAAATACTGAGGGCGAGTATTCAGGAGTCGGTGGCAGGGTCCATGTTGGAACACCCTTTGAAGTCGCAGTACAAAGCAACATATTCACACGCACCGGGGTAGAAAGAGTAGTCAGATATGCCTTTGAATTAGCTCGAGAACGAAACAAAGCAAAACGGGTAGTGTCTGTCACAAAATCAAATGCATGTAATTACAGCATGGTCTTCTGGGACGAGGTGTTCCACGAAATTGCAGCAGAGTATCCTGACATTGAAGCAACTCAAGTTCATGTAGATGCAGCAGCTATGTACGTGATAACTCAACCGGAATGGTTTGACGTGGTGGTAGCGACAAATCTGTTCGGAGATATCTTAACAGATGAAGGAGCAGCGATTCAGGGAAGCATTGGATTAGCAGCAGGCGCCAACCTGAATCCTGAGAAAAAGTATCCTTCAATGTTTGAGCCAATACATGGTTCAGCCCCTGATATTGCAGGTAAAGGCATAGCAAATCCTATTGGAACAATATGGTCAGCAGCTCTAATGCTGGACTTCTTCGGATATCAGGATCTAGGCAACCTCCTTCTCTCAGCAATTGAGCAAACTCTCCTGAGTGATGGATTGAAGCTGGCGGATTTCTGTGGAAGCGCTACTACTTCGGAGATAGGCGATTTGATATGCAATAACATCTATAGACTTGCAACTTAACTTTTGGCATTAAAATACTCTCAGAATAAATAGAGCACTATTGCCCTGTTGACCGATGAGGAGGAAGAGGCCTAAAATTAACTAAGGCCTCTTCCTCACTTGATTTCAGACCCAAGCGACAAGAGGTAGAACATCTTCAAAAAACAGGGCAATATATATGGATAACAGATATTCTCTATATGCAGAGGAATAACTGTGATTGTGAAGAATTTACTTGCAAGAACGATCAAGACAACAGAAGATAAAACACAATGAACCCAATAAAGGGGGCATCCGGTGGTGCCGAGTCTATCCCTGACGACTAATCGACTTACGATACGCGATTTCAAGATGTCAGATTGGCAAAGAGTTCATATGTACGCCTCTGATCCTGAAGTAGTTAAGTATATGGAGTGGGGGCCGAACACTGCAGATGAAAGCAAGGACTTTGTCCGTGTGGCTATTGCAATTCAGAAGGATAGCCCTCGCAGGCACTTTGATCTTGCAATAGTTACCAATACTGAAGATTTTCTTATCGGAGGATGCGGACTTTATATCACAAGCTCTCATAACCGAGAGGCATTTATCGGCTATTGTCTCAGTAGGAACTCCTGGGGCAAAGGATATGCTACAGAAGTCGCGAAGAGGCTTCTGTGCTTCGGATTCACCCAGCTACAGTTGCATAGAATATTTGCTACGTGTGACCCGCTTAACGTAGCGTCAGCCAGAGTCCTTGAGAAGTGTGGCATGCAGCTTGAAGGGCAGCTTCGGGAAAACAAGTTGATAGGTAAGAGGTGGCGCGACTCTCTTCTATACGCTATCTTAGAGCATGAGTGGAACTCTAAGTGATATAATTTGATAGATTGTCATGAGAAAGGAGAGGCCATAGGTGGATTTAACATCATTAACTGCTGACAGCAAGAACGCTCTCAATAGATTGCTGGGTGTAACCGGGTTGAAACCCAAGATGATAGTTGTGATTGGGTGTAGCACCAGTGAAGTCATGGGACAGAGAATCGGGTCAGCTTCTAACATAGACGTGGCAGAAGCCATAATGGACGGGTTACTGCCATGTGCGCGGGAACAGAGCCTATACTTAGCCATCCAGTGCTGTGAACATTTGAACCGGGCCCTGGTAGTGGAGAAAGAATGCCAAGACCTGTATGGGCTGGAGGAAGTTACAGTCATCCCCCATCAGGATGCCGGTGGAGCACTGGCAGCAATGGCCATGAAGCAGTTTCGAGATCCTGTTGTGGTAGAGAGTATTTCCGCTCATGCCGGAATGGACATAGGAGACACATTAATAGGCATGCACCTCAAAAGAGTGGCTGTCCCTGTCCGCCTTGACATGGACACCATCGGCCACGCCCATCTCACCTTTGCCGGGACTCGTCCAAAACTTATCGGAGGCGCACGCGCCAAATATCCATCATAAACTACCATCTGCAATTACGGACTTCCTACACACTAATCGTTGCAAACCCTACACGGAAATCTGTATAATTCTCACATTATCTGAATTGTATGAAGGATTCTTACTATTGTCGCTGAATATGTATAGGTACTGGATCCGCCATACGGACAAAGTCCGTAATATGAGTAGTAAGCTTATCTTCCTACAGCAGGTTAATAAAGGAAACGAGCCGTAGACGCAAGAGTGTAGGTCAAGTCGACTACAACATGGGAGGTGAAACCGATAACCGATACATGACTGAAGGACACGTTCAGCGGACAAGAAGCCCGGGAAGGATATTATAATCCACGAAGAGGAGGTAGTGAGCAGTGAGAAGACTCCTTTTAAGTGTTGTCCTAGCTTTTGTCCTCATCTCACTGGGAGTAGCGGTGTACTCTGCCGCGCCTGAACCCATAATCATAGGCTGCAACCTGGAGATGACAGGACAAGTTGCTGCCTATGGTCAAGCAGCATGGGAAGGCATAAATATCGCAATGCAAATCGTAAAGCCTGAGGCATTGGGAAGGCCTGTCGAGTTTAGGCTGCTGGACAACAAGTCTGACAAGATAGATACAGCCAATGCGTCATCCCGCCTAATAGAGAAGGACAATGTTTCTGCCATCATCGGCCCTATGATCAGCGGTAGCATGCTTTCTGCAGGTGAAGTTTGCGAGAAGAAAGAAGTTCCGATTATCGGACCCACCACAACCAATCCACTAACGACTCAAGGAAAGAAATACGTGTTCCGCGCTTGTTTCATAGACCCATTTCAGGCGACTATAGCTGCGACTTACTGCTATCGCGATCTCAATGCCAAGACCGCGGCAATTCTGTCTGACATATCCAATGACTATTGCGTTGCCCTGGGCAACTTCTTTAAGCAGGAGTTCGAGCGGCTTGGGGGCGAAATCGTATCTCTCACGTACTGCAAAGCAGGTGACCAGGATTACAGTGCCCAGCTAACTGGCATCAAGAATAAGAACCCTGACATTATCTACATCCCCAACTACTACACTGAAGCTGCGCTGGCTGTGGTGCAAGCCAGAGACCTTGGCCTGAAACAGCCTGTTTTCGGGGCCGACGGTATTGCGACTGAGGAATTCCTTGCTATCGGGGGAAAAGCGGTAGAAGGCGTCATGCACACCACATTCTGGCATGAGAAAGCAGCGCAATCAGAGCTTTCCAAGAAGTACGTTGAGCTTTATAGACAAAAGTACGGGGCAGACGATGAAGTCAACGTATTCGGAGCCCTCGCAGCTGACTGTTACCTCATAGTGCTTGACGCGATAAAGAGGGCGGGGTCAGCGGATCCTAAGGCAGTCGCTCTGGCTATTGAAGACACAAAGGACCTCCAAGTAATTACAGGTTCAGTTACCATTGAAAATGGCGATGCTATCAAGCCTGTGGTATTTAGAGAGGTCAAGAACGGTAAATGGGATTACAAAACTATGGTTAATCCATAGCCTTTTGCAAAACCCAAGAATCAACTGCCGGGAGGGAGAGGGAAAGTTCCGATACTGCATCGTTTCGTCTTTCCTCCTTCCCCTTCCCGGCTTCCAATTCTGTCTGAACCGGTTCCATCTGCTTCAAAAGGAGTAGATATGAATGAGCCTCGAGACGTTTATCCAGCAATTAACAAATGGGGTCTCCCTGGGTAGTCTGTATGCACTTATCGCAATCGGATATACCATGGTCTACGGCATCTTGCGCCTGATAAACTTCGCTCACAGCGATATCTTCATGGTTGGCGCATACTTCGCATTTTACCTAATTGCCGTTTTCCGCTTGCCTTGGTTGCTATCGGCCATTCTGGCAGTGGCGCTTACAGCTTGCGTAGGAATGACCATAGACAGAGTCGCCTATAGACCTGTTAGAAACGCGCCAAGGATATCAGCCCTGATAACCGCGGTCGGAGTCTCTTTCTTCTTAGAAAACCTCGGATTAGTAACGGTTGGCGCCCGTCCAAAACCGTTTCAACGTCCTGAGCTTATGGCCAAAGTCGTTAGAATCGGACCTGCAGCCATTTCCGGAGTTTCCATATGGGTGCCAATCCTCAGCATAGGTCTGGTTATTATCTTGTTATATGTTATCTATCGAACCAAACTCGGCATGGCAATGAGATCTGTCGCCACAGATATTGACACCACGCGACTTATGGGCGTAAACGTTGACACAGTCATATCATACACATTTGCCATAGGCTCAGCCCTCGCTGCGGCAGGAGGGATCATGTGGGCTTGCAAGTACCCGCAGATAAACCCGCTCATGGGGATCTATCCGGGATGGAAGGCATTTACAGCAGCAGTGGTCGGCGGTATAGGCAATATCACAGGTGCCATGATTGGCGGATTCCTCATTGGCCTTATAGAAATCATGGCTGTAGCAATGTTTCCTTCTCTTTCAGGCTATCGGGACGGCATAATATTTGGATTACTCCTTGTCTTCTTACTTGTAAGACCTACCGGTATTCTCGGTGAGACTCTAAAGGAAAAGGTGTGAGATCATGGGAAAACACTTCTTTGCCGCTTTGAGAAGACACCTGAACACCTTCCTAACCCTAATGCTCGTAGGCTTGCTTTTCCTTGCACTCAGATGGGCAAACACACGCCTCGATGACTTCACCCTTAGGATATTGCGCACAGGAGCAGTTTACATAGTCGCTGCAGTATCCTATAACCTCATTAACGGGATAACGGGGCAATTCTCCCTTGGCCCCAATGGTTTCATGGCACTTGGTGGATATGTGGTAGCGCTTTTGATGCTACCGGTTCCCCAGAAACAATTCGTATGGTTCTTGGAACCACTTATTTGGCCTCTTAATTCGTTCTCCTTCGCGAGTACTTGGTACTTCTTTGGTCTGTCCTTACTCCTGGCGGGCTTAATGGGCGCCTTTGGGGCATTCCTCGTAGGGATTCCATCCTTTCGTCTGCGCGGCGATTATCTGGCAATAGCCACATTCGGGTTTGGGGAGATAATCTTTGTGCTGGCAAATAACCTTATTCCCCTGACTAACGGCCCCCTTGGAATGAAAGGCATCCCGGAACTGGCCAGTGTGTACTGGTGCTTCGGTTGGGCGGTCATCGCCACACTTGTTGTCAGCAACATAGCTAATTCCAGTTATGGCAGGGCAATGAAGGCAGTACGCGATGACGAGGTAGCCGCTGAGGCCATGGGAGTCAACGTTTTCCAAGCAAAGATGCTGGCTTTTGTTGTGAGCGGGTTCTTCGCAGGTGTTGCAGGGGGACTTCTTGTGCCGCTAATCACAACAATATCTCCAACTCTTTTTACTTTCACAATGACATTTAATCTACTAATCATTATTGTCCTAGGAGGACTTGGAAGCATTACCGGTTCAGTCATAACGGCCTTCAGCTTCGCAATCGCGTCAGAGGTTCTTCGCGCAGTTGAATCCCCTATGAATATCGGACCTATCCATATCCCCGGAATAGCGGGGATGCGTATGGTGGTATTCTCCGCTCTCCTGGTACTTCTTATGATTTTCTATAGGCGCGGTATATTCGGTCAGTTTGAATTATCCTGGGACTGGATTAGATCGCTACTCACTAAGGCCGCCGGTGAGGAGGTGCGCAAAAAATGGACACGGGGAAAAACATCGTCTTGAAACTCGAGCACCTGACGATTAAGTTCGGAGGTCTTATCGCAGTTAATGACTTTTGTCTCGAGATTGAAAAAGGGGAACTCGTGGGTCTCATAGGACCAAACGGAGCCGGAAAGACAACGGTATTTAACATAGTTACAGGGCAATATGAACCTACCTCAGGCACAGTCCTTCTTGAAGGCAGAGACATTACCGGCTGGCGTCCACACCTAATTGCCGCATCGGGTATTGCCCGGACATTTCAAAATGTTCGTCTGTTTACAGGCATGTCTGTGCTGGACAATGTCCTTGTATCACAACATCTCAGATTAAGATCCCCATTCTTATCCGCTGCTCTTCACCTACCTGATTATGCCAGGGAAGAGAGGCATGTACGCGCCAAAGCAATGGACCTTCTTGAAAGACTGGAGCTCACCCCTTTTGCCAAAGAGCTTGCCGGCAATCTACCCTATGGCCAGCAGCGCAGACTGGAAATAGCACGAGCGCTCTCAACCAACCCGAAACTCCTGCTCTTGGATGAGCCTGCTGCCGGGATGAACCCGGAAGAGACTACCAGGCTCATGAGGTTTATCTGCCGAATCCGTGATGAGTTTAGCCTCACGATCTTCCTGATAGAACATGATATGAGACTCGTGATGGGTATCTGCGAGCGAATACGGGTAATAGATTACGGAATATCAATAGCTGAAGGCGTGCCTGATGAAATCCGAAGAGATTCCAGAGTAATAGCTGCTTACTTAGGGGAAGGGGGAGAGTAAGGTGCTGAAGATTAGGGACCTCCATGTATACTACGGCGGCATACATGCGCTAAAAGGGATATCTCTTGATGTGCCTGAAGGCCAAATTGCTACATTAATCGGAGCAAACGGGGCCGGGAAAAGCACTACATTGAGGGCAATCACAGGCCTCGTTAAGGCAAAACAAGGCTCTATCGAATTGGAAGGACGCGATATTACGGCCCGGCCTGCACATGATATTGTCCGCAATGGGGTAGCAATGGCGCCGGAAGGCAGGAAGATATTCCGCAATCTTACAGTTATGGAGAACCTCTTGATGGGCGCTTATCCACGCAAGGATATGACAGGAATAAAGAAGGATCTGGACTGGGTCACATCTCTTTTCCCCAGACTCAAGGAGCGATTTTCGCAGAAAGGAGGCACTTTATCCGGAGGCGAACAGCAGATGCTGGCAGTTGGGAGGGCACTTATGTCAAAGCCGAAGCTTCTCTGTCTTGACGAACCATCGCTTGGTCTCGCCCCTGTGTTGATGGCTGAAGTCTATCGGGGACTCGCTAAAATACACAATGAAGGATGCACTATCCTTTTGATTGAACAGAACGCAAAAGCAGCTTTGAGACTTGCAGATTACGGGTACGTGATGGAAACAGGGGTCATAGTCATGGAAGGGGAAGGCAGCGAACTCCTGGAGAACGAGGATGTTCGCAAAGCCTATCTTGGAGAGTAACGTGTTAAGCTAATCCGGATCAAGGCTGACCCAGATTACGTCCTGCCCTTTGAATGCTCGCTCCTCACTGTTCGTATGACTCGAGCAACTAAGAGAATGATTACAACCAGGACAATAAGGCCAATGATGACATAGCTAGCCGGAACCACTCTTGTCATAACAAGATTAATGAGCCCCCCTGCCCCAAATGCAACAACAAGCATTATAAGAGCAGATTTCAACATGTCCCAAGGCCCAAGCTCACGAAGAAGCACAACAAATGTAGCTGCACACGGAAAGTATGCCGAAAGCACTATTGTGGCTACTACAAGCTCCCTTACGGAAAGCCCAAGAGGTCCCAGCATTCCTACAGCCACATCCTTCCGCAAGAAGCCCATGAGGAGGGCAACAATAGCTTCGGCAGGTAGACCCAGCAATCCGCTGAGAATGGGTGCGAAGGCCCTACCCAGCACGTCAATGATGCCAAACACATATAGAAGATTGACAAAGAGGACACCTAATAATACATAAGGAATAGCGTCTGCCAGGAAAATACGAATACGCATCCAAACCTTCTTCGCCAGAATCTTGGGATGAGGAAGTCTATATGGAGGAATCTCCATGAGAAGGGGAGGGCTTGATCCAGGCAGCATCGCATTTAACACCAAACCCATGACGAGCCATAATATGGCGAGCGTTCCGTATATTATAGCCAGGTACTGCCATCCGTACCTACCTACGAGCCCAACAACCATGGCAGTCTGAGCCATACACGGGATGCCGATGGAAAGCATGGTTGCACATATGAACTTCTCTCGCCTGCTCTCCAGAATCCTAGTTGCGAGCGCAGCAGGAACATTGCACCCGAATCCCAAAACCATTGGGACAACAGCATACCCATGCATACCCAGCACATGCATAAGGTTGTCCAGAAGCACTGCAAGTCTTGGCAAGTATCCGACATCTTCCAGTATGCTAAGAGCCACATAGAACGCAAAAACATAAGGCAACACCATGGCAATAGGAACATAAAAGCCGGTAGTAAGGAGTCCCATGGACGCCTCAAAATCTATTTCGCCGTTAACTAAATGCCCGATAAGCATATCATGGATGAATCCATGTGAACCCAAAGCCATCGCGAGCTTGGTTACAATCGGCCTTACAAATCCTTCAAAAATGGGATCAAATACAAAGTTTATCAACCCTTCACCTATAACTCCCACAATTCTGAAGGACAAGTACATGACCAGTACAGCTATTATCAATCCTGATACAGGTTGAATACTTGCATCTTCCAACATGTCAACGAAGGTATGATGCTTATGGAAGATGCTTTGGACTTGTCTTGTGATCTTACCTATCTCGATCCAGCGTTCATCTGCTGAGGGATGAGATGCTCTATGTTGAGACGTCCTAATTGAACCCGGATCATCCATGAGCTTATATGAGTTGGCGCAAGCATTTTTCATGGTTTCAGAAATCTCATTCATAAGGACGCTAATGCCTTCACCTGTCAGTGCGCTCGTTGGCACTACAGATACACCTAAAGCCTGTTCAAGTCTTGCTACATCAATACTGATACCGTTGTGTCTGGCCTCATCCCAAAGATTGAGCGCCACCACAACGGGGATGTTTCTTTCCAGTAGCTGAAGCGTGAGATATAAGTTACGTTCCAGGTGTGTTGAATCCACAACATTGACTACGATATCTCCCTTATCTAACATACCCTCTAGCATATTTACAGCTACGTCTTCGGCCTTAGAGGTAGGTTCCAGGCTGTATGTTCCGGGGACATCTATGACATCTGCGATCTCGCCTGTTCTCAGCACAGTAGATCCCTTTGTGAATTCCACGGTCGTTCCCGTATAATTCGATATGATGACCTGAGTACCGGTAAGACGGGAAAATACAGCGCTCTTTCCGACATTCGGATTCCCGATAAGAAGTATTCTCACGCCTTGTCACTCCTTGGCATACCTTCATTCCCACCGGAATGCCTACCACCGGGCTGTTTGGTACCAGGTGGTCTTTTGTCCGGCTCTTCATCAACCGGTACCACCAGGATTTTAGACGCCATACCATAGCCTATGGCGATCTGAGCACCATACACCTCAACAGTAACAGGGCCTCTCATGAACATCTCACTTCTCTTGATAATGTTAGTTCCCGGCCTTATTCCCAGCGCCTCTAAACGAGATGCAAGGCCATGGCCTCCGAGGATATTAATTACGCGCACTAATTCACCTGTGCTTCCACTTACTAACGGAATTGTCCCGGCTCCCCCCATTACTGCGCCTCCTTCTGCTACAAAACAAGGGTCAAATATCTAAACAACTATAAATGATAATGATTATCAATACTATGTTACGCTTGTAATAGTGCGATGTCAACTAATTACACCTGATTATCATACAAGTATGATGAAATAGACGTTAAGCCACCGAGATTCAATCACCTGGTCTATGTTCTAGGTAATTATTGGAGGTGCCTGCTCGAGGTCCTTACACGTTTTCCAAAAAGGTGCGCGCTTTTCTAGCAGTTTTTTAGAAACTGGGATCGATTTCGTGACACGATCCAGGATTT
>DIQZ01000070.1:17241-19480 GCA_002424305.1 Firmicutes bacterium UBA5449
CGTGACACGATCCAGGATTTAAGGTCGGTTTATGAAAAGGGTGTTCCATTTTCGCGCACAGATTGGGGTCTGGGTGGTCGAAAATAGGACTGCATTACTCAACCGAACTCAACTGAAGTTAATTATGCAATTACAGCAAGTATAAAGGCAACTAGTACCCCGGCACTTGATGCTATGGCAGTTAGCTGCCAAGCCTTCCCAAGGTCAGCCTTGAAGTGTCCAACTGTAATGGGAAAGCAAATGTGTGCCGGAGAAAGCATGAGACCTGTATGTCCACTTATTATAGCCAGAGCAATAAGCCTGAGGTTTGTGCCGGCAAGACCACCGGACACCCCGAAGCTAGCGATTACCGGCATAGCGATACCTGCAATAGCTGAACCCTGACCTGTTAGAAGGCCTACAAGGAATGGCATGGCAAACGCCACAACAACTTCAGAGACGCCAAACATCTCAAAAGACTCTGATAGGCATTGTATAGCGCCAGAACTCTCAAGAACCCCCTTAAAAGCCATAACCCCAAATATTATGGGAATGATACTCCCGGTAACTGCTTTCCTAAGATACTCAACGAGGCGCTTTGCTGGAACCCGGGAATAAAGGGCACTGAGAAAGGTCACTGTACCAATAGCAATAGATACGTCAGCCTTAAACGCAACAACTGCAATAACAACCGCCGTAATTGGTGCTAAGCTTTTTATCATGGAAATCCAATCTGAAACGGTAGGACCACGGCTTTCTTGAACCTGCAGACTTGTAGAAGGACACCTGCGAAACGCAACAACTGCGCCTGATATGAGCACAATGAGAAAAAAGGGGAACATCAAAGTAACGTATCTCCACATAGGGAGACCGAGGATTTGTGATGTCATAATGATTACAGGATAAATAGGGATTATTAGCTCCATAGGGTGTCTAAACCAGTAATTAATGAAGCTCTTTTTTTCCGCTGAAAGAGGCAGGTCGGTTGTGATCTCGCCGACAAGAGGGGCAGAAAACAGAGCACCCCCGGCAGAGGGCAAAAGACCAATAAACATTGGCAAGAGAACAGCGACCAATCGTTGATCTCGCACTATTGCACTTAAGGAGCTCGTCATATCTCTGAGGAAACCTGCTTCACGCAATATGTTCTCAAGCACCATCACTAAGGCGAGGGAAACAATAAGTTTCAAAGAGTCAACCGCTAAGGCTGATGTCACCATCTCCCCCGCAATATCCAGAGGTTTCATGTGGAACATCAGCCCCAGGAGCACAGATGCGCCTAACATTACAATACCCAGGTGAATTCGTCTGCGAAGAGCAATAACTATAACAGAGGCAACTACCAATATTTTGATAAATGAAGACATTTTTCTCTACGACTCCTTTGGCACCCCTAACTACTAAAAACACTAAAAAGCAGGACCGGATACCTTACTTCCTTAAGGAAACTTAGCCGGTCCTGCCATGCATCTGTATCCTTTTTCTGCCCGCTTAGTTGTCAGCAAATAGCCTTAATAGACTACGCTCAACAGTCTATGCGTTAGTCACCGGAAACAGTAGCCCCCGGGCTTACGGGTATGAGCTCACCTTCGCTTGCAGCGATTACCACAGCGCCTGCAGCGTCTCCGGTCACGTTCATGGAGGTTCTGATCATGTCGAGAATCCTGTCTATACCCGCAACAAGCAGTATGCCTTCGAGAGGCAGTCCTACTGTCTCAAGCACCAGGCTAAGCATGATCATGCCTGCTCCGGGCACTCCGGCAGTTCCAATAGAAGCTAACGTTGCAGCAACAATAATCGTGAGGTACTGAGGAAGAGCCAGCTCTATTCCAAACACCCCCGCGATAAATACAGCGCATACACCTTGATAAATGGCTGTTCCATCCATGTTAATAGTAGCGCCAAGCGGCTGGACAAAGCTGGATATCTCCTTCGGCACACCAAGGTTCTCCTGAGCGAGGCGCATTGAAATCGGCAATGTAGCAGAACTTGAACAGGTGCTAAAAGCAACTGCCATAGCCTCAAAGAATCCCTTGAAGAACTGAGTAGGACTCATTCCACCCCATATACGTACTGCGCCTGAATAGACGATGACAGCATGTAAAATATTGACGAAGTAGACTACGAATATTACCTTTGCCAGAGGCAGGAGCACTTCTGCACCGCTTGTACCCACTACCCATGCAATGAGCGCAAATACACCGATAGGTGCAAAGTTCATTACTATGCCTACGATTCTGTACATTATTTCAGCTATGCT
>DIQZ01000070.1:19690-26130 GCA_002424305.1 Firmicutes bacterium UBA5449
CCCTTCTCTCCGATGAGTGAGATGGATATACCTACAAACAGAGCGAATACGATGATCTGCAGCATATTATCAGTAGCCATGGCGTTAATGGGGTTTGTAGGTACCATGTTTAGAATTACATCTGCTATTTTCGGCATAGGCCTAGCTTCATACGCTCCGACTTCCCCAAGAATGAAGCCACCTGCCGGGTTGAAAATAATTGCAAAGATAATTGCGAGAGTGATTGCTATAGCTGTAGTCGCCAAGAAATATATAATCGTCTTTCCACCAACACGTCCTAGCTTTCTCAGGTCACCGATACTGGACGCGCCGACCACAAGCGAACAGAAGACCATTGGAACGATGAGCATCTTAATAAGCCTAATGAATAGATCTCCCAGTGGCTTTACTACTGCAATTTGAGGCCCTATGATTAGACCTAGAACTGCACCGAGGGCGAAACCAATTAGAATCTTAACCCATAATTTCATCTAAAATCGACCCTCCTGATCTATTAAATAGTCTACGCCATCAGGAAACAACGGCCCTTCCAGCTGCCCTCCGCCATCACCCCCTAATCCCGTTTTAGTGGATCCAATAAGGCGGACGTTCTAATTACGGCACCGGTAAAACCTTGTTTTCAATATCCCTTTATCAGCACAATCCTCTTCAAACGTCGTCCTAACCGCCCTTAAGATAGATTTCTTCTGTAGCATACCAAGAATTCCTGCTAACCGCGGGCAGGAAAATTATATTACATTTGGTGCTCCTTTCAATACGTCCTTCCCGCAGGTTGCGCACGCTCTACGATCCTACGAGCCAACACTCGGAGAGCATCTACTACAACAAGTCCTGGCATAGGATCTCTTAGCAACATAGGTAGCTCAGTACATCCTGCGATTACTGCTTCCACACGTTCACTCATCCAAGTAAGCGCAGGCTCCAGAATTTGCGTTGCCTCCTTGAGATCACACCCTGCCTTAACTGCATATATCGCTTCCATTACAGCAAGCTGGTGCTCTTCATCTGGAACATCTGTCTCTATTCCACGTACACTTAAAGCCTTCTGGTAGATTCCGGTTCTTATGGTACCATCAGTTGCTAATATACCAACCTTGGAAATGTTTGCTCTCTTAACTTCAATCGCAGTTTCTTCAATCATACTGATTATTGGAATAGATACGGCCACTTCGACCTCGGGAAGAAAGTAATGGGCAGTATTACATGGACAGGCCAGAAAAGTAGCACCCGCCTTCTCCAGCAATTGAGCTGCTTCTGTTAGAGCCTTAACAGGCGATTCGCCTTCCCCCAGAATAGCCTTGGTTCTATCAGGCACCTGGGGGTTGCTGTAAACCAAAAGTGGTATGTGCTCTTGATCGCAGGTAGCAGGGGTCTCCTCCATCACTAAATGCATTAGGTCAATAGTGGCAAGCGGACCCATACCCCCGATGATACCCGCCAGCTCTGTCTTGGCTATCATCATTTAATCCCTACCTACCCTATACTTTTGTTACAGATCTGTCATTTCGATGCCACTTTATTCCCATCCCAACCCGAAAAAAGGGTTCCTACTCCATCAATTATCTGACTCAGTTGCAG
The DNA here is from genome assembly GCA_002424305.1 of Firmicutes bacterium UBA5449. Lineage (GTDB taxonomy): Bacteria > Bacillota > SHA-98 > UBA4971 > UBA4971 > UBA4971. Next base: position 21,269 of record DIQZ01000070.1, read on the forward strand.
CAGCAGTACAGTTCAGATTGGAATTCCCTTGATGTGTCATTTGTCGTCGCGATTTAAGAGGACGCGTCAACTGAGCCGGAGAAAATATGTGATCCAGTTCTTCTTCCGTCATGAGTCCTCTTTCGAGCACGATTTCTCTTACCGTCTTGCCGGAGGCACGCGCTTCTTTTGCGATATCAGATGAAACCTGATATGTGAGATAAGGAACAAGCGCCGTGACAATTCCTACGTTTTTCTCCACTGCCTTTCGGCACCGCTCTTTATTGGCTTTAATTCCTACTATGCATTTCTCTGCAAACGTATTTGCAACGTTACCTAAGATATCTATGGATTGCAGCAAATTGAAGAGCAGAACCGGCATGAAGACATTAAGCTCTAACTGACCTGCTTGTGTAGCCATGGTAATCGTAAGATCATTACCGATTATCTGAAATGCCACCTGATTGACTACCTCTGCAATTACCGGGTTCACCTTAGCAGGCATTATGGATGACCCAGGTTGAACTGCAGGGAGCACGATTTCTCCGATACCCGCCATAGGCCCTGACGCGAGAAGCCTCATGTCATTTGCCATCTTGCACAAGTTGATGGCGCAAACCTTGAGGCATGACGAAAGTTGCGCTAATACATCCGCATTTTGAGTTGCATCAACAAGGTTTTCAGCAGTCTTAAGTGGATATCCTGATATCTTCGACAGCTCCTGACAGGAAATACGGATATACTCCATGTCTGCGTTTAGCGCTGTTCCTACCGCTGTTCCACCCAAGTTAATGACAGTAAGAGCCTCAGCTGACTCCTTAATTCTCTCCACATCACGCCGGATCGCACCGGCCCATGCACCGAATTCCTGTCCCAAGGTTATCGGGATTGCATCCTGGAGGTGAGTCCTCCCCATCTTGATCACATCTTTGAATTCTTCGGCCTTACCTTCCAAAGCAGTGGCAAGTTTATCTAAGGCTTTTGTAGTATTGCCGAGTTCAATTAGTATCCCGATTCTGGCTGCTGTCGGCACAGCATCGTTTGTGGACTGAGACCTATTTACATGATTCAGGGGACTGACTACCTTATAGTCACCCTTCTTGCCGCCTAATAGCTCAATCGCCCTATTAGCTATGACTTCGTTGATATTCATGTTTATGGAAGTGCCGGCTCCACCTTGAATAGGGTCAACAATTACCTGATCATGGAGTTTCCCATCGATTAACTCATCAGAGGCAGTCACTACCGCGGCGCCGACCTCTTCAGGCACATAACCCAGTTCTGTATTTGCCAGCACAGCCGCCTTTTTTACCATAGCCATGCCCCTGATAAGAGAAGGATGAAGCTTCAGACCGGTTATATGGAAATTCTCGAAACCACGAAGAGTCTGGATTCCATAGTACACATTCTTCGGGAGCTCTTTCTCCCCTATCAAGTCCTTTTCTATTCGCATTCCACACTCCTGTTTCTTACAACATTTGCTCTCATTATCCATTCCCATTCTTAACGACGCTCCTCATATGCATGTTACGAAAGAGGCTCTCTCTGCAAAACCATACGCCGCAGGCAGCCGTTAATCTTATACTTAAATCGTTCTCCATATTAAGTCAAATTCCTTCTGCTTTTACCAAGACCTTTGTTGTTGGCTTCGGCTTCCCCAATATGCGACAAAACTCGCAACTCACACGTCTACCGGATATTTAGGTTGGTCAATGTAGGCTCTTATGTGGTAACTTCATACATTTCAAACAACACTTCCCGAATGTCAATTATTCAGGTAGTTTTCGCAAAAACCTAACTCCCCACAACATCGGCTCAATATGGACAGGTTCTTTGCCTCCGCTTGCAAGCGCCTTTTCAAATAACTCCACTGCTATATCGACTCGTGCAGCAAGCATTGCTTCGCCTGATTCTTGCTTAGCCTTCCCCGGATTCCCCATATATGGCTTCATATTAGGATCACTTACCCAGGCTAACGTATTGGCGAGATGCTCCAGATCTTGCCCGAGCTTACGGCCTCCAAGGAAGCTGATAAATCGACCCAGACCGGCAACGAAAGCGGATCCTCCATGAAGCATAGGAGGCCTTGAAGACTCCACTTTCCTGAAATCCTCTGCAACTTTGTCCGGACAGCATGCGAGCATGAGTGAAGTCTCATTGGTTCCGGCATGGCTATCCGGGTCATCTCCGCATTCGCCGGGCTGAAGCCCCGTGCGCTGCATAAAGTCTGGGTCATGCTGCACCATATAACGAAAGTCCAGCCCAAAAGGATCTATAAGGTAGAAGTTGTGATTGCGCCAAAGTCTCCTTGCGGATGCTTCAATTGCCATCTGATGACGAGGTCCACCGTGATTGTCTGCAACCAACAGGTACCGAAAACCCTGTTTGGCCAAGCCTTGTCCATATGCGGTAAGGATTCCTTCAAGATGCGGAGCCGGGACTGATAATGAGCCCGGTACAGGCAAAGCGTCTGACCCTGCATAAAGCGGAGGAAATTTGACAAACGCCAACTCCGGATGGTTTTCCCTTAGTTTCAGCACATAACGGCTGAGAAGCTCTTCCGCAATGAAAACATCTGTACCTACCGGAAGATGCGGACCATGAACCTCGATCGGACTTACACTTATCAGAAAAACAGTCTTGTCTCTGTCTAACTCCGCTATCTGCGGCAGGCGCAACTCAACGTATTCCAGAACATCAATGTCACCTGCATGCCCCATCAAAATCGCACCCCCATGAGACCATGGCCTCCCATATACAGTTACTGTCAAACGTCTTTTACTACTTCGCCAATGAACTGTGCATTCCTTCTGTAGGCTGCCTGTAGTAAGAAGGTAGTCATGCGTATGATACAAAACTTGGAACTCGTGGTATGCTATAGTTGTTTGTTTCTTCTTGCGTCAATCCATGAAGCACTGACTTGTCAAGCGGCGTTGTCCGGTTACGGTTCCGAAGACAAAAATCACCCGCTTCAGCGTCAAACGGGATGAGTACTTGGGAGGTATTCCAGTGGTTCATTGCAATGATAGCGGTTTGGGTCGGGATAGTGAATTATCACCAGGGATAAAGAGCACATATGAGACACTCATGTCAAATGACACGGTAATACGTGGCCTTGACTTCATGATGGCTGATGACGAAAGGACTCTTAATGATCAGATTGCTATATGTGAAATACCGGCACCTACTTTTGACGAAAGAGTTCGCGGTAGATATTACATGGAAAGATTATCCGAATTAGATCTCGATTGTGTAGAGATGGATTCTGCAGGCAATGTTTTCGGGCTTCTGGAAGGTTCCGCAGACGGCCCCAAGCTCCTGGTGGCAGCGCACCTTGATACAGTATTCCCCGAGGGGACTGACGTTAAGGTCGCCTGCAAGCACCAAATGTACTGTGCCCCGGGAATTGGAGACAATTCCAGAGGGCTTGCCTCTCTCCTATCAGTTATTCGTGGATTTACGGAAACGCACGTGAAACCTGTGGGTAATGTCATCTTCTGCGGTAATGTCGGCGAGGAAGGATTGGGAGACTTAGCAGGTGTTAAAGCTTTATTCCGAAACAATACTGACATTGATGGATTTATTGCCGTAGACGGCCTCGGCTCAAGAGACATCGTTTACCTTGCCACCGGCAGCCGTAGATATGAAGTAACATACAGAGGGCCCGGGGGCCACAGTTTCGGAGCATTTGGGGTTCCCAGCGCAATTCACGCTATGGGTCGAGCTATTGGCAAGATAGCCGATCTTAAGACACCGACAAATCCCAAGGTTACATTTACTGTAGGCATGGTATCAGGCGGCACATCCGTTAACTCAATCGCTGCAGAAGCGACTATGCTCATAGATATGAGAGCTAACGCCACAGGAGGACTCTCAGAATTCGAAGCAAAAGCACTCGAAGCAATTGAACTGGCTAAGGATGAAGAAAACGCAAGATGGCAGTCAGATAGCATTACTGTCCATGTAAAACTAATAGGAGATAGGCCTGCAGGAAGCCAGGCCACGGATTCGGTCATTGTCCAAGCTGCATATGCGTCAATCCAGGCACTGGGCAATACACCTAATCTGGAAGGCCCGCACAGTACAGATGCGAACGTCCCTATTGCCCTTGGCATCCCTGCTATTTGTCTGGGAGGAGGCGGACGCGGCGGAAATGCTCACTCACCTGACGAATGGTATGAGAATGTTGACGCTTATCTGGGTCCGCAGAGTATATTCTTAACCATACTTGGTCTCGTGGGAGTTGAAGGCGTATGTGATCCGATCCTCCCACAGCGAGGCCGATAGCTATAAGATGGTAGAATTGTGAAGACGCCTTGCTTTCAAAATCCTTGATGGCTGCAGTAAGTTGTGATATCATATGAATGCTCAGCGTGAAGACGTACGCTGACATATTAGATTTGCAGCGTAATAGCATATTAGATTAGGTGGGTCATTAGCTCAGGCGGTAGAGCACCGGACTTTTAATCCGGGTGTCGTGGGTTCGAGTCCCGCATGACCCACCATTTTTATTCTGTTCCTTGCACATGCCTTTGCCTATCTTGAAGTTTCTCCAGCAGACTCCTTACACGCGTATCCGCGGCCTGTGTTTCTTGAGCATCAACGTTCATATGGATGGTAAGAATAGAGCCTTCTCTTGCGCCGTGGGGCAGATGGCTCGAAGGCCAGGAAATTTCGTGGATTTCATCGGGTCGAATGAGAAGCACAGCCCAGTCGCCTTCAATACGATCCAAAGTTACTTTTAATGTCATAGCAATCCATCCCCCCGGTTAGCAGAATCCCTATTTCTTCACTGTCCAAGTCATACCGTCACTTTCCAAAACGACAGTACCATGGATATCTGTCCTCAGTATCTCAGCGCCAACGTAAATAAGAGACTTAAT
>DIQZ01000097.1:0-27590 GCA_002424305.1 Firmicutes bacterium UBA5449
GGGAGTCATTCCTCTATCCATGGGTGAAAACTGGACCTCCACTCATCTATGGGAAAGTGTTGCCCTTGCAGTGCTCGGTCCTGACAAATGGGAGCAGCTGTGGGATGGAAAGCTTTCATGGAACAGTCCTGAGGTTATCAATGCATGGGAGATGTTCGGTGAAGTTCTAAAATACACAAACACCGATGCTCCGTCACTCTCTTGGCAGCAAGCCACTGACATGGTGGTTAAGGGTCAGGCAGCTCTCAATATTATGGGCGACTGGGCTGCAGGGTATATGACCACTACACTTAAGCTGAAACCGGAGACCGGGTTTGGTTGGGCAGCATCACCCGGCACCAACGGAATATTCATGATGCTCTCCGACTCGTTCGGCCTGCCGGTGGGTTGCGCCAACAGGGACAACGCTATAGCCTGGCTTAAGATGCTGGGCAGCCGTGACGGGCAGGATGCCTTTAATCCGCTTAAGGGCTCAATCAGCGCCAGGATAGACTCAGATCTTTCGAAATACGATGCCTACCTGCAGAGTGCTGCCAACGATTGGAGATCTAATAAGATTGTTGGTTCTCTGGCACACGGCGTCGTGGCAAACGAGAGATTCATGAACGATTTTGCGACAGTCATGGATATTTTCTTGCAGACAGGGAACGCACAGGCTGCTGTTAACGCTGCAGAGGCAGTAGCAATTCAAGCCGGAATCAGGAACTAGGAAAGTAATTGTACACGGACTGCAATGACTGGATCGGCCCGTCGCCTACAGGCGACGGGCGCGGCCCATGTTATGTCATAAACTCTTTGCAATCCCTGCAGCAAATGGCATAAGGGCTACACAGCCCTTACAGGAATAAGGACGGTGAGGGAAATGCAGTCACGACGTGACCGACTGGTAGCAAGTCTGATTATCTTGCCGTCTATCGTGTTACTGGGAATATTCGTATACGGATTCATTGCTCAGACGTTATGGGTATCGATGACAGACTGGGGTCAGGAAGCGGCGCTGGCGCTTGATCCCGAGATTCACTACATAGGGCTGAAGAATTATCGTGAGTTATTTACCGGCTTTCTTAACATGCGGTTTAGACAAGATCTTACAAATATGTTCTTCTTCACATTAGCATTTGTGGGTTTATCGTTACTTATTGGACTGTTTCTGGCCATGCTCATTGACCAGCTTAGCTGGGGGGAGGCTTTTTTCCGAACTGTGTTCCTCTATCCTATGTCCCTTTCTCTGATTGTCACAGGCACCATATGGCGATGGTTGTTGCAGCCACGAGGTGGAATAAACGTGCTACCTACTTTGATTGGGTTGCCTGCGGGCAAGTTCCTTTGGCTGTCCAGCCGTGATCAGGGCCTCATCTTTGATTGGTCCCATATCCCTTATTACGTCTGTATTACAGGCCTGGTTGTAATGGTGCTTATGTCATATGGGCATTGGCGACGTGGAGAAAGAAATCAACTGCGAATCAAGTCTGTTATCTCTGCTGTGCTTATTGCAGTACTGGCCAGCGGAGTTACGAAGAGAATCGGGTTGCTCGCCTATCCTGAGCAGCATGGCTTCAACAAGGCTATCTGGGGCGTGGTTATGGCGTCTGTGTGGCAAATGTCAGGATATACAATGGCTTTATATCTTGCGGGTCTTCGGACTATACCGGATGAGCTTCGCGAGGCGGCTCGAGTGGACGGAGCAGGTAAGTTTCAGATCTACAGATACGTAGACTTGCCTCTGCTGAAACCTGTCACTGTAAGCGCAATAGTCATACTCGGACACATAGCGTTAAAAATCTTTGACTTGATATTTGCCATGGCAGGTCCTGACCATGTTCCAACATCGGTGCCTGCGATAACCATGTTCCTAAAGACTTTTCGCGGAAACGAGCTGGCTGTAGGTTCTGCCATCGGTGTTATACTGCTCATTTTAGTCTCCCTACTCATTATCCCTTATCTGGTTACTTCATTTAGCACAGGGGAGCAGTGATCGAAGATGAAGCCTAGAGGCGTAACAAGAGTGTTGGTACAGGTTCTGGCGGTTCTTCTGGCAATTATTTATCTAATCCCTGTATATATGACAATAACTACGAGCCTGAAGTCACCTGAGGACATAAACCTAATGACTGCCTGGAGATTGCCGTCCAAACTAAACTGGGAGAGTTACTCAATTGCATTCAAGCAGTTTGCCCCTCACCTTAAGAATAGCTTTGTATTGGCCATTGTAGCTACACTGCTTTCAGCAATAATGGGTTCATTCAATGGGTATGTGTTATGTAAATACAACATCCCCGGAGGCAAGATAATCATGCCGTTGGTTGTGTTTGGCATGTTCATCCCCTATCAGAGTATCCTCGTGCCCCTGTTTCAGTTCATGCAGAAGACCAGATTATACGGGGGACTCCCCGGGCTGATCCTTGTTCACGTAGTATACGGCTTACCCATAACGACCCTGCTCTTCAGGAGTTTCTACGAGGAGATCCCTGATGAACTTGTCGGAGCAGCCGGTATCGACGGGGCTGACTTTTTTGGAATCTACAGGCATTTGATAATGCCTCTTTCCGGGCCTCCGTTCCTAGTGGTCTGTATCTGGCAATTCACTCAGATATGGAACGAGTTTCTTTTTGCAGTGACCCTGACGCGACCTGATGCACAGCCTATTACAGTGGCTCTGGCCAACCTAGCCGGAGGTCAGGCAGTCTCCTGGAACCTACCCATGGCAGGTTCAATTCTTGCAGCACTGCCTACAGTGCTTGTTTATGTTCTGCTGGGCAGGTATTTTGTCCGTGGCTTACTGGCAGGGGCATTGAAGGGATAAGTGAGATTGGAAGGGGTGGTAGTGTGCGTAGAAAGGAGAAGCCTTTGGTTATTGCCCATCGCGGTGCATCATCTGAAGCACCGGAAAATACTCTTGCAGCGTTCAAACAAGGTCTGGAAATAGGCGCTGATGGGTTCGAATTCGATGTACATATGTCAAAAGACGGAGAACTCGTAGTAATCCATGATGAGACTGTGGATAGGACTACGAACGGTTCCGGATGGATAAAGGACATGACTCTAAGCGAACTCAAGGCTCTTGATGCCGGTTCTTGGTTTGACTGCAGCTTCAATAAGGAGAAGATTCCTACACTGAAGCAAGTCCTGGAGCTTATTTCAGACAAGAGTGAATTGATAAATATAGAACTGAAGAGTGGTTTAGTTATTTATCCTGACATTGAACATAAGGTCATCGGAACGCTAAGAGAATTCAATGTTATGGACAAGACAATCATATCTTCATTCAATCACTATTCCCTCAGAACAGTAAAGGAAGTTGAATCGCAAGTAAAGACAGGCATTCTGTACATGGAAGGATTAGTGGGGCCGTGGATATACGCAAGGCGTGTGCCTGCAGATGCGTTGCATCCGGCGTCTTACTTAGCGGTGCCTGAAATTGTCCGTAGCGCGCAAGATGCGGGGTTATCTGTCAATGTATGGACTGTTGACACGGCTGATGACATGATGAGAATGGTTTCCTCAGGTGTGGATGCTGTAATCACGAATTATCCCAGAGAAATGCTTAGTCTCCTAAGGGAGGAATGATCACGTGAATAACGGGGTGAAGTTAGATTACAGGAAGACGTTTGTGCTTGGTCTTGGCTTTCTCGGCATTAGCCTGAGTTGGTCCATTTACAATTCGTATGTGCCTATATTCCTTGCAGACCTCCTTAAGGATACTGCTTACCGCACGACCCTTGTAGGTTTTATTATGACTTTGGATAATATAGCAGCCATTACTCTTCAACCGTATTTCGGCGCGAAGAGTGATACGACTTGGACGCGCTTTGGACGGAGAATGCCTTACCTCCTTATAGGGGTGCCAATAGCGGCAGTTGCTTTTGCGCTGATTCCGTATGCGAGATTCTCACTGGTTTCCATAATAATTGTTGTCGGTATCATGAATGTGGCAATGACGGTTTTTCGAGCTCCTACCGTTGCACTTATGCCTGACATCACCCTTTCTAGTTTGAGAAGCAAGGCAAACGGAATAATCAATTTCATGGGTGGCCTGGGGGCTCTTTTGGCCTTCTTCGTGTTTTCCAGTCTTTACCGGGCAGATCCTGCGTTCCCGTTTCTTGTTACAGCCGCACTAATGATACTTATTGTCGTTATCCTTTTCTTTACTATCCGAGAATCACAGAAGATAGAAAGCAGTGAAGACAAGAGCGTAGGTATTGTTCAAGCAATGATTGAGGTATGGACGGACCAAGACAAGAGTGCAAGAAACATGCTTCTTGCCATATTCTTTTGGTTTGTGGGTTGGAGCGGGATTGAGGCGCTTTTTACCTTATACGGGGTTGAAGTCTGGGGGATGACGCCTGATCAGGCAGCGTTTTCTTTAGGATTCTTCTCACTGTCATTCCTTGTTTTTGCTATTCCCAGTGGATTCATTGCAACTGCTATCGGTCGGAAAAAGACTATTCTCGCGGGAGTTGCATGTCTTGGTCTTGTTATTGCAGCTCTTCGCTTTGCTAATCCCGGTATTACTCTACAGGCGCTTCTTCTCATAGGCGGCCTCTTCTGGGCTCTCGTAAATATTAATTCGTATCCTATGGTGGTTGACATGACAAGCGGTGTCAGAACCGGTGCGTACACAGGTCTTTATTACTTTTTTTCATCCCTTGCGGCCATTGTAGCACCACCGCTTTTTGGACGCTTTATGGATGCCTTTGGTTATCAGGCTCTCTTTCCATGTGCATGCGTCAGCATAATTGTGGCGTTCTTGTTTATGATGAATGTCAATAGGGGGGAAGTGTCGACAATATCACGTAGCATACATGTGACTTGAGTTATTGAGTTTTCCGCGGAGCCTGCAATACGGTGCGGTTGAGCTGCCTTTACATAGCGATTTGACCATGTTATACTGGCCTTGTCAATTATTATCCGGAACCGTGAATTAGATTCTTCCGCCGGCGTAGCTCAATGGTAGAGCGGCGCACTCGTAATGCGCAGGTTGTGGGTTCGATTCCCACCGCCGGCTCCAGCTTTTTGTAACTCCGCACACTAGACACTAGGTGCTTTTCGACCCGAAATTAGATCTGTGTGAGCAAATTTCCCAATATTAGTCGATCTAGGCAGGAAAAGCTGAAGATATGGCGAAATTAACATTTAGCAATATTTGCTATCATGACAGAAAACTGAATGAACCCTTATCCGATAAGGGCAAAACTTCCGAAAGGAAGCGGCGCAAAGCCGTGGGTCTAAGGGTGTAATGCACCTATGATTGCCAGGTTGCCGGTGGGTTTAGACGTCGATTGAGACTCCTAGTTTCATTCGTTGTGTCAATCACCTGCTTGCAATCGGGCGGCAGGTGATTGCGCCTAAGAGGGCCGAGAAAATACGACGTGTGTAAAGGGGAGGTAAGACGTCATGAGAAAGCCCCGGAAAATTACTGGTTTAATTATTGTGTTGCTGATGGTGTTGTTTGCAGGTGTTGTCTGCTGCGAAGCCAAGGAAGGGCCTCCATCAGGTGAGGCTGCACTTGAGCTAATGTATAGGAAAGTAGATATTGGAAACCGCCAAATTGAAGAGGCGGTAGAGCAAGCTCAGAAGAGAGCAGAGGACCCCGACCAGGTTGACAGGGCAATTGAATGGCTCCTCAGCTATGTTGAGAGAATTGCTGATGACACTATAGAATTTGCAGCAAAGCGTAAAATAACGGTAGAATGTAAGAAAGAGCCCAGAATCATCGGTGGCGTAGAAGTTCTGATTGATCCCATGAAAGTCGCAGGCTACTAGGGCTTATACTGCGTTCAAGCTGGGTACATGTGGTAGGGAGGTTACATGAAGGGGGTCCACATAGGTCGAGAGTCGGATTTCATTAAGCAAGTAAGAAAGAGATCGACGGAAATCAGACTCCTGGCAAAAGCAAATGGGATTGAGGTGATGAAGCAATACATCGCCCCAAACTCTCACATAACTCTGACATGCGAGCCTGATTGGAACGGCTTTGAGTTCTACTTCATTCTTGACGGGGCATTGGTTTGCAAAGACGAAAAAGGGAGGGCGACACGCCTTGAGTCAGGGGATTATATCGCTGTTACACACCTTATGAAGGATGTGTACTTTCGAACTGAAACAGGTGTGACGCTCCTCTACATGTCCTCAGAACCGGTGTTTCATGCTTTGAGCGCCGAGATCCAAGGTCTCGTCGCTCTTGCTAAGAAAGTAGAAAGAAAAGACAGCCATACGCAAGAGCATTGCGAACGGATCCAGAGCCTATCCATGTTAGTGGGGGAGAAGATGAAACTGCCTCCGGCCAGGCTCGAACTGCTGATATATGCTGCGTTTTTGCATGATATAGGGAAGATAGGGATACCTGATGACATACTGAATAAGAAGGGGCCTTTAACTCCCGAGGAATGGCAAGAGATAGTCAAACATCCTACAGCAGGCAGAGCCATCATTGAGAAGACATTTTTGCGGGATGCCGGTCCAATTATTGAGCAACATCATGAACGGTATGATGGAACCGGTTATCCTCATGGTCTAAAGGGAGATGAGATCTTAGTCGAAGCTCGAATTATCGCTGTGGTGGATGCCTTTGATGCAATGATCTCTGATAGACCCTATCGTGTTGCCATGACAAACGAGGAAGCTATAGCTGAACTAAAGCGTTGCGCCGGCAGTCAATTTGATTCCGGAGTGGTTGACGTGTTTAATGATGTAATTAGCACATATCCACCAGGTGTTAGTTTCAGCGAGTACAAGTGCTTCTAGAGTTGATTCATGAGTATGATCCTTCATAATAATAGCCGGCTTTGAGACCTATTCCTGTGAGGATTCCAAGAGCGACATCTTTTTTCAGGATTGCTCCGCTATCGACCAGGCGACCTAAGGCAGCTGCTACTACTGCGGATGTTGGTTCCACAAAGATTCCTTCCCTTGCTAACCCGATCGCAGCATGATTTATCTCATCCTCACTCACTGCCATGACGAATCCCCCTGATTGTCTTGCTGCAACAAGGATTTCTGTTCTTCGGACAGGATTACTGCAGGCGATTCCTTCGGCTACTGTCTTTGCCCCATTGATAGGCTCAATTTGATCTGCATTTCGTACGTACGCCTGATATATTGGGGCACAGTTTTCAGCTTGCACAATAATAAGTCTTGGGAGTTGCCTGAGCATGCCCTGGCTTACAAGATCTAAAAATCCTCGATATGCACCAAGGGCAACACTTCCGTAACCGGCAGGGACAACCACCCAATCAGGCATTATTCCGTGTCTTCCACATTGTTCCCAAATTTCATACGCCAGGGTTTTCATCCCTTCTAAGAAAAAAGGATTCCAGTTATGACTTGCATAAAAGCTTTGTCCGTCATGATTATCTTCAATAGATTCCTGACAGGCTAAAGCTACATCCTCTCTGGTGCCGCGAATAGCTTTGATTTCAGCGCCATATGCCCTGATCTGAGTCAGTTTTGCCGGAGATGTGTCAGACGGCACAAATATCTTGCATTCCATACCTGCTCTCCCTGCATATGCTGCTACTGATGCCCCTGCATTTCCCGATGAGTCTTCCACTACTGACTTTATACCCATTTGTTTCAGGTGAGAGATCATGACTGAAGAGCCACGATCTTTATAAGATCCGGTCGGACAAAGAAAGTCAAGTTTGTACCATATAGGAAAACCTTTTAGGTTTGCAGGAATAATAGGGGTGCATCCTTCTCCGAGGCTCACAATATTCTTAGTCTCCAGTTGCGGCAGAGCTTCACGATATCTCCAGATTGAGTGTTCACGCAAGCTAAGATACTTCGGGGGTGGAAGGGTATTTTTTTGCTCGCTCTCGTATTCAAGTGCTTCTTTACACGAGCAGCGCCAGATTATTGTGTTGGTCGGATACTTGCATCCACAACGTGCGCAGTATAACATATTTTAATCCCCCCAGCCTAAGCTATGTGAACTGACCTAAATCATCTTAATAGTAAATTCGCCGGAATGGGGGGCTTTCCTCTGTCCGGAACGAAGTTGGGCATTGGGAGTCTACCCGGTACTATGGCAGCCAAATGCCAACATGAAACCGAATGCAACCTGTCAAATACAACCTTGACAATCAGTTTAAGAGTTTGCACACTTATATGTTATGATTTGAAATACTCAACTGAAATGTTTGATAGCAGGGAAACTTCATGTAAGCGAAGAATACATCTAGACTGCAAGAGGGGTGAGAACTTGACAGTCATCATTGTCGGGGCGGGGAAGACAGGTTTTCAAATTGCGAAGATGCTGGCAGAAGCCAGACATAACGTGGTAGTGATTGATTCCCGCGAAGAGGCTTTAATAGAGGTAAGTGAGAACTTAGATGTAATGACGATACATGGGAACGGTGCCAGTGGAAGGGTTCTTGAGGAGGCATCCTTGAGAAACTCAGATCTGTTTGTCGCAGTAACTGACAGTGATGAGGTGAACATGGTAGCGTGCATGACTGCAAAGCGCCTTGGGGTTAAAAAGACGGTGGCACGTATAAGAAATCCTGAATATCAAGGCCTGCCCGGCGGCGATCTCTCTACGAAGCAGTTGGGGATTGACATGATTATCAGCCCTGAGGAAGCTGTGGCTTATGAGATATTTAAGTGTCTCAGAGCTCCGGCTGCCACAGAGGTAGAGTACTTTGCGGATGGAAAAGCCCAGATGCTTGGGTTCAAGGTTCAGGATATGTCACCCATAGCAGGTATGACTGTAGCTGAAGCAGCTATTACGTCATGCACCATTGGAGCTATTCTCCGTGACGGCGAGGTTGTAGTGCCTCACGGAGGCACCCGTATTGCTGCAGGAGACGACATTTTTGTCATAGGCAAGACCGGTGCCCCGACAGAGATGGGCTGGCTCGTAGGGACAAAAGATCACTCTGTTCGGAGTGTAGCGATTCTCGGTGGAGGAAGGACAGGTTTGTTGCTTGCACATTACTTGGAGCAGCATAGGAAATATATTCCAATTGTGCGAGTGGTTGAACATGATGAAGAAGTATGTCATCATCTGGCTCGAGAGTTGCGACATGCCCTGGTTATTCATGGGGACGGCGCGAAGCCGGACATTTTTCATGATGAGAGCATAAAATCCTTAGATGCCTTCGTAGCATTAACAGGTGAGGATCAAACGAATTTGCTTGCAGGTTTCATGGCGAAACATGCAGGTGTGCAAAGCATCATTGTCAAGCTCGAACGAGAGGATTATGTACCAATAGCATCACAGATGGGTATAGATGTTACTGTTATTCCAAGGATGATCGTTGCCGGTACCATACTGCGCTTGATCCATCAGGTCAATGTTGTATCCCTTTCCTTGCTTGGAGAGGGGAATCTTGAAGTAATGGAAATAAGCTTGCCCGGCACTGCAAGTATATGTAGGAAACCCCTTAGACACGTGGACTTTCCCAAAGGTGCGATAATCGGGTCAGTAATTCGAGGGGATTCGGTCATTGTTCCCAGGGGGAATACGGTTCTTCTGCCCGGGGATCGCATTGTAGTGTTTGCTATGCCTTCTGTGGCGCCACAACTGGAGGAGCATGTAAGGTAATACTACTTGACGTTTGAGAGGCGACTTCATTTTGGATATCAAACCTGTATTTAATATGGTAGGGATCTTGGCTATCTTGTTAGGATTGCTTATGTTGATTCCTATGTCTATATCAGTTTACTCCCATCAAGGGGATGTTTGGCCTTTCTTTGCTGCTGCCGCTATTTCAGTCGTATTAGGCGTTTTGATAAAGAAGAGCTTACATACAAGTAAAGACCCGGGTATCAAGGAATCATTTGCCATAGTCACTCTGGGATGGATTACTGCAGCAGCCTTAGGGGCTTTGCCATTTGTATTCTATGGCGCATGTCCTTCGTATACAGACGCATTTTTCGAAGCGATGTCAGGACTTACTACTACCGGTGCCACAGTAATAGGAAACATAGAGGCCCAGCCTAACGGGATTCTATTTTGGCGAAGTTTTCTGCACTGGCTGGGTGGAATGGGCATCATTGTCCTATTTATCGCAGTCCTTCCCGGTGCAGGTGTCGGAGGAAGTCGATTGTTTAAGGCAGAAGTGCCGGGACCGCTTCCTGAAAGGATAGTTCCTAGGATAAAGGAGACGGCTAAGACTCTGTGGATGATTTATGTGGGATTCACTGTAGTTGAGATAGTTCTGCTTTGTCTGGGAGGAATGAGCCTCTTCGATTCAGTGAATCATGCCTTTGCTACCATGGCTACAGGGGGCTTCTCTACCAAGGCAGCAAGTGTAGGCGCGTGGAAGAGCCCGGTGATTCATTGGGTAATAACAGTGTTCATGCTCCTTGCCGGTGTAAACTTCACACTATACTTTCGTGCTCTCAATGGTCGTAGTCTCAAAACCTTTCTTCACGATGCTGAATTCAAATTCTATCTGTTTGTGATTGTAGCCGCCACTGCTTTGGTGACACTGAATCTTTGCATTTCCGGTACATTCCGGGACATAATCCAAGCCTTTAGGCACTCAGCTTTTCAGGTGGTTTCTATAATCACTACAACCGGGTTTGCTACTGTTGATTTTGATACATGGCCCTCATTTTCCAAGATGGTTCTTATAACTTTAATGTTTATCGGGGGATGTGCAGGATCTACAGCCGGGTCAATTAAGGTGGGCAGGGTTCTTGTTCTCTTAAAACATACATATAAGGAAGTTTTTCAATTCATCTACCCAAGAGCTGTCACTTTACCTAAAATAAACGGGTTCCCGGTGTCTGAGAGAATGCTCAGAACCATCACTGCTTTTTTCTTTTTATACATGCTTACATTTGCCGGCAGCGTTCTCATAATGACCGGATTCGGTCTCGACCTTATCAGCGCTTGTTCCGCTGTAGCAGCGACTTTAGGCAATGTCGGTCCTGGTCTTATGATCGTAGGCCCAACCCTTACCTATCAACCTATCCCAACCCTTGGCAAATGGGTTCTCAGTACTTGCATGTTACTGGGCAGGCTCGAGCTATTCACTGTATTGGTTCTATTCATCCCGGAGTTTTGGCGTAGAGGATAATGCATTCATCACGGTTCCTCCGGAATGACAATCCAAGCAAGAATATAGGCCAGAAGGCCTGAGCCACCAAGTACTGCGAAGAGAATCCAGGCAAGTCGTAGGAGACTTACATCGATACCGAAATATTCGGCTAATCCGCCGCATACTCCGCCGAGCTTCTTTTCATGTCTGCTTCTGTAAAGGCGTCGCACGTTTGACATAAGAGAGTTGACCTCCTTCTTTCACTTGATAGATACATTTACACTATTATACTATGATATTATTAGTTTGCATGAAAAAATAACTGCCTGTGCTATTATGAGCGCAGGCAGTTGCAGTGATTTCCAGTGGGGTATCGCAAGCTCCCTTAGTCTTCTGGCATTTTGCCGAGGGTAACGGTGATAAGCATGTAGGTCTTGTTACGCCATACCTGAAGTACTACTTTATCCCCGGCTTTTTGGTTACGGACTTCTTCTTGAAGTTTTGTGATGTTTTTGATTTCCGTGTTGCCGAGCCTAAGGATTATGTCTCCTTCCTGCAGTCCGGCTTTTTCGGCAGGAGAATCCGGGTATACGTAAGCCACTACTGCCCCATACTTTTCACGTATTCCAAAGTACTCAGCAAGCTCATCAGTGACGTCCTGCAATTGTACGCCTATCCATGGATACACAATGTTCTTGCCTCGTATCAACTCATCCATTACGCTTTTTGCGACATTCACCGGTATAGCGAATCCTATTCCCTGAGCCTGTGGAATGATTGCGGTATTGATCCCTACCACTCTTCCCTCAATATCAATGAGAGGTCCACCGCTGTTGCCACGGTTGATTGCTGCGTCAGTCTGGATATATATACCGGTTTCTTTAGGATCTCCATCCAAAGATCTGGCAAGTCCGCTGATTATGCCTGCTGTTACTGTATGTTGAAGTCCATATGGATTGCCGATGGCAATCGAGAAGTCTCCCGGTCTAATCTTGTCTGAATCGCCAAGCTGCACCGCAGGCAGGTTCTTAGCATCTATCTTGACTATCGCAAGGTCATTTCTGGAGTCTCTGCCCATGATCTTGCCATCAAATTTCCTTCCGTCAGCCAGAGTTACGACGATTTCCTTCGCACCTTCAACCACATGGTTATTGGTAAGCACATATCCGTCTGACCTGATAATAAACCCGCTTCCTATAGCCGGAACTACCATTTCGCGGGTGGTATCTCGTTGTGGCATGCCGAACAATTCATAGAAGAGATCGCCAAAGGGCAGGGTTGAGACTTTCACCGTACGTTTTGTGTCGATGTTCACTACTGCCCGACCGACACGCTCTGCTACATCTGCAATGATGCCTGTGGTCATAAGGCCACCGGGTTGAGCTGCAACCAGGGTTGAGGATGCAACCTGCATATCAGCAGCAGGAGTAATCTCGTCATTACTCACTGCGCCGGTTGCTGCAAATGTCTGGCTATCCCCTGCGAACTGGAATAATACCAGTCCTGTGACAAATGAGCTTATTACAGCAACTATAACGTATGATACGAATGTTCTTTTCGAGCTCGAATTACCGAAACTCATAAATACCACTCCTTCCGCTCTAATCTAAACATCTGCTTGTCCTTTTACTTACCTATCTATCCAAAACATTTGATAGAAAAACTTGGTTAGGTACTGTGACAGTGATTGCTGTGACAAACCACGGGTCATGCGCGGCGGGTTCACAGACTGCGCTATTTCTATCAAAAGTGATTTATCGACTTCACCGACAAGAGTAAAATCATAGCCTTGGTCGGACCATCTGAGAAACTTCGTACCCAAGAGGTCGGACACATCCGCTACATGATTCTCTCCTCTGTTGTTGCCATCAATAATTCTAGGTGTGACAAAGTAGGATATTGTGTTCAAACCATCAGTTAGGCGAATGTGCGCAGCCGGAAATGCCCTGTATGGACTAAGCATGCCTCCTTCGATCTTATAACCGGGTGGTACGAATCCCGGTACAGGAATAGCGAACTCCGCTTTCTTTTCTAACTTGTCTAAAGGCATCAGGTCACCGGACACAGGCAGTTCCACCTTGGCAACATGAGAGGGAATGTCCAGTTCAAAAAGATCATCACTCAGTGTTGGGAAGAATTCAATCCAGTTATAGAATGAGACTGACGACATGGTTCCGCAAGGCGCATATTTCTCTGTCCTGAGAACAAAGGGATATTCACTGTCCACCCATATTTTTCGCGAAGGATTACCGGGATGGCGTGGTTCTAATCCAATTATGTAAGCTTGTCGTCCAGCAAGGTTCTCGGTTCCAATCAGCGTAATATCATAGTTCGCCTTAATAAGGGATACGTCTTGTGTCAAGTTGAACTCTTCATGGTTAGTCCCGGCGTCTCCTTCGTCAAGAAGTGAAGATGTCTCCGTCATGTGGAAGACGACCTGAAGATCCGGCTCATAATGCCAGGTTGATTTTCCATCTGAGATCACCGTTCTTAATCCGCAGGTTGATGCTGAGGAAGGTAAATATTCAGTTCTGGTAAGATTCGGCGCCTTGTGTATAATTTTGGATATGCAAGCACTGGTTCCTGATGGATACCACAGTATCACAGTTTTGGTGGCGTTGAAGCTTATGCTCCCACTCTTCTCAGCTACCTGCTCAATTAGACTCATGGCAGTTCTTGAGTCAAAAGGACTGATATTGCTTCTTTCTTCGGGTAGCAACGATTTTGAAGCAAACGCTATCCGGTATCCCTGTAATGTCAGGGGGGATGATGCTATTATTAAACACAATGCTGACACAGCAGCTAGTCTCTTAAACATAATGGGAATTCACCCTTTGACAAAATCGTCATTTACCTAGGTGAAAGAAACATAACGCGCTGAAATGCATTCGCTTGTGTTCTTTGCCCGGTCCGGTTCTGAGTGACGACCGCCTCACGGGGTGTGTGGTGGTCATGCGGTTCGAGGAAATCAGATGAATACATAGTAACTGCTTGCGCAGTGGCAACGAATCCAAGAGAAGTCTTATCTGAAAACGGTCTATCCAGTTCAGAAATAACGTATTCTCTGATGTAAGGCTCTATCAAGTCCGTCTTAGCCTCAACCTGACCACTTGACGCTCCTTCATGTGTAGTTATGGCAAAGGGTAAAATTGCCAAGACCAGCAAAGCGGTAGCAGGAGCAAGAACTTTCATTAGAAGTCTCAAATAATACCGAGATACTGAGCGCGAGGTAATGCGCTCCTTCAGTTCCGGCCAGAACTCGCCGGGTAGCGGAGGAGATTCCAACGTACCGAGAAGATCTTTTGTTGCTCTGAGTGATCGGCATTCTCTTTGACAACTTGAGCAGTCAAGAAGATGAAGTTCCACTTGACGTAATTCATGGTAATCTAATTCGCTGTCGAGATAAGCCGAAAGCAGGCTTTTTACCTTCTCACAAGTCATGTTCCTTATCACCCAACTTCAACGTCAGTTCCTTGATAAACGTATGGCGCCAGTTTCTTTCTAAGGAGTCTGCGTCCTCTATGTATACGTGATCTCACTGTGCCAATAGAGCAATCGAGAATTCCGCTGATTTCCGCATAAGAAAATCCTTCAAGGTCGTACAAGATCACTGCCATACGGTAATTAACAGGTAGAGACTGGAGTGCTGCCTGGATCTTTTCTGCAAGCTCGTTTTGCTCAGCAATGTCCTCAGGATTGCATGTCCGGTCAGGCAATATTTTCTGTACATAGCCGTCTTTGGTGGGAATAGGTTCATCAAGAGACTCAAACCTATATTTGCCGTACTTTCTAAGCTTATCAATGTACAGATTAGACGCTATACGAAAAAGCCACTTCTCAAATGACGTGCCCATCTTGAACCTATCAAAGGCACGGTAGGCTCGGAGTAATGCCTCCTGGGCCAGGTCTTTGGCTTCGTCAGGATTTCCGGTTAGCCTCAAGGCGACACGATAGAGCTTATGATCATAGGTGCGTACCAGCTCTTCAAAGGCTTCTATGTTGCTCTCTCTATACTGGGTGCCGGCCAAAGCTCGTGTGTTTAGCATATCTTAACCACCCTATTTCACCTTTTCCCCGGGTACATGAAGGTTCCAGTCATATTAAACAAACGAACCGAGAGCCTAAAAGTTCCCTGATACTCTTGCCTAAAGTATATCGCCCTCTTAGAAAATGCGCAACTTTTCAGGCAGGAGATGCAAGCTACACTATAGAATATGGCAGATTGTTAGATGACACTTGTAGTAAGTAGTATTATCGGAATAGGGGAATTCGTCAGGGGCTGATGATTGTGATGACTGCAAAACAAAGAGAATACGTTGAGAAGTTTAGAGGTAAGAAAGCTGCTGTCTTAGGAATAGGCATGAGTAATGCACCGGTAATTAAGTTCCTTGTTGAAGCCGGGGCTCATGTTGTTGCGTGCGACGTGAAGCGAGAAGAACAGTTAGGGGCTGCGTATCGTGACATAGCCGATTTGCCTGTTGAATTCAGACTCGGTGAAGGCTATCTTCAAGGGCTGGATACGTTTGATATGATTTTCCCAACCCCCGGGATGCCACTTGACTTACCTGAACTTGTACAGGCAAGGGAAAAAGGGGTTTGGCAGTCAAATGAAATCGGGTTATTCCTGGATCTTTGTGATGCAATTGTTGTGGGGATAACAGGCAGCGATGGGAAGACTACCACAACTACACTGGTAGGTAAGTCTCTTGAGGCCGGTGGAAAGAAGGTTTTTATCGGTGGGAATATCGGTAAACCTCTTCTCTCCCAAGTCTTTGAAATCGCAGCTGACTCCGTTGTCGTCCTGGAACTTTCCAGTTTCCAATTACAACCCTTAAGAAAGAGTCCTCATGTGGGTGTAATTTTGAACCTTTCTCCTAACCATCTTGACCACCACAGGTCTATGGCGGAATACGCTGAAGCAAAAGAAAATATCTTTAGATACCAAACTCCCAGGGATTATGCGGTCTTAAACTGGGATAATCCGTGGACACGTTCTATGGGTGACCGATGTCCCGGCGGACGTGTGTTTTTCTCAAGACATGAGCAAGTCCCACGTGGAGTATTCCTTAAGGGAGAGGAGATTATCATTGACATAAAGGGCGAGAGCAGAGCGGAGCTCAGTCTTGATGATATTCGGCTGCCCGGTGAGCACAATGTGGAAAACATTCTGGCTGTGTCGGCAGTTGTGGCGTTGTGCGGTGGTGACTTTGCATGCCTTCGCGGTGTGGCTAAGGAGTTTGCCGGGGTAGAACATAGAATTCAATTTGTTGCAGAGAAGCAAGGCGTTAAGTTCTATGATGATTCCAGTGCTACCACACCCAGTCGGTGTATTGCGGGAATCAAGTCTTCTGAAGCGCCCGTAGTCCTTATAGCAGGGGGCTCCAGTAAGAAGTTGTCTTTTGAAGAGCTTGGTGAAGTCATTGCAGAGAGAGTAAAATGTGCAGTGCTTGTGGGTCATACTGCCTCTGAAATTCAGGCTGCCATAAAAGAAGCAGAGACAAAGCTGGGGCGAAAGGTGAGAATTGTAATGGCTGAGGATTTCGAAGAAGCAGTTCATATGGCGTCTTCGGAAGCAGCCCCAGGTGATGCAGTGCTGCTGTCACCTGCATGTGCCAGCTTTGATTTTTTTAGGAACTATAAGGACAGAGGCGAAAGATTTAGAGACATTGTGCAAGATATGAAATGATGTGGCAAGATCATCGATTTAGGGGAGGTTGTCAGAAATGACTGCATCGATCATTGATGGAAGAGCTATAGCCAAGCAAGTTCGAATAGAGGTAGCCGGAGAAGTGGAGAAGTTTAAGGAATCTTGCGGTTATCCGCCCGGACTCGCCGTGATTATTGTCGGCGATGATCCTGCATCCCGTGTTTATGTGGGCAGCAAGAAGAGGATGTGTGAAAACCTTGGTATACACTCAGAAGAATATGCTATGCCTGCTTCAATCGGTCAGGAAGAGCTTATTGCCACAATCAAGGAGTTAAACGAGAATCCGAAAATTCATGGAATTCTTGTGCAGTTGCCCATACCGGATCACCTGGATGAAGGCGAGGTGCTGGAGACCATAGATCCTCGTAAGGATGTAGACGGGTTCCATCCAATAAGCGTCGGAAACTTTGTTGTCGGTAAGGAAGCCTTCGTGCCTTGCACGCCTATGGGAATCATGCGCTTGATAGAAGAGACAGGTATAGAGATTAAAGGTAAGCGTGCTGTGGTAGTGGGGCGCAGTAATATAGTAGGTAAGCCCATAGCTATGCTGCTCCTGGCCAGACACGCTACTGTGACTATTTGTCACTCTCGCACAGTGGACTTACCCGGCGTGTGCAAAGAAGCAGACATTCTCGTGGCTGCAATCGGAAGGCCGGAGATGTTGGACGGAAGCTACATAAAGCCCGGTGCAGTAGTAATAGACGTTGGTGTAAACGAGATTGGCAGGACAGAAGACGGCAAGCGCAAGCTGGTTGGAGACGTTAAGTTCAACGAGGCAGTGGGAATTGCAGGCCATATCACACCTGTACCCGGCGGTGTAGGGCCTATGACCATTGCTATGCTCATGCGCAACACAATGGACGCAGCATGGAGGGCAGCGCGCAAGTCGTGACATAATACATAACTCGGCAATTTTTGCGCACATGCCTACCGGAAACGGTGTTTGAACACACAAGGTTAGGCTTAGAAAACAAGGATTGAGTGTAGTGAAATCTGTTGCGGCAGCTTGTTAAGCTGCCGTTAGGCTTTTATTTAGGGTCTAAAGCGGGGAGTTTGACATAACTGGCATGGTAATTGCTTGATATATATATGGATTAGTGTACCGGGTTCTTGCTGTGTGTCGAGTACACTTAATGATGACATGTAATGAAAGAGTGCGAGTGGGGAGGTGAAACATTGGTTCATAGTTTATATGCCGCAACTTCAGGCATGGTAGCAGGTCTCCTGGGACATGACGTGATTGCCGGGAATCTGGCTAATGTTGATACGCCGGGATACAAGAGGGATATAGCTATTACCGGTTCCTTTCGGCAAGAGATGGTCAGACGCCTTGGTACGTATGGACATGGAAATGTGGTTTCTACCAATCCAATAGGCTCACTTGGGTACGGGGCGTATGTCGATAGCGTAGGTTCAGACCATAGTCAGGGACCGCTCATTGAGACCGAAGGCGCGCTTGACCTCGCTATTGAAGGAGACGGATATTTTCTGATAAGAGACTCTTCCGGAGACTCATATACACGTAACGGAGCTTTTCAATTGTCGCCTTCAGGCACACTTACGACCATGAGTGATATGCCGGTTATGGGGATGTCCGGGCCCGTAGTCATACCGCCTGAAGCCGGCAAAGTTGAGATCTCCTTAGACGGGACTGTGCTTGTGGATGGTGCGGTGCATGATAAGTTGAGGATTGTGTCTCTTAGCAACCCATCCCTTGCAGCAGCAGAATCATTCACTGTTCGTCAAGGGTTTCTCGAGATGTCTAATGTGGATTCCATATCAGAAATGGTGCGAATGATATCAGGCATGCGAACGTATGAGGCATGTCAGAAGATGATCTGGGCGATAGACCAGACGCTGGATAAAACCGTAAATGATGTAGGGAGAGTTGTTTGAGTTAAGCAAAAGGCCGGACCGCTGTAGCGGAGGCTGCAAGTTGCTGAACGATTGAGGCAACTTAGACGCCAATTTACTATCTTGATTTCAGGATGACTCTCCAAGAAGTGCAAGGCTATTGCCTGCCAAAGTTTGAGTCATCCTTGTTCTTTTAAGAGACCACTTCCGACTGGATGGTGATAGAAAATGATGAGAGCATTATGGAGCGCAGCCACAGGTATGCTGGCAAAACAGTTGAATATGGATGTTATCGCCAATAACCTGGCGAACCTCAACACATATGGTTTCAAAAGGAGTAGAGTCGACTTTCAGGATCTCATGTATCAAAACCTTCGTATGACAGGGTCTACCGTGGCTGAAGGTGCCAAGGTGCCTGCAGGTATTGAGGTGGGACTTGGCACAAGACCTGCATCAATTCAGCGCGTGTTTTCCCAGGGCGACTTCATTCAAACTGAAGGCACTCTTGACCTGGTTATTGAAGGGGACGGCTTTTTCCAGGTGTTGATGCCTGACGGAACTGTCGCATATACAAGGGACGGCGCATTCAAAAGGGACAGTGAGGGAAGGATGGTTACCTCTGACGGTTTTCCCATGGAACCTGAGATTTTCATTCCTGCTGAGGCAGTGGATTTATCTATCGGAACAGACGGAACTGTATCAGTACTTCTTGCAGGAGACAGTGATCCTCAGGAGATAGGAAAGGTTGAACTTGCGAAATTTGTTAATCCGGCGGGTCTATCCGCAATAGGAAGAAACCTGTACTTTGCTACCGCAGCTTCAGGCCAGCCTGTGATGGGGACACCAGGCCTTGAAGGTTTTGGGACTATATCTCAAGGCTTTTTGGAGATGTCCAACGTTAAAGTGGTAGAAGAGATGGTGAACATGATTATCGCACAGCGCGCATATGAAGTGAATTCTAAAGCGATCCAGACTTCAGATGACATGTTAGCCATTGCAAACAATCTCAAGAGATGAGTGTGAGTGATCCGGTATGCTACGAATTAGTAAGGTCATTTTCTTGATTCTTATCATACTTGTACCTGCGCCTGCAGCTATAGCAGAAGGGCTACAAGATGAAATCGCCGTTTCCGAACCCGGGGCGAGCATATCAATTAAGAGTCCTGTGGAGATTGGAAAACCCGTCATAAGCCTTGGGGATATTGCAACATTCAGCGGGATATCCGAAGATGTAGTAGAGGGCCTGTTCGATATTGAAGTCGGAAAGGCGCCTCCGCCGGGACAAACCAGGACTTTGAGTCTTGCAATAGTGAGAATCAGACTAAGGCAGGCAGGCTATGAACCTGATAAGGTTACTATTTCAGGCCCGGTTACTATCGTGGTAAGCACACGATCTGCTGTAGTGACTTGTGATGAGATTGTCCGGGCGGTGGAGCATTATGTCAAGGCGAATATGCCGTGGAATCCTAAGGAAGTCACAATTAGCGTATCTCCGGGGCAGGATAGGATATCGGTTCCTGACGGCGACATCTCAGTTATGGTAGAGCCTTTGTCTACCACTAAGCTTCTGGGGACTACCAGTGTGAAAGTACTGCTCTTGGTTGACGGTGAGGTTGCTAAGGCTTTCCATGTGAGGGTGAGGATAGACGTAGCGAAACAGGTAGTCGTTGCGACGAGAACTATCCAAAGGCATGAAATCATATCCCCGGATGATCTGACCCTTGAGGTTTATGATCTCACCGGTGTTCCTTCTGATGTGGTATTTGATCCTTTGCTTGTTGTCGGTATGGGGGCAAAAAATACAATACAGGCAACAAGGCCTGTCGTTCTCAGTAATATCCAATGTCCGCCTGTGGTTCTCAAGGGTGACTTGGTGACGCTGGAGGCAGTATCAGGTGGTGTTGTGGTATCCATTCCCGGTGAAGCCCTTGAAGCAGGGGCTTGTGGAGAGCTTATTCGAGTTAGGAATACATCATCCGGTGCAATTGTCAGGGCCAGGGTGATTGACTCTCAACGTGTTCAGGGGATTTGAAATCGTATCTACTTGCTGTTATTGGGGGTGGGACAGTGCCTCGTAAGATATTCTTAGCTGCGGTTTTGTGTATGGTAGTCACCTTACCGGCTTGTATTTGGGTGCCGGGATCTAGAGTTGAAGGATCCGATAACTCCCTTTGGAGACCTGATTCAAATTCGTTTTTTGTCGATCATAAGGCCGGAAGAGAAGGGGATCTCATAACCGTTCTTATAATAGAACGGGCGTACGCCAGTCATAAAGCTCAGACCGGAGCAGGTAAGGGGACAGGTGTGACTGTTGCTGAAGGATCAGGGTTGTTATCGTTTTTGCCTGCGGTTGGAGTTAACGCGAAGACGAATTTCAAAGGACAGGACTCCACATCCCGCTCAGGTGATTTGGTGGCGAAGATGACTGCACGGGTTGTTGAAGTGCTGCCTGACGGCACACTGAGGATAGAAGGCGCCCAAGGCCTCGTAATCAATAATGAAAAGCAGAATATCATCATATCAGGCTTGGTTAGGCCGGAAGACATAAAAGCTGATAATACAGTTTTATCCACCCATGTGGGATGTGCTGAAATAAGATATGAAGGCGTGTTAGATGCCCAGCAAAAAACAGGGTTGCTCGGTTTCTTGCAAAAATTTTTTGCCGGGGTAATTAACTTTCTTTTTTGATGTGTCAGTCAGTGCCGAGGCAAGTTCAAGGAGGGTGGCGCATGAGATTCAATAAAGTAGCGTTCGTAACTTTTGCCCTTTGCAGCTTGATTTTTGGGGTTACCTTGGGCGTGCTAGCTCAATCAAGGATAAAGGATATAGCCGGCGTAGAAGGAGTCAGAGAAAACGATCTTATAGGCTATGGTCTGGTAGTAGGGCTGAAAGGTACAGGAGACTCTGCCGGTGCTATGTTTACAGTGCAGTCTGTAGCGAATATGCTTATGCGCTTTGGAATTACAGTCTCTCCGGACCAGTTTCGCGTAAGGAATGTTGCTGCAGTAATGGTTACAGCAAAGCTGCCTGCTTTCGCTCGTGTGGGAGACAGTCTTGATGTGGCTGTGTCGTCTGTAGGCGATGCACGAAGTATTGAAGGAGGAACTTTGCTTATGACTCCGCTTTATGGCCCGGATGAAAACCTGTATGCTGCTGCGCAGGGTCACATCTCTCTTGGAGGAGGCGGTGGGACCGGGCGAGTAAGAGTTCACCCTACAGTTGCCCGAATTCCGGGAGGCGCCACTGTAGAACAGGCTCTCAGTAGTTCCGATTTCGGTATACAAAAGGATAGACTTGTTCTTACCCTGAGAGATGCGGATTTCCTTACTGCGGATAGGATGGCCAAGGCCATATGTGAGCGGTTCGGGGAAGGATCTGCCATAGCCCAAGACGCAGGGGCTGTCAGTGTAAGGATTCCTCGTGATTACTCCGGCAATGTTGTAGGATTTATTGCCCTAATAGAAGAGATTCCGGTAACTGCGGATGCTCCTGCGAAGGTGGTTTTCAACGAAAGGACAGGAACAGTAGTTATCGGCGGAAATGCCAGAGTTCTCCCGGCTGTGGTTTCCCACAGTAATCTCAGGGTTCAGGTCATAGAAGGGTCGCCAGACAGTGTAGCAATTGCTCCGGATGAGGCTGTGGTTCCGGTTTCAGCCACAGATACAGTGGATGATCTGGTAGCTGCACTAAATTCTATAGGCGCGACACCCCATGACATTATCGCAATTCTGCAAGCCCTTAGGGCATGCGGAGCCTTAATGGCTGAAATCGAGGTGCTTTAAGGTGAATATCCTTGTGAGATGCGGAGAGGGTGTGCCCGGAGCGTACAACCCTAATAAGTTACATTCCCAAAATGATGCTGCGCTGAAGAAGGCGTGTTGTGAATTTGAAGCAATATTAATCGAGTCAATCATGAAGGCCATGCGTAAAACTGTGCCAAGAGATGGGTTATTTAGCGGTGGCTTTGGCGAGGAAGTGTTTCAGGAGTTGTTCGATCAAGAGATTGCAGGTGAAATGGCTCGATGTGGAAGGTTGGGTATAGCAGACACGTTATATAATCAGTTGAATGCGAAAAAAGTGTATCTCCGGGGCTAAATCAGAGAGCGTGGTTTGCCGATAAGGATAAGGAGAAGAAGTCATACTCCAAGAGAGGTGCGTATCGTGAGAATTGACAACGAAGGTATGCGAAGGGTTCTCAACAGATACATACAGCAGCAATGCGAAATGGCACGTGTCAAAGATTCTCGTGATGACAAGAGCTGCGCCAAGAAGTCTGAGGAAGAAACTCAGTCTGACAGAGTCACCTTATCGGACCAGGCTCTCCAGCTTCGACAGGCTCTAAAAGAACTTGAAGCAGCTGCAGAGGCTCGTCAAGAGAAAGTAGAAAGTATTCGAAAGGATTTGGAATCAGGTAGGTATGAAGTGACAGGGGCAATGGTAGCTAAGAAACTACTTAAACCTTAGCGTATGGAGTGTACGTACAATGAACAAACCCGATGCAGACTTAAGAGAGCAATGCAACTTACTTCTTGACCTTCTCGAGCGGGAAGTTGACTTATATAATGACCTTCTGAACTTTTCTCAGCGGAAGCAAGGCGCGCTCATCACAATGGACGCAAAAGACCTTACTAAGGCTCTACATGACGTAGAAGCTGTGGTAGAGGAAATAAGAGAAAGTGTAGAGGCAAGGTTAAGCATCCTGGCGGAATTGGAGGCAAGCCTCGGACTTCCTCGCGGAACCGCAAGCTTTGACCACGTAGTGGAGAGCGGAGGCCGGGAATCTGAGGAGCGATATCAACGAATCAGCAAGGTGTTAGCTCCGACCCTTGAAAGGCTGGCTTTGATTAATGCAGGGAACATGACTCTCGTTAAGAACATCCTCGATTACCTTGACTTTGCCGCGCAGACACTGGCGTACCGAAACCAGAGCAACACTTATGTGGTAAAGAAAGGGGGGAGGCCGGATGTATTCCACATTTCTCGCGCTTGAGACTGCCAGACGAGCGCTTAGTGCTCACCAAAAAGCCATGGAGGTTGTGGGGCACAACATCGCAAACGCCACTAATCCAGGATATGTGCGTCGTGAGGCAGTACTTGAAGCTACGCCTCCCTATGTAGCTGCACCGGGCACATCGTATGCAAAGACCGGTGCAATCGGAACCGGCGTTGAAGTCGTAAAGATAAAGCGGATATTCGACGGGTTTCTGGAAGGCCGTATCCGGGACGCAAATGTAACTTTAGGTTACTGGGAAGGCTTAGAGCAGATCCTCACAGAGATTGAGAGTGTGTTTTCGGAACCTTCTGATGTAGGATTAGGGGAGGATCTAACCAGATTATTTCTGGCATGGGATAATCTTTCAAGCAGGCCTGAAGGCACTCCGCTTCGTGCTGCACTTGTAGAAGAAGCCAAAACCTTGGCTTCGCAGGTAAATCGCATCACGAGAAATCTTAGGAGGCTATCCTCTGATATTGATGTGGAGCTTGCCGCGAAAGTCAATGAGATAAACTCTCTTACTCAAGAAATCGCAGCTCAAAACCATGAAATCGTGAAGGTTATCGCAGTTGGAAATGATCCCGGGGATCTAAGAGACAAGAGAGATGTCGCTATTTCCCGTCTCTCGAGACTAATAAACATGACTGCTTTTGAGACTGAGGGAGGTGCAGTCACAATTCAGATTGGCTCGCGAGATCTCGTCCGGGAGGATTTTTCGTATGAATTGACTTATGTTTCAGGATCCTTACCCGGAGAACCTTTGGTGCCTGATGACATAGAGACTTCTAAGATTCTGTGGAAAAGGGACTCGATGCCTGTAGATATTAAAGGTGGGGATCTGGCTGCGAGACTCGAAGGAAGAAATGAGCTAGTACCTGAGTACTACGATTATATAGAGACGTTCATTACCACAACCTGTGATGAAGTGAACAAGCTTCATAGGTCAGGCTTTGGTATCGATGACCCTCGTGATCCCGGTGATGATGGCATAGATTTCTTTATTTATGACTCTGAAAAGCGTGTCTTAAGAATCAACCCGGCGCTTGACCCTGAGGTTGGAGGGGATTTGTCACGGATCGCAGCAGCCTCCGGCGAGCATGCAGGCGACGGTTCCATTGCATTTGCCATCTCTCACCTAAAGGATGAGCTTGTTATGGAGGGTGGCACAGAGAGTATCCCAGGATTCTATCAGAACCTTGTTGCCAGGATTGGAGTAGCAAATCGAAACTCCGGTCACATGGTGCAGGTTCATGAAGCGACACACACACAATGCATAAACAACAAAGACAGTGTGTCAGGGGTATCCATTGATGAAGAGTTAATTAATCTTACTCGCTATCAAAGGGCATACCAGGCTGCGTCCAGGTTTTTTACTGTTGTAGACGAAATGCTTGATACGATTATCAATGGAACCGGTATAGTCGGTCGATAGGGAAAAGCAACCACCGATCGAGAACCTCACTTACGACAGGGCTTATAGACCGGTAAGTGGTAAATATCGCCGGCAACCTACTGAGAAAGGGGGGGTGTGAGATTTGCGTATAAGCACTAACCACCTGTTAAACAATATGATGAAAGGTGTAGGCAACCAGCTTTCTCGCATGAATGAATTATCCCAGGATATAACTACCGGTAAACGTGTAAGAGCACCTTCTGACGACCCTGTAGCTGCATCGCGGGGACTTGCCCTTCGTGCGTTAAGATCCGGTCTCGGGCAGCACAAGAATAATGTGGCTGACAGCAGAGATTGGCTTCTCGCAACTGAGACAGCCCTCATGAATCTTAATGATCTCTTTGAGCAGGCCAATACCTTAGTGTTAGACGCTGCGAACCAAACCCGCTCTGATGAGGATAAAGAAGCCTTTGTCCAAGAGCTTGACAGGATTATTGAAGAGGCAGTGGCAGTCCTCAATACCAGGCATGACAGTAGGTACATTTTCTCCGGGCTTGCAACTACCACAAAACCGTTTTCCCTTGAAAACGGGGAAATAGTATACTATGGGGCTGATGATACTGACGGACGGAAAGAGGTTGAGGTAGAACCTGGCATGACAATGCAGATCAACACCAACGGTAAACTGGCTTTCATGACGGATCTTATGGGAGCGGGGAACCGTAGTGTGCTCAGGACTTTGGTTGACATTCGGGAACATGTGGCCCAGTCTTATTCGTCCCCGACTTTCCATGATGATATCGCAGATGACATAGATGCTATAGCAGTTGTTCAGGATCATATTTTGAATCACGTGACCGGGGTCGGAGCAAAAGTCAGGAATCTTCAGCGAGTCTCTGTCAAGCTATCTCAGAATGAAGTGGAGCTAGAGGCACTGTTATCTAAGACTGAAGATGCAGATGTTGCCAAGGCTGTAGTAGAGTTAGAACTACAACAGACGGTGTATATGGCAATTCTTTATTCTACTTCTGACATTATGAAAACATCGCTTCTTGATTACTTGAGATAGGGGTCGGTGGCGTGACGTCTGACAGGTACACGTTTACCGAGGAAGCCAGATTCGTTGAGATGCAGCGCAGGTTTAGCGAGGCTGACACTTTTGAGCTGGAGCTTGTTCAAGGGCTCGAGCAGGTTATGGGGCAAATGAGTAGGCTTTCTACCGAGCTCCAGGAAGAAGTTATGAAGGCCAGGATGACTCCACGAAATTCTGTGGGACATGGTATTGAGCCTCCTGATAAGCGTCTTGCGGCCGGGAAGCCTGAAGCCGGGCTTTTCCACTGCAATTGAAACGGACGATGTTTCAGGTAGAGGTGTCGGACTCGACATTGTTCATTCTAACATAGCGAAACTAGGTGGTACAGTAAGAGTAAAGACACGTCTTGGGGAAGGGACTGTTTTTACAGTCTCAGTTCCTCTGACGCTGGCTGTTTTTAGAGCTCTGCTCATGACTGCATCCGGGCAAAGATTCGTGATCCCACTTTCAGGAGTTGTTCAAGTAGCTCATGTGCCGGTCAGTAACGTAAAATCTATAGGCACAGGGGAAGCGATTATCCAAGGTAGCATTGATTACACTGATAAGGAGCTCAATCTGCCAAAAGCTATACTTGCCAAAGGCATGGAAAGTGTTGCTTCGGTCGTGTCTGACATGATAGGTCAGACAATCAATATGAGAGTCCCTGAAGTCTTGCTCATGCCGTATAACGAGATTGCTAAGGTACATACGTATGATATAGGTGAGCCTTCTATTGGCGTCCAAGTAGAGATGTCAGGCGATATTGAGGGATAGATAGCGTTATTCTTTCCTCCTGCCAGCGCCTATCATGTCATTGATCTGCTCTTGGGCAACGAGCTTGGTTCAAGTTCATACCTTTCTGATATGGGCGGATCGGCTCTTTGCGAAATAGGAAACCTCGCCGGTGCATTTTTTTTGAACTATTTAGCAGAGGCTACATGGCTTAGGGCTATGCCCAGCCCCCCGGTGTTAAACGGTTCCGCTGTAGTTACTCAGGAGCTCCAGGACTTTCTATGTGGTTTAGGCCAATCGGATTGCACTCGAGCGTTTGTGGCTCAGACTGTGCTTTCCTATAGAGCAGAGAGTGTTGACGCTATGTTTTTTATTCTTCCTACTCATGAATCATTAGCGACTATTCTTGCGTCGCTTAAGAAGAGCGGTAAGGAAACGAATGGGGTGATATGATAGTGCCCCTTGCGCTTGTAGTTGATGATGCTGCTTTCATCAGATTGAGAACACGAAAGCTTCTGGAGGAAAACGGTTATGAGGTTGAAGAGGCCAAAGACGGCAAAGAAGCTGTCCAGAAATATGTTGAGGCCTCTCCAGACATAGTTCTCTTGGATATTACTATGCCTGTAATGGATGGAATTACCGCGCTTAAGGAAATTAAACGTATCGATCCTAAAGCAAAGGTAGCAATGTGCACAGCTGTAGGGCAGCAAGCATTAGTGCTTGAGGCAATAAAGGCAGGGGCAAACGATTATTTGCTAAAGCCCCTTGATCCGAAGAAAGTTCTGGCATCTGTAAAGAAACTCGTAGGAAAACAGCTATAAGGAGTTAGGATACGTGTCAAGCCCTATTAG
>DIQZ01000097.1:27811-30751 GCA_002424305.1 Firmicutes bacterium UBA5449
CCTAAGCCATCGGGTTCTATCGTCTTGAGTGTAGATGAGATCCACGATATGCTCTTAGAGAAAGTCAGATTAGCAGCAAAGGTCAAGGTGCGTCTTTCCAATGCCCCACCGCGGAACGGGGTGAGGCCTGCCATTGATAATACAATGGAATCAGCTGTAGACATCTATGGCAAAAATTATGAAAGCTAGCGGGCTTGACCTTTCTTGTTATAAGAAAAAACAGGTTCAGCGTCGTTTAAGCGCTGCTTTGGCAAAATTCAGACACGCAAACCTATATGATTACTGGAGAACGCTCAAGGAAGACCCTATAATGTTAAGTGAACTCATGGATTTCTTGACAATCAATGTTTCTAACTTCTTTCGAAATATTGGGAGATTTGATGACTTACAAACGAATATATTACCGGAACTAATCGGGACCCGCAAAACGTTGAGAATATGGTCAGTCGGGTGCTCAGGAGGACAGGAACCGTACAGCATCGCCATTATTCTCAATGAGTTAACTCCGGAGATAAGACACTATATTCTGGGCACCGATGTTAATAGAACGATACTTCAGGTTGCACGAGATGGCATATATACTGAGGATGACGTCAAGGAGGTAAAGCCTCTGCTTCTGGCGAAATACTTTGTTAAGCAGGGAGATGAGTTTAGAGTACGTCGGTCTATTAAACAGATGGTAACGTTTGAAACCCACAATTTACTGTCTGATCCATACGAGACAAATTTCGATCTTATTGTTTGCCGAAATGTTATGATTTACTTCACGGATGAGGCTAAATCTAATGTTTTCAAGGGGTTCTATCAAAGCCTCCGCCCTGGAGGAGTGCTTTTCATCGGGGGTACTGAAACTTTAATGACTGCATCTGCCTATGGTTTTCAGTTGATATCTCCGTTTTTTTACCGAAAAGTGTATGAGTGAAGTATCTCTACGAGGTGATATGATTGGATAGAAAACCCATAGGGGCTATCTCCATCGCTATACGAGACCGTTCTTTTAAACTGATGCAAGATCTAATAGCAGAGTTGAGGCAGATCGCATTTTCTGAGGTTGAACCCCCGTATGAAGATTTGCTCGAAGTTGTCCATGGGATACGTGAAGATATTGAAGCCCTTCCTGAGCCCCTCGTATCTTGGACTCTTATTTCTGCGTTGGATGAATATGAATATGTGCATCCATATGATGTAGCTGTCTTTTCAATAGCTACTGCTGTGGCCATGGGCAATGTTAAACGCATTAACGATATAGGTGTAGGCGCATTTCTCCATGATATTGGCATGTCCTTGACTAAGGTTTCTTCAACTCATATAGAAGGGGAAGGCCTTTCCGAGGATGACATCTTATTGTACCGTTCTCATCCGGAGCTGGGTGTCAGAGTGCTTAGACAGCACCCTAGGATATCCGCGTTTATAAAAGCTATAGTCTCCCAGCATCACGAACGGATGGATGGCAGTGGATTTCCCAGGGGCTT
Organism: Firmicutes bacterium UBA5449; assembly: GCA_002424305.1. Taxonomy (GTDB): domain Bacteria; phylum Bacillota; class SHA-98; order UBA4971; family UBA4971; genus UBA4971. The sequence goes on from DIQZ01000097.1 coordinate 29,284, forward strand.
TCGTGGTCCTGACATACACTTATATTCACGCATAGTCGCATGCGCAGATGTTTACAGCTCACTTCTTCACAGATCGTATCTGGATAAGACAATAAGTCCGGCAGAAGTAGTGGAGTACATGATGAGTCTGGCCGGGTTCGAACTCGACAAAGATGTAGTCAGAGTAATGCTCTCATGTGTCGCTCCATTTCCGGAAGGAGCCAAAGTTCGGCTTTCTACCGGAGAGTTGGCTGTTGTATCACAACTTCCGGCAGGGCTTCTTACCAGACCGGTAGTGCGAATAGTGAAAAAAGAAGGCCATTCATTAGTGGAGACTTCTGAAGAAATTGATCTCCGTCAACCTGAACATCAAACCAGACTTATTGTGGGTATTGTTTAACTCTTAGCGTAAAACAGCGCAAGGGGCGAAATATGATGAGACTTATCTGTAGTGATGGATTATTGGGGTTTGAAGACATACACGATTACGAGCTGGTTGAAGCAGAAGAACCCGGTCCTTTCATGTGGCTCAAGGCCGTAGATAATGACCTCGGTTTTATCCTGGTAGAGCCTGGGCTGTTTTGGGAAAATTATCGACCGGAAATACCTCCTGATGTACTAGAAGCTATTGGGGTAAATGCCATAGCTGATACGAAGCTATATATAATCGTCACTGTACCTAGCGACCCCTTATTGTCGACGGGAAACTGTTTTGCTCCGATAGTAGTAAACGAGGAATCGGGCCGGATGAGGCAAGTGCTGTTGAGGGATAGCGATTATCCTCTTAAGGCTCACCTTTTTCCGGAGCATATCCGCAATAGAAAGGCTGGGGTGGTAGGTGCTAGTCCTAACTCGGCGCAGTGGTGAAAGTATCGTCATAGATGATGATATCAAAGTGACAGTTGTTTCTGTAAGTGCAAGAGCCGGCAGGCCCTATGTGACCCTTGGCATTACTGCGCCTGGCAAGTACAAGATATTTCGTGAGGAAATATATGAAGAGATAAAGCGAGAGAATCTGGCAGCGTCTGCTGCCACAGTCAAGGATCTTAGTGCCCTCTCCAAGGCGTGGCTCGAAGAGAAAGAGCCTCCTCCGGATCGATAATAGTCATGAGCCCGCCGTCTACGTGATTCCTGCCATTTGTAACCCGGTTTTCCTGTAATGAATTATCTTCCTAAAGGCTAAATTTTCTTTGAGATTTGCCGATGTAATTATGTGAAAGGACAATTACGTCCAATATCTCATTGACGGGGGGTGTTTCCATTCTGGTCGGGTAGGTGTTCTGATTGCACACGAAGGGATGAGCAATCTAATCACATGCGGGCAGACTGTGCCCCGTAAGTACCCAAGCACAGCATGAGGAAGGATCCTCATCCTGCTGAAAGCAGGAGAATTACAAGGAGGTAAAAAGAGAATGGCACAGGCAGATATTACGCGTATTGCATCGAACATTGCCGGTTTGAACTCACTTAACGCTCTCAATAATGTCAA
>DIQZ01000033.1:0-18048 GCA_002424305.1 Firmicutes bacterium UBA5449
TGGCACCATCAGCCAGGATCAACTAGCTGAACTGCATATACAGGTGACAGACATGGGTAAAATAGGCACAAGCGGTGATACGGAGTTACCTTGAAATCTTGCAAGGCGTATGATATCATTCACTTGCAAGGCAAAAAGACATAAAAAATAAAAAGGACCCTACCGTGTGCGATTTGACATTGGTAACTTTTGTTCCAACACCATCTGAAAGGGGCCTCATCTCCAGGTGCAGCGCGAGTGCCGTCGGCGAGCGGAGTCGTAAAACACTTGGGAGGGCACCCACCTGCAGGGCGCAGGGATAGAAATGTTACCGGCCATGCGGCATGGTGGGGTCTTGTTATTCAAAAGCGATTCCTACCTTCCTATGTCCTTCCAAATCCTGCATTTTGTATGTTATAATCCTGGTGATGCAAAATCGGAGAGTGATACCATGGATTTGTTTAGCCGTCAAGCTGAGGAACTCCTTAGACGTGATGCGCCGCTTGCCAATAGAATGCGCCCCACTACTTTAGAGGAATTTACGGGCCAAGAACATATCTTAGGTCCGGGTAAACTTCTTAGACGAGCTATTGAAGGGGACAGGCTTTCATCTGTTATTCTCTACGGACCTCCCGGCACCGGGAAGACTGCGCTTGCAAATGTCATAGCAGGGGCCACAAAATCGCACTTTCAGTCGTTAAATGCAGTAACATCGGGAATAGCAGACATAAGGCGGGTCATGGAAGATGCAACAGAGAGACTTAAGATGCACCAAATGAGGACGATTCTTTTCATTGATGAAGTTCACAGATTTAACAAGACTCAACAGGATGCCTTGCTTCCTGCGGTAGAAGATGGAACTGTCATATTCATAGGCGCCACAACGGAAAACCCGTTTTTTGAGATTAGCAGACCACTTATATCACGCTCACGTGTGTTTAGATTTGAACCCCTAGGTGATGAACATATATCCCAAATTCTACATCTGGCATTAGAAGATAAGGAACGTGGACTCGGGAGATATGAGACTCTTATTGACGATGCTGCATTCTTTCATCTGGTCAAAACTGCAAATGGTGACGCCAGATCAGCTTTAAATGCCATTGAACTTGCCGTGCTGACGACAGAACCTGACGATAGCGGTGTGCGCCGTATTACGCTTGAGATAGCAGAGGAATCCATTCAAGAGAGAGCGCTGGGATACGACAAAAGCGGAGACGCTCATTACGACGTAACTTCTGCCTTCATAAAGAGCATGAGAGGCAGCGATCCTGATGCTACCGTGTACTGGCTGGCGAGAATGATTGCATCTGGGGAGAAGCCTGAATTCATAGCAAGGAGAATAATGATCCATGCAGCAGAGGATGTAGGTTTAGCAGATCCTCATGCCCTCTTGATAGCTACTGCAGCAGCATGGGCAGTTAACTTTGTAGGATGGCCGGAGGCTAGACTAATCCTTGCTGAAGCTGCAATATATATAGCGACTGCTCCCAAGAGTAACTCATGTTGCGTGGCAATAACAGAGGCCACTCGTGACCTTGAAACCGAACACACAGGTGAAGTCCCTCTTCATCTTCGCGATGCTTCATATAGAGGTGCAGCCAAGCTGGGACATGGCGTGGGCTACAAATATCCTCATGATTTCCCCGGCAATTATGCTTCACAGCAGTACTTGCCTCATGCCGTAACAGGCAAAACGTACTATGAACCTTCCGGCAATGGATACGAGAGGACAATTACAGAAAGGCTTGCCAACCTAGGGAAAAGTCGTCTTGAGTGAATCTAATCAGCGATTTGCGGAAAAAGTGCGTAAAAGTGATTGACATGGATAGAGGCTGATGGTATATTTTTTATGCAGGAATCCCGATTGGTTTACTTGGGATTCATGTACGGCCTCAGCAAAGAAGGTGAAATAGGTGAAGCTATCCACTCGTAGCAGATACGGATTGCGCGCCATGTACGACTTGGCTCTCCGTTACGGAGAAGGTCCTGTGCCTCTTAACTCCATTGCTGACAGGCAAATGGTCTCCTTACACTATCTTGAGCAACTGGTAGCAAAACTGCGTAGGGCAGGGCTTGTTTCCAGTTCCAGAGGTGCTCAGGGCGGTTATGAGCTTTCAAAGCCACCTGAAGACATCACAGTAGGAGATGTTGTCAGAGTATTGGAGGGCTCCTTTGACCCTGTGCAGTGTCTTTCCGTTGATTTCGACCATGAGGATTGCGAGCAACTTGACGATTGTGTGGTGCGCTTCGTATGGAAGAAATTACAGGATTGCACTAACAGAGTCCTTAATTCAATTAGCCTGCGGGATTTGTGTGATGGGACCACAAATTTGAAAGGCAAGGCATGTGGGGCTTGTGCCTCTGATTCTCAGCAGGCAATGGGAACGTGTTAGTGAGTTGAGAAGCATCTCTAGCGCCACACTACTGTCAGGAGATGATCAAAAATGAAATTCGTCTACTTAGATAATGCAGCAACAACAAAGCCACGACAGGAAGTTTTGGAAAGAATCCTTCCTTTTTTGGGAGAGAATTATGGAAACCCGTCCAGTATATACAGTATAGCAAGAGACGCCAAGGCTGCTCTGGATAAGGCCAGGGGCAAGGTTGCAACGGCAATCAACGCACACCCGGAGGAGATCATATTTACCGGAAGCGGAACTGAAGCAGACAACACGGCAATTAAGGGTGTAGCTTACGCCAATGCTAAAAAGGGCAATCACATAATTACTTCTCAAATAGAACACCATGCAGTACTTGACAGTGTTAAACGTCTTGAGAAGCGAGGATTTGAAGCCACGTTCCTACCTGTGGATTCATATGGGATGGTAGATCCTGCGGATGTAGAGGCTGCGATAAAAGCTAATACCGTGCTCATTTCAATAATGCATGCTAATAACGAAGTAGGCACAGTCCAACCCATTGAAGACATCGCGAAGATAGCGAAAGAGCACGGGGTATTGCTCCACGTTGATGCAGTCCAAACCACAGGACATATTCCTGTAGATGTGAGGGCACTAGGTGTAGACTTGCTTTCTCTTTCCGGCCATAAGTTTAAAGGACCCAAAGGCGTAGGTGCCTTGTGGGCCAGGAAAGGCATAAAACTTGAACGCATTATTGACGGAGGAGCTCAAGAAGGAAATAGAAGAGCAGGAACAGAAAACGTCGCAGGAATAGTGGGACTTGCAGTCGCTCTTGAATTAGCTGTCACAGAAATGGAGCAGGAGATGGCTCGTCTCAGTAAATTGCGTGATTACCTCATAGAGGGAGTAATGGAGCGTATTCCTTATGTGAGATTGAACGGACATCCCACAAAGAGACTGCCGGGTAATGCAAGTTTCTGCTTTGAGTTCATAGAAGGAGAATCGCTTCTGCTCAGCCTTGACAAGATGGGCATATGCGGATCCAGTGGATCTGCATGCACTTCAGGGTCGCTGGAGCCTTCTCACGTGTTATTAGCTATGGGGCTTCCTCATGAAATAGCCCACGGGTCGCTAAGATTGTCGTTGGGACATGAAACTACAGTTCAAGATGTTGACTATGTCTTGGAAGTGCTACCTGGTATAGTCAGTAAACTGAGGGAGATGTCCCCGTTCAGTGTGGAAGTTTCATTCAAGGGCGACTGTAAGTGCTCAGACGAACACCATGCTATTGAGAGCCGATGATTCTCATGATAGCTGTTTCCTAGCAGTTGTAGGGGAGGGGATATAGACCATGTATACAGAGAAGGTAATGGACCATTTTACACATCCAAGAAATGTCGGAGAAATCGAAGACGCAGACGGCGTGGCAATGGTAGGCAATCCCATCTGTGGAGATGTCATGAAGATAACCATTAAGGTCGAAGAAGGCAAGATCGTAGATGCAAAATTCAAGACGTTTGGCTGCGGCGCAGCCATAGCGGTTAGCAGCATGGTCACAGATCTGGTGAAAGGGAAGACACTGGGAGAAGCCCTTGAAATCTCAAACAAGGCGGTGGCAGATGCTCTTGGAGGCCTTCCGCCTAAGAAGATGCATTGCTCAAATCTTGGTGCAGATGCTCTTCGTAAAGCTATCGAAGATTACCTTCAGAAGCAGGGAAAGGAGTTGCCTGATACTGAAGCAGGCAGTGAAGCCTTGTAGACTATGCATCATCCTACAGACCTGCCGGAAATGAGATACATTAACCCCGGAGCGCGAATACTTGTGGCAATAAGCGGGGGAGTGGACAGTTCTGTCGCTGCCTTAATCTTGAAGTCACAAGGGTTCGACGTAATCGGGGTTACTCTTGGTATATGGAGTGGGTTTCCATTCAAAGACGCGAAGGATTTGGCGGATTCATTAGATATCCCCCATCATATGCCGGATGTCACAGACCATTTCGAGCGAGAAATCGTCAGGTACTTTGTGGACGAATATTCTCAAGGACGAACACCTAATCCATGTGTCCTGTGCAACGCCAAGATTAAATTTCGCTATCTCCTTGACATGAGACATGAGCTTGGGGCTGAGTTTGTCGCTACAGGTCATTATGCCAGGATATCTTTTGACCCTGGCAGAGATAGGTTTTTATTGAAAAAAGGGAAGGATGCCACAAAAGATCAGTCATATGTACTCTATCGCCTGACTCAACAGGACCTGTCTCATATCCTTTTTCCGCTGGGGCATCTTACGAAGAGACAGGTTCGGGAAATCGCGTTGGAGAACAATATTTCCGCTGCGGACAAGAGCGAGAGTCAAGAGATATGTTTCTTATCCGGAACTGATTACCGAGACTTTCTCTCTACCCGCCTAGATCTGGCATTCAAGCCCGGACCCATTATGGATATTAGCGGACGCATAATCGGTGAGCACCGGGGATTACCTTTTTACACTGTCGGTCAGAGAAAAGGGATTGGAATTCCGGGGAGTACGAGACTATACGTAACCAAGATTGATAAGTCCGAAAATGCAATCGTTGTAGGTGAAGCAGAGGACTTGTTATCCAACGGACTTGAAGCCTGCGACATAAACTGGATTGCTTATCATGAGCCACGGGAGAAAATGCGCTTAGGTATTAAGATTCGTTATAATGCGAAAGAAGTGCCTGGTCTGGTTTTACCCAAGAGTCAAGATATGGCTGAAGTTGTCTTTGAATCTCCACAGAGAGCGGTGACACCGGGACAATCTGTAGTATTCTACGATGATGACGTTGTTGTGGGAGGCGGGATTATCGTCTAATTTCTCGCCCGGGTGGCAATACTAAATATGCTTTTAGATATGTGTATCCCGGAGGTGACTCTTATGAATAGATTCTGGAAGGTGGTTCTGACGGGGACTGCAGCAGGAGCCGTATTAGGTATCTTGTTCTATGCTAAGTCAAGAATGGGCAGTGGCAGGGTCATGATGGAGGATTCTTCAACTGACGAAATGGCAGGCAGGATAAAGAGTCGTGTCATGAGAACCACTAATCGATTTGCTAAGGACATCGGGAGAGAAGTGACACGTGCAGGCAGGACTATGCAAAGACTGGGTAAGCGTCTTAGCCTGGGAGGAGTGGATTAGTCTTAAGTGACGAACACCGAAAAGGACGTGCTCCTTTTCGCCCAGGACGATCCTGGCTTTTCACTGTCTTTCTAATAGTATCTGTTATGTTCTTACTATATAGGGTAAGGGCTATCCTTACTCCGTTCCTCTTAGCTTTTGCTTTGTCATACCTTATGAATCCAATTGTCACATATTTTGAAAAGCGAGGTGCGCCGCGAGGGTTGGGAACCCTCGTGATCTATATAGGCTTTACTCTTATTGTGACACTCTTTATCCTGTACTTGGTGCCAAGATTCCTGCTCCAACTGGAACTTCTTGCTGAGGTTCTCCCGCAGCAGACAGGAAACATACAGTCTCGGATTGCAGGCTTCTACAAGAGGTTCAGCAGATTCTCTATTCCGGAACCTGTAAAGGGTGCAGTAGATAATGGCATTCAAAGGGCTGAGACTACTCTGGCCGGCTTCGTTGAACGAACACTCGGCGCCTTCCCGAGCCTCTTACCGCAATTGAGCCTACTTATTCTCGTTCCTGTACTGGCGTTCTATCTTACAATGGACTTCCCTGAGCTTAAAATGTGGGTTCTCTCATGGATACCTGACAGATGGCGTAGTGACATTGTGGGCCTTCTGATCGAAATGGACAATAGTCTCGGATCTTTTATTCGAGGCCAATTGCTGATCTCCGCAATTGTCGGAATCTTAATCGCAGTTGGATTGTCTGTTATCGGCGTGGATTTTCCACTCATAATCGGATTAATCGCAGGGATCTTTAACATAGTGCCTTACTTCGGACCTGTCATAGGAGCTATTCCTGCAGTCATTCTCGCGCTGCTTCGCTCCCCTCTAAGCGCTGTCTACGTCGTGATCCTCTTTGTAGTGATTAACCAGGTAGAAAGCAGTGTCATAAGTCCTAATATCCTCGGTGAGCACGTAGGCTTGCATCCTGTGACAGTTATTTTCTGCATTCTGTCAGGAGGTCACCTTTTTGGGTTTCTAGGGATAGTTCTGGCAGTGCCGGTTACTGCTGTCATCAAAGTTACCCTGAGATATGTTCACAATAAGCTGTTGGAGTAGAATTCCCTTATGAAAGACCCGATGCCTTAGGGTTTCTCGTTGACACCTATTGGGGTACAGGCTATGATATTAGTATCTCATGATCCGTAGGGATACTAGAGTAGTTGCGTTTTGAAACTACTAGCTTAGGAGGCAATAGTCGGTGCAAGAAGGTTTAGGAGTGCGTGCATTGAGTACGCGAGAGATTCGAGATATGTTCAGAGATTTCTTTGCGAGCAAGGATCATGTCCCACTACCATCAGCTTCTTTGGTTCCCAGAGACGACCCAACACTTCTTCTCACAGGTGCGGGTATGGTTCCTTTCAAACCGTATTACATTGGGACTGCTAAGCCGGAACATCTTCGTGCAACTACATGTCAGAAGTGCATAAGGACGCTGGATATAGAAAATGTAGGCATGACCTCACGACATCTTACCTTTTTCGAAATGCTCGGGAATTTTTCTTTCGGAGATTATTTCAAAAGAGATGCCATAGCCTGGGCATGGGAGTTCGTAACAACTCATTTGGGTCTACCTGAAGATAAGCTTTGGATCACCATATACCTTGATGATGATGAGGCCTTTGACCTCTGGCACAGGGTAATAGGGGTACCCTCCGAACGCATAGTACGAATGGGAAAGCCGGATAACTTCTGGGAAATCGGAGTCGGTCCTTGTGGACCATGTTCTGAGATTCATATCGACCGTGGAGAAGCTTTCGGATGTGGACAACCTGACTGTCGTCTTGGCTGCGATTGTGATAGATTTCTGGAAATATGGAACCTTGTCTTTGTTCAGTTTCATTGTAATGAGGCAGGAGAGTATCACCCCCTCGAGGAAAAGGGGATCGATACCGGGATGGGCCTCGAGCGTGTTGCAGCAGCCATGCAAGGCGCACCTACTGTGTTTGACACAGATTCCTTCAAACCTCTCACTAAGACTATTCTGGATGCTGTGGGAGCAGATGGACAGGTAGATGATAAACAGAATATGTCCATGAGAATAGTGGCTGATCATGCTCGTGCTGTCACGTTTTTAATATCTGATGGTGTTCTTCCTGCTAATGAAGGTAGAGGGTATGTGTTGCGCAGACTGCTTCGCAGAGCAATCCGCCACGCAAAATTGCTTGGGATTGACAGACCCTTCATGGTAGAAATGGCTGATGCAGTCTTATCCGTGTTTTCTGATACCTATCCTGAACTCATAGTAAGAAGAGATCATATACATAAAGTCATTAGCTCCGAAGAAGAACGGTTCCTGGAACGTCTCGATCAAGGGACGGCTATGCTCCAGAATGTAGTTGGAGACTTAGGAAAACAAGGGGTTCAGGTAATTCCGGGTGCCAAAGCATTCAAACTCTATGATACTTACGGCTTTCCACTGGAACTCACAAGGGAAATTGCAGGGGAAAGCGGTATGACCGTTGATGAGGAAGGCTTTGCGCAGGCCATGGAAGAACAGCGGGAACGTGCCAGAGCGTCCAGGCACGCCTTAGGGTATATGGGAGGCTTATCTACTGCAAAAGCAGAAGTGTTGTCCGGCCTTGATGTCAAATTCATCGGGTATGAGGCTTTAACAGGTGAATCTAAGGTAATTGCCCTATTCTTTGAAGGGGAGCCTGTGGGACACATATCATCAGGTCAAAACGGAGAGATCGTTCTTGATGTCACTCCGTTTTATGCTGAATCCGGTGGACAAGTCGGTGATTTCGGGATCATTGACGGTGAAGGCTTTCGAGCAAGAGTCAACAGTACAGCCAGAATTTCAGACTCAGTAATTGTCCATGATGTTACAGTACTGGAAGGAAACATTAGAGTAGGAGATGCAGCCAGGAGTATAGTTGATGAAGACCGGAGGCGCGCTACAGCCAGAAACCATACAGCTACCCATCTACTGCATGCAGCACTCAGGGAAGTCCTGGGTGACCATGTCCAACAAGCAGGTTCATATGTATCCGGCGATAGACTGAGATTTGACTTCTCACATCATTCGCCTGTCAGTGCAAAGGAACTTCGCAAAATCGAAAATATGGTGGCTGAGTGGGTTCTGGGAGATCTAAAGGTCAAAGCCGAAACAATGCCTCTTTCAGAAGCTAAGAAAATCGGTGCCATAGCGTTATTCGGAGAGAAGTATGGTGACCATGTAAGAGTAGTCCGCATTGACAATGCAAGCTCCGAATTTTGCGGTGGCACACACGTAGATAGTACAGGCCAAATCGGTCTTGTAAAGATTATGTCAGAAAGCGCTGTCGCAGCGGGTATTCGTCGCATTGAAGCTGTGACCGGGTACTCTGTTCTTGCTCATATGAGATCCAATGAAGAAATACTTGATAATATCGCCGACGCCATGAAGAGCGCTTATGAAGAGATTCCTGACAGAGTCTTAAGGCTGCAGCGAGAAGTGAAAGAGCTGGAGAAGCAAATTGAGGGTTTAACGTTGAAAGCAGCTTCATCGCAAGCCGAGGATCTAATAGATCAGGCAGTCGAAGTCAATGGCGCCAAAGTAGTGGTAGGTGCTGTAGACGGGTTCAATGAGCATGCGATTCGAGAACTGGCTGACAGGATCAGAGGAAAACTGGGCTCAGGTGTTGTTGTGTTAGGATCCCGCTTTGATGAGAAAGTGTTATTTGTGGCTATGGTCACAAAGGACTTAATTGGACGAGGGGTGCGTGCAGGGGATATTGTGAAAGTCGCAGCGAGAATAACCGGTGGGGGAGGCGGGGGCAGGCCTGATATGGCACAGGCGGGAGGCAAAGATGTATCAAAACTTGATGAGGCCCTTGCAAAGACCAAATCTTTCATAGAAACCCGGTTGACATCGGACGAGGAGGCGCGCTAGTATTACACGAAGGCCCCTGGTAAATTTTGCGTCGGGAGCGTGAGACCGTCATGAATGGCTCTTTCGATGAAACCCAGACGTTTCGCATGGTTCCGGAGGAAAAGGTAAGTATAAGGCAGGTCCTCTTTGAAGTAAGTCATGCGTTGAAGGAGAAAGGGTATAATCCCATAAATCAGCTTGTAGGATACCTGATGTCGGGAGACCCTACATATGTAACCAGTCATAAAGGTGCCCGTAACCTGATACGAAAGCTCGAACGAGACGAGATTCTGGAGGAGCTTCTCAGGTACTATCTTGATACATGAATCATTCTATAGAAAAAAGACTACTTGGCAGGACAAATATTGCAGTATCGAGGCTTTGCTTTGGAACCCTGACAATCGGACCTCTTCAGGCGAATCTTCCTATTCATGAGGGAGCTCAACTGATTCGCGAAGCTGTCAAAAGAGGTGTAAACTTCTTTGATACAGCACAGCTATATGGTACATATCCATATGTTCGTGAGGCAATCTCCGGCATGAATCGGTCCGATGTAGTGATTGCATCTCGGTCTTATGATTACACATATGAGGGCATGCAGAAGGCTGTGTCTCTGGCTCTTGAGTCTATGGACATAGACTACATCGATCTGTTCCTGCTGCATGAACAAGAATCAGCCCTGACATTGAAAGGTCATGCAGAGGCTATTCGTTACTTGAAAAACGCCCGTGACGAAGGAATTGTAAGGGCAATCGGGGTTTCGACTCACTACGTTCAGTGTGTGAGGGCAGCTGCTATGATGCCTGAAATTGATGTTATTCATCCAATGTTGAATTATTCCGGGATAGGAATTGCAGATGGTTCAGCATCTGATATGCTCGAGGCAATTAGGATCGCACACTTTCAAGGAAAAGGTATCTATTCTATGAAAGCAATCGGAGGCGGAGCGCTGCTCAGAGATGTAAAAGGTGCGTTAAGGTTTGCTATAAAGCAGCCATATGTGGATTCAATTGCCGTAGGCATCAAGACTTGGGATGAACTTGAGATGGACTTAGCCATATTTGAAGGCCGAGAACCGGATAAGGCTCTTTTCGAGAGAACCTGTCTCAACAAGGTTCTGATAATTGAGCCGTGGTGTGCAGGCTGCGGTCAGTGTGTGGATAGGTGTAGTCATGGTGCTCTTAGCATTTCTCATGGTCATGCTGTAGTTGATGAAACAAGGTGTGTGCTGTGTGGTTATTGCCAGGCAGTGTGTCCTGAGGTATGTATGAAGGTGGTTTGACCCATATGAGAATAATGGGCCTTGATGTTGGCTCAAAGACTATAGGCATAGCTCTCTCCGACCCTGCTCGAATTGTAAGTCAACCATTTTCGGTAATCGAGAGAGCTTCAAGTAAACGTGATATTGATGAATTATGCCGGCTAGTTGAGGACAATGAAGTATCCCTCATAGTTGTGGGACTTCCAAAACGCACTAATGGGTCTCTTGGCAAAAGCGCTATGCAAGTCATGGAGTTTATGGAGGTGCTTAAGAAGCATACTTCTGTACCTTTAGTCACGTGGGATGAAAGGTTTTCTACAGTAGCAGCAGAGCGAATTCTGATTTCTGCAGATGTATCTCGACAGAAGAGAAAAGGTGTGATAGACTCAGTTGCTGCTGCAATAATCCTTGATGGTTATCTCGAGTATCTTAGGCAGAAATGTGATATTTCTTCAAGCTGCGAATCAAAGGACTTTTCTATGGAAAACATACCGAAGAACAGAACGACGGAACGAGAGACTGAACCCTAAGAATACGTCTAGTGTCATATTGAAGCGAAAGTGGGGTGCTTGAAATGCCCGAGTTGGACGAGATTGTTACATTGATGTATGACGATGGAGAACAGGAAACCTTTGTTGTTGAAGAAATTCTTGAAGTAGACGGGAAGACCTATGTAGTTCTTGTGCCTGAAGATTTTGATGCAGAAACCGCTGATGACATGGAAGTTGACGCTTTCATTTTCAAAGTGGAGGAAAAAGAAGACGGAGAAGAAGTTCTTGTCGAACTTGATAATGACGAATACGATAAGATCACGGAAGTGCTCTGCCAAGAAGAAGACCTAGACGATGTTGATCTTGATTTTGATGAAGATTTCGATGAAGATGATGACGACTTCGATTTTGATGAAGATTTTGATGAGGATCCAGACGACGAGGAATAGATACAGGTGTCTTGTGAACTTGGTCCGATGAGACCTAAGCGAAATACCATTGCACGGCGGGGCCTTGAAGCGAAAATCATGTTTGCCATTTTCATGTTTCTTATGATCCGGGTCGTTTATTTGCTGCTTCCATATGGCCCCGCACATGCAACCGTAGTTTCCATAACCCCTGGAATGACTTCAAGAGAAATTGCGAGGCTCCTGACTGACCGAGAGCTGGTTCCGTCACCTGTCCTTTTTCAGATAGTAACTAAGCTGGTAGGCGTTGACGGTACGCTCAAGGCAGGCACGTATGAGCTCAGCCCGAGGATGGGTACTCTTGGTATTGTACGGGCTTTAGCTGAAGGTAAGGTCCGGCTCATACGATTCACGATTCCCGAAGGATTTTCTATCAGAGAGATTGCCGATCTGGTGGAGACTAAGGGGCTTGCATCAAAAGAACGCTTTATCTCTTTAGCCACAGGCGAAGACGATAACTTCAGAATAGTAGAAGGCGACATGGAGTTCTCCGGCAATCTCGAAGGATACCTTTTCCCGGATACATACAATGTAGAATCCGGAATCACTGAAGAAGCGATTATTACCATGATGGTGAAGGAATTTGCCCGAGCAGTCATGCAGGAATGGTCACGGGAAGATGTAGATGGAAGGGCGAGGGCACTTGGCCTTCGCGGTGTTATCATCCTAGCTTCCATCATAGAGAAGGAAGCGAAGCTCCCTGAAGACAGGCCGCTTGTAGCATCTGTATTTTATAACAGGCTGAACCTGAATATGCCTCTCCAGTCTTGTGCTACAGTCCAATTTGCCCTTAGCTCCTGGAAGTCGAGACTTTCTCTGGATGACCTCAAAATAGACTCTCCATACAATACTTATGTTGTTACCGGACTTCCCCCCGGCCCTATTGCCTCACCGGGGTTGTCCTCAATACGTGCAGCATTGAAGCCTGCAGCTTCAGACTACCTCTTCTTTGCCGCAGATCAAAGAGGCGGGCACATCTTCAGCAAAACATTCAAGGAACACCAAAAAGCCATCGCCGCTGTACAGCTTCTCGATTAGACTTCACGATTTCGAGGAAGGCTACGCTTATGCACTATAGTGACGGTGGAGGGCTATCTCTTTGTCACAACGTTCGAAGCGTAACCGGATTCGTCTCAGAGGTATAATGTACTGTCTTCTTGTGGTTTTCCTTTTTCTTTTCTCTGACCTTATATGGCTTCAGCTGATTAAGGGTGAAACTCTTGCCAGACGGGCACGGGATCAACGTATAGAGATACTTGCCAAGACTCCTCTTCGGGGCACTATCTATGACAGGAATATGCAGATTCTGGCGGGGACTTTCTATGAACCTGCGATAATCATCTTTTCGGAGCTTGTTACAGATAAGCATGCTGTGGCAGAGTTGCTGTCAACTGCTTTTTGCGCAACTACGTCTCTGGAGGCACCTCTTCCTAAGCTCTCATCTCAAGCCTGGATTTACCTTGACTCAAACAAGGTCAACCTTGCAAGTTTCAGTTTGGAAACACTGAACGACCCGGGCGTCTCTATCATAAGACAACCTGTTCGATACGATCCAACAGGATTGGCTGCTCATATTATAGGCTATCTTGATGAACGGCGTATTTCAGGAGTATCCGGAATTGAGAAGGTTTTTGATGCGTACTTGCGCACAGGAGAGACAGGCCTCATTGCATCCTTCGTGGACGCCAGACGTATGCCATATAAAGGCCTTGGAGTCAGATGGCTGGGTGATGAGCAATACATGGCAGATGTAGTCCTCACCATCGACCGCGAGATGCAGGAATTAGTTGAGGAGGTCATGGATAGATGTGTGGAAAAAGGCGCAGTCATAGTAATGGAGCCCGAAAGCGGCTCAGTGCTGGCTATGGCCAGCAGACCTAACTTTTCGCCTAATGATGTCGGTCCTGCCATCTCAGAGTCTTTGTCTCCCATGATAAACAGGGCGATTACGCCTTATCCCGCAGGCTCAATACTCAAGATGGCAGTAGCTGCTTGCGGTTTGGAGAAGAAGATTGTCTCGCTCTCAGATCGTTTCTATGATCCGGGATTCATAGACGTCGGAACGCAACGATTTAGGTGTCACTCATATGAAGACGGAGGTCATGGATACATATCCTTCTTGGACGCAATGGCACATTCGTGTAACTCGGTATTTATTGAAGTCGCATTGAGAATAGGCGGAAAGAACTTGGTAAGCTTTTATGAAGATTTGGGATTAGGAGCTACCACAGGGATAAGCCTACCATTTGAGCAACCCGGTGTCGTTCCGGCTACCTATTATATGTCTCTGCAAGATACCGCAAACCTAGCCTTGGGACAAGGCGAAGTATCAGTTACGCCGCTCCAAGTGGCAGCGTTGCTTTCGACGATAGCCAATGGTGGGGAGTTTCTTTCACCAAAGCTGGTTTCAGAAATCAGACCAAGGGAAGCAGGGTCGATACAGGGCCTTAACTCAGAAATGCCACGAAAGGTATTATCACAAGACACATGTAGGCAACTTACATTTATGCTGGAGTCAGTCACCAGATGGGGGACTGCGAAGGCAGCTTGGGTGGATGAACTTGGATCTTGCGGCAAGACGGGAACCGCTGAAACAGGACGGCTGGACTCTGAAGGACAGCCAATATGTCATGCCTGGTTTGCCGGTTTCACACCTCTTCGAGACCCGCATTTCGTAATTGTTGTCTTTATAGAAGAAGGAGGTTCAGGTGGAGACGTAGCTGCCCCGGTTTTCAAGGAGATTGCCGTCGAACTCCTCCGTCAAAAACAACATTAAGCAGAACAAGCACTTTTTTCTCAGCATTTCATATCTATACTAGTGAGTCTTTTTTAGGGGGGGTGGCTGACCATATGCTGGATCTCTTGATAGGTTCGGCCCTATTCCTTCGTGGGTTGTGGCATCTCATATCTTATGTTTCATCCGGGAACGTGTTCCCACCCCCTCTGTCTGAGGAGGAGGAAGCCAGAGTTCTACTGCAAAAGGAACAGGGAGATGAGGATGCCAGGAAAACCTTGATTGAACGGAATTTGAGGTTAGTTGCGCATATCGTAAAGAAATTCGACGGAACATCTGAAGATCAAAACGATTTGATTTCCATAGGGACGATAGGCCTCATAAAGGCAGTGGATACCTATAACCAGCACCGCAAGACCAGATTGGCTACATACGCAGCCCGCTGTATAGAAAATGAGATTCTAATGCATCTTAGGGCCACACGAAAGAACAAGGCGGAGCTTCTCTTACATGACCCAATTGGTGCTGACAAGGAAGGCAACGAAATCACACTCATCGATGTGCTGGGGACTGAAGCTGACGAAATTGCGCTTGCAGTGGAAGGGATGCTGGAGGAAAGGAAACTGGTAGAAAAAGTAGACACGCTGACTTCCCGCGAGAAACGGGTCATTGAAATGCGATATGGACTCGGAGACGGTATTCGCAGAACCCAACGAGAAATCTCGAAATATCTTGGGATCTCCAGATCATACGTATCAAGGATTGAAAAACGGGCTCTCTTGAAGCTTCACAAGGAAATGGTGGCTAATGGGTACCATTAAGGATCTGTGAAATCTGCGAATTCATCCTACATTTTGTCCTATCGGTCTAGCCTTTTATTGTCGAATGCAATCCTTCGGTGCTGACAAAATACTTGGACATAGTGAAGAACAAGATGAACAGAGGTTCGGGTATATCTTAGTAAACTCCTCGATGTACCTGTTTTCGATTTCAGTTCTGTTATCATCAGTATGGGTTCAGTAAGTAAGCTCAATTGTTTGTGCAGCGCCGGCTCCAAGGGAAAGGGACAGGACAAGGGAAAGGGATACAACAAGACCGGCCACAACCACCCACGAAAACCTCTTCATGAAGAACTCCTCCTTTAGCATCTGTATCGGGCCACTAACCCAGGTAGTTCCTGCGAAGGTCACCTCCCTAGCAGACTGTATAAGAAAGTTCATCACACTTATTGGTTTTGCGAGAAGTTGACACACGAGAAATTTCGCCACTACACTCACAAAATCCTGCAACTACCGGCCAGAATCCAAGCGGCCGGGCTAGAGGTTTCAGACGGATAGGCGTCGAATATCAGTCCGACGGTTTGTAATAAATAACCCATTTTCCCAAGACATGACAGGTTGCGTGTGGATCGGTTGCATGGAGTTTAATGGATAAGGAGGTCTTTCATATGAAAATCGTAGTGGGCATAGACGACTATCGAGAATGCGTAAGCCGGATACCCCCTAAAGGAAAGTGGCGTGCTTGGTTCGAGGATTATTATTCAAGGCACAAAGAAGTGTTTGATCTTATCTTTAAGTACTTGTACATGGCTGATGTAGAAGCCATGAGGATGTTGGTTGAAGCGTGTGATTTTCATAACAGTCTGGAAATAGCTGAACGATTTCTGGCGTGTGGCGGAATTGAGAAACTCAAGCAAATTCTACCTACATGCGAGGATTTTCTCGATTACCACGGTGATTACCGTTTATTTGTTTTGGTAGGCATAGGTCAGGTAGGGGGCACTGCTCCGCCTTCGCCCCATCCGCTCATGTACCTCGGAGCTGAATGTATTGGATGCGATATGCGGAAACTCGAGTTGCTCCTTTCCCATGAATTCCACCATCTTGTGAGATTCCAAGCTCTTACATCAGAAGCCGTGGATATGGCGGGATACACTTTTGGAGAGTTAATTGTGACAGAAGGGATGGCTACTGCGTTTTCCATTGTTGTGCAGGGCCTAGGCTTTGATGCTCCTGCTTTGAAGTCAGCTCTTTTTATGAATGATGAGGCACTCTCTTACTGCACATCTAACCGTAATGCACTGATTCAGGAGATTCTGGATCATAGAAACTCATCGGTTACTCAAGACCTAATGGCAAAATACTTGTACGCAGGCAATCAAATGGATACAGGAGGAATGCCTGGCAATGTAGGATATTATGTTGGCACAGCAATAGTGTCAGATCTTCTGGCCCAAGGGATGGATTTACGCCAACTGACGAATATGTCCGGGAATGAAGTAATAAATCTCTGGGAGAAACTGAAGTCGCCCGGATGATAATCTCCCCGTGAATCCTTATGTTGCTTGCAGTGCACCTGTTAGCGAACGTTCTTACCATACTCCTGGCAACAGACGATATTGCACGTTGCCGGCATACGTGCTGTACCCTGGAAGATCTCGTAACAGGGTTTGATCTTCAAGTGCGGTTCTGACAACTATCACGCCTGCGGTGACAAGGGCAGGGATAAGCGCCCAAACTGAACCGAGCATCAGAGGAACGGTAACTGTTCCTAGGATAGCACCGAAGTATCCGGGGTGTCGAATGATGGCGTACGGACCACCGGTTACTACCGTATGTCCACGTTCCTTTTGAATTCGCACAACCCCGGAGAAGAACTTGTTCGATGCCATTGCCCACAGAGTTACTACATATCCCAGGATTATCATGAAGATACCGGCTCCCTGAACCCCAGGCAAGATATGAGGCTTCCAGCCGAAACGGACGTTAAGGCCGGCTACCAGTGCTATGACAGCAGGGCCCACCCTTGCCATGATCACTGCCAATATGACATCGAGGGTCCGGGCTCCTTGCCCGACTTGCGCCCGCTCCGCGAGCAAATCCATGTCGACAATCAGGATACTGACGACTGTACCGATAAGAGAGAGTCCGACGTACGCCCATCCCATTGTCCAGTTAAGCCGACCGGCCGAAAGAAATAACAGCAAGCTCAAGACAACAGCAGACCCAAGCGTTTTTACTATTCCCAGGAAGGCTTTGCCGTGGTTCATGAACAAGATCCTCCTCTCCGGAAGAGGTTTTGATCCTCCGGATCATGGTTATGTCAGTCCCAACGATTTCACGGTTCCCGGATCTTACGTCCTAGGCCTTAATGAAGCAGTCGTTCAAAGCGGACTGACAAGCGGTGTATGTACGTTCATTGAAGCAAACAAACCTGACTTCAAGACCGGATGAATCATTTCTCAGAAACTCGGCCACTGTCTCTACGGCAATGCGTGAAGCTTGATCTACAGGATAACCGTACGCCCCGGTACTGATGGATGGAAATGCTATAGTGCGAATACCATGTTCTGCTGCAAGCCGGAGAGAATTCCTGTAACAACCGGCAAGAAGTTCTGCCTCGTCGAATGCGCCTCCGCGCCAAACCGGCCCGACTGTATGTATGACCCATGTGGCAGGAAGCCGGTATCCGCGGGTAATCACCGCTTCGCCGGTTTTGCAGCCTCCAATTGCTTTGCATTCAACAAGGAGTCCCGGACCTGCTGCCCGGTGTATTGCGCCGTCTACTCCTCCTCCACCTAATAAGGTATTGTTAGCAGCGTTGACTATGGCATCAACATGCTGCTTGGTGATATCACCTTGAACCACAGTGATTCGATGTTTCTCCATATGTTTGCTACCTCCGTTGTTGAAGTCGTTCCGCAATGATCTGACAATGATCTGATTTCTTTCCACTAGATGA
>DIQZ01000033.1:18266-18470 GCA_002424305.1 Firmicutes bacterium UBA5449
AGATGATAATCCTTTCGGCGAAGATTCCTTGTGATGTTTTAGCCCCTGTACTGTTTTCGACCATGGAGACCGGGATAGGTGCTGGATAATCGACCACCCCTACGTCTATCAGTAGATCTTCGCGATTGCTTCTGAAGGCTTGCATAGAGTCCGTCTACCTCGATAAATATAATCCCGGGATTCTCTTTAGGCCTTTTGTTTTTC
>DIQZ01000098.1:0-20864 GCA_002424305.1 Firmicutes bacterium UBA5449
GATGCAATAGGATTCGCTTGACAGCTGACGGGCTTCTCTTGCCCTGTTTACTTTCAGATATTTCAGTTGATCTTAGGACTCCTCTTCGTGAAGGAGCAACAGATGATGATATTGCAGGGCTGATATGCAAGGCTGTAAGCTTGAAACCTGAAAATGGCAAGAAAGCGCAGGCTATGGCTGTACGCTGCGAGGGAAATCCTTCGCTTTCGAAGATCGGTGGCTAGGAGGGTTACACATATGGAATTAGAGAAGTCGGGTGAAGGCCTCACCCATCTTGATGAATCCGGTAACGCAAGGATGGTGGATATCTCCTCGAAACCTGATACTGTACGTGTGGCGGTAGCCAGGTGTGAGGTGTCCATGTCCAAGTCTACTCTAGGCATGATCAAGAGCGGTGCAGGCCCAAAGGGCGAGGTTTTCGGAGTGGCAAGGATTGCAGCTATTATGGCGTGTAAAAAGACCCCGGATCTGATTCCCATGTGTCATTCCATCCCGGTGACAGGTATAGACGTGGCATTTAGGACAGATGAAGAAGCAGGCATTGTCAAGATTCAAGTGTCCGTTAAAACAGTGGGTAAGACCGGTGCAGAGATGGAGGCTCTTTGTGGGGCAGGAGTTGCCGCTCTCGCCATATATGACATGTGTAAGGCAGTGGACAAATCCATGATAGTCAGTAATTTGAGGTTGGTGCGGAAGACCGGCGGAAAGAGCGGGGAATTTGTCAGGGGCGGGGAGGAACGAGACGAGTGGGACGTGTAACAGAAGGTGTTGTCACAGCAGTTTGCGTGAGCAAGGAAAAGGGTACTGCAAAACACGATGTAGGTAAGGCGAAAATCGTGGACGGGTATGGATTGGAAAACGATGCTCACGGAGGCCCTTGGCACAGACAGGTAAGTCTCTTGTCTGAAGAAAGCATCCAAAAAATGGCTGACAAAGGCCTTGATGTATTCCCCGGGATCTTTGCTGAAAATATCACGGTTCGTGGAATTGATCTACCCAAGCTGCCTGTGGGTATCTGGTTAAGGATAGGTGAAGAAGTTATCCTTGAGGTAACTCAAATAGGTAAGGAATGTCACGCAGGATGCGCTGTGTTTCAGCAAGTAGGACAGTGTATCATGCCGAAAGAAGGCATATTCGGCAAGGTAATCAGGGGTGGAAAAGTCAAACGGGGCGATGTAATCAGAGTAGGTTTCCCTGTGCGAACTGCCATCCTTACGATAAGTGACAAGGGTTCGCGTGGCGAGAGGCCTGATATCAGTGGTGATACCATAGCGGATGAGGTCAAATCCATAGGTATGGTAATAGCCAGGGGACTTGTACCTGATGATTACGACAAGATAGTGGATGAACTAAAACGTATGGCAGATGACATTCAGGCAGACCTTATCCTTACTACCGGCGGAACCGGGCTTGGTCCGCGTGATGTAACTCCCGAGGCTACAGAGGCGGTTGTTGACAAACTAGCACCAGGCATTCCTCAAGCAATGCTTCAATCAGGCATTGCAAAGACTCCCCATGCCATGCTTAGCAGGGCAACAGCGGGAGTGAGAGGTAAAACCCTCATCGTTAATCTCCCAGGGAGCCCTAAAGCGGTGAAAGAAGGTCTTGACTCAATCTTACCTGCCCTTCCCCATGCAGTGGAAGTGATCCGTGGGGAGCAGGGTGAGAGCCACAACTGAGTCCACACAATTGGCTGCCACTTGTCTTGCCAAGCCACGCAAAGTATAATAGATGTGTTCTCTATGTAGTGGAATAATAGAGAAAGTATGGATTGACTCTTGCAGGAGGCGGAAGAGACGTGGTAAATGACCTCGAACAGATCCTGATAAGTGAGGAAGAGCTTGACAAGAAAGTCAGGGAACTGGGCGCACAAATTACGGAAGACTATAGAGGATGTAACCTTGTAGTTGTGGGCATTCTTAAAGGCGCGCTCATGTTTATGGCTGACCTTATCAGGCACATAGAAATACCGGTTCTTATGGATTTTGCAGTTGTGTCAAGCTATGGAAGTTCTACAGAAACTTCAGGAGCAGTCAGGATCCTAAAGGATTTGGATCAACCCATAGAGGGTAGACACGTCCTGATTGTTGAAGATATCATCGATACAGGCTTAACCATGCACTACTTGGTCCGTAACCTCGAGGCCAGAAAGCCTGAGTCTGTTAAGGTATGCACGCTTCTTGATAAGCCTTCAAGGAGAAAGGTAGACATCAAACCTGATTATTGTGGGTTTTCAATACCTGACGAGTTTGTGGTTGGTTATGGTCTTGATTATGCTGAGTATTATCGAAACCTACCTCAGGTAGGGGTCTTGAAAGAGGAAGTTTATAACAAGTGCTAGTAATCATCGATCTTGAACTGCAGCTTAGTATGATTCTTGCCCGGACGGTGCGCAAGCTTCATGTCTACTCTCAAATCGTCCCTAATAACGTCACCAAAGAACAGCTTGAAGCCTTAGAGCCCAAAGGGATTCTTATCTCCGGGAGCCCGGATCCCGAGACTTCGGTTGATATTTCCGGGATCCTGGATAGGAGAATCTTTGGTTTGGGTATTCCCATAATGGGGATAAACTGTGAAATAGACGGCGTACCATGCGCTCGCTATACGATAGGCTCACCCGATGAAGAGAGGGCCATTTCTGATTTTCTATTCCAAACATGCGGTTTCAAGAAAGATTGGACTACGAGAAACTTCATAGACAGTTCAATTGAGGAGATTAAGTCAAAGATCGGCTCCGGCCGGGCAATCTGCGGGCTATCCGGCGGGGTTGATTCATCTGTCGCCTCAGTGCTGGTTCAACAAGCCATAGGGGACAGGCTGACTTGCATCTTTGTAGATACAGGCTTACTGCGTAAAGGTGAGGCTGACGACGTAAGACGCATTTTCGGTGAAGGTTTCAAGATGAATCTTCGCATGGTGGATGCAAGGGCTCGATTCCTGAGAGCGCTGAAAGGTGTCATTGATCCTGAAAAGAAACGGAAACGGATAGGCAGCGAGTTCATCAAGGTATTTGAAGATGAGGCTGCTAAGCTAAAAGGGGACACCGATTTTCTTGTGCAGGGAACCCTATATTCCGATGTCTTAGAAAGCATGGCTGACAGCGGTAGGGGAGGAAGCAGGGTCAAATCCCATCATAATGTGGGTGGGCTCCCGGATACCATTCAGTTTGAGCTTATAGAACCTCTCCGATACTTATTCAAGGATGAGGTGCGCGAGGTTGGTAAGGAGCTGGGTATCCCCGCTCACGTCTTGGAGCGCCATCCTTTCCCAGGTCCCGGTCTCGGTGTAAGGATAGTCGGTGAAGTAACTGAGGAGAGCCTTGAGATAGCGAGAGAGGCTAACGCTATCGTCGAGGAAGAGATTCATGGCGCCGCCGGACTCTACAGGGAATTATGGCAGGTCTTTGCGGTATTGTTAGACGTGCGAAGTGTAGGAGTCTCTCGGGGCATGCGTACTTATGAGAGACCTATAGTGGTTCGAGCCATAAACAGTCGAGATGGAATGACGTGTGATTGGGCGAAATTGCCCTATTCCGTACTAGAAAGGATATCCTCCCGAATTACCGATGAGGTTCAGGGTGTGAATCGTGTAGTCTATGATATCACTCCGAAACCTCCCGGAACTGTTGAGTGGGAATAGGTGTTTCAGTAGACTTATGAGTCTGGAATAACCGGAGCTTTAGAAAGAAAACAGCCGTAGCGGATATCTGCTACGGCTGTTTCACTTGTCTTGTGTTTTATCTGTTACCTTATTATGTTTACGCTTTAGGCGAGGAACCTAATAATAAACAAGACTGCCAGTACCCACATAGTGATGCTGATTTCCTTCGATCTTCCTGCAAAGAGTTTGATGAATACGTATCCGAGAATACCCCAGACAAGCCCTTCAGCTATGCTGTATGCAAAAGGCATCATGGCGATAGTAAGAAATGCAGGAATCGCTTCAGTGAAGTCTGTGAAGTTAATCTTTATCACCGGTTCCATCATATAAATACCGACGATAACAAGAGCCGGTGCTGTAGCCGCCGCGGGAATCAGGCCGACGAGCGGTGCGAAGAACAAAGATAGAAGGAACAGCACTGCGACAGTTACTGCAGTTAATCCTGTCCGACCTCCGTCTGCTACACCTGAGGCGCTTTCTACGTATGTTGTCACCGTGCTCGTCCCAAATATGGCGCCGACAACCGTGCCAATGGAATCCGCAAGTAAGGCTTCATCTGCTTTGGGCAACTCGCCCTGTTTGTTGAGGAAGCCTGCTTTCGTTGATACACCGATAAGTGTTCCGACGGTATCGAACATGTCAACGAAAGTGAATGTAAATATGATAGCTATTAGTCCTACATCGAATACTCCGCGGAAGTCCATTTGCATGAAAGTAGGTGCCAGGCTTGGCGGAGTGCTGACAATGTCTGCGAGTCCCATCGGACGAGGACTTAACCCGAATAGCATGCTAACTGCTGTCGTGATAAGAATACCAATGAGCAGAGAGCCTTTTATGTTATATGCAATTAGAATTCCCATTAGTAGGAGTCCGAACACGAAGAGTAATACGTTAGGTGATGTTATGCTGCCAAGGCCTACGAGGGTCGCCTGATTTGCTACAATAACCCCTGCTGATTGCAGCCCGATGAATGCGATAAACAGACCGATACCGACACTGACTGCAAGTTTGAGAGTCATTGGGATATCATTGACTATTCTCTTTCTGACAGGAAGTATCGAGAGTATCAGGAATATCACACCGTCAATAAACACCGCTGCAAGGGCAACCTGCCAACTGATTCCCATCCCAAGGACTACTGTATACGCGAAAAACGCGTTAAGACCCATACCTGGTGCTAGGGCAAAGGGATAGTTAGCGAGAATCGCCATGAGAAGTGTACCTACGACACTGCCTAAAATAGTGGCTACCATTACAGCGCCTGTATCCATTCCTGTAACGCCAAGTATGGACGGATTGACAATGATAATATACGCCATTGTCATGAAGGTAGTAACGCCGGCCAGTATTTCAGTTCTTGCATCTGTGCCGTGGGCTTTAAGTTGAAATGCACGCTCGAGAAAACTATCATTTGCTGTGTGAGCCTTCGGACTAACCATTCTATGACCTCCCTAACCGGAAGCTAACCGGAAACTAATCGGTATGTATTTGCGCCGGGTACAGTCGCATTCTCTACTCTGCCACATCCTCCTCCCGGGCGATCGATACTATACGAGGCGCGGGTTTCTCAGGTCTATGGGTTCGACACCTACCCAAGAAAACCTTTCTAATAAGATTCACTCAAGACATAGCAGTAAAAACTACACTGACTTATTCAATGACGTGATAAAGGCCTCAACTATATGTTCCAGGTCTTTTTCAATAAGACCGGGGTGTATCGGCAATGAAAGCACCGAGTTACAAGCTTCTTCAGTCACTGGACACGATTGGCGAAATGAATCAAATCGTCCTTCAAAACATGGTTGAGCATAGATCGGAGAAGGATAGTGCATTCCCGTTTCCACACCAAAAGTCTTAAGGGTACTTGCTAAGGCATCTCTGGTAAGGCCTGTCTTGTTTGCGTCTATCATCACAGTATACTGGTGAAATACGTGTTTTGAGTGAGGTGCCACATAAGGTAGTGTGATGCCTTCTCTTTCAAGCGGGCGTAACTCCCGAGTGACGTAAGCTGCATTAGCGCGCCTTAGGTCGGAGAAGCTGTCGATTAGTTCTACCTGTTCTATACCTATAGCAGCGGCCACCTCCGTCATACGATAATTATAACCAATAAGAGTATGGTTATATTTCCTTTCCTGACCGATGTTTCTGAGGCGTCTCAGGCGTTCTGCAATTTCATCGTCAGAAGTTGCGAGGAGACCACCTTCCATGGTATGGAGATTCTTCGTGGTATACGTGCTAAAGCACGTAATATCTCCGATGGTTCCGATTTTCCTGCTCTTATATTCTGCTCCAATTGCTTGTGCAGCATCCTCAACAATAAAGAGGCCGTGCTTCTTGGCAATAGCTTCTATCGCGTCCATTTCGGCAGGCTGCCCGTACAGGTGGACAGGTTCAATCCCAACTGTTCTAGGGGTTATACTCTGTTCAACGAGGCTAGGATTGATATTGAAAGTCTTGGGATCAATATCGACAAATACCGGAGTCGCGCCGCAATAGAGAATAGCGTTAGCAGATGACACAAAGCTAAATGGTGTTGTAATAACCTCATCTCCGGGCTTGACTCCAAGAGCGAGAAATGCCAAGTGTAGGGCAGTAGTCCCACTGCTAACGGCTATAACATGTTTGCAGCCGAGGTATTTGGCAAGAGCATTTTCAAAGTCTGTGACCTTTTGGCCCTGTATCAATCTACCTGACTGCAATACGGAAATGACAGCGTTTTCAATGTCAGGGCTATGATAGGGGCTGGCCATGGGAATGTGACGAAACAGAGGACGGGCGGAATCGTTTGCGTGTCCCATGATATCTTCCTTTCCATATCTTCATGTACCTAGTATACAGTGAATGCCCTGTCTCTTGAAGAGAGGCAGCGGCATAAAAAGGTTACTTCTCTATGGAAGGATAATTTCCTGCCTGCATTACCTATTTTTAGCTTGGTTGACGGAACCATTCTATGCTATTGTGATTTTACCCATTGAGTCAGAACTGAAGTTGTCTATATGGTTAGGTTCGGTTAAAATGGAGTTCGGAGGGTTAAAATGGACGATATTTTGAGTGGGCTGAATCCTGTGCAGAGGCAAGCAGTTTGCCATACCGATGGGCCGCTGCTTATACTTGCAGGCGCAGGGAGTGGAAAAACCAGGGTCTTAACTCACAGAATCGCTCATCTCATAGCAGAGAAAGGTGTATTTCCCGGCAGTATCCTTGCAGTTACCTTTACGAATAAGGCTGCCCGTGAGATGCGTGAGCGTGTAGAAGGCCTTGTGGGACCATGGAGTAAGAGTATTTGGGTAAGTACTTTTCACGCGTTTTGCGCCAGAGTGCTAAGGCGTGATATAGACAAACTCGGAATTTCCAAAGGATTTACCATCTTCGATTCATCTGATCAGAAATCCGCTATGAAGAAGGCTCTCAGCAGCCTTAACCTTGATGATCGAAGCTTTGCACCTGATGCAGTGTTAAACGAGATAAGCAGTGCAAAGAGCGAGCTTATTAGCCCTGAGAGTTTTTCACGCGAGGCTGATGGGTTTTGGAAAAGGACGGTTGCACGACTTTATCCGGTCTATCAAAAAATCCTTCGTGAGAACAATGCACTTGATTTTGACGATCTATTGGTGGAGACAGCAAGACTGTTTCGAGAATTCCCTGAGGTTCTCGACTACTACAGAAAACAGTTTAAGTATATTCTTGTTGATGAATACCAGGATACCAATAGAGCTCAGTATGAGCTTGTGCATGTCCTTGCTGAAGAGAGTCGAAACCTTTGTGTGTGCGGAGATCCGGACCAATCCATCTACGAATGGAGAGGCGCTGACATAAGAAACATCCTTGACTTTGAGCATGATTACCCTGATGCTACAGTCATCAAGTTAGAGCAAAATTACCGCTCGACTCAGACTATCCTTGACATAGCGAATAGCGTAATATCCCGGAATCAGTCCAGAAAAGAGAAGGACTTATGGACAGAGAACGCAGAGGGGTCTCAAGCGACATGTTATGAAGCCTACAATGAGCGGGATGAAGCTTCATTTGTGGCAGGAGAAATCGAAAGGGCTATGATAGGGCCGGATAGCCTCGGATACGCCGATTTTGTAGTGCTCTATCGCACAAATGCACAGTCACGCTTGTTTGAAGAGATTTTCATGAGCCGTGGCATTCCGTATAAGGTTGTAGGCGGGCTTAAGTTCTATGAGAGAAAAGAGATCAAAGATGTCTTGTCATATCTTAGACTTCTTCTCAATCACGATGACATGGTAAGCCTGAATCGTGTTGTAAATGTTCCGAAGCGCGGGGTAGGTGAGGCTACTCTCACAAAATATATGGATTATGCCAATGAAAATAACCTTCACCTGCTCACTGCGTTCCAGGATGTCACTGCTGTTTCAGGGGTTCCTACCAAGACCAAGCAGGCTCTCATGGAGTTTGGTGAATTCATCCAATCATTAGGTGCCAAGGTTCACGATCGACCTGTTACTGAGCTCCTCAGAAATCTCCTGGATCGTTCAGGATACGTAAAGGCTTTGGAAGAGGAGAACACAGTTGAAGCTATGTCCAGAGTGGACAACGTCAAAGAGCTTCTTTCTGTGACACGGGAGTATGACGCCAGGGATTCGGAAGGCCGCGGTGTTGCCGGATTTTTGGAGGAAGCTGCGCTCATAGCTGATGTGGATCTGTTTGATGAGGATCAGGAAGGAGTCACTTTGATGACTCTCCACTCTGTCAAGGGCTTGGAATTCCCCGCAGTGTTCCTGGTAGGTATGGAAGAAGGCCTTCTCCCTCACTCTCGGACGCTAATTGACGAAGCCGGGCTTGAAGAGGAGAGACGCCTTTGCTATGTGGGGATCACCAGAGCCCGGAAGGTGTTATACTTCACCTTTGCCTCGCAGCGCATGCTATACGGGGAGATTATGATGTTTGCGCCTTCACGATTCCTTGAAGATGTGCCGAAGGAGCTTCTTACCGCAGCGAACAGGGTGGCGGACCATACGGTAGCAGGGCACAGCGTGTATGGAGCCGGTATGTCGAAGCCGGGCATGGCAAGGCCTGGTACTACGAGGTTTGTTGCACGTCCGTATGCCAAGACCATACCTGGCACGGAAAGGCCCTTGTTGGCTCGGAAGTCAGGTGGCGGTGAGATCGAGTCTTATCAGCCCGGCGACAAAGTAAGCTCACCTCACTGGGGTATCGGGACAGTCATAAGTTCAGAAGGTGAAGGAGATAAACTCATTGTATCAGTGGCATTCCCCGATCAGGGGATTAAGCGATTACTTGCTTCAATTGCTCCTATAGAGCGGGTTACCTGACAGATTGCTGTGAACTATCAGGGAGGGGCAACTATGAGCGATTCTAAGCGGGTTGAAGAAAAACTGGCAAAACTTCGAGAGGAAATCGAGTACCACAACTACCGGTACTATGTTCTTGACGATCCTGTGATCTCTGATGTTGAGTTTGACAGGCTCATGAATGAACTCTTAAGCCTTGAAAACGAGCACCCTGACCTTGTTACGGAAGACTCGCCGACACAGCGAGTGGGAGCTGAGCCGGTTACAGCTTTTGAACAGGTCATTCACAGCTCTCCTATGATGAGTCTGGCCAACACTTACTCAATTGAGGAATTGAAGGCATTCGATATCAGGACAAGAAAGGCCCTCGAAGGAGAATCTGTTGAATACGTTGTTGAGTTGAAGATTGACGGGCTTGCCGTATCTCTTACTTATGAGAACGGATATTTCGCCAGAGGAGCAACAAGAGGGGATGGTACTGTCGGGGAAGACGTGACCCACAACTTAAAAACCATCCGTTCCATCCCTATGCGCCTTAGACATAGTCAGCAGGTAACAGCGGATATCCGAGGCGAGGTTTACATGGCAAGACGTGAGTTTATAAAGTTAAATGAAGAGCGTAGATTAAAAGGTGATGCGCTGTTTGCCAACCCGAGAAATGCAGCAGCAGGCTCGCTAAGGCAGATGGATCCAAGAATTACAGCTACTCGGCCATTAGACATATTTCTATACGGTATAGGTGATGTCAGCGGGGTTGCCTTGAATACCCAGATAGACGCCTTAAATTTCCTGAGGGAATCCGGTTTTCGAGTAAACCCCAATGTGAAGTCATGTCAAAATATTGATGAAGTTATGGGTTTTGTTGAAACCTGGAGTGAAAAACGGGAAGAGCTGGACTACGATATTGACGGTGTAGTCGTGAAGGTGAATTCCCTGAAACAGCAGGACAGGCTTGGTGCCACTGCAAGAACACCACGTTGGTCAGTGGCTTATAAATTCCCTGCAAAGCAAGGGACAACTATTGTGAAAGATATCATTATTCAAGTGGGAAGAACCGGCACTCTTACACCTGTCGCTTTGCTTGAACCTGTTGAACTGGCTGGATCCACTGTAAGCAGGGCCAGCCTACATAACGATGACATTATCAGATCAAAGGATATCCGTATAGGTGACACAGTTGTTGTGGAAAAGGGCGGGGACATTATTCCTGACGTTGTCAAGGTTATTACTGAGAAGAGGACCGGATGTGAGCGAGAGTTTGCGATGCCTGCGAAATGTCCGGAATGCGGCAGTGATGTGGTAAGGACAGAAGGGGAGGTTGCGTCTCGCTGCACGGGAGAGGCATGTCCTGCGCAAATCCGTGAGGGGATTGTCTTCTTTGCTTCAAGGGACGCCATGGATATTGAGGGAATGGGACCTCAGGTCGTATCTCAGTTGATTGCTGCAGGACTCATAAAAGGTTTTGACGACATTTATTCACTTAGGTTTGAAGACCTTGTTAACCTGGAACGTATGGGCGAAAAATCCGCCCGGAATTTGCTGGATGCTATTGAAAAATCCAAGATGCGTCCCATTCACAGATTGATAAATGCTTTGGGAGTTCGCCATGTAGGAGAGCGGACAGCCCGTGACCTGGCAATATATTTTGGTTCCATGGATAAGTTGTCCAAAGCCACATATGATCAGCTTATGAATATCCCCGAAGTTGGTCCGAAGGTCGCAGAGAGTGTTGTTAAGTTCTTTGGGAATCCCAAAACCTTAGAGATGCTTCGAAGGCTACAAGGCGAAGGTGTTAATATGGTGGAGGAAGAAAGAACCCTCTCATCTGAGAGTGTAGGCAAGTTCACAGAGAAAACCGTGGTCTTTACCGGCTCACTTGAGAAATTCACAAGAAAAGAAGCGGAAGACGCAATTCTCGCTTCCGGCGGAAAGACCTCCGGGAGTGTCAGCAAGAACACTGACTACCTGGTAGTTGGTAAGGACCCCGGCTCCAAGTACAATAAGGCAAGATCCCTTGGAGTCCCTATCCTTACTGAGGAAGAGTTTCAAGTGTTGCTTAGGGGGATGAAACATGAAAATCACTAAGGAAGATGTAGCGCGTATATCAGTCCTTGCCAGGCTTGAACTTGACGAGGACAGTCAATCTCAATTTGTGGAGCAATTGTCAGGGATTCTAAAGGTTATTAATGCGCTGGATGAGTTGGATACGTCCGGCATGAATCAGACGATATCCCCGGCCGGGCTCACTAATGTTCTTAGAGAAGACATCGCCCTGCCATCCATAGCTCCGGAAGAAGCTCTGTCAAATGCGCCGGATAGGGAAGGGGCTTTCTTTAAGGTGCCGAGAATCCTGGATGTAGACTGACGAAGAGGCTGTTACGAGATAGGAGGGGGACACGATTGAGACTCAATGAACTCAAAGCCCATGAACTTCTACCCATGATAAGCAGGCAAGAAGTCACTGTGGAAGAGGCTGTTACTTGCGTGCTTGATAGGATATCAGCGATAGATGGAACTATTCAAGCATATATTACTGTCACCTGTGAACACGCTCTGAGAAAAGCCAGGGAGGCTGATGCGAGACTGGCTAAGGGGGAACCTGCAAGGCCTTTGGAGGGGCTATCTGTTGCCGTAAAGGACAATATCTCGACGAAGGGCATTAGAACTACAGCTGCATCCAAGTACTTAGAAGATTTCATACCTCCTTATGACGCCACTGTCATTCAGCACCTGGAGGATGCGGGTGCAATCATAATAGGAAAGACAAACATGGACGAATTTGCTATGGGATCCTCCACAGAGAATTCCGCCATGTTCCCTACGAGAAACCCCTGGAATCCCAAGAGAGTCCCCGGGGGATCCAGCGGAGGCAGCGCTGCTGCTGTCATATCAGATGAAGCTGTCATAGCGCTAGGCTCTGACACCGGTGGGTCAATTCGTCAACCTGCATCCTTTTGCGGTATCGTAGGCCTGAAACCAAGTTACGGCTTAGTGTCAAGACATGGGTTAATCGGGTATGCATCGTCCATGGATCAGATTGGCCCTATGACTAAAGATGTTAGGGATTGCGCACTTGTTCTCAGTGCAATCGCAGGACACGATCCAAAGGATTCCCAGTCCTATCCCGGAGAGTTGCCTGACTATACTGAGTATCTGATTCCTGATATCACCGGAATCACAGTGGGCGTTCCCAAGGAGTTCCTGGATGAAGGACTCTCTCAGGCGGTAAGGGACGCATTTACGGAGGCCTTGGAGAAGCTTGAAGCATTGGGCGTGACAATCAAAGATGTCTCGTTACCACATGCGAGACATGCTCTTGCCGCTTATTATGTCATATCTTCCGCTGAAGCCGGCTCAAACTTAGCCAGATTGGACGGGGTACGATATGGAGTTCGCACCTGCGCGAGTGAAGATTTTGCATCAATGATGGCAAAATCCAGGGGTGAAGGGTTTGGGCCTGAAGTAAAACGCAGGATAGTCCTGGGGACCTACGTTCTGTCAGCGGAAAACCATGACAAGTATTTTAACGAAGCTCTTAGAGTCCGTTCGCTTATTGCAAGGGATTTCCAGGAGGTCTTTGAGACGTGTGATTGTCTTGTAGGTCCTACGTCTCCGACTGTGGCGTTTGAGGCAGGGGAGAAAACCAGAGATCCGCTGGCGATGTATCTTTCTGATGTATATACTGTTCCCCCTAACTTGGCGGGAATTCCGGGGATGTCTGTCCCATGTGGGTTTGATAAGGAAGGCATGCCTGTGGGTCTTCAGATTATGGGCAGACAATATGATGAGGCGACTCTGCTGCAGGTCGCATATGCTTTCGAGCAGGCTACGGATTTCCACGTGAGAAGGCCGGAAGCCGAGCCAAACGCCTATGAGTTAGCCGGGGGTGAGAGAAGTGTTTGAGCCTGTAATAGGAATAGAAGTCCACGCGCAACTCAAAACTGAATCAAAGATGTTTTGCTCTTGTTCAACGAATTTCGATGCTTCCCCTAATTCAAATACATGCCCCATTTGCCTGGGGTTTCCCGGAGCTTTGCCGGTTTTGAACAAGAAAGCTCTTGAATACGGAATCAAGACAGCGCTGGCTTTTAACTGCGATATCACGGAGTGTTCCAGATTTGACCGAAAGAATTATTTCTACCCTGATATTCCCAAGAACTATCAGATAACTCAAGACGCTTTTCCTGTTGGGCTAAACGGGTACGTGGACATTCCGCTTGACAATGACGTTCGTAGGATACGTATTAAGCGAGTGCATCTTGAGGAAGATGCGGGGAAATCCATTCACGAGGGAGGCACTATCACAGACGCAGCATTTTCCCTGGAAGACTACAATCGTGCCGGGGTGCCCCTTTTGGAAATTGTGAGTGAGCCTGATATCAGATCCCCGAGAGAAGCATATGAGTATCTTTGTATGCTAAGACGCACATTGCTTTATCTCGGTGTATCTGACTGCAAGATGGAAGAAGGCTCCCTGCGGTGTGATGTCAACATCTCAATAAGACCGAAGGGAGCAGACAAGTTCTGGACTCAAGTGGAGCTCAAAAACTTGAATTCTTTTAGGGCTGTTGAGAGGAGCCTTGACTATGAAGTTCGGCGTCAATCCCAGGTGGTGGCAGCAGGCGAAGAAGTGATTCGGGAGACCAGACACTGGGATGAGGCAGGTCAAGCTACCGTATCTATGAGACGGAAAGAGACTGCGGAAGATTATCGATACTTTCCCGAGCCGGATCTTCCGCCACTTAACATTACCGGCTCCCGGGTTGAAGAGATTAAGGCAACCCTTCCTGAACTTCCGGGAGCACGACGCGAGCGCTTCATGCGTGATTATGAGCTTCCCGAATATGACGCGTCTCTCTTAACTGATACACAAGAACTGGCTGACTATTTTGAGGAGGCTGTGCGAGAATACGGCCAGGCAAAGACCGTGAGCAATTGGGTCATGGGGGAGTTTTCGAGACTTATGAATGCAACCGGTATAGGGATCGAATCAGTGAAAGTTGCACCAAGTGACCTTGCTGCTATGCTAAAGATGATAGATAAAGGGACCATAAGCGGAAAGATTGCAAAAACTGTCTTTGAAGAGATGTTCACCGAAGGTAAGTCCCCTGAGGTAATAGTCAAGGAAAAAGGGCTTGTACAAATAGCTGATGAGGAAGAACTCATAAGAATTGTTGATCGGGTAATAGAGGAGAACGGAGAAGTGGCTGACCAGGTTAGAGCAGGGAAAGATAAGGCTATCGGGTTCCTTGTGGGACAGGTTATGAAAATGACAAAGGGACGAGCGAATCCCCAGATGGTAAATGAGCTCCTTCGTGGGCGCTTGATTAACTGAGAACGTAGCTGGACGCTCAACTAACACGAGACTTTGCTGTAAATTCAACTTGCGCGAGGCTTTGTTGTACACTCAATTAACATTCGGTTTTGCTGCGCGTTCAAGTAACACGACACTTAATTACATGCTTATTTGATTGAAGACATCATGGCACGTCAAGACAACTAATATGCAGTTGCAACTGGGAAGAAGGGTGGGGTGGGGGTGGCAGTCGATACCAATGATCATGCAAGAAAGCAGAAGTTTTCGCACCAAGCCTCCCATCAACGCTGGATTGCTGACGGGCTACTCCTTTTGATCACAGTTATCTGGGGCACTACATTTGTCATAGTGAAAAACCTCATAGTGAGAGTAGATCCTATTGCCTTGATAGGATTGAGGTTCCTTGTGGCTTCTCTGGCTGTGACCATAGTTTTAGCGCCAAGAATCCGGGCGATGGCAAAAAGGACTGTAAGTGCAGGCATAATAATTGGACTCATTCTCTTTGCAGGCTATGTATTCCAGACTATCGCACTTGAGTATACTACTGCGTCAAAGTGTGGTTTTATCACGGGCTTATCGGTAGTCCTAGTCCCTGTTTTTTCTGCGTTCATCCTAAAGAAATCACCGGATCTTCCTTCCATTGTCGGCGTGGGGTTCGCAACTGTAGGTTTGGGCCTCCTTAGCCTCAATTTCTCTGAAGCGACTTTGCTACAGACAGGGGATTTCCTATCTCTGATAGGTGCCATTGCTTTTGGCCTTCACATAGTAGCGGTGGGAAAGGCCGCACCTTTGCATGACGTGAGGATACTAGTGATTATGCAGCTCTGGACTGTAGCTATTGCGTCCTTTGTTACGCTGGGTCTGCGAGTATTTGTGTTGGGGCATACGATACTCATGGCCCCTGGTAGCAGGGAGCTTCTAGGCATTGGATTCCTTGGAATTCTTGCTACTGCCGTGACCTTGTTCGTGCAGAATATCGCTCAGAAATTCACAAGTCCGACGCATGTGGCAATCATATTTGCCACAGAACCGGTGTTTGCCGGCATTTTCGGTTGGTGGATTCTAGGAGAGACCTTCACAAGGCCACAATTGGCCGGTGCAGCACTGATAGTTGTAGGCATGCTTGTGGCTGAGATGATGAGCTAGGGCTATCCTGTGCCAGAGTTGTCCTGAGTTGGTGTTATCGCGATTAGGAACCCGGTAGGCTGAAGGTGAAGGTAGTGCCGAGTCCGGGCTCACTTTCCACCCAAATGGATCCCTTGTGAGCCGTTATGATTCCCCTTGCGATAGCAAGACCAAGTCCGGTTCCGCCTGTGGCCCTGTCACGGGCTCGGTCAGTCCTATAGAAACGGTCAAAGACATGAGGTAGGTCTTCTTCGGAAATACCGGGTCCTGAATCTGTCAAAGACACTACTATGTCGCCATCCACGCAGGATGCCGAAACAGAGATCCTCCCACCGTCCGGAGTGTAGTAAACTGCATTTGCCAATAAGTTGACGAGGACCTGGGCTATACGGTCCGGGTCCGCTTGAATTGTGGGAAGAGCTCCTTGCATATTTGTCTCCAAGTGAATTCCTCGTGCATCGGTTTCCGCAGCAAAAACTGAGACAACCCGCACGATTACGTCTTCGAGCCTGGTGGGTTGCAGGCTTAGGGGAAATCCTCCGGATTCCATCTGTCCGAGATTGAGCAGATCCTGTACAATCCTGGATAGTCTGAGCACTTCGTCATGGAGACAGACCATTGTTTCTTGAGTTGGTTCTGTGATGCCTTCTTGCATAGATTCGAAATTGCCACGCAGTACCGCTAAAGGGGTTCGCAGCTCATGGGCTACGTCAGCCACGAGTTTATGGCGAGCCTCTTCATTAGCCTTAAGGCTGTCTTTCATGAAGTTGAAGGCGTGGGCTACTTCTTCCATTTCATCTCCGGTTGAGACGTGAATTTCGGCATCGAAATCTCCGGATGCTATTTGACGAGCTGCTGTCGCCAATTTGCTGAGCGGTTGAGATAGATGACGAGAGAAGACAAAGGCTAATCCTGTTCCGATTAAGGCGACAATAACCCCTCCGATTATGGAAGCGATGGTCATACGGCGTAGGAACGCTGCTTCCAGAGTCATGAGCCCTCTTTGAAGCTGGGTTACGATCGCGACCGAACCTACAACTTCTTCGTTAACGATAATCGGCAACTTAGAAGGGGTGATCTTGTCATTCAAGAAAAGCCCTATGGTTGTTTCATGGGAATCAGCGATAATCTTGCCTGTTTCATCTGCGAGGATGATTCGTTCAGGTCCGGCTGTTTCAGGTGGCATCATAGAGGGCCTATGAGGACCCCTTCCTCTCACAAATTGCGTGGCTCTTATTAAGGCGCTGACACCGTCCCATGAGCCGCGCTGTGCATAATAGGCAGCAAGCAGTCTTTGCCATTGTGTAGCTCGAGCCTCAGTGTTACTGCGTACATACCAATCAAACAGTGAGCGCGTGGTGAAACTCCAAAGGATAGCTGTTACCAGAGAGCTTAGCACAATTATAGCTAGGAAGGTTATGAGAAGTTTCCGCCTAATTGTCATGTTGCGGCATCGCCCTTCTTATGGTCTGTCTCATGATCTCACTGCTTCGGATGATGCACTTCTTCTAGGGGACAAGTTTGTACCCGACGCCATAAACTGTTTGAAGGCGTTTGGGATTTGCCGGGTCAGCCTCAATTTTCTTACGTAGATTGCTAACATGAGTATCAATAGATCTTTCGTATCCTACATAAGCTTCGCCAAGGGATGCATTGACCAACTGAAGGCGGCTGGCGACTCTGCCGGGCCGTTCCGCAAGATAGAGGAGAATGGAGAACTCAGTGGGCGTCAGAGAGACTTCATGACCTGATACTGTCACTTGATGACCATCTGCATCGATGACCATGTCTCCGACTTTAAAAATCCCTCTTTGGTCTTCAACTCCCTTGCCTACACGTCTGAGGACAGCCCTGACTCTTGCGGCCAGTTCTCTTAGGCTAAACGGTTTCGTTACGTAGTCATCGGCCCCTAGTTCCAATCCAAGGACTCTATCAATT
This sequence comes from Firmicutes bacterium UBA5449, assembly GCA_002424305.1. Classification (GTDB taxonomy): domain Bacteria; phylum Bacillota; class SHA-98; order UBA4971; family UBA4971; genus UBA4971. The sequence continues at coordinate 17,320 of DIQZ01000098.1, forward strand.
TCATCGGACTTTGCAGTCAGCATGATAACCGGAACGTCGCTGTGTTTGCGGAGTTCTCTACAAACGTCGAGTCCGCTCTTGCCTGGAAGCATCAAGTCCAAAATAATGAGATCAGGGTTTACTTTGTGAAATGCATCAAGGGCGGAGAATCCGTCTTCCGCCCAGAATACCTCGTATCCCTGAGCTTCCAGATAGTCTTTTATAACGTTACCGATTGCTGCTTCATCGTCGACCACGAGAATTCTTACTTTTTCCATGGGTGGTGCACCTCTGGCCTTTGATCTTGGTCCATGTCTGTATTCTCATTACACGATGGCATTCATTCTCATTATCTGATTGTATTCTCCCTCATGTATTGAAAACTTGCAAGGGAAGGTGATAAAGCCTTCCCTTGCGTGAGAATCGTGAAGTGTAAGAATCGTGAAACGTGAAACGTCTTAACGAGTTTGAAGTCTTAAGAATCTAGGACTCGGAAGGCTGAAGAGCTCGCCCACAGCAGGGACAGATTCCCTGACCCTGGCTTTGACCTTGAGCTTGACCTTGGCCCCTTCCGAGCCCAGGACCGCGTCCTAGACCTTCTCTTCGTCCTGCCTGAACTCCCTGGGAGAAGCCGCTCATAGAGCCATGCCTGCCGCCGTCGGCTTTGCCATGAGCTCTTGGCATGCAGGGTGTGTTTTCCCCACCGGTGTTTCGGCCGATGTTCCGCCCAATGTTGGGTCGGGTTTCAGGTGGACCGACTTCTGTGCGGCTCAGCGCAATCTTGAGGTTCTCCTCCATCTCAGCAATAGTGGTGGCTACCTGTTCAGACGTGAGTTTTCCCTGAGAAGCTTGGGAATCAAGGAATGCCTTAAAGTCTATTGTGAGACTGTCAATGAGTTGAGCTTCACTGATGCCTTTTCCCTCTGCGATTTGTATGAAGGATTTACCTTCGTGTCTGGCAGCGCTCAAGTCTTCTTCGTTCATGTTGAGAATAGACGCAATTCTGGTAACCAGTGGTGTCTTCTGCCTTGGGCCAAACGGCATTGAAGCCTCAGGCGTAGTCTCAGGCGTAATCGCGGGTGTAGTTTCAGGTATGATTTGCACAGTGGCTTGAGGGGCTTCTTCTGCAAAAGTCAGACCCACGGCAGACACTACTACTAGCAAGGCAGTGATTATCGTTGTGATACCGGTAATGCGAGTTCTTGATATGGCGTTCATAAATTCGACTGCCTCCTTTCAAATCCTATTATAGCTGCATGTTTTCAAGGTTTCGCCTGGAAAATGTTAAGAAATTATCAAGATCCGGGGGGCAACGCTTGGAATTGTGGAGACGACGCTCGGAATGATCGAGCCGGCGCGTGTGTTTATGGAAGCGGTACTCGAGACATTTTCTATAGAGGGCTTGGGAAGGATAATCAAGTAGAGGTGTCAAAAGGATCTAAGCGAATTGTTTGGCAATGTTCACATTTGGGGGGAAGGCTAATGACTCTTACAGGTGATGTTGTCATGGGCAAAGATACTGTTCGTATCCCGGACCATGTTTTCAGAGAATATGACATACGTGGAGTGGTGGATAAGGATCTGACACGTGAATTCGTTTATATGTTGGGAAAGGCTTTGGGACGGCTTTATGTAAGTGAGAAGGTACGTGCTGTCGCTGTGGGAAGAGATGCAAGAGCCAGTTCTCCGGGATTCCGCGATGAAATCGTCCGCGGGCTTTTAGAAAGTGGAATTGATGTCTATGATATTGGGCTTGTTCCTACCCCTGTTCTCTACTACGCCCTGTTTAACCTTGATGTAGGCGGGGGTGTAATGATTACAGGGAGCCATAACCCTCCAAATGAAAACGGCTTCAAGATATGTTTCGGCAAATCCACAATTTTCGGGCAAGCAATTAAGGACATCAGGGACATAATGGTGAGAGAGGATTTTGTCTTCGGTGAAGAAGGCACTTGCGTGTCTGTGTCCCTAAATGAGAAATATGTTAATGAAGTTTGTGAAGATCTTCGTATTCAGCCGGGGGCGCGTCGGATAAAGGTCGTGGTAGATGCAGGCAACGGCACAGGCAATATTGTCGGGCCTGACCTTTATAGGTGCATGGGTCACGATGTCATAGAACTGTATTCTGAGCCTGATCCTACGTTTCCTCACCATCACCCGGATCCGACAGTCCGTGAGAACCTTGACGACCTTATCCGGAAGATGTTAGAAGAAGATGCAGAAGTGGGCATTGCTTTTGACGGGGATGCAGACAGAATTGGTGTGGTTACCGGTGAAGGTGATATTCTCTGGGGGGATCAACTCCTTATCATTTTTGCCAGAGACATTCTTTCCAGGCAGCCAGGGTCAAAGATCATAGGAGAGGTGAAGTGCTCCGAAGCGTTGTTTGCAGAGATTGAGAAAGCAGGCGGTAAGCCAATCATGTGGAGAGTGGGGCACTCCCTTATTAAGGCTAAACTCAAAGAGGAAGAGGCTGCACTCGCCGGTGAAATGAGCGGGCATCTGTTCTTTGCTGATAGGTACTATGGATACGATGATGCTATATACGCAGGCGCCAGACTCATTGAACTACTGTCTCGTTCAGATAAGAGTCTTCAAGAAGTAGCCGACACTCTCCCGACAATGTATAATACCCCCGAGATTAGGCTGGAATGTCCGGAAGAATTAAAGCAAGCTGTAGTAGAGCAGATAGCAGCGCACTTCTCAGAGGATTTTGATGTCCACCGCATAGACGGTGTAAGAATTAAATTCCCCCACGGGTGGGGCCTTGTGAGGGCTTCAAATACCCAGCCTGTGCTTGTTTTAAGGTTTGAAGCTGCAACTCCCGAGCATCTCGAGGAAATATCCACTGCTGTTCATAGAAAAGTTGATGAAGCACTTGATGCGCTTCGTGAAAAGCCTAAATCATGAAGACGCTAGAGCACAAAAACACTAGATCATAAAAACACAGGAATGATTTTGGTGTTGGCGTTTTGGGCATCAGTGAGCGATGATCTACTGTCCTTGATCTACTGTCCTTTCCTTGAGCTGTTCTAGTTTCAACCACCCGGATCGCTAACCATGGTAGAGAATAGAGCACCCTTGCAGCTATTGGAATCCCTAAAATGCCTTTTGGCCCAATATGGATATAAATGTAACCATATTTCTTGGGCCCTGCCCTATTTTCGACCACCCAAACCCTGATCCGTGCTCGAAAATAGAACACTTTTTTCTAAATCAGCTTAAGTTATTAGGTAGGTGCTCGATAATCGAGCACAGTTTCTAAAAACGTGCTTCAAAAACGAGCACCTTTTCAAAAAGTGTGTAAGAATTTCGAGCAGGCTATGCTGATACTTTCTAAAATATGGGCTTAGTGCTCCAATTTCTACCACTAAAACGAAAGACGTGCTAGAAATTCGAGCACCCCAACCCTCTGGTATGCTCTATTCTCAATCACCTTCAATCATTCTTAGGCTAATTCGTGAAAGTGTGCTCGAAATTAGAGCACTCATATGAAAAACGTGGTAGAGAATAGAGCACCCTTACTCGGTAGTGTGCTTGATTCTCGATCACCCTTAAGCATTTCT
>DIQZ01000098.1:21196-23163 GCA_002424305.1 Firmicutes bacterium UBA5449
CTTGACGATCGCGGCATGATATTATACACTTCAAATTATAATAGTGTTTCGATATAGAACTACGTTATCCTAATACGAACTACCATAAGACTACCATATGCTTTGCCTCTCCGGGGGTAAGCTCGCATGCATTCTTGCTTTCAGTCGAGGATAATTACTATCGACTGAAAGACTTTTATGATAAGGCAGTGAGTAATATGGATCCTGCAAAACCCCTATTGGACCTTGGTTTTACTGAGTATGAAGCTAAGACGTATTTCACCCTGCTAAAGGTGAATCCCGCTACCGGATACCAGATCAGCAAAGAGGCCGGGATGCCCAGGTCTATGGTGTATGAAGCCCTCGGTCGTCTGTTGAATCGCGGTGCAATCCTAGCTGTGCCACAAGGAGATACTACGCGCTATGCGCCTGTCCCGGTCAATGCTTTGCTTGACAGTTTAAGGCATACCTATGAAGAAGCGCTGGACAAAGCACATGAAAGCCTATCCAGATACGAGAAACCGGCACCTTCGGAACAGGTATGGAATATTGAAGGGAGAGAGGCCGTACTCAGTTGTGCCCGAGAACTCATTCGTGATGCAAAAGATGAGCTCTCTCTATCTGTGAGTGATGAGACTTTGCTGGCGCTTCTCCCGGAACTTCGAGCAGCGCACGAAAGAGGATTGCAGATTCGTGTTTTGATTTGTGGTGAAGCGGAGATTGAATTCGGGCAGACTGTCAGGCATCCTCAAGCCGAAAGTGCGCTTCAGCAGATTGAGGACAACATAGTCGTAGTAGCTGACGGGGCTCATGCACTTATCGGAGGTGTCGGGAATGATGACACTGCGGTCTGGACCGGGAATCGTCACTTGGTGTTTATTTCCATGCAATATATATGGCAGGAAATGTTTACTCAAAGGGTATCAGAGAGACTGGGTAAAGATTTGCTCTGTGAACTAACGCCTGAAGAGAGGAAAGCTATATTCGGGCGTTGATTCTGAGTGACTCTACCTCGAGTAGAGCGGCGACCAATTCCAGTTAGGGCAAAGTAACGACTAATTCAAGCCGGAGCAAAGTAGCGACCAATTCCGCCTAAAGCAAAGTCACGGCAATTGCTGCGCAGAGTTACAGCAATTGCTGCCTGAAACAGCGACGGCAAGCGCTGCGGAGAGTAACAGCAATAGCTGCCTGGAATAGTGGCAGCGACTAAGTGGTAGTAACTACCTATTGAGCAAAAGGAGAGAAAGTCGTATGTCGGTTGAAGGTTACCAAGCATGTTCAGGGCAGTTTGCCGGTCTGTCAGAGAGCGATGTAGAAACACGTAGAAAGGAATATGGCATGAATGCTCTCCCGGCTCGGGAGCGCCCATCGCGTATTGCCATCTTCCTATCGCAGTTCACAAACCCCCTTGTTTACGTGATCTTAGGGGCAGCTGTGATATCTTTATTGCTAAAGGAATTCAAAGATTTCTATATAATCATGGCTGTCGTGATCTTTGACGCGATATTAGGATATGTCCAGGAGCGTCAGGCGGAAGAGACTTACGAGAGCTTACGGAAGCTGGTGAAGCCAACAGCGACCGTGGTAAGGGACGGACACCGAAAAGAAGTGGACGTGACTGACCTTGTACCCGGTGATGTGGTGATTCTAACGGCGGGCGATAGAATACCTGCTGACGGTATAGTGCTTGAGAGCGTGAGAATGGCAGCCAGCGAGGCTATTCTTACCGGTGAGAGTGAATCCATACGTAAGGACACTACTGAGGGGCAGAATGCTCTTTACATGGGCACGACACTCCTCGCCGGTCGCGGGATTATGCAGGTATCCCGTACCGGCAAGAATACTGAGTTGGGCAAGATAGCTACCAGTCTCTCCGAAACTGAGGATGAAGCTACTCCACTCCAGCTTAGACTTGCTAACTTCAGTCATACGCTTACGCGTCTTGTAATTGTTATCACAGCTGTTTTGTTCTTTATAGGTCTTGCCGG
>DIQZ01000098.1:23385-44594 GCA_002424305.1 Firmicutes bacterium UBA5449
CTTCTAATTGCAGTAACTGTCATCTTGGTCATAGGAATGCGAAGGATCTTGAAACGCCAAGGACTCGTTAAACGGTTGTTGGCTGTAGAAACATTAGGCTCAGTGACTACCATTTGCACAGACAAAACCGGCACATTAACGTACGGGGTAATGACAGTCTCAAAGGCAGACTTTGCCATGCGCGACAAGGGTATCGAGGCCTTAGTATTGTGTAATAACCTGGAGGATTCTCTTGAGGTGGCGCTTTGGGACTTTGCGAAAGCAAACGGGATCGAGGATCCGGAAGAATTTGCGAAGTTGTCAAAACGTATCGAGGAAGAGCCGTTCTCCAGCGAGATAAGATACATGCGTACAGTCAATATGGTATGTGGGAGCGAAGTAGCATATGTAAAGGGAGCTCCGGAAGTAGTAACTGCTATGTGTGTCCTGTCTGACGATGAGAAGGCAAAGATTCGGGAGACAGTTGAGACATGGGCAGACCATGGTTTGAAGGTCCTGGGGATAGCAGTGAAAGAAGACGGGGACTTCCAAGCTCTAAGCGGGTATTCCTGGGCGGGGCTTGTCGGGATAGAGGATCCTATCCGTGATGAAGTGATAGCATCTATCCGTTCATGTCAAGAAGCAGGTATCAAGGTGAAGATCATTACCGGCGATTACGAAAGAACTGCTATGAGTATAGCGAGGAGACTGGGTCTTGCTGTTCCGGCAGAGGGAATCATCAATGGGGAAACTCTGAAGGGTATGAGTGATGAGGAGCTTGCTGTTCGGGCAAAGGAAGCCATGGTTTTCGCACGGATATCACCGCATCAGAAACTTAGAATAGTGTCCGCGCTTCAAGCCTCAGGTGAAATAGTGGCTATGATCGGAGACGGGGTAAATGACGCGCCTGCCTTGAAGAAGTCCAATATAGGGGTGGCAGTGGGCAATGCGTCTGACGTAGCGAAGGAAGCGTCTGACCTTATATTGCTTGACAGCAACTTCAAAACTATAGTAGCTGCGGTGGAAGAGGGCAGAGTCGTTTTTGACAACATAAGGAAAGTAGTCTCTTATACGCTTTCAAACTCATTCGCAGAGATACTTCTGATATTTGGCGCCATGATCCTAAAGTGGCCTGCGCCTCTTACAGTAGCGCAGATTCTTTGGATACATCTCATTTGTGACGGTCCTGTAGACATGGTCCTTGGGTTTGAGCCTGCCGAAAACGGGATAATGAAAGAGAAGCCCAAACCTGTGTCTGAACCGATCTTGGGTGGGTTAGGCATGGGGCTTATCGCTGCAATCAGTGTCACTGCTGCTGTGGCTTGTCTTGGGATGTTCGGTCATTACCTCTTCATGCATGAGGACATCATCGCCGCAAGGAGCCTATGCTTTGAGACCTTGGCCATCATATCACTGGTCTACGTATTTGCCTATCGCAGTATGCGAAAGAGCATTTTCCACACAGGCCATTTCCTCAGTAATAAGCCTCTTCTGGTCTCTGTGGTAATAGGCTTTGCATTTGCTATTGGGGCGATTCAAGTGCCGGCCCTGAGGCAAGCTCTAGGTCTTGTGACCCTGTCCACCCTGGAATGGGGCATGGTCTTTGCAGTCGCTTTCGCTCTCTTGATTATTGTAGAAGTAGGGAAATTCCTCGCGATTAGTCGTAAGCAGTAGGCTCGAAAGGCCAAAACATCTGGCATAATCCGGAAAAGTTGCGCTTGGTAAATTCTCTCGGTTACTGTATCATATAGACAACAGCCTTTCTTGTGCCTTAATTCAGGTTTGTGACTAATGGCACAAACCTGAATTAAGGCAAGAGAGTGTTCACTGGAGGGTAAACCAGTGAGTAACCGACGATCCCTGAGAGCCTATGAATGGGTGACCGGTATTTTAGGCCTGGCAATCCTCATACAGGCAGTAGCGACTCAAGGAATTGAGAGCGACCGACTCCTGGTGGGATTCTGGGCTTTGGCTCATCTTTTCTTTCTGGATAAGACTGTTTCCCTGGCGCCTGATGTGGCATTCATGCCGGGTTATCCAATCATGATTGCGGCTCTTTGCACCACAGGCCTCTCAGGGGCTGCATGGCTCATCATAACTTCGTTAATATGGTGTAGCATACGAAACCGCGAGGAAATTTCCAGGATTGCCTTTCACATGGGGAGTGCAGCCATAGCAGTAGCTGCTGCCAATATCATAGTGGTGGCTTTCTGGGGAACCACGGATCTTGTGGGACCATTATCCGCAGATGGTCTGATTTGCGGGTTTGTTTTGATTCTTACATATCATTTAGTTCTAACCGGCGCTCGTAGCTTGCGCCTATACATTGAAGATCCTAAAATTCCGTTCATATCCAGATTAATGCGCTCTTTGAGGAAAAGCTTGCAATGGTTTATGCCAAGCTACTACCTTTTTTCCATGCTTCTGATTCACCTGGCACAAACAGGCGGGATTATTGCTTCTCTGTTTTTTCTCTCTGCTATTTATGCCTTATGGCGACAATTTTATCTTTCACAAGCCTATGAAGAGGAATCGACTCGAGCTGCCACTGATTCGCTTACCGGTGTTGCTAACAGGGAAGGATTCAGGAGACATATCCATGATACGCTAAATAATGCCAGGCTTCCTGCAGCCGTTTTGTTTGTTGATGTTGACGATTTCAAGAGCTTCAACGACGAGTTCGGTCACGAATTCGGTGATGAGATCCTTTGCATCCTGGCATCTCTATTGAAGAAGTTCGTACGTGGAGACGATCTGGTTGTCAGGTGGGGTGGTGAAGAGTTTATTGTGTTTTTGTGGAATACCTCTATTGAGCAAGCCTTCACTGTTGCTGAGAGAATTTGCAAAGCAGTACGAAATTGCGAGTTGCCTCTGGGGGCGGAGATTACTGTGAGTATCGGCTGTGCCGGGACTAATGACATCAATAAAGTGTCTCAGCTTGTAGCTTTAGCGGATAATGCCCTTTACCGAGCTAAAGATGCAGGGAAAGATCGGGTGTACGTAGCAGCGACTTGTGAGTAAGCGGTCTCTTCAATGGAGTCTTGGCTTTTCAGTTATGGAGACCATCTCAATCATCCGATCGTGCTAGATGTAAGTGATACATCGTGAGCGACAGATAACAAACACGCGGCAGGGCTCTTGGTTTCCACCGACCCTGCCGCGCTTTGCATGGAACTAGTTAACAGGCTTACATTCCAAATCATTAGTCATCACAGCTACCTGCTTAGAAGCTACTGTAGGAATATACAACCTGCTGTAGTACTCCTCGACCATCCTGTCTGATGAGAACTCTTCCTGAGTGCCGGATATGCTTTCTCTCATCATTCGCACCCATTTTGCCCCATTTTCATAGTAAGTGGGCAACACCTCAGAAAAGAGGGTCTCGTACAGGGCGTCGAGGTCGTGAGAGTCTTGATCTGGCCCCTCATACCCGTCACCGAATTGCCATCCGTTTACTCTGTGATCACATGCTTCAGGCCACCAGCCATCCAGGGTGCTAAAGTTCAATACTCCATTCATAGCAGCCTTCATGCCGGATGTTCCGCTTGCTTCATTAGGACGACGCGGGTTGTTGAGCCACACATCACAACCACTGGTAAGAAGGCGGCCCACTTCCATGTCGTAGTTTGGCACAAAGACTACGCTTTGAGGATACTGTTTCATCATTTCAACGAGGTTCGCTACAATATTCTTCCCGGAATCATCCAAGGGATGAGCCTTTCCTGAGAAGACCAGTTGAATGTCTCCGTTCCGGAGGTACGGCTCAATAACATCCAACTTACGGAATATCAAGTCACTGCGCTTATACGGAGCAGCTCTTCTTGCAAACCCTATGAGGATCTTGTCAGGGTTCAAGGTTGCTCCGCATCTTGCCCGAATCTCAGAGAGCAGTGACGATTTTGCATGCATATGAGCGTCCCAAAGATCGCCACCGGTCTCGTAGGCCCGTTGCACCGCTTTGTCTTGCCATGTACCGGGATGGACGCCGTTTGTAATGCTTATGATGGGCGCCCTGCCTGATACATCCTCCCACATTCTGTTGGAGGTTACTCCGTGTAGCTTTGCCACAGCACTGGCGATACGCGATAGACGGAGGCCTGCTACTGTCATGTTAAACGGCTCTCCCCCGATTTTCACCATTTGACCCTGAGAGAGACCGTTGTAGGCCCCCATATATCCTAATATGTTGTGCCTATGAACTTCATTGCCTTCTTTTATCGGTGTGTGTGTAGTGAAGACCACTTCGTGTCTTGTCAGAGCCATCGCGTCATCAAAGCTCAGGCCCATTTGCGCCATCTTCTCCCTAATGAGTTCGATGCCTGCAAATACAGCGTGACCTTCATTAAAATGGTATACGTCCACATCTATACCAAGGGCACGCAACGCCCTTACTCCACCTACTCCCAGGACAATTTCTTGAGCAATGCGGTCTTCTCCGAATCCCCCGTATAACTGCCCTGTAATCCACTTATCTTCGTTCTCAGGCACATTAGTGTCGAGAAGGTACAAAGGTGCGTTCCTATACTTATCAACCATCCAGATCTTGCATTTGACGTTTCGCCCTCGTATCCTGACACTTACTGTTTTTTCTGTGTCTCTAAGAAAGTCATAGGAATAACAGGGATAGGCATCGAACGGCCTACCGTCTTGTCCTATCATCTGTTGGGTGTACCCCTGTCGCCAGAGGATACCGATTCCGACTACAGGGAGTCCCAGATCACATGCGGATTTCAGGTAGTCACCTGCAAGGATTCCAAGACCACCTGCATACGTTTTTAACTCTTCATTTAACCCATACTCCATACAGAAATATGCCACTCTCGGTGGTTGCATGGCACTGTTGGTGTACATGGTTCCCCTCCTCACGCGGCAGTTCTATAACGTTTTCACCTGCGTAATTATACCGTAGTCCGACAATTTCGGCAACCATCTGAGCCTTAGTTGGCATAACATGGATATAGAAGGTGTTTTGTCAGTTGTTTCTTTATTGTGCAGGAATTTGCAGCATCATACTACAATTAATAAGGGGAGAAGCTTTTCGACATTCTCAGGTATTAATTATTAGTATGAGGATGATTGACTTTATGCCTGCCAACCTCACACTGCAGTATCTTGAAGCTGAAGAAGTTTTCAAGAATGCGAAGACTACTAATGAGAAGATTGCGGCGCTTGAGGACATGCTGGCGTCTATTCCAAAGCATAAGGGTACAGAGAAACTACAAGCTGACATAAAGCGCCGTCTGTCAAGACTCCGTGATGAAAGTGAGAGGAAAATCAAAGCAGGTCGGCGGGATCCCTTTCTCGTGGAGAGGCATGGCGCAGGTCAAGTGGCTCTTGTGGGTTTTCCGAATGTCGGGAAGTCTGCACTTGTTGATGCTTTCACCAGGGCAAAGGTGGAGGTAGCCCCATATCCGTTTGCTACTGTTCTTCCGGTAGCAGGCATGATGGAATATGAGGACATCCGGATTCAGTTGGTAGATTTGCCACCTATTACTGAAGGAGAGTTCGTGCCGGGACTTGCCGGCGCGATAAGAAATGCAGATGCCCTTCTAATCACGATAGATGCATCCAGTGACGATTGTCTTGATCAACTTGACGGAACCATCGAACAATTGAAGGAGAAGAAGATTCTCAGAGATGATCAAGTAGAAGGCTTACATCATCACACTATGGGGTCGTGTCTTATTATCGGGACCAAGCTGGACATTGAAGGTGCAGAAGATAACTTGGAACTTATCAATGAGTATCTCCCTTCGGGATTTCCTTTTGTCAGTGTATCAGTTGAAATAGGAGAGACCCTTGAACGTCTGAGGCGGTCTATCTTTGATCTTCTTGGTATCATAAGAATTTACAGTAAGAAACCGGGACATGATCCGGAAATGAACCAACCGTTTGTCCTAAAGAGCGGAAGTACAGTTGTTGATATGGCAGAGGCTGTTCATCGCGACTTCCCGTCCAGGCTGAAAAATGCCCGTGTATGGGGGTCAGCAAGATTCCCGGGCCAGGCTGTGCCCAAAGACTATGTCCTCGTAGACAAGGACATTGTGGAACTCCGCGTATAGGCGTATAGGGGAGGATGCTATCTGCAAGACTTCGCCGGAACTCTACTGTCATTTCACTCCCCGAATGTCAAATCTTACGCCTAAGCTACCTGATTACATCTCCCTGCTACTTCACAGACGTTAGAAGGGTTCCTACTGATCATACTGCTCAGGCTGGTGTGGCTCAGGCATCTCCCCTTGCTGCATGGCTTGCTGGAATACTTTGTACTGAGGCTCTTGTGATTCAACATAATTGACCCGAGATTTCAGAGGATCTATTATTTGATGCTGTAATGTATCGGAAAGTTGCGCATACAATTTCTGAGCGGTTGGATCTTGAGTGTCCAGGCAAAAAGTCTTGAGGCTTGCCGTTGCGCCTTCAAGTTGTGCCAGACATTGGTGGAGCTTTTGGCCTACTGTCATTTTGTGTCACCTCATATTGTCTATCGTTTATCATTTATCATTTGCCCTGTGACGGTTGTGGATAGATTGGTAGCTCTTTACCACAGGCTAACACCTGTTTTGATCTGTCTTTGTTATAGCATGGCACTGATAGGCGGTTTCCATTCAGTTGTTTCCCGACGAATCACTGAGAGATTCAAGGAATTCATGACTTTGCGTGGAATATTCTCGCTGGAGGTGGTTTGTGTGAAAGAAGCAATAAGGTTTGTTGCGGACCTCATGTGCGTTGCTGCCAGGACTGCGCCTAAAGCTGTTGGGAAAGATTTTGTGGTCACGTCTGTTGTCCAAGGTGATGCTTTGCTTGATCTTGCCAATGCCATGGTTGAATATGGGAAGACTACCGGTAAGAAGAATTATGACCGTGATGGCGCGAATGTCGCTGCAAGTTCTGCTTGTGTGCTTATTGGTCTCAACGATGCTAAGGTTTGTGGGCTTAACTGTGGCGCATGCGGGCATGATAAATGCGTGGACTTACCTGAGTTAAGTGATGGTCCGGAGTTTAAAGGTCCTGTATGTACTTGGAGAACTATTGATATGGGTATTGCTCTGGGCTCCGCGGTGAAGGTTGCGTCTATGCACAACGTGGACAATAGGATTATCTATCGCGTGGGTGTGTTGGCGAAAAAGATGGGCTTGATTGATGCCGATGTCGTAATCGGTATTCCTTTATCCGCCAGTGGAAAAAATATCTATTTTGATAGGGGATAAACGATAGACCAAAGATAGACCATAGACTGAAAAGAGGGGTTTCATGATTTCTGAACTGAGAAGAGATCCTACATCAGGAGCGTGGGTAGCAATTGCGTCTGCAAGAAGCACGCGACCTTCTGACTTTAGAATTATTCACGGTGAGCAAAAAAAGGGCACATGTCCATTTTGCTATGGTAGTGAACATATGACTCCTCCCGAGATCCTTGCGCTGGGTCGGGAAGTTGAAGCCCCCAATGCAGAGGGCTGGCAAGTAAGGGTCGTGCCGAACAAGTTTCCCGCTTTTTCCCTTGACTATGACGACTCTATAGACGTGGATCCCGACGCTTTAGAGCAAGACAGATTATATGTGAGTATTCCTGCCGTAGGAATCCATGAAGTTGTTGTGGAAGCGCCGGAACATGATTCGACGTTCGGAACGCATTCTCAAAGCCGGATGGAGGACATACTGACTGCCATAGTCATGCGTTTTCGCGCACTCAGACAAGATAACAGAGTGAAATATCTACAAGCTTTCAAGAATTGGGGGCGTGCAGGGGGCGCTTCTCTTTCGCATACCCACTGTCAGTTGATTGCCGTTCCGATAGTGCCTGAAATTATCCAAACTGAAGTGGATCATGCCGGACAATATAAGGATAGAACCGGTAGATGTCTGTATTGTGACATTAACGAAGGGGAGATTGAAGCACGGGAACGGATCATTCAGGAGTCCGACCATTTTCTGACATTCTGCCCTTACGCATCTAAATTCCCTTATGAAACCTGGATTGTTCCGAAACAACACAAGGCATCTTTTGAAGATATATCCAAGGATGAGTTATCTGATCTTGCGAGAACGCTACGTTTGATAGTTGGCACATTTGAACTGGCATTTGATGATGTTCCATACAATATTGTGTGGCACACCGCCCCATGGAATGGGGATTTTAGTGCATACTATCATTGGCATCTCGAGCTGCTTCCGCGCCTTGCCACTATCGCAGGGTTCGAGCTTGGCACGGGGTACTACATAAATCCGACAGCTCCAGAGGTAGCTGCAGACGCTTTGCGTGAGAGTATACCTGAAGAATCGAAGAATTAAGCAATTTCACTGTAGTTACGCTTTGGGCTTCCAGGGAATAGGAAGGGGTATCTATACCATGACTGTGCAGCAACTTGATGAAACTTACAGAATATTGATTGCTTCTCCCGAAGTTGCACCGTTTGCAAAGACAGGAGGACTTGCAGATGTAGCCGGCTCACTCCCGAAAGCCCTTGCGACAATGGGCAATGACGTACGCGTAGTCATGCCCAAATACAGGGGAATCACAGATTATAAGACGATAGGTGATTTTCCGGTGCAAGTAGGATCGAGAAAAGCCACTGCGATCCTACGTGAAGGCATGATACGAGCAAGATTAGACGGGGTAGAGAGGCTTGTACCGGTTTACTTTATTGATAACTATCATTACTTTGACAGAGATAACATGTACATGTATTTTGATGAGGCGGAGAGGTTTACGTTTTTCTCCAAAGCCATTCTGGAAATGGTTAGATATTTAGGATGGGCGCCTCATGTAATACACTCAAATGACTGGCAGACAGGCCTTGTGCCTCTTCTTCTCCGTGAGAAATGTTCCCACGACACATTTTATCAAGGAATTGCCAGTGTATTCACTATCCATAACTTGCAGTACCAGGGAAATTACCCCAGAGAAGTTCTTCACCTAATTGGTTTAGGGGATGAGTACTTCACACCGGAAAGCATTGAATTTTACGGAAATATCAGTTTCATGAAATCAGGCATTCTCTATGCTGACGTCATCAACACTGTAAGCAAGACCTATGCCAAGGAGATTCAAACACCTGTTTACGGTCAACTTATGGATGGAATTTTAAGGTCCAGAGCACAGGACGTGTATGGGATTGTAAATGGCCTGAATTATCACGAATTTAATCCTGAGACAGATGCGCGCATTTATCGTAACTATGGTCTGGGCAATTTCCAGGATAAGAAGGAGAATAAGTACGCTCTCCAACGCGAAATAAACCTGCCCTGTGGGGATATGCCTCTTATTGGAATAGTATCCCGACTTGTAGACCAAAAAGGCCTGGATCTCATTGCAGAGATCATTCCTGACCTCCTCAAGCAGGATGTGGAATTTGTTTTGTTAGGGACAGGGGATCCGTATTATGAGGAACTGTTTCGCTCGTTTCAGAGAGATTATCCTAGGAAGATAGCTGCTGAAATAGGATTCAATGTTGCGTTAGCCCAGCGTATTTATGCAGGGTGCGACATGTTTCTCATGCCAAGTCGTTTTGAACCCTGTGGGTTAGGCCAGCTTATCAGCATGCGCTACGGCACCGTTCCTATTGTGAGGAGCATAGGAGGTCTTGCAGATACTGTCACAAATTATGAACCTAACAGACAGGTAGGAAACGGATTTACGTTTGCGGAATACTCAGATGATGCGCTTATCGATGCAGTGAGACGTGCTATTAGTGTCTACCACGACAGAAACAGATGGATGGCTCTTGTGGAAAACACAATGCGTCACGACTTCTCATGGAACCGCTCAGCGGCAGAGTACATGAGTATTTACGGTGTAGCCAGAAATAAGTTAGAAGTATACTCTCTTCCGGCATAAGCCGACTACGACTTCTTTGACTTCAAGGCTTGCTTAAACAGGGCTTAGTTGAGTAATATATGTATGGTATGATATAAACATAGGCCTATTCAAGCAGGCCTTTATGAAATTGTCACAGACATGATTTTCCTTTGAGGTTATATAAATAAGCTATTCTGTAGGGAGTGGCAGCCTTGAATCATCGCCGCAATTTACTTGCTTTATGTATTGGTTGTGCTCTTATCCAGGCCGGGGACATCATAATTGCGTCTTTCCTGCCTATTCTTATTTCTGATCTTGGCACAGCGACTAATGCCGCATTTTGGTCAGGCGCAGCTTTTTCCGTTGCTGCTCTAACCGCAGCCATAATGGCACCTGTATGGGGATCTTTATCAGACAGATACGGCAAGCGCATCATGCTAATCCGCTCCGGCATTGTTCTTACGGTGACGTACGGTCTCATGGGTCTTGCCAGGAGCCATGTGGATATTCTACTGCTTAAGGCTGTTTCCGGAGCCCTTTCAGGATATATCCCTGCTGCTACTATGTTGGTTGCCACTACTACTCCTAATGAAAATCTTGGATTTGCCATGGGCCTGTTGCAGACAACTATGGCAATTGGCACTGTAGCAGGTCCGGTTCTGGGTGCAGTATTTGTGTCAGTGTTTGGATTGACCGGGACTTACATAGCGTGTGCAGCAATGCCTGCCATAGCTACTCTAATAGCGGTCTTCGTCGTAAGAGAGAAGACAGTCCTGAGAGCAGAGCGAACCAGCATTATTGAGGGTATGCGAAAGACCGTTTCCATACCTGTCTTGCAGGTCTTGTTCGGGGTCCTGGTTCTGATGCAGGCAGGCACAGCATGTATTCGACCTACTTTGCCTCTCCTGATTAAGGAGCTTTCCATTGGCAACGCAGCGATCGCCACAAGTATCATCGCCATGTTATTCGGAGTTGCAACAGCAATATCCGCTCCGCTGGTGGGACGTTACTGGAAGGGCAATTACGTAGCTATGTTAAGAGATAGTTTGCTTTTTCTTGTGGTCTTTGTTTTTTTGCAAGGCTTTTCCCGGTCTGTATATGCCCTGGGTATATTCAGGTTCATCTCAGGCGCTCCCAGTGTAGCTATGTCTGTGGCAATTAATGTACTTGTAGCTCAGGCAGTGTCACCTGAAGTTCGAGGTACTGTTTTCGGCGTAATGAATGCAATGTCATCAGCAGGCTCTGTTCTTGGGCCTCTGCTTGGCGGGTATCTGGGTAGTGTCTTTGGAGTCGCAAGTTCCTTTTGGGGGGCTGCTATTCTCTATGGCGCTTCCGGTGTCATTGTGATTTCGTCATACAAGTTCCTTATGAACACTCTGGAAGACACCTTGGAAATCAGGGGGTCTTCTCCCATCCGACGGAGACTTCCAGGACGTAAGACCCCTGGGTCTATGTAATCGTCAACTCCCATAGAAAATATGTTTCCATTGAGAAGGACAATTATCATATTCGTCGAATACTAAAGCTTATATTGTTTTATGCGCAGCCATTGAGGCCGAAAATTACGATATTCGTAAGTAATCATGGATATTGGAGTGGATTTCGTGGGCAAGCCTCCCATGTTGAGTCAGTTGGATATGGACATTCTTTCGTATTTGAAAAATGACGGCAGAACCCCCTTTACTTCTATTGCACAAGAATTAGGGGTAGCTGAAGGCACTGTAAGAAAGCGAGTGGCGCGCCTCCTAGATCAAGGCGTGATTGAAATTAAAGCGGTTGTAGACCCGTTTACGCTGGGCATGAATTTTGTCGCTATCATTGGTCTTGATATTGAGGGGAATTCAACTGACAGGGTCGTAGCTGAACTTACCGGGGCACCACAAGTCAGATATGTAGCTGTATGCGCCGGTGCCCATGATTTAATGGTAGAGGCTGTGTTCACTTCTAATGAGGAGTTCTATACATTTCTTACTCAAACATTAAGACAGATACCCGGAATACGAAGTTCAGAGACATCACTCGTTCTACGAGTATGCAAAGAAAGTTCTTCGTGGAATGGGTGGTCAGGTCATGCCGGGGGGGATGGATGCCATGAGTGAATCAGACTATATCGGTGATTATTGCAGCAAACGATTATCTTACATTTACCGGAGGGATTTAAATGGCATCCAAAAAATCAAAGGTAATTCAGGCACTTATTATAGTAGGCGTGGTTATAACAATTGCAGTTTTTGCCTTCGCCCGGCCTCGAGTCATTAAGAAACAGGCTGTTACTAATACAATTGGTATTATGCAGATTGTTGAGCATCCGGCTCTGGACGCATCCAGAATAGGCTTTATTGAGCGTCTTGCTGAATTAGGGTTTGAAGAGGGAAAGAACACGGAATACAAGATTCAAAATGCTCAAGGGGAAATGGCCGTTGCTCAGTCGATTGCCCAGAAATTCGTCTCTGAAAACGTAGACATGATCCTTGCTATTGCTACACCCACAGCTCAAGCAGCAGCCAAAGCCACTCAGGATATTCCCATTGTGATAACTGCTGTTACAGATCCGGTCGCCGCAGGGTTAGTTGATTCAATTGCAAGGCCCGGAACGAACGTTACAGGCACATCTGATCTTACTCCGGTAGCAAAGCAGCTAGAGCTCCTAAAGAGGATAGACCCTGAGGTAGATCGCGTAGGAGTAATATATAACGCAGGTGAGACCAACTCTCTTGTGCAAGTGGATCTTGCTCGTGAAACTGCGGAAAGACTCAGGCTTGAGCTTGTTGAAGTGACTGTGAGTTCTTCCGGCGGAGTCTATGAGGCTGCTCAGTCACTTGTAGGAAGGGTGGACGCGGTCTATGTCCCTACAGATAACACAGTTGTCTCTGCATTGGAGTCTGTTATTAAAGTAGGAGAGGACTTCAAGATTCCGATAATCGTCGGTGAAGTCGACGGGGTCAGACGAGGCGCTCTCGCAACCATAGGAATAGACTACCATACTCTTGGAATGCAAACTGCTGACATGGCTGCGAGAATCCTAAAGGGGGAAAAAGAACCTAAGGATATCCCAATAGAGTATCTCGGCGAGATACAAATAGCCCTAAACTTGGTAGCGGCAGATGAGATAGGAATTGTTATCTCTCAAGATTTGGTTGACGATGCTTTCGAGGTGATTAGGTGAACTTAACTCTAGGTGTGGTGTTTATGGTCTTAGAGCAAGGCCTTGTATATGCAGTCATGGCAGTTGGGGTGTATCTCAGTTCGAGGGTGCTGGATTTTCCCGACCTGACAGTCGACGGAAGTTTTCCGATGGGCGCAGCTATTGCAGCAAGGTTAGTAATCGGAGGAGTGAATCCTCTCATAGGAACCCTCTGTGCGCCGATTGCCGGATTCTTTGCAGGGGCGGCAACCGGGGTTCTCAACACGAAACTGCGAATTTCTAATCTTCTGGCGGGGATTCTTACCATGACTGCGCTGTACTCTGTGAATCTCAGGGTCATGGGTAGGGCAAATGTACCCCTCTTGAGAACGGATACGGTTTTTACTGTTTTGCACAGGATGGGAATTCCTCCTTCAGTCTCTGCCATCCTTCTATTTTGTACAGTGGCTGTTATTGTCAAGTTCGCGGTGGACATTTTTCTCAGAACTGAGTTCGGACTTGCACTCCGGGCCACCGGTGACAACCAGGCGATGATTAGGAGCCTCGGAGTGAATACGGACTCAATGAAAATTGTGGGCATAGGTATTGCTAACGCTTTGGTTGCGTTTTCAGGCGCGCTTGTCGCCCAGTACCAAGGGTTTGCAGATATCGGGATGGGCATTGGTACAGTTGTCGCAGGATTGGCATCAGTAATCATCGGAGAGGCTATTATCCCTCCTAGATCCGTGGGCATGGGAACCTTAGGAGCAATCGTCGGTTCAGTGGTCTATCGACTTGCTGTGTTTCTGGCTTTGCGCCTTGGCTTCGCTCCCACTGATCTCAAGCTTGTCACCGCCTTGTTGGTAATAGCAGCTTTAGCCGGGAAATCCATTCAACGAGGCGTTGGCATTGAAAGGAGGGAGACAGTACAGCATGCTGGAACTAAACTCTGTTCACAAAAGCTTCCAATCAGGCATGGGTAACGGACGGCTTGCTCTTGACAATGTTTCTCTAAGCCTTCAACCTGAGGACTTCGTGACAGTCATCGGGAGCAACGGAGCCGGGAAATCTACGCTTCTTAATGTAATTGCAGGGGTTTTCCCTGTTGACAGTGGCCAAGTAATAATCGACGGACAGGATGTCACAGGTTGGCCTGAACACAGACGTGCTTCAGTTATCGGAAGGGTGTTTCAAGACCCTATGCAGGGAACTGCAGGTTCAATGACTATCGAAGAGAATATGGCAATGGCTCTTAAACGAGGTGAACGCCGTGGACTGTCAAGAGGAGTCTTGGCAAAGGACAGAGATTACTTCAGGCAAAACCTCTCTTCTTTGGGGCTGGGCCTTGAAGATAGATTGTTGGAACCTGTGAAGCTGCTCTCCGGCGGTCAAAGACAGGCTTTGGCTTTGCTCATGGCTACCCTCTCTAAGCCCAAACTGCTGCTTCTTGATGAGCACACCGCAGCCCTTGATCCCAGGACTGCCCGGGAGATTCAGGAGCTTACGAATGATGTTGTCAAGCGAGGTAACCTTTCTGTACTCATGGTTACTCATAATCTACGCTTGGCTCTCGCAGTGGGAACAAGAACCATCATGATGCACGAAGGCGAAATAGTCCTGGATGTAAGTGATCCTGAGAGATGCGAAATGACTGTCTCTGATCTCCTTGAACGTTTCCATGATGCGCGCGGTGAGAGGTTGTCTGACGATCGAATTCTCTTAGAGGCGTAAGTGGGTTGCCCCAAGTTTTCACCGTTTCCTGACATGCAAGTTGCTCTTGAAGTTCTTGCTCAGCCATTCGTGTTGCGTTCCTGTTACGCACCTTGTCCGAGCAGTGCACAACATAAGCGCCGGCCACCATTGAGGTTAGAGCCGGCGCTTTTATTTATGATGACTCTGGAACTTGGAAGAGTTGTTACCTGCGTACCGATACTGTCCGATGGCGCTGTCCGGCAATCACCTGTTGAGCTTGGACTGCCGTGCGCTCTGCAATGTTTGCCCTCGTAGCTGCTACTTCCAGAATTTTCTCGATCAGATCCTCGAATGAGAGTCCGCTCGCCATGGCTGTCACCGGGAAAAGGCTGACAGTGGATAGTCCGGGCAGAGGATTTATCTCCAAGAAATTCGGGACTCCGGCACCATCGAGTCTAACGTCCACTCTGGCGAGGTCTCGACACTCAAGGGCTCGATAGGATTTTACAGCTACGTCCAGGATAGCGTCGGCAAGTTCATCTGTGACAGGAGCCGGACATAGGAATTCCTCCATGTTATTGTGCTTAGTGTCGTAGCAATACACGAACGATTCCGGTTGGGTCTCAACCATAGGACGGACTTCCATAATAGGGAAAACTGTGATATCACGGTTTCCAACTATTCCAACTGTAAATTCACGCCCTGGCAGAAACGCCTCTATAAGCGCAGGCTGCATATATGCAGTTGTTATCCAGCTCACCATGTCCCTAAGCCCTTGATAATCTACAACTTTAGATGAACCTCTCACGCCTTTGCTGGACCCTTCATATGCAGGTTTTACAAAGAGTGGGTACGTTAGGGAATCTGTTCCGAGATTTTCAAGTTCATCCATACTGTTTACCTTTGCACACCATGGTGTCGGGATACCGCTTGCAGAGACAATAGCTTTAGTTACAGCCTTGTCAAGACAAACTGCCAGTGTAAGAGGATCAGAGCCTGTATATGGAATCCCTAACGAGTCAAGGACGGCAGGCACAATTGCTTCACGACATCTGCCTTCCCAACCTTCGGCGATATTGAACACAATATCTACGTTGAGTCTTTGCAATCTGGAAAGAAGTCCGGGGCGATATGGTATTTTGACAACGCGGTGTCCCCCGGCCCGTAGCGCTTTCGCTATACGGTCTACCGTAACTTGTTCTTCGAATTCGGCGTCAGCGTCTTCAACTTCCGTGTCGGACCTGGGACAGTCTTTCTTTAAATTGTAGGCCAGACCTACAATAAATCCCATGGTCATCCCTCACATTCTCGTTGATTATCTTGCTCTCAAAAGTATTTTATGACTATCTTAGGCTTCTGTCATAACGGGAAAACACTTGCCTTTTCGGTAGACCTCGGTTTTCTGCCACCCTGCTTGGCTTAGAGTGTCGCCTCACAGGCCCCATGATCACCTCCAAGACGCCTTCATGTGGCATCTGCCTTTTTCAGTAGTTGAGTTTACTCTCCTATAGAGTCATTGTCTACAGCCATTAGGCATCATTTTGAGGCGTTTTTGCCCAAAAAGCACTGTTATGACCACTGGTATGCTGAGGGCTTTCTAATAATTAATAGTTTAGGCTCTCAGTGCAATAAACTAAGAGTGCGGTAATTTGGCGATTGCAGGCTCAAGACAACTTGCACGGAGGACTTGTACAGCAAAAGGAGAATAATACACAACACATGACACATGCGAGATATGACATATACATTAACTTAGCAAAGGTGTGTGCCGGTGAAAGGAAAACCGAACAGCAAAAAAGAGAAGACCTTAAGAAGAATTGTGCGTGCCGGTGTGATCGCATCAGTCTACGTTGGCCTGACGTATGCCCTTGCTCCAATCAGTTTTGGCCAAGTTCAGCTTAGGGTAGCGGAGGCATTGACTGTGCTTCCAATACTTTATCCTGAAGCTGTACCCGCCTTATTCATCGGGTGTCTCTTGGCGAATCTCATGGGACCCTACGGGATTATAGATATTGTGTTAGGCAGTCTCACCACACTATTGGCTGCTACACTTACCAGGAGGTTTAGGAAGAGTATTCTTGCATACTTTTGGCCAATAGCGCTTAACGCATTTATTGTCAGTGCATACCTTAGTTTTTTGGCAGAGATAAAGGCAAGTTACTGGTTGTTTGTGCTTAGTATAGGGATGTCCGAAGCAGCTTCAGTGCTACTTATTGGAATCCCTCTCATCAGGTTTCTTCGTGCCTCATATCCTGACACAATCTCATGAGGGATGAAGCCTTGTGTTATTAGATAGTATCGCAGAGTATTGAAATCAAGTATTACCATAAGGAGAGATGGCGTAAATGGCTAAGATAAGGGCTAAGCTGAAAAACTACCTTTATCCAATTCCTGCGGTTCCCGTTAGCTGTACCGGAAGCGATGGACGTCCGAATATTATCACGGTAGCATGGACAGGTGTGGCTTGTGGGACACCGCCCATGGTATCCATAGCGGTCAATCTTATGAGATATTCTCATGGCCTTATTAAGGAAACAGGGGCATTTTGCATCAATATCCCTGATAATGACATGCTCCATGCTACTGACTACTGTGGTAATGTATCAGGTAGGGACGTAGATAAGTTCGAGGAGCTGGGGCTCACCCCGGTGAAAGGCGACGAAACAGACTGCCATTACATTGATGAATGTCCTGTTAATATGGAGTGTCGCATCAAGCATGAGCTCGTCCTTGGCAGCCACGAACTATTCATAGGGGAGGTAGTGGCAGTCCACGTTCGGGAAGGCGCGCTTACACCTGAGGGAAAGATCAACATGAATTCTCTGGAGCTCTTTACATACATAGGTCCTGAGTATTACGGTATCGGTAAGAAGCTGGGGCAATACGGGTATTCTGTAAGCAAGCACTCCTGATAGTGGAATCCCGGTATGACGTCCCCGATAGACCATAGCTTGCTTTGCATTGAAGGGAACGAAGCTGTGTTAGCGTAGGCAGGGGACTTAAACATGTGCCATTCAGAGGTCAAACAGGTGAACATAATCAACATGAGAGACCGAAGGCATGCAGGTGTTTTCGCATGGCGAGTCCTTCTCGTTGCAATAGCATTGGTTTTTCTCTTAGTCTTCCCTCTGCTGCAAGCTGCGCTGTTTCAAGTAGAAGCAAGGCAGGCGCAAGAACCGGGTTCCAATGTGGATTGGAAGAGCATCCTGGAAAGCGTTGATAGAAGCTCTGAGCGAGATCTTGATGCTCATCTGATGCTGTCCGTATCCTTTGCAAACCTTGGCATGATTCCCGAAGCCACAACAGAGTTTCGAATGATCGAATCTTTCGGACATGATGAATTCGGGGAGAGAGTAATACGTGAAAACGACGCGCGAGTCAAGGATTCGCCTAATGATATTGTCAGTCTCAACAAGTTAGCTTTCGCGTACTACGCTTTTGGTGATTATCCTAAGTCTGTAGATTGTTTTCAGGCTCTGATGAGGTTAGAGCCTATGAACATATGGATCCATCATTACTATGCATACAGCTTGTCCAGGGTTGATCGGATGGACGAGGCTATAGATGTTCTCAAAGCTGCGCTGGCAATAGATCCCTCGAATGAGTATACTCATCTTCTGCTAGGCCTCGCATATCGAGAAAAAGGTTGGCACTTGTTGTCAGTTCTGGAACTTGCAAGAGGGCGAAATGCTGTCCGTGAGCTTTCCAGGCTGGTTGAGTAAGCCGGTCTACGCCGGTCTCGTGGACATGCCCTTGACTGTTGTCTATGGATGCTACGGTTGTTTACGGATGCCAATAATCAGGAAGAACGGGGGATTGAGATGTCAGAGATAGCGCGTAAAGAGAATACAGACATTCTCATTGAAGGTGCAACTATAATATCTTGTGGCCTTGGGGGTTGTAATGAGAAAGTTGCCGTCCTGGACGAAGGCGCTATTGCCATAGATGGTGATAGGATTGTATATGTGGGTCCGTCACCTGCTCCAGATGAGTTTCGTGATGCCGCAAAAAGGATAGATGCATCTCATCTGATAGCCCTTCCCGGCTTTGTAAATGCTCATACTCACGCAGCTATGACCCTTCTTCGGGGATACGCTGATGATATGGTTCTTATGGAATGGCTACAGGAGAAAATTTGGCCTATTGAGGCTCATTTGGGCTCAGAAGATGTATATTGGGGTGCAATGTTAGCATGCATTGAAATGATCAGAGCCGGTGTCACTACATTTGCAGATCAGTATTTCTTCATGGAGGACACTGCGAGAGCAGCAAGGGATACAGGTATTCGCGCCTGCTTATCCAGGGGGCTTATTGCTACATCACCTAATTCTGATACAGCTCTCAGAGAGAACATAGAATTATGTCAAGGTTGGGACGGGGAGGCAGACGGTCGCATAACAACCATGCTTGGTCCTCATGCCCCGTACACGTGTCCTGTGGACTTCCTCGAGAAAGTGATGGAAGCTGCGAATGAGCTTGGGGTAGGTATGCACATACACTTATCAGAGACATTAGGTGAGGTAGAAGAGTCCCGAGCTAAACATTGTGGTATGTCTCCTATTGAGCTTATGGACAGTATCGGTCTTTTTGAGTTTCAGACACTTGCTGCCCATTGTGTCCATGTCTCCGATAAAGATATTGAAATACTCAGCGCAAAAGGAGTTGGGGTCGCCCATAACCCCGGCAGTAATATGAAAATAGCGTCAGGAACAGCACCTGTCCCTGACATGCTAAAAGCAGGTGTAAAAGTAGGATTGGGTACAGACGGGGCTTCAAGCAACAATAACCTGGATGTACTTGAAGAAGCCAGACTGGCTGCATTTCTTCACAAATTAGCAAACAATGACCCGACTGTCATTCCTGCAGGGCAAGCCCTAGTCATGGCTACACTCGGAGGAGCAAAGGCTATGGGGATGGCGTCTGACATAGGTTCTCTGGAGCCCGGCAAGAAGGCTGACATAATCTTACTTGATACAACCAAGCCGCATATGTATCCCAAGCATGATCTGACATCCCACATCATATACTCTGCAAGAGCAAGCGATGTTGCAACTGTTATTATCAATGGGAAATTAGTTATGGAAGACAGTATCTTAATTGCCATAGATGAGCAAAAGATCCTTAGGATGGCAGATGAGAGGGCAAAGGCTCTTGTAGCAAAAGCTTGACGATTCTAAGACTACCCTTCGTCCAAGAAGTCCTGTAGTGTTTTGCAACCTATAGGACTCATCTTTTTGTCATGAATATTCCATACTATACAGGTAAGAACATAAAGTGTTGTCACAGAGAAATCTGTATAGGAAGGGATAGAAATATTCGTGGCAAAACGGGTTGTTTTAATTATCCTATTCTTCACAGTTCTATCTCAAATGTGGATATCGCCTGTCCGGGCCGGAGGCGTTGAGGACACGTCGCAGTGGTACACCATAACTGATGAGGACACAAAAGAAGTGCTGATGGAGACTTGTCATGTTGTGACGGTAGGCGATGAGTTCGTAGATGAGGGAAACCATAGATACCGTGTAACTCGGGTAGAGGGGCATACCGCATTGGCAGGATTCCTTGGTACAGTTGATGTGGAAACCCATGCCTTGGCTTTTCAAGCTGCAATGTGTCTTAGATTGGGATTCGCTCGTATTGGGTTGACGCCTGCATCCACCCGAGCACCTTCAGGACGTGTTGTGGCAATTTATCATACACATAGTGACGAATCATATATTCCCACCAGTGGTTCGTCTTCAGTTACGCCACGTGGTGATGTTTATGATGTTGGTGCGGTCATATCAGCCAGTCTGCGCAATGCTGTGGGTTTGAAGAGCGTCCATTCATGGGAATCGCATCTGCCTCATGACGGTTCAGCGTATGCTCGTTCCAGACGCACCGCTGTTTCTCTACTTAAGAAGAATCCCGATGCTATTCTTGATCTCCACAGAGATGCGGCTCCTCTCAGTGCCTATGCTACTACTGTAATGGGTAAGCCAGGCGCGAAAGTCATGATTGTTCTTGGCAGACAGAACCCGAATCTCAAAGTCAATGAGCAGTTCGCTTTCGCGCTGAAAAGTTATGCGGACAAGCAGTTTCCGGGTTTCGTACGAGGTATATTCTATGGAGATTCCACATTTAATCAGGATCTTTCACCTCGAGCCTTACTTTTTGAGATGGGATCCCATGAGAATAGCAAAGAGGCAGCAGAGCGGGTTATGGTAAATTTCATCAATTCTATTCCTGCTGTGCTCTACGGGGTTACCCCGGAAGGCCGCACTGCTGAAGGCGAAGCTGCGCGACGTGCCCGAGGTGAAGGGGGCGTAGCCGCGTCCACAATTGTATCGATAATTCTCTTGGTCCTGATAGGCGGTGCCGTATTTCTCTTGTTAAATGAGAAAGACTTCAGTAGTGTCATGGCAAGACTAAAAAGATTCAAAGAGGTTGAATTGAGAGAATTTATGGATACCGAGGGAAAATCAGGGCAGCCTGAAGATAAAGGCTGACCTTGCCATAGCTTGCTTCTGTTGTGTTGAACTTTTGTGGTTTTTCCTCATACTGAACTCTTGAGGTTGAAATTACATCTATACACTTTGGGCTGCTCAGGCAGACTATGTACATAAACTGTGAAAC
>DIQZ01000098.1:44830-46819 GCA_002424305.1 Firmicutes bacterium UBA5449
AGCAAGAAGATGAAAAGACCTGACGTTGAGATTGCAGGGGAGTTTACCCAAGGGTTTACTGAAAGGGATGAAACTGTGCAGAGCATGGCCGGGGTTGGTGAGGTCGATGACGGAGTCTATGTATCTCCGACACCGATAACCGCAGGTGATCATGTGACTATTAAGTACACCGGCATGCTGGCTAAAGCAGGTGCTAATCAGTTGACCTTACGCATGGGTTACGGACATGATGTGTGGAGCGACGTAAACGACATTCCTATGTCCAAGGTAGAAAACGGGGTCTTTGAAGCCAGAGCCGAGATCCCATTGGAGCAGTGTTCCAGGTTACACTTCTGCTTTGTGGATGGTTCAGGTAATTGGGACAATAATTCACTGCGAAATTGGAGCTATGAGATACATTGCGGTGAGCAAGCCGAGTTTAGATAGATATCGTTCCCTTGAACGCGCATTAATGCTGGTATATAATGCAAGGCAATGAGGCGTTTTGAGGGGAGTCTGATTATGAGTAAAGTTAGGGTGAGGTTTGCCCCGTCTCCAACAGGATACCTTCATGTTGGAGGTGCACGTACAGTACTATTCAACTGGCTTTTTGCGCGACATGCAGGTGGATCCTTGATCCTTAGGATCGAAGACACTGATGTGGAAAGATCTACTGAGGCCTCAGTAGATGCAATTATTGATAGCCTAAAATGGCTTGAGCTCGATTGGGATGAAGGCCCCGGGGTCGGAGGAGACTACGGTCCATACTTCCAATCTGAAAGGCTATACATTTACAGGGAGTATGCTGATAAGCTCGTCAAATCGGGCCATGTTTATCCTTGTTACTGTACTCCGGAGGAGCTCAATGAAGCCCGTAAGGCCGCTATGAAGCAGGGGAAGCCACCTGGGTATTCAGGTAAATGCAGGGATCTTTCCCTTGAAGAAAGACGGTCGTTAGAAGCAGAAGGCAGGCAACCTGCGTTAAGGTTCAAAGTGCCTGAAGGAGAGACAGTTGTAGCCGACCTGGTCAGGGGCGATGTGATTTTCCGAAATGAATTCACTGAGGATTTTGTCATTTTCAAGTCTGACGGGTACCCGACTTACAATTTCGCAGTTGTGGTTGACGACGCTTTAATGAAGATCACTCACGTGATCCGCGCGGACGAGCATTTACCCAATACTCCGAAGCAGATCATGATATATGAAGCTTTAGGCCTTGAACTTCCGGAGTTTGCTCATGTGTCAATGATACTTGGAAAAGACAAGACAAAACTAAGCAAAAGGCACGGGGCGACCTCGGTTACTCAATATCGTGATGCAGGATACCTTCCTGATGCTCTAGTGAACTATCTTGTTCTTCTCGGATGGGCATACGATGCGGAACAGCAGATTTTCGGCCGTGAAGAACTCATAGAGAAATTTACTTTAGATAAAGTATCTAAGAATCCGGCTATCTTTGATCCCGATAAGCTGCTATGGATGAACGGCTATTATATTCGGGAAACAGATAATGAGACTCTCGTTGATCTTGCGATAGACCATTTAAGCAGGGCAGACTTGGTTTCGTCTATGCCAAATAATGAGGAATTGACCAAGATTCGGGCGGTTGTGGCTATACTCAAAGAGCGGATACGCAGAATGGACGATATTGTTTCTCAGGGGGATTTCTTCTTTACTGAAGAGGTTACCTATGATCAGGCTGCGTTCGATAAATTCCTAACCCGTGATTACGTGCCCGAGACGTTTAAGGCTCTTTCTACCAGGCTTGAAGAAACAACCCCCTTCAATAGGGAAACCGCTGAAGAAGTTATCCGAGGCTATGCTAAGGAAGTGAAGCGAAAGGCCGGGGAAGTCATTCATCCTCTTCGTGTCGCCCTTACAGGGCGGTCCGTTAGTCCCGGAATTTTCGAGGTTGTTGAAATTCTGGGCAAGGATACTTGTTGCCGAAGGATTGACTCAGCTCTTAAGAAATTGTGACAGTGAACGCACGAGTCAGCGTATGAGTCAACG
>DIQZ01000098.1:46998-51057 GCA_002424305.1 Firmicutes bacterium UBA5449
GTCAACGCACGAGACCTTGACGCGTACGCCTGAGTATGCTAGAATTTCTTTGCGAAGATAAGGCTAAAGCCTTAGATTTCATAGCGAATTCAATGACTTGCTGGGGAGTCGTCTAGGGGTAGGACAGCAGACTCTGGATCTGTATGCGGGGGTTCGAATCCTCCCTCCCCAGCCAATGTTTTTTGTGTGACTCTCCTATACCACAAAACTTCTCCCACCTCAATGCCTTAGCTGACTCGTCAATTTAGATGTTAAGCTTGTACTCTTAGCTAACTTAGAACATATTTGGTCTAAGAAGAGCCTACCGAATCGAACCCGCACTGACAATCCGTGCCTTCCCAAACAGCGCTTGCTTCCGGTAATCACAACTGGTAAACTTGGGAGGAAATATTATCATATTTTGTCGAATCAATGCCAACTATCGGGAGGCTTTCAAATGGAACAAGAAATCGTAGAGTTTTGGGCTGATTCAAGGGACGAGATAATAGGCAAGTGTATCAAGTTGTCGGTAAATGATGCCATCCTTGAGCCAGGTGAAGGCTACCAGGGGAATAGGGAGCTATTGTTTGACAGTCTCTGGAACGCATTGCTCGGGGATATGCAAGCCGGCACTTGGGCAAAGACAGAAGAGTTAGTGGGAGGCTTGGCCAGAGAAGCCATCAGGTATGGTCGCGATGTCGAACCGATACAGCGTATTATTGAAATCCTCATGGAAAGCTCCCATGAAGCAGCAAAAGCTCAGTATCAAGAAGATCCGGGCAAAGTATCCATGATTACCGGACACATTAGAGAGTATCTGGATAAAGCAATGATAATTCTTGCAAAGTCAACCATCAAGGCACAGGCCGAAGTAATCAAGAAGCAAAAGGATTATCTTCTTGAGCTTTCGACTCCTGTTATGCCACTATTAGACGGGATACTTGTGTTGCCTCTCATAGGAACAATAGATACAAGACGGGCGAGGCAAATCATGGACAATCTGTTAAGCGGAATTGTGGAAGCTCAGGCTGATACTGTTCTCATTGATATCAGCGGAGTTCCCATTGTAGATACTCAAGTAGCCCATCACCTGATGAAAACTGTCCAAGCAGCAAGACTCTTAGGCGCACGATGTATCATAGTAGGCATTCGACCTGAATTTGCCCAGACTATTGTGAAGCTGGGTATTGATTTTGGGACCATAGTGACGAAGAACTCACTCCAAGCCGGGCTTAAGCTTGCTCTTAAGTGGCACAACTATGAACTGAGACGAGTTGGCGGAGGTGGCCCGGATGCATCAACAGGTACCAATTCTTAAGATCGATGACTTCTGGATTGCTTCAGTCCAAGGCTCTCTGCATGATCAAGACGTGATCGAGTTCAAGCAGGCATTGCTTAGCAAGATCATGCAGCCAAAATCCAGGGGGCTCATCATAGACCTGACAGTATTGGATGTGGTGGATAGCTTTGTCACCAAGACGCTCATTGACATCCGTGGACTCGCTAAACTTATGGGGATTCCTGTAATAATCGCTGGGATGAGTCCGGCTGTAGCCATTACCCTTGTGGAAATGGGGCTTAGTTTAGAGGGTGTTGATACTGCTCTTAACCTTCAGAAGGGGTTGGACAAGTTAAGAAATGCCGGCAAGGAGCGATGATAGTTGATGCTTGAACGCGAGTCAAGTATAGAAAATGAATTTGACATTGTTGCTGCCCGCCGGGGAGCTAAGGAAGTCGCCAATGAATTGGGATTTTCCACAGTTGATCAGGTGCGTATCGCTACCGCCATTTCTGAGCTTGCTCGTAATGTCGTGCTTTATGCGAGAATGGGTTCTATTGTGGTTCGTCCCTTTTGTGAGGGAGGGCAACAAGGCCTTGAAATCGTAGTTGCAGACAAAGGGCCCGGTATCCCCAATGTTGAACTTGCCATGACTGATGGGTACAGCACATCAGGAGGTCTGGGGGCGGGGCTGCCGGGGGCAAGGCGCCTTATGGACACATTTCGCATAGATTCTCAGCTTGGCCAAGGAACTACCATTACTGCGAGGAAGTGGAAGGCTTGATATTCGGCGCTTATGTGCGCCCCATAGAAGGGGAGTCGGTATCAGGCGATGCCTACCTGATAAGAGAGATAAGAGACGGCTGGCTTATTGCATTAGCTGATGGGCTAGGACATGGTCTTGCTGCAGCAGAAGCCTCGGGAAAGGCCTTATCCATTATTGACGCATATGTCAGCGAACCCGGGTCTGAGGTCGACTTAAGGGATGTGCTCAGGTTGTGTCATGACGGCTTGGTCGGTACCAGAGGGGCAGTGATTGGGTTTTGTCATCTGAATCTCAAGGATGGTGTCTGGTCAAGTCTGGTCGTTGGTAATATTACTTTTCGTGTGCTTTCCGATGAGAGACTGAGCCCTATTCCTGCAGGGGGAATAGTAGGCTATAAGCTGCCAAGGATGGTCCATATAGCAAAGTGGCCGTATTGTGAAGGTGATACTCTCATCTTGCACACAGACGGTATCAGAGAGGATTGTTCAATAGACTTCCTAGCCGGAGATGTGGGATTACCTGTTCAACAAGCTGCAGAACTGATAGGTAAGAAATGTGGCATTAAGACTGATGATGCTACGATAATCATCGGAAGATAATAGTGATGCCGGGAGGATGTTTTGTGCTGGAGCATCTTAGAGAAGAATACATAAGCCTGATTCGGGAATTTTCCGATGACAGTAGTGAAAAGGTGCTTTATCAGGCTTCTAAGCTCAGCAAGGAGTTTGTGGAGCAAGGTGTTGGCCCTGAGGATATCGTGGATGTCCACATGCAGGCGGTGGAGCTTGTTGCTATGGAGAACTCGTCCATTAAGGGGCCGCAGATCTTACTTAACTCTTTTAGCTTGCTTCTGGAAAGCATGATGGCTTATGCTCTTGCATACCGCGAGTATATGGAGTCAAAAAATAGCAGGGTTTCCCACTTGGAAGCTTACGCTCATGAGCTGGAGACGTTAAATTCCGCCTTAGAACAGAGAATTAATGAACTTTCGGTTCTCTATGAGCTTACCCAAGTTGTCAACTTCAGTCTTGACCTTCAGACCACTCTCCGGGTAATCGCTGAGAAACTCATGGAAGTTACGGAATATGATACTTGCAACCTTTATCTTGCCGACAGTGAAGCAAAGGAATTCCAAATTCAGTTGTCTCTGGGTGTTAACGCTGACACTTATCAAGCTTATGGCTTCAATTCCGGACACGGATTCATAAGAGCCGCAATTGAGAACGGTAAGCCTTTAGTGTTCCAAGATGTTAATAAGGAGCCCGGATGGCAACGTATTGAAGGGGTAAATGATCATGTTCAATCTTGGATGTCCGTTCCTTTAGTTGCAAAAGGCAAGCCTATTGGAATAATCACGCTTAGCAGCAGTAAGGTGAATGCTATCAGCGAGGATCTCTTGAGGCTTACTTTTATTGCAGCAAGTCAAGCAGCTTCCGCCATCGAACGATCCCGACTATATGAAGAGACCAAACGGCTTTCTATTACTGATGAGAAGACCGGACTTTATAATTATGGACACTTTAAGTTCTTACTCAGCACTGAAATGAAGCGGGCAAAACGTTATGGACGCCCTTTATCTCTTTTCATGATTGACGTGGATAATTTCAAGATCTACAACGATTACTATGGACATTTGGACGGAGACCATGTTTTGGAGGAACTTGGCAAAGTTATAAGGCAATCAGTGCGTGACGTGGATTTCCCAGCCCGCTATGGCGGGGATGAATTTGCAGTTATACTCCCTGAAACCGATGAGGCCGAAGCTCGCGAGGCAGCGGAACGTCTTAGGGTCTGTATTGAGCAACTAAGTATCCCAAACCAGGGGATATTACCCGGCGGAAAACTAACAGTGAGCATTGGCATGAGTTCATATCCCATATCCGCGAAGACTGAAGAAGATCTTATAAGAAAGGCGGATGCAGCCCTTTACCAGGCTAAACGGAAAGGAAAGAATAGAGTCGCCTTGCCCTTGCCAAAGAAGGATGGCAGGGGAGAGAAGGGTGTAGTTGACATGGGAGATGCTCCGGGGTAGAAT
>DIQZ01000067.1:0-2154 GCA_002424305.1 Firmicutes bacterium UBA5449
GGGTTGAGGTGTAAAACTAACGAGTCCCATGTGTAATATAATAATGGTAGTGTGTACTACAATATAACTAATAATAGAATATATGCGTCATTCATGCTGCGCTCTGTCTAAGAGGCAGATGCAGCCGCTGAATCTTCCGTAAGGAAGAGCGGGGGAACCGAAGTCCCAGTATAGGGGCGAATCCTGCACATGAGGCAGGTAGGGCTAGCTCCTTCAGCCCGAGTCCGTCAGCTAACCTCGTAAGCGTTGAGAGGGGGGCGCCGAACCTTACCCAAGGAGGCCCCTTGGGTTCTTTTGTCTCGCGATCGCTTTTTCTTCTAAGCGATTGCTCAATATCCCCTATCTCACGCTATAAGGGAAACACTTCCTGAGAGTTTTCCAGGCCGGTTCGACCGGTCGAACCCGGTCCGCATGATGCAGTTCCCCCGTAACTCTAAGCTAATTGACATTTACACGAAACGCTATCGGACGCTATCAGACGTCAGTAGAGGCCATCAAACGCCATAAGGCGTTAGCAGGCGTTTATTGAAAGGTTAACATGCGTTTGTTGAGAGGTTCACATGGGACATGTGGATCTCAAGCACACAGCAAGCAGAGTAAGGAGGCTGAGGATATGAGATCGCAAAGAGCTCATGGTATGTTGACACGCTTGGCAGTGCTGGTGGTGTTTGTCATTCTCCTGGTTTCTGTCGGGGTCGTTACCAAACACCCAGCTGAGGCAGCGGGTAAGACTCTTTCGATAATCATTGACGCTGAGGCAGATCGTACCGACGAGGCGGAAATCATCGCTGCATACCTCCGTGCCATCGGGATCGACGCAGAAGTGCGCATATGGGAGTGGAACGCTCTAAAAGAGAGACTCCTTGCAGGTGAAAGACAAATGTGCCTTAGCGACTGGGGTAGCGCATACTTCGATCCTTTTGACCTCGTAATACCCAAACTCGGCACAAATGATAGGGGCAACTACTCAGGCTACAGCAATACGGAACTTGACACAATCCTTAACCAGGTCCAGATGACTGCGGATTCAGGTGAACGTGAGAGAGCTTATTTCGAGGCTCAGAGGATCATTTTTCAGGATGCGCCTTGGATTTTCGGGTACGCGCTCATGGAAAATGAGGCTGCAAGAGCAGACATCACAAACTGGCAGCCTGCTATGGATTCCCGAATTAACCTGCATGACGTAGGCCTTACGCGAGGTGACACCATCATCGTGGGGATGAAAGCAGACAAGGTCATAACTCTTGATCCTGCCATGTATCGGGACAGAGCCACAGAGACGGTCCTTCGCAACATGTTTGACGGTCTTGTTACTCGGACCTGGGATGGGAACGTAGTGCCTGAAATAGCTGAATCATGGACTATTCCCTCTGACAACGTCTATGTCTTCAAGATCCGGAAAGACGTGAAATTCCATAACGGTAAAACCCTTGACGCAGATGATGTTGTGTTTACATTTGAGAGGATCCTGAATGATGGGGCAATTGCAGGCCAATCATCTCCGCGGAAAGGCCTTTTTGGCCCACTTGAGACTGTTGAAAAGATAGATCAATACACTGTCAAGTTCACTCTTTCCAACCCTTTCCCTGTATTCCTTCAGGCGCTTGTCCATTTCCAGATTGTGCCTAAGGACTACATACAGAAGGTTGGGGACAAAAAATTTGCTGAGAAACCCATAGGTGCCGGACCGTTTAAGTTTAAGGAAGGACGCTTAGACGATCAAATAGTTATGGAGAGGTTTGACGAGTACTACGGCGGTTCCCCGGAAATTCCCCCGATAGGACCTGCTCTTGCGAAACGCGTCATATTTCGGATGATGCCTGAGGCGACAGTGCGCGTAGCTGCTCTAAAAGCAGGTGAAGTCCACATTATTCAGCAATTACCGCCGGATCTTTCAAAAACCCTTGGCGCGGATAAAAACATCCGGGTTAAGAGTGTGGATGGGACTCGCGTATATTGTGTGGAGCTGAATTGCGTAAAACCTCCTTTTGACGACGTTCGGGTGCGCCGTGCCATGAATTATGCGGTGGACTGGGATGCAATCCTTGAGTCCATCTATGGCGGGAACGGCACCAGGTTGGCGTCTGCATTTTTGCCAAGCGGGTTCGGATTCGATCCAAGCTTAGAGCCGTATCCATATGATCCTGAGAAAGC
>DIQZ01000067.1:2421-4528 GCA_002424305.1 Firmicutes bacterium UBA5449
AGCAGTTGAGTGAAAGGATGTTAGGATGACACGCACACAGGTACAGATAATAGAACGTATACTTGCTGCAATCCCAATAATGTTGGGAGTAGTCATATTTGCGTTTCTGTTCATGCGGATGATTCCAGGGGATCCTGTGGACATCATGATGGGTGAAGCAGGGGGAGTCACTCTTGAGGAAATGGATTTCCTGAGAGCCCAGTTTGATCTTGACAAGTCGCTTCCTGTGCAGCTTGTAAGGTATCTTGGAAGACTTGCTCACGGGGATATGGGCTACTCAATTCAAAGAGCCCGTCCTGTGAAAGAAGTGATTCTCGAAGCTATCCCTGCGACTATTGAGTTAGCATTATTTTCGCTGATACTTGCACTCATAGTGGGTATCCCCCTGGGAATTGCCTCCGCGCGACGGCAGAACTCTCTCGTTGATCGTTTTGGTATGACCGCATCTTTCTTGGGGATATCAATGCCCGCCTTTTGGCTGGGGATAATCGGGATTATCGTGTTTTCACTGAGACTCGGCTGGTTTCCTACATCAGGCAGGATTACATATGGTATGGAGCCTGCGACTATAACCGGTCTCATGACACTGGACGCTTTCATCACCGGGGATACTCAAGCGTTCCGGGACGCCTTGAGACATCTTATCTTGCCGGCAGGTACCTTAGGCGCAGGGGTCGCAGCAGTAGTCGCCAGAGTCACAAGATCGAGTATGCTCGAAGCGCTGAAGACAGACTATGTCCTGTTTGCTAAGGCCAAAGGGGTGCCTGAGGTAAGTGTCGTAATCAGGCATGCTCTGCGCAATGCCCTTATTCCCACGGTAACTGTTGTCGGCCTCCAGATGGGGACATTGCTAGGGGGAAACATGATAGTCGAGACTATCTTCGGATGGCCGGGTCTCGGACGAATAGTGGTGGATGCTATATTTTCAAGGGACTATCCACTGGTGCAGGCTGCGGTCATGGTCTATGCCTTAACTTTTGTGGTGATAAACCTTGCTACTGATATTCTTTATACTTACCTAAATCCTAAGATGACGCTGTAAGAGACTGTAAGATAATACGGATTTTAAGATGACACGCAAGAGAAAGGGGGCGCCATACATAACATGTCAGTAAATATTGAACATGCTGATGATATTAAGAGACACACCTGGGGTTCTCAGGTTTGTCCGCTTGAAGTGCCTGTACCCGGGACATATAGGCGCCCGTGGTCCAAACTTCAAAGCGCATGGGACGTATTGCTCAAACTAAAGAGCCATCCGGGTGCAGTTGTAGGAAGCCTCGTGATCCTGGCCTACGTTATTTGTGCAGTGTTTGCGCCTTACATAGCTCCGCACAGTCCGGATGAAGTGGCTCTTACCGAAAGGTTCATCGAGCCTGCAATGGTAGGTAGCTATCCTCTAGGCACAGACCAGCTTGGAAGGGATATACTCTCCAGGATCATATACGGTGCTCGTGTTTCAATCCTTGTAGGCGTGTTGACTATTGCAATTTCCATGTCGGTCGGGGTCGGACTTGGATTAATGGCAGGCTATTATCGGGGTCCTTTTGACAAGATTATGTCGAGGTTTACCGATTTGCTGCTGGCATTCCCGTACTTGATATTCGTAATCGGGATGATGTCTGTGTTGGGTGCCGGGTTTTGGAATCTCATCTTAGCCCTGTGTTTCAAGGGTTGGGTCGAGTTCTACAGATTAGCCAGGGCAGAGGTGATGTCTGAGAAGACATGTGAATATGTAGAGGCTGCGCGTGCACTTGGCAGATCTGACGCCGCTATCATGATTTCGGAGATTCTCCCCAACATAGTTCACTCCATCCTGGTCCTTGGGACATTGCGTATGGGGAACATGATAGTCATGGAGTCGTCTTTGAGTTTTCTTGGCCTCGGCGTGCCGCCTCGCATTCCTGCATGGGGGTCTATGGTATCCGACGGACGCCGTTACATGCTAAATGCCTGGTGGGTGGCGACTCTGCCCGGGCTTGCCCTTGTTATACTGGTGCTTGCCATCAATCTTGTAGGGGAAGGCTTTCGGGATGTGCTGGATCCCAGGTTGAAGGAGGGTTAATCAGTGGACACCCCTGATAATCATAGCCTTGATAATCATAGC
>DIQZ01000067.1:4748-5356 GCA_002424305.1 Firmicutes bacterium UBA5449
GACATGGCCGCT
Source organism: Firmicutes bacterium UBA5449 (assembly GCA_002424305.1). Lineage (GTDB taxonomy): Bacteria > Bacillota > SHA-98 > UBA4971 > UBA4971 > UBA4971. The sequence continues at coordinate 4,761 of DIQZ01000067.1, forward strand.
CAATTCACGGTGAAGAACGTTCATTACTTGCGATTAGCGGTCTTTCAACAGAGTATCCTACTCCTCGAGGGACTGTCCACGCAGTTCGTGACGTAGATCTCGTCCTGGGGAAGGGTGACATTCTGGCAATTGTGGGTGAGTCAGGATGCGGCAAAAGCGCATGTCTCCTTTCAATAATGAGACTTGTCCCTCCCCCGGGACGGATTGTTAAAGGTTCCATAAGGTTTGAAGATAAAGAACTCCTGACCCTGTCCCAGGCGGAAATGAGGGACTTGCGAGGAAAAGACATGGCCATGGTTTTCCAAGACCCTATGACAACCTTGAACCCGGCGTACAGAGTCGGGGAGCAGATTGCAGAGTCCCTCCGTGTCCACGGGCTTCTCTCAGGGTTTCCAAGACGTCTCTTACGCAAAGAGCGCGAATATGAGCGGGAAAGGGTAACAGACCTTCTCAAGCAGGTTGGGATACCTTCGCCTGAGCACAGGCACCTCGAGTATCCCCACCAATTCAGCGGTGGTATGCAACAACGTATCCTCATCGCTATTGCCCTTGCATGCAGGCCTAAGGTGATATTGGCAGACGAACCCACTACTGCT
>DIQZ01000067.1:5591-6077 GCA_002424305.1 Firmicutes bacterium UBA5449
GGGACCGCGATAATCCTTGTCACCCACGACCTGGGGGTCGCAGCGGAGTTTTGTCATACGGTTGCTGTGATGTACGCAGGGCAAGTAGTTGAGTTTGGAGATATTCAAGAGGTACTTTCTGTACCGCTCCATCATTATACAAGAGGCCTTCTTAAGTCTATTCCGCAGATTGGCACAAGGTGTGAACTGGTTCCTATAAGCGGTGAAGTTCCTGATTTGGCAAATCTCACACCCGGATGCAGCTTTGCTCCGCGCTGCAAAGAAGCTGACTCATGCTGCGCAAAAGCGGATCCTCCCCTTATCGTAATGGATAACGGGCGTAAGGTCCGTTGCCATCTTTATGCCTAACGAATAATTCCTCAGTTGGGGTAAATCATAAGAATAGGCCACCTCTTCCAGAGTCTGCATACAAGGATCCATGATCACAAGGAAGGGATCTATGGTTTGCAGGAAGGGAGCCTTGATCTGCATGACTGGATCTATGAT
>DIQZ01000067.1:6297-50810 GCA_002424305.1 Firmicutes bacterium UBA5449
GGCTCCAGGATCTGTTGTACTTAGGAGACTGCACATGAGGAAAGGCTCGTGAGGTAAGGAGGCGATATGATGCATGTGATTATGCTTTCGTGGGAGTATCCGCCAAGGGTAGTCGGGGGTATAGCCAGGCATGTCGAGGATCTTGCTAAAGCTCTTGTCAGGCAAGGAGTAGACGTAGATGTAATTACCTGTGCCCATGACAGGGCGAACGAGGAAGAAGATGATGAAGGGGTGAAGGTGTTTAGAGTCCCTTTTCAGAATCCTTCCCCTCCTGACTTCATTACTTGGGTTCTGCAAATGAACCTAAATCTTCTGGAACGCGGGATTGAGCGGGCTGCCATGGGCGCAGATCTTGTGCATGCACATGATTGGGTTGTTGCATACTCCGCGAAAGTCTTAAAACATGCTTTCAATATCCCGCTTGTCGGCACAATTCATGCTACAGAATACGGTCGTAATTGGGGCCTGCACAATGACTTGCAGCGCTATATAAGCAATGTCGAATGGTGGCTTGGGTTTGAGGCGTGGCGTGTCATATGTTGTAGTGAGCATATGCGCAAAGAGTTGTCGTGGATATTTCAACTTCCCGGGGATAAGTTATGTATTATTCCTAACGGAGTTGAGCCGTCCGGGTTTGCTGTCCCTCCCACTGAAGACCTTGAGGCTTTCAGGTCGCAATGGGCTGCACCTGACGAAAAAATGATTTTTTACATCGGAAGGCTGGTACACGAAAAAGGCGTTCACGTTCTCCTTGACGCGTTCTCGAAAGTACTTGCGTATAGGCATAATACCAAACTTGTAATTGCAGGTAAAGGCCCTGCAACTCCATACCTTAAGGAGCGTGCCCAGGTTCTTGGAATCTACAACAGGGTTTTCTTTGCCGGGTTTGTCGACGACTCCACCCGTAATAAGCTCTACAAGTGCTCAGATGTGGCTGTCGTGCCCAGCCTCTATGAGCCTTTTGGTATCACTGCGCTGGAAGCCATGGCATCAGGGACTCCGGTCGTAGTGTCAGATGTAGGAGGGTTGGGTGAAGTTATCAGGCACGGGATTACCGGCATGAAGTGCTATGCAGGTAACCCAAGTTCTCTTGCCGACAATATTCTAACCCTCCTTGCAGATGAGAGGTTGTGTGACGGAATTCGTGCCAATGCCTCAGGTGATGTTCGAACTAAGTTCAATTGGGACATAATAGCTGAAGACACTTCTGAAGTCTACGATGAGGTTCACCGGGAATACAGAGCCAGTCCCTGGGCGGTAACGAGACCCAGATGGATTTCTCAAGTCCAGGAAGTTGTCCCATTAGAATACTCGCGGTACCTTACGCACGACACCGTATGAGTATTCAGTCAAATGGGTTCGAAGACAAATAGCTCCACAAAGGTTACGGGCCTTGAGGTAACGGGGTACATGATATGGGTGTAGGCACAATAATAATGGGTCATAAAAATGCAAGAACGGGGGTTGGATCCGGTTGAAGGCAGTAGTAATGGCAGGTGGAAAAGGGACGAGATTAAGACCGCTCACATGCGATAGGCCAAAACCCATGGTTCCGGTGGTGAATCGTCCCATGCTGGAGCATGTCATTGACCTCTTGAAGCTTCATGGGTTTTGCGATATCATCGCTACACTATATTACATGCCTGAAGTCATTCAGGACTATTTCGGCGGAGGAGACAGATTCGGCGTCAGAATGTACTACTCTATTGAAGATACTCCTCTTGGCACAGCAGGGAGTGTTAAAGCATGCGAACGGTACTTGGATTCAACCTTTCTTGTGATCTCAGGAGATGCGCTTACAGATATTGACTTAAGCGCGGCTGTTGAGTTTCATAAATCTAAAGGTGCCATTGCCACAATTGTCCTCACTCACGTTACCAGTCCGTTGGAATACGGAGTAGTAATCACAGACGATGATGGTCGCATTACGCGCTTCTTAGAGAAGCCAAGTTGGAGCGAGGTATTTAGCGATACTGTAAACACCGGTATTTATGTGCTGGAGCCGGAAGCCTTACGTCTTTTCGGTGCAGGGCAGAGTTTTGATTTCAGCAAGAATCTGTTTCCGATGATTCTAAAGAAGGGTTTGCCTCTATTTGGGTATATTGCTGACGGCTATTGGAGTGATGTAGGGAATATCGAGCAATACCGACAGACTCACTACGACATTCTTCAAGGACGGGCTCAGGTGAATATTCCCGGAGAAGAGATCGCCAAGGGCATTTACATTGGAACCGGCACACAGATTCATCCTAATACAAAGCTTGAGGCGCCTATTGTTATCGGTGACTTCTGTCGTATCAGCCGTAATGCAGAAGTTGGCTCATGCACAGCCATGGGACACAATAATATTTTGAATGAAGGTGTATCCATCAAACGCAGCGTAGTCTGGGATGACTCTTTCCTCGGAGGAAGCTCTGAGCTGAGAGGCGCTATTATATGCACCAAGGTAAGCCTTAAGACAAAGGCAGCGGTTTTTGAGGGATCAGTTATTGGGTCTCGCTGTGTCGTAGGGAACCAATCAATCATCAAACCGGGTGTGAAGATATGGCCTGAAAAGGTAATCGATGCAGGGACCACCATAACTACCAGCCTGGTCTGGGGAGCGAAGTGGTCGAAAAGATTATTCGGGACACATGGAGTCTCGGGTCTTGTTAACATGGAGCTAACCCCGGAGATCGCAGCCAAATTAGGCGCAGCCTATAGTTCATGCTTTAAGGAAAGACCGTCAGTGATCGTGAGTTCAGATTCATACAGACCTTCTCGCATGATAAAGCGGGCCCTTACATCAGGCCTTCTCTCCGGCGGTGCCGGTGTCTATGATCTTGGTCGTATGACAACTCCTGTAACGCGTTACGCTGTTAGTGTGCTGGAAGTAAGTGGGGGTATTCACGTCAGACTCTCCCCGTATGACCCAGACATCGCTCTCATAGAATTTCTCGATGAGAAGGGTCTGAATATAGATAAACCCACAGAACGGAGAATAGAAAACGCGTTCTTCAGCGAAGACTTCAAGAGGGTAAGTGCAGATGATATCCGTGAGGTAGCTTTCCTTACGCGTCTTGTTGAGGAATATCTAGAGTGTTTGCTCCATTCAATCGCCGTAGATTTAATAAAGAAAAAGCGGTTCAAGGTTATGGTGGTCTCTGAACCCGCAAATCTATCTCTCCTTCTGCCGGCCTTTCTTTCTGCGCTGGGTTGCAGTGTATCTACACCAAGTCGAGACAATGACGGGGATCATAGACCTAAACATCTCTTGGACATGCTGGATTCTTCTTCACTATTATCAAAATCGGTAGCTATTCAAGGGGCGGATCTTGGCATAATCGTAGACAGTAATGCAGAAAGACTGCTTCTTGTTGATGAGCGGGGTAATAGGGTGTCTGATGACCTGCTTGCAGCTCTCATGTGGTTACTTGTCCTAAAAGCCCGGGAGGGTGCTACTGTAGCTGTGCCGGTTACAGCTTCTCGAATTATTGAGGACATGGCCAGAAGTTACAGTGGACGGGTAATTCGTACCCGGGCCAACCCAAGATCAGTCATGGAGAGGGCGATTGAGGAGAAGATTTTCATAGGAGAAAAAGGCCTTCCGGGATTTCAAGCACCTTTTGACGCACTCTTCTCACTTGGGAAAATCCTCGAGACCATGGCAAGAGACAGTACTAGTCTCTCAGAGCTGGTTTCTATGGTCCCACAGTTCTATATGAGCAAACGCAGTGTCAAATGTCCGTGGGAGGCAAAAGGCAAGGTGATGCGTACTCTAATCGATGAGACTCGTACTAAGAAGGTAGAGCTTATAGACGGCATCAAAGTCTACCACGAGACAGGTTGGGCCTTGGTTCTGCCTGATTCAGAGGAACCACTTTTCCACATCTACAGTGAGGCGTCGACTCCTGACGAAGCTGAGGCGCTAAGGGAGACTTATATGGCGCGTATTAATGAAATCGGTCTAATCTAATCCCTATCCGTCCTGTCCGCAATTCTTGTCCGGAAGCCCGGACATGAGCCTAAGCCTTATCAGCATAAATCATGTAATTAATGTCAGGGAAAATGTTGTTCCTGTACTCCATATCCTGTAGCCGGCCTTCATCAATAGAGTCCCTTAGGATATCTTCATACAGTTTCGTAAAACGCCATAAATGCTCTTTAGTGCGCCTAACTGCGTATGGCACTACAGTCCCTGTCTTCATAATGAATGCCCAGTCACTGCTCTGAGCCAGGAGCAGCTCCCTTGCGGCTTGGTTTAATGCGCGTCTCTTTAAACCGTCTGAGTCCGGATAGGCTTTAGCAAGCTCAACCATTCTTTCCGCAGCTTTGTGAAGGTGACGGTAAATCCAGTCATTTGAACCTTCAAGCCACACCTCACTGTAGCCTTTGTATCCCCAACTGGAAAGAGACGGTGTAGACACCTGGTTACGCTGATATATGTTCAGGTAATCCCCTGGTGTAATGAGCTTGAACACACGCTGATCGTATGTTGCCTTTCTTATCAGGAAATCAATCCATTCCGGGCCTTCAAACCACCAATGCCCAAAGAGCTCAGCATCGTACGGCGCAACTACAATAGGCTTTCTATTCATCACAGACGCTAGATACTCAATCTGTCTCTCTCTGTTAAATATGAAGTTCCCCGCGTGGATTGCAGCTTTCCTAAGAGCACGGTCCCTGTCATAGGGCTGTTTGTCATGGGTTTTCCCGGTAATTCGGTAGTACTTGATTCCTGTGCTGATGCGGGCACCGCCCGGGTGTATGTAAGGCTTTATGTAGTCATAATCTAAATCATAGCCGATATCTCGATAGAACTCCCGGTAGTCATGATCTCCCGGATATCCTTCTTTCGCACTCCACACTTGCTTAGATGATTCCATATCTCTACCGAAAGCAGCGACTCCTGATTTACAGTATACAGGCGCGAATACCCCGTATTTTGGCTGAGGTGATGCGAAAAGCACCCCGTGAGCATCCAGTATGAAATACCTTATGCCTTCCTGCTTAAGAAACACATCATCACCTGGATTGAAACCGCATTCCGGCAACCAGAATCCTCGGGGGCTGCGGTGGAAAGTCCGTCTATGATAGTCAGTGGCTATCTTGATCTGGGCATTTACAGCTTCCCGTGATATCTCCATAAGTGGGAGGTATCCGTGGGTTGCACATGAAGTGATGAGTTCCAAACACCCTCTGTCCTGAAGCGCGATAAACGCCGCGAGTAGGTTGCATTGATATTCATCTGCAAATAGGTGTCTCGCTTCACGGAATCTTTCCAGGTACATCTTGGCATTCTCGTTCAATTCCGGGAGCCAGCGGGTTCGGTCAACTTCTCTTTCCGCAAGCTCAATAAGGCGTTCAATGTGGCGAAGATACCGCTCCTTTAGGAGGGAATCTTGAAGCATTGAAGCCAGCGGCGGAGTGATTGACATCGTTATTCGGAACTTAATTCCCTCATTGGCCAGGCGTCGAAATATCTGAATAAGAGGAATGTACGTCTCTGTTATGGCTTCATAAAGCCAGGTTTCCTCAAAAAAGTCAGGATGCTCCGGGTGCCTCACATAAGGCAAATGAGCATGAAGGATAAGGGCAAGGTAGCCTTTTTCATCTCCCATGTGTTAAATTCATCTCCTTCTCACAAACTATTTGAAGGTTACTCGGCCTACAAAGTATCACCGGGTGTCGCCGGCTGCTAACCGGTTTTACCAGGTATTACGGGTAAGTCTGGTGGTTATGGAGCGGCGCATTGCACCGTCTTTGGACATTGCCTCTATATCCACAATTTGCTCACCGTCAGGGAGAGCGTACCTTACTTGGAAGGTCCCGTCGGGACGAAGCCTTACAGGGCGTCCTTGAATTATTAGGCTTGCGTCAGGCTCGGTGGCACCATGGACTATCACTTCCACAAATGCGTTAAGCCAAAACTGCCTGGGTTTTGCACGTTGCGCCATATGCGGACTGGATATCTCGCCTACGAATTCGGATCCCATTTCTAAGTGCATCCGTTCGGATATTGCAGAGATCATCTCAGGAGAGGCCGGAAGCGCAGTAGGCGCAGAATAGTACTTTTCTATCGCTGAAATGGTCATCCATTCTTCATCTATGACCTCGGATGCTCCCGCTCTGGGAGTCCTCACCGTGTTTGACCGTGATAAGCACAAGAAACGGCCATCCGATCCGATAAGTCCAAGCTCTGCACAGTATGATCTGTTAGGGCGATCCACATTAATGTACCAATTTGTGGCATGCTCGTGAATATCAATGTCAACGCTTCTGTGCGCGTTGCTCCCATCAAACTTGATGTCAGTAACATCGTGTACCCTGAGTGTTTTCCTCGATGCAAGCCAACCTTCCGGTCCTAACGCCGTGGTCACTATATCTGAAATATCCTCTGCGATTTCCCAGTATGCGTGCATCCAAAAAGGATCCCGCACCATAAGGACTATTCTTGTTGACTCATATCTGTCCGGAACTTCATATCGACTGTCCCATGCGTAACCGGGGGCTTCTTGATATTGAACAGGGCTTTCCCCCACATGTAATTCTCGAGGCTCAATGACCTGAAGCTCAGGAATGGTCTCTGAGACATGGATTTCCACTGCCTCAGAGGGGTCGGTGCCTTGGCTGAGGCTGTGTTCAGTTGTCTTTTCAGAATTCGGCAATAGGTTTACCTCCCCACTGAATCGTGTGGACGTTATTGAATAGACACCTCTGTAATAATATCCCTACTGCTGATGAGGTTTATACCCTTTGGAATACTGTTAGGTCATATTACTTACACTAAATATGCTCGATTTTGGAAAAGGGGGTATTTTGATGTCAATTGGGTCATTTGTGCTTGTTCTCCATAGTCACTTGCCTTATTGCAGGAAGGCAGGGGTGTGGCCTTTTGGTGAAGAATGGGTTTTTGAGGCAATGGCGGAAACATACATTCCACTTCTTGATATCGTAGATTACCTCGTAGACAGGAATGCCCTTGGTAGTTTCACAGTGGGATTCACACCGGTCTTGCTGGACCAACTGAGCGATCCGTACATGCTACTTAGGTTTGATGAGTATTTGGAAGCCAAGATTGCTGCAGCGGAAACTGATATTGCAAGATTCGGCTCTGAGAGTGAATGGAAGCTTCAAGAGCTCGCACGGTTCTACAGGGATCGCTATGAAGGCGTCAGAAGTAGTTATCACCGACGTCACAATGGCAACCTGGTAGATGCTTTTAGGGCTCTTCAGGATAATGGAGTGATTGAGATTCTAGCCGGAGCAGCAACTCATGCATACTTACCGCTCCTTGCTACAGACTCTTCCGTCTATTCTCAGCTTAAGCTAGGCCATGATGTCTACAGTCAGAATTTTGGACGCCCCCCGTCCGGAATATGGCTGCCGGAGTGCGGGTACAGTCCTCCGTCAGAATCATCAGGTGTTGATAGAACTCTGAAGGACTTAGGTTACTCTTGTTTCTTTGTGGACGCCCATGCTATTGAGGGCGGTGCTTCAATAGACGTATATTCAGACAGAGTGTTGCAGAAGCCACAAGCAAGAGCGACTGCTGCAAAACGAGATTACACGACTTATCTCCCGTACTTGGTTTCAGGTAGCGATACTGCTGTACTTGGACGAAACCAACGCACTGCATTGCAGGTATGGTCATCAGAATGGGGCTATCCGGGTGACGGGAATTACCGGGAGTTTCATAGACGTGACCCGATTTCCGGTTTCAGCTATTGGAAAGTAACAAGTCGACTGGTGGATATCTCTGCTAAGGAGACATATCATCCGGAGGCTGCTCTTATGCGCGCCAAGGAGCATGCTGATCACTTTGTGGAAATGGTGGAAAGGCTGTTGCTGGATTTCAATGGCGAAACCGGGAAACAAGGAGTGATTGTAGCCCCGTTTGATGTGGAGTTGTTCGGACATTGGTGGATGGAGGGCCTTGACTGGCTCAGGTGGACGCTGGAAGGTCTCAGTAAGAGCCCCCATGTAGAAGTCTTGTCTGCTTCAAAGTTCTTGGAAAAACATCCTCCGAATGAGAAAATCGACTTGCTGGAGAGCTCATGGGGTCTCGGAGGCGGCCACTATATCTGGGACAATGATTTAACGAATTGGATGTGGCAAGAAATTCACAACACTGAAAAGGAAATGCAAGACATTACATTGAAGATAATTAATAAGGTGCGACAGCAAAAAGACGATGCATCCCTTAGAGTGAGGCTTCTAAAGCAGGCAGCTCGTGAGGCCTTACTGCTTCAGAGCAGTGATTGGCCGTTTCTTGTTACTACGGAACAAGCCAGAGATTACGGTGAGAGAAGATTCTTAGAGCATAAACACAGGTTTGAACGGCTTGCCCATGCTCTGGCTCAGGATGTGATATCGCCTGATACTGTTAGCTACCTGGAGCAAATTGAGTCTATTGATGCGGTATTCCCTCAGATTGACTTTGCCACTTTCATGGGAAAGCAGGGATTCTGCGGTAAATGTTGAATCTCTTCGCCTGAGGTGATGTTCCGGGGTTCAGGATGTGGGCTCCGGCCCTGACCGCAGGATTGAGGAGGACAACAAATGAAACTCGTGGCAGATCTCCACACCCATTCTGTAACAAGCGGACATGCTTATTGCACTATCAACGAAATGGTTCAGGCTGCAGCTGACATAGGACTGGAAATGATTGCAATCACTGACCATGGGCCTAACATGCCGGGTGGCCCTCATCTATACTACTTTGGTAACTTGCGTGTGATCCCGTCTACGATATCCGGGATTCAGGTGTTAAAGGGTATTGAAGCGAATATAGTGAGCCCGTCAGGTGAACTTGATTTACCTGATCGTATGCTACAAAAGCTGGATATTGTATTTGCGGGGTTTCACTCTCATACAGGGTATGATGACAGCGGAATTGTAAGGAACACTCAAGCGATGATAGGAGCACTGGAAAACCCTTATGTAGACGGTATCGTGCATCCTGGAAATCCCGTTTTCCCGGTGGACATAGCGGAAATAGTCACTGCAGCCAGGGATCTTGGCAAGCTTATGGAGATCAACAACGCATCTCTTACCGTCACTAGGCTGGAAAGCTTGGAGAACTGCATAAAGTTTGCAGAACTTGCAGCGGAAAAAGGTGCTACCGTTGTAATAGGGAGTGATGCTCATCATACGTCTTTGGTGGGTAGGTTTGATGATGCAATCAAGATTGTGAAATCGGTCGGACTCAGCGATGAATATGTAATCAATACAGATGTTCGGAAAATAACTGAGTTTTTGCGTGGCAGAGGGAAGGTGCGAGGGTAAGACATGAATCTTATCATTGCAGTGGATGCAGGGGGCACGAAGACTGACTGTCTGATCGGGACAACACAAGGAGAAATTCTTGCAAGAACATCATCCGGTCCTGCTAATTACCAACTTGTCGGGGGAGACGGCGTGCTTCGGGTCATCAAAGAACTGCTCTGCGCGGTGGACGAGTATTGTTCACATGAGAAATGCAGCTTTGAAGTCATGTGGATAGGCATTGCAGGGGTAGACAGGCCCGGAGAGCGAGAGCAGATAACCAAGGCTCTCCAAACCTTGGGAATAGCAAGAAGGGTTGTAGTGGATAATGATGCGATAATAGCCCTTGCCAGCGGGACAATGGGGGATCCCGGGGTTGTGGTAATTGCAGGTACAGGTTCAATAGCTTTTGGTATTAATGAAGAAGGAAAGCGGGCGAGGGCAGGGGGCTGGGGATACATCCTGGGAGATGAAGGCAGTGCTTATCATATTGGCCGGGCGGCTCTCAACTCTGTGACGCGAGCTGCTGACGGTCGTGGACAACCTACTTTGCTGTCTCAGGCAATTATTGATCATTTTCGCATAAGCAATGTAGACGGACTTGTAAGGTTAGCTTATGCTGATGAATTTGGTAGAATTAACATCGCGAATCTGGCAGTAATTGTAGCAGAATCTGCCGGAAAGGGAGATGAAACAGCCATTCGGATACTGGGGCAAGCCGGCGCTGAACTCGGGATTGCAGCAGGCGCAGTGGCAAAGGCTCTCAAGATGGAAAGCACGGCATTTCCATGTGTTACCACAGGCGGGGTCTTCAAGTCAGGCAGCCGGGTTTCCGAGGCGCTCATGAAAGAGCTGGTGAAAGCAGCTCCCTTGTCAAGGCTTACCAGGCCTGAGTTCCCTCCGGTCGCAGGCGCCTATTTTTTGGGCATTCGCGAAGTGGGACAGGATATTGATGAGACTATAGTGCAACGCGTAAGAGCGTCGCTGTTAGAGATCCGGTCGTGAAGGAATAACAATGTTTTCTTTTCCTTATCTTATCGTTGCTTGGGGGAGGTCCAATGACGATAATAAAGGGTGCTGACATACTAACGCCTAACGGTTTAGTTCAATCAGGAGTTCTAATAATCGAAGATGGTGTCATTTTAAGAGTCAGTCCTATGGAAAGTGCCGGCCTTGAAGCTGAACCCGAGTATGATTATGAGCATGATCATGAACATGATCAAGAGTATGAGATTATTGACGGAACCGGTCTGACACTTGTGCCCGGGTTCATTGATATTCATTCCCACGGTGGAGGGGGATGCGATACTCTTGACGGAACCTTTGAATCTCTTGAGAAGCTTTGTCTTTCTCATGCAGCCCACGGTACCACAGGAATTCTGCCGACGACCATGTCCGTTCCACACGAGATCTTGCTTTCTATAGTGAGATTAATAGATGAAATCGTAGGAGCCAAGACCTCTTCAGGCGCTGAGATTTTAGGACTCCATCTTGAAGGCCCATGGGTTAATCCTGAATCAAAAGGCGCTCAACATGTTGCAGGTATACGTGAGCCTTCCATAGAAGAATTGGACGAACTCGCCGAGACATCGAACGGGCATGTCAAAATGATTACTGTCGCGCCGGAGATGCCTGGAGCTTTCGACCTTATCAAGCACGCAGTAGATGTGGGAATCAGGATTTCTCTGGGGCATTCATCTGCTACGTATGATCAGGTTCTTAATGCGGTTGAAGCAGGCGCAACCCATGTCACTCATGCCTATAATGCCATGAGTGGCCTGCACCACAGACATCCGGGGATGGTTGGGGCAATGCTTTCGTGTCAGAGGCTTACTGCGGATATAATACTTGATGGATTTCATGTTCATCCTGCTGCTGCCAAGATACTCATGAGGTGCAAAGGGAAGGAAGGACTTGCCCTGATAACAGATGCAACAAGGGCTGCCGGGATGCTTGAGGGTGACTACGAACTGGGTGGACAGAAAGTCATCTACCGCCACGGAGCAGTTAGACTTCCAGATGGGGGTCTTGCAGGATCCGCCCTTACATTGGATGCCGCGGTGAAATATGCTGTCCTCGAACTCGGATGTTCATTGGAAGAGGCTATTGTAATGGCTTCTTCCAATCCGGCCCGGATAATCGGTGTAGATGACAAGAAAGGCAGCATCGAGGTGGGTAAGGATGCTGATCTTGTGCTGCTGGATGAGTCCTTTAATGTACGGGCAACCATTGTAAATGGCAATGTCGTACATATGGTGAGGGGTATCCTCACGTAAACTTAAGTAATTAGCAGGCTACCACAAATCGCTGCTGCTTTTTCAGTGCAGAAGTGGTGTCATACTTAGAATCTACCTGTGAGCTTCTGGTGAGGCTTAATTAGGTAACTGGAGGCGAGAGTGTGAAAGTCATAGTTACAGACGACTATGAGATAATGAGTAGAGAGGCGGCTAAAGTTGTAGCTGCCGAAGTAAAAAGTAAACCTGACAGTGTATTTGCATTGCCAACCGGCGGAACTCCATTGGGCTTATATGCTGAGTTAATCAGGATGCACAAAGAAGAAGGATTGGATTTGTCTAAAGTCTCCACGTTCAACCTTGATGAGTACATAGGTCTTCCGCTGAATCATGAATCAAGCTACCATTACTATATGTATGACAAATTCTTCAATCATGTTAATGTAAGCGAAGACCGGGTTCGTATTCCAAATGGACTTATTGAGAATCCTGAGGAGGAATCACTGGCATACGAATGGGCAATTAAAAGAGCCGGCGGCATTGATCTTGCCGTGCTTGGGATAGGGCGTAACGGACACATTGGTTTTAACGAACCAAAAACAGAATTCGGATCCCTTACCCGTCCTATTTACCTTGCTAAAAGGACTATTGAGGCTAACGCCAGATTCTTTGGAGAGGATCCCGATTCTGTACCGAGACAGGCGATTTCTATGGGGATCCGAACGATCATGAATTCCACAAAAATCATCTTACTGGCCAGTGGCGCCGAAAAAGCCCGTGCTATCAACCAGACGGTGCACGGTCCGGTTACTGAGATGGTTCCCAGTTCTGTTTTACAGCTCCATCCGGATTGCACTCTGATTTTGGATAAGGCGGCTGCTGACGAGCTAGAGCCATCAGCGAATGGTTTTGTCCCGGGACCGGGTACAAGGACTATGGTATACTAAAATATATTGAACATAGTTTCTTGTCCATGATTCATAAGGATTGGAAGTTGACGAGAAGCGGGGGTCTTGAGCATTGTATAAAGAGCGATTTGTGATAATTACAGGACTTTCAGGTGCAGGCAAGAGTGAGGCAGTGCGCGCATTTGAAGATCTCGGCTTCTTCTGTGTGGATAATCTCCCTCCGATGCTGATCCCAAAGTTTGCTGAACTTGCGGCACAATCAGAAGGAAAGATCGATAAGATAGCTTTAGTAGTAGACATAAGGAGTCGCGAGTTTTTCGATAAGCTATTTACAGCGCTGGATGCTTTGGAGGTAATGGGTGTCGAATATGAAATCCTGTTTCTTGAGGCATCAGATGAAGCACTTGTACGTAGGTTCAAGGAGACTCGCCGGCGTCATCCTCTTTCCTCAGAAGGCGGTATTATAGAGGGGATCAGTGAAGAGCGTCGGAAGGTCGGCGAAGTCCGCGAGAAGGCTACACGTATCATAGATACATCAAATATTACTCCTAAGCAGCTTCGTGAAAGAATAGTGGCGAGCTTTGTGAAGTTGAGCCCTAAGAAGGGAATTGACGTTATTGTGATGTCATTTGGGTTCAAGCATGGTATTCCCATAGATGCGGACTTGGTTTTTGATGTGAGATTCTTGCCGAATCCCTATTATGTAGACGCCTTACGTCCGCTCACAGGAGAATCTGAAGCTGTCAGAGAATATGTGTTCCGTTCCCGGGTGACAGGTGTGTTCCTTCATAAACTTTTTGACCTTATGACGTTTCTCTTGCCGCAATACACAAAGGAAGGTAAAGCTCAGTTGATAATAGGAATAGGATGTACGGGGGGAAGACATCGATCAGTCGCTATTGCAAACCGCCTCACCGGATTCTTGAGAGAACAAGGATACAGCGTAACTGCAGAACATAGGGATAAGGATATTCCCGAAAGACTTGCTGAGTAGGAGAGGTAGTGGAATGAGTGTTGCCGACTGGTTGAATCCTCACTTGGACTTAAGAAAGTGGTCTTTTCTGTTCTTTGTTGGAGTGGCGCTTACTGTAGTTGGCGCCATATCTCTTTCAAGGGGGTGGATGCCGGGTCTTGTTGTAACCCTTGTTGGCGTAGGGATATCTACCTTCGCTGCTGTAATGGCAGTTCGTATAGTAATCAAGACTCTTAGACCTGTATACGGTCATCGAGTTGTGGAGACTTTGCACAGGCGATACGAGCTTGGGCGTGGCCCTAAAATAGTGGTGGTGGGCGGAGGCACGGGTTTATCTACGTTGCTTCGGGGCCTAAAAGAGTTTACCGGCAATCTAACTGCCATAGTCACAGTGGCTGATGACGGAGGGAGTTCAGGCAGGCTCAGGAAAGAGATGGGAGTGCTTCCCCCGGGTGATATCCGCAACTGCCTGGTGGCGCTTGCTGATTCTGAGCCTCTTATGGCTCGTCTTTTTGAATATAGGTTTCCGCAAGGTGACCCCACAGGATTAGGAGGGCATACCTTCGGAAATCTTTTTATTGCAACTATGTCCGCTATCACCGGGGATTTTGAAGAGGCAGTGAAAGAGTCCAGTCGAGTGCTGGCAGTGCGAGGTCGAGTGCTTCCGTCTACTCTTGAGAATGTAGTCCTCGTTGCCGAATGCCAGGGGGGCGAGGTCGTGTACGGTGAATCCACCATTGGCAAGTGTAGCATGGGTATTGAGAGAGTGTTTCTTCAGCCAGGAAATCCTCAAGCGCTTCCTGAGGCTCTTGAAAGCATTGCTGAAGCAGACGCGGTAGTCTTAGGACCGGGGAGCCTCTATACCAGCGTGATTCCAAACTTGCTGGTTGCTCGAATTGCCGACGCTATCCGTGAGAGCCGGGCACCAAGAATATATGTGTGTAATGTAATGACCCAACCAGGAGAGACGGACTGCTTCACTGCTGCAGATCATGTGAAAGCTATAATAGATCATGCAGGAACAGGGATTATCGACTATGTCTTGATAAACTCAGGCGGTGTTCCTGAGAAATTAGCGGAGAAATACGGTCAAGAAGGCGCGTATCCCGTTGATATTGACAGGGAGAGATTCAGACCCCTCGGGATCAAAGTCATAGAAGAAGACCTTATCTCTAATATGGACTATGCCAGACATGATCCTGGGCGCCTTGCCAAGGCCATAATGAGAGTTGTCTCTATGACAGGCAAACCATTCTTCAAAAATATGGGTGGTTGACGCTGCCAAGGCCTATAATAATCCGCCATATCGCAACTGATGACAGGAATGCGACTAAGTCTGCCAGAAGGCCTGCTGCCAATGAATGCCTGGTTTTTCTTATTCCCACTGCGCCGAAATAAACAGTTATGACGTAGATTGTTGTCTCAGAACTTGCTTGCATTGTAGATGCCATTCTTCCTATGACAGAGTCAGGTCCGAATTTTCGAATAAGGTCTATAGTGACTTCCAGCGCGCCGGTTCCGGAAAGAGGCCTGATGAGTGCCAAGGGAAGTAACTCTTTTGGCATATCCAGCTGTCCTGCTACAGGAGAGAGGATCTGAGTGAGGATAGAAAGTGCGCCGGATTCGCGGAAGATTCCAATGGCCACAAACATCCCCACCAAAAAGGGAATCAATCTCACTGCAACTGTAAACCCTTCTTTTGCGCCTTCTATGAATGTGTCGTATATATTTACTTTCTTTATGTATCCTGCAATGCAGATTATTGCGATCATGAGAGGTATGACAAGGTTAGAAGCGAAGGTAATGATTTTTATCAGCATGCTTGGGTCCTCCTTTGAAGTAGTTTATCCGGATGGCTGCGGAGCCTCGGTTATAGTCAGGTGTCGGTGTTGCGTTTGAGGGACGGCGCATTTGCGGCGCATCCCGTTGGAATGCAACGGACTTATGCTCCAAAAAATGTAGAAGATTGGCAGCACTCTGCTTAGTAACCTTTAGATACAGGGCGAAAAAACCTGTCTGCGGCTATTGCGACGAAGGTGGCAAGGATATTCATGAGAATGATGGGCATAACCACTTCGGCCGGGTTGTGGGAATGATACTGTGCCCGAATTGCTATGATGGTCGTGGGTACAAGGGTAATTCCTGCGGTGGAAATCGAGACAAAGGTGCACATGGCATCGCTGGCTATGTCCCCGGTTTCGCCAAGTGATGCCAGCTCTTCCATGGCTTTTAACCCGAGAGGGGTTGCAGCGTTACCCATGCCAAGGAGATTCGCAACTATACTCATGGTAATTGCAGCAAGTGCAGGATGATCCTTAGGCACTGAAGGGAAAAGAAGGCGTGCCACCGGAGCGGTGATGGTTGCAAGCCATCTTGTCAGTCCTGCGGAATCTGCTATTTTCATCAGACCGCTCCACATTGTCATAACACCGATGAATCCAAAACATATGTTCACTGCTGAGTTTGTGCTTTCAATAGCCGCCCTGGTTATCTCGGCTGACGTTCCTGTGATAATCCCTGTAAACACACCAAGGACAATCATCATGAGCCAAATGGTATTTATCATAGTAGAATCCTCCGCTTTGCTTTGTACAGGCCTGTACAGGCCGTATCCTAGGTACCTATATTCCGAAACAGAGGTAGATTATTACTACACGACATTCTTAGGCTTGTGATAGAATGATTTTGGGTGATGTCTCCCGTGTTCTATGTAGAGACAAAGGGTGAGCTGGCACGCATGATGCCTACGGCTGAGTGCTGTATGATCGCTGAACTCTCTGCGATTGCCAGGAGCAGCGGTAGAGTAGAGATGCGCCAAAACGGTGACGAACCCGGGCCGGTGTTTGAGATTTCGACTGAAAACGCAGCCGTAGCCCGTAAGATAATGGCATTTGTCCGCAGTATCTATCAAGTGAAACCCAAAGTAAGATTCACTCGTCGCAGGGGTGGACTTCCCGGGAATCAGTATATTGTGGAACTGCCGGGTGATGACGGTGCTTTACAGGTGCTGCAAGATATTGGTGTGGTCTCACAAAGAGGTGGCAGCACTTCTATGAGAAATGGTGTCCCTTGGGAAGTATTGCCCAGGCAATGCTGTTTTAGATGTTACCTTCGCGGGATTTTTCTTGCCAGAGGATATGTGCAAAATCCGGAAAAAGAGTATCACATGGAATTCATGACAGATAGTGCCGTTCATGCCAGAGGTATAGTGCGTCTTGCTGAGTCTTTTAGTGTAGTGCCTAAGATTTCCCGGCGCAAAAAGGGGCACATGGTCTATGTCAAGGGTGGGGACGATGTGGCTCAGTTGCTTAGAGTAATGGGTGCGCACTCTGCAGTTCTTACCCTGGAAAGTGTAAGAGTGATTCGCGGTGTGCGCGGGGATGTAAATCGAGTGGTAAACTGCGAAACCGCTAACTTGACAAAGGCTGTAGATGCAGGCCTCATCCAGGTTGCAGCGATAAGAACCATTGACGAATTCATAGGGCTGAAGTCGTTGCCCCCCGGACTTCAGGAGATTGCCGGGCTCAGGCTGACTAATCCTGAGGTAACGTTAAGGGAGCTTGGACAAATGTTATCACCGCCCATAAGCAAATCTGCTGTCAATCACAGAATGAGGAGAATTGTTGACATGGCATCACGCTTGGACGACAATATGGGATAAGATTCCTGTTTGGATGAAGCAAAGGAAATTCCAGTGACTTCTCGAATACTGTATTGTAGGAGGTGTCAGGTAGTGAGGATTGGTTATGAGATGAATCTTAAGCAAGTCCAGAAGCTTGTGATTACTCCAGAGCTTCGCCAGGCCATAACCATTCTTCAATTGCCTTGGATGGAGCTGGAACAGTATATAGCCGAAGAAATGCTGGAAAATCCGCTTCTTGAGCTTAAGGATAAAGACGAAGACAGAGACGGGGATATGCCTGACATCCAAGAAGGAAACGATCCCTTAGAAGAGGACGAAGACCGGACAGATCATGATATAGACTGGGAATTGTATTTTGAAGACGCAAGTGACATAGGGTACACAGGACCCCGAGAACGCCGCAGTGAGCCTCAGGTGTCGTATGAGTCTTTTGTAAGCGATATAGGGACCTTTCATGATTATCTCATGCTGCAATTACACCTTTCATCCCTCAGCGAGGCTCAGATGAGAGTTGGCGCTGTTATCATTGGAGGGATTGACGATGATGGCTATCTCCGTATGGAGATTTCTGAAATAGCATCTATGTCCGGTGATTCTTGTCAAGAGGTTGAGACGGTTCTTAGAGTAATTCAGCAATTTGAGCCGACAGGTGTTGGTGCACGAACCCTGAAAGAATGCCTTCTGATGCAACTGGAGACCCTAAAAACTTCAAACATAGCATCTGATAAACTGGAACTGGCAAGGAATCTGATAGAGGAGTTCTTGGATGACATGGCCCAGGGTGGACTTATCAAGATTGCGGCGAAATTAGAAGTCGACGTCATGGAGGTTCAGGATGCATGTGATTTGATAAGGACTCTCGATCCTAAGCCGGGACGACAATTTTCCGGGGAACATGGGCCTGCTTATGTTGAGCCGGATGCAAGCATAGAGAGGGTTGGAGACGAGTATGTAGTGATTGTCCATGACGTATCTGCCCCACGCCTTAGCATAAATCCTCTTTATAGAAGAATGCTGAGTACATCAGATAAGAACCAGAATGAGGCTGTAGACTATGTGAAATCAAAACTCAATTCCGCCCTATGGCTTATACGCAGTATTGAGCAACGTAGGCAGACTCTTGAGAAAGTCATAGAATGTATTGTCAGAGTTCAACGGGATTTCTTTGACAGGGGTGTCAAGTATTTGAGGCCCCTCACGCTTGAGGAAGTAGCTAACGAGGTAGGAGTACATGAATCTACAGTAAGCAGGGCGACAGCAGGAAAGTATGTGGCGACTCCAAGGGGCACTTTTGAGCTGAAGTTCTTCTTTACCAGCGGAGTTCCGACAGTCTATGGAAGAGGCGCGTCAAGTGAGAGCGTAAAGAAGATGATCCATGAGATAGTGGATGGAGAAGACCGGGAGAAACCTCTTAGTGACAGGGCTATCAAGGAAGTCCTTCTCAGGCAAGGTATTAAGATCTCCCGTAGAACAGTGGCAAAGTATCGAGAGGAAGAAGGTATCTTAGCTTCTACTTTGAGGAAAAGATTTTGCTAGGAGTAGAAGGAATTTAATGCTGCAAAGAGAATAAGCTAGAGAAGGCAATAGCACTTTTTATTTCCCCCAAGCGGGACAATATTTATTGTGCCGGGACGATATGTGTCCCAACAAGAGAGGATCGTTTTCATGGACAAATTCGTGAGTTTGCAGCGACAGATAGCTCCGGAAATTGTCAAGGTTCTTGAAATCCGCTATTCCATCTTACGTCATGTCCACTTTTATCAGCCCATAGGCAGACGAACTCTTTCTGCGCACCTTTCAGTCAAAGAACGGACTGTTCGAAGCGAGCTCGAGTTTTTGAGGAGGCAAGGTTTTGTTTCAGTAAGCTCCTCAGGTGTTAACTTGACGTCAGACGGTGAGATCATCTTCCAAGAATTAGGGCAATATGTCAGGGAGTTACGGGGTTTTGCTGGGTTAGAGCAGTCGCTGGAACGTTTATTGCCCATAAGACAGATCGTAGTTGTGGCAGGGGATTCTAATCGTGATCCTGCTGTCAAGAAGGATATGGGTAGGGCGGTTGTCCGGATTCTCAGGGAAATTGTTGAAGAAGGAGATATTGTTGCCGCAGGTGGAGGAACCACAATGGTAGAGGTGGCAAAGGCAATAGTGCCATCCGGATGGCCAAGAAATATTACTGTAGTTCCTACAAGAGGTAGCCTTGGAGAGGAGGTAGACATACAGGCAGATTCGGTTGCCGTTGATATGGCTCGGCTACTCGGAGGGATGTACCGGGTGTTGAATGTGCCTGATGATCTTCATCCGGAGACGATATCCAGAATTGTGAATGAGCCACGCATCAAAGAAATCCTTGAACTTATTAAGACAGCTAGAATTGTTATCCATGGAGTGGGGACCCTAGAAGAGATGGTAATGAGGCGAAACATACCTCCGGAGGAAGTGGAAATCTTAAAGTCGTTAGGCGCTGTGGCAGAGATGTTCGGATATTACTTTGATAATGAGGGAAATATGGTCTATTATACTCCCAGCATGGGCATTCGTCCGGAGGATCTTTGGGGGAAGAAGACTATTGTGGTCGCAGGTGGCGCAAACAAAGCTCAGGCATTACTCGCAGTGGTAAAACACCACGCGAGAGAAGCTCTCGTCATAGACGAGGCCGGAGCTTTAAGAATACTCGAAGTCAAGAAATAGGGGGAAAGAGACATGTCGGTGAAGATTGGTATTAATGGGTTTGGAAGAATAGGTAGGTTAGTGTATAGGGCAGCTTATGAGAATCAAGATGTGGAGATTGTAGCTATCAATGATCTTGCTGATGCGAAGACTAATGCTCATCTATTAAAGTATGATTCTGTTCACGGTATATTCCCGGGGAATGTGGAAATGAAAGACGGAAACATAGTTGTGGACGGCAATACAGTGAAGGTTTTCTCTGAAAGAGATCCGGCAGCTATTCCGTGGCGTGATGTGGGTGTGGATATTGTCATAGAGTCCACAGGCGTATTCACCAACCCTGACAAGGCAGCCAATCATCTGAAAGCAGGCGCCAAGAAAGTTGTCATCACTGCGCCTGCAAAGGGAGACGCTCTCACTGTTGTTATGGGCGTAAATGAAGGAAGCTATGACCCGGCTAAGCACAACGTCGTATCAAATGCATCGTGCACGACAAACTGTCTTGCACCTGTCGCAAAGATACTTAACGACAATTTCAAGATAATCAAGGGGCTCATGACGACAGTCCACGCATACACAAATGACCAGCATACACTTGATCTTATGCACAAGGATTTGAGACGCGCGAGGGCGGCAGGCCTTTCAATCATACCTACGACCACCGGTGCAGCCAGGGCGGTAGCTAAAGTATTGCCTGAGTTGGATGGGAAGCTCAATGGTTTCGCTATGAGAGTTCCTACACCAAACGTGTCAGTGGTTGATCTTGTTGTGGAGACAGAGAAATCTACCAGTGTAGAAGAAGTAAATGCAGCGTTCAAGAAGGCAGCTGAAGGTGAACTTAAGGATGTCTTTGAATACACAGAAGAGCCTCTGGTATCGAAGGACTTTAACGGTAACCCGCATTCCTCCATTGTGGATGGGCTGTCAACAATGGTAATGGACGGCAACATGATAAAGGTGATTGCCTGGTATGACAATGAGTGGGCATACTCCACGCGTGTCGTAGACCTGGCTGTGTTTATGGCTAAGAAAGGGCTATAAGCCTCTACAATGATGGTTGTTGGTTCGGATAGGCAGAGGAGTGTGATGGCTTTATGCCTAAGGCTACAGTAAGAGACATTGATGTAAAAGGGAAGCGTGTGCTGGTAAGGGTAGACTTCAATGTTCCATTGGACAATGAAGGCAAGATTACCGATGATACACGTATCAGGGCTGCTCTTCCAACTATCAAGTATCTCTTAGAACAAGGAGCCAAAGTGATACTCGCATCTCACCTGGGACGACCTAAGGGACAACGTAGAGATGAATTCAGCCTCGCTCCGGTTGCTAAGAGACTTGAGGAGTTGCTCAAACAATCTGTCCGGAAGCTTGATGATTGCGTTGGTGAGCAGGTAGAAGCTACGGTTAAGTCCATGAAGGATCGCGATGTAGTTCTCCTTGAGAACCTTAGGTTTCATCAAGAGGAAGAAGCTAACGGTGAGGAATTTGCGAAATCTCTGGCAGCTTTGGCTGACATATATGTGAATGACGCCTTTGGTGCCGCTCATCGTGCCCACGCATCCACTGAGGGCGTTTCCAAATTCTTGCCTGGTGTCGCAGGTTTCCTTATGGAGAAAGAGATTGAAGTCATGGGTAAGGCGTTGCTCGAACCTGTTCGCCCTTTTGTTGCGATTCTAGGCGGTGCTAAAGTTAAGGATAAGGTAGGGGTTATCTCGAACCTCATTGAGAAAGTGGATGTCCTAATAGTTGGCGGAGGGATGACCTATACTTTCTTGAAAGCAAAAGGCTTAGAAATCGGTAAGTCCATTGTTGACCCGGAGAAGTTGGACTTAGCGAACGAGCTTATGGAGAAGGCAAAGACTCGAGGGGTCAAGTTCCTGCTACCTGTTGATGTGGTAGTCGCTGACAAGTTCGCGGAGGACGCCAATGTCAAGGTAGTTCCGATAAACGAGATTCCTGAGGATTGGCAGGCTCTCGACATAGGACCTGAGACAGTTAAGGAGTTCAGTCGCGAGATTGCTGACGCCAAGACAGTGGTATGGAACGGTCCTATGGGTGTGTTTGAGATGAAACCATTTGCTGAAGGTACCAGGGGAGTCGCAAAAGCGCTTGCGGATTCCAACGCCGTAACTATAGTTGGGGGTGGGGATTCAGCGGCTGCCCTTGAAGAAATGGGGTTTACCGGCAAGATGACCCATGTTTCTACAGGGGGAGGCGCATCTCTTGAGTTTCTCGAGGGGAAGGTCCTTCCAGGTGTCGCAGCGCTTAAGAATAAGTAATAGGGGTGAAAGAAGTTTGCGGCAGCACATAATTGCAGGAAATTGGAAAATGTACAAGACTGTAGACGAAGCTGTAGCTTTGGTCAACGATTTGAAGGGTCTGGTTAAGGATGCCGGCGATGTGGAGATAGTAGTGTGCCCTCCATTCACTGCTCTTCACGCGGTTGGTGAGGCGCTTCGTGGTAGCAACATACAGCTTGCCGCCCAGAACATGCATTGGGAAGCTGAAGGCGCCTTCACAGGTGAAGTCTCTCCGATAATGCTCAGGAGTATTGGGTGTAAGTACGTTATTCTCGGACACTCTGAGAGACGGACGTATTTCGGCGAAACTGACGAGGGCGTAAATAGAAAAGCAAAATCCGCTATGCTAAACGGTCTGCTCCCTATAATTTGCGTTGGAGAGACCTTGAAAGAGCGGGAGGACGACAAGACTGAACAGGTAGTGACAAGGCAGACAAAGGCAGCTCTTGAAGGCATAAAGACCAATGGCGCTGAGCGTATAGTAATTGCATATGAGCCTGTTTGGGCAATAGGTACAGGGCGCACTGCGTCTGCTGATGAAGCGAATAGGGTAATAGGCATTATCAGAAACACCGTAGCTGAAGTTTTCAATTCCAGAATTGCCGATGAAATCAGAATACAGTACGGTGGAAGCGTTAAGCCCGGCAATATAGCTGAGCTGCTCAGTCAATCAGATATAGACGGGGCGCTTGTAGGTGGTGCGAGTTTAGACGCATCCAGTTTTGCCGCTATAGTAAAGGCTTGACCTTGGAAAGGGGTAGTTGGATGACGATTATTGTAGACGTATACGCACGAGAGATCCTCGACTCTCGCGGCAATCCGACAGTAGAGGCTGAAGTCACCCTGGCTGACGGTAGTGTGGGACGGGCTGCTGTGCCTTCAGGGGCGTCCACCGGTTCGTACGAGGCACTTGAGCTTCGAGACGGTGATGAACACCGTTACGCCGGTAAGGGTGTGCGGAAGGCAGTGGATAACATCAATGAAGTGATTGGACCTGAACTCGAAGGTTATGATGCAACAGAGCAAATGGAAATAGATAATCTCATGATAGAGCTAGATGGTACTCCCACTAAGGAGAAGCTAGGGGCAAACGCGATTCTTGCTGTATCTCTTGCATGCGCCAAGGCTGCTGCGGAAGCACTTGAACTCCCCTTGTATCGCTATATCGGGGGAACGTCGGCACATGTCCTGCCTGTGCCTCTTATGAATATCCTAAATGGTGGGGCCCATGCTGACAATAACGTGGATATCCAAGAATTCATGATAGCTCCGGTGGGCGCCCTCACATTTGCTGAAGCTCTTCGTATGGGTGCTGAGGTTTTCCACAGTCTTCGCGGTGTAGTTAGGAAGAAAGGCCTAAGCACCGCAGTAGGAGATGAAGGAGGCATAGCTCCGAATCTTAAGTCTAACGAGGAGGCTCTGGATCTGATAGTAAACGCTATAGAGCTCGCAGGCTATAAGCCTGGTGAGGAAGTCCTGATAGCCTTGGATCCTGCAGCTACTGAAATGTACAAGGACGGCGCGTACGTATTTGAAGGAGAAGGGAGGAAGCGGAACAGCGAGGAGATGGTGGAATTCTGGACAGATCTTGTCCGGAAATACCCAATCATATCTATTGAAGACGGTCTTGCCGAAGATGACTGGGACGGCTGGAAGAAGATGACTGAAGCAATTGGCGACCGTGTGCAAATTGTCGGCGATGATCTCTTTGTCACGAACACCGAAAGGATTGAGAGAGGCATCAAAGGCGGGGTCGCAAATTCAGTCCTTATCAAGGTAAATCAGATCGGTACCCTTACTGAAACTTTAGCTGCGATTGAGATGGCTCAGCGTGCAGGTTATACTGCTGTGATATCTCATCGCTCGGGTGAAACTGAAGATGTAACCATATCCCATATTGCAGTAGCGACAAACAGCGGTCAGATAAAGACCGGCGCCCCTTGTCGTACAGACAGGGTAGCGAAGTACAATGAGCTTTTGAGGATCGAGGACGTGTTAGATGAGGCTTCAGAATATGCGGGGCGCAGAGGATTTCGGATATAGGTGAGTACTAGCTCCCTGAGGAGAGTTTCGGGCGCCGCTTTACCAAGATTTGACACGTTGATAGGCAAGCTGTCTCTTACATGTCTTGCTGCTTTGCGTAGCGTGTGTTAGAATTGGATTTAGCTTGTTGGTTACTCTCCTCTGAAGAGAATATATTGGGGGTGGCGCGCCTTGCATACAGGTCTCGTAGTATTTCAATTTGTGATATCTATAGCGCTTATTGCTGTAGTGCTCCTTCAACCAAGTAAGGGTGAGGGGCTGGGATCAATCGGCGGGGGAGGACGATTGTTTTCCTCCAAGAACAAGAAAATGGAAGGATTCCTGAGTACGATGACATCTGTAGTAGCGGTATTGTTTCTAGTATCTTCAGTACTACTGACTGTGCTAAAGTAGCATTATTCGTACTAAGAATAGTAGTATTACTTGTACTAAGATAGGATGTTAACTGAGGAACAGTGCATAGCAGTTACGGAAATCGATAGTGATACGATTATTCAGAGGTGAGTGTTTAATGTTACCTATTAATCCGTCTTCCATTCTGTATGCAACTTTGTCCGGAGGTATAGGCCTACTTTTTGTCATTTATCTTGTACAGTATGTTATGAATAAAGATCCGGGGGATGAGACTATACAAGAACTGTCAGGTGCCATACAGGAAGGCGCCATGGCGTTTTTGAAGCGGGAGTATAGAGTCGTTTTCATTTTCATTGCTGCGGTTTTCGCAGTTCTCATATTTGCGACTAATATTCATAGTGCAATAGCATTCTTAGTAGGAGCGATCACATCAGTTTCTGCAGGATACGTAGGGATGAAGATTGCCACAGCCGCTAATGGGAGAACTACTCAGGCTGCAACCCGTGGTTTTAATGAAGCACTAAGGGTGGCATTTCCCGGCGGTGCAGTCATGGGAATGTATGTAGTTAGCATCGGGTTATTCTCCTTGTCCCTTGTCTATTACATAATGACTAAGCTACCCGGCGGAGATGTATTTTCCGCAGTAGGATTAATATCCGGGTTCAGTATGGGGGCAAGCCTCGTGGCTCTGTTTGCCAGGGTCGCAGGGGGTATATACACTAAAGCCGCCGATGTCGGTGCAGACCTTGTGGGTAAGGTAGAAAAAGGCATTCCTGAGGATGACCCGAGAAACCCGGCAGTTATTGCTGACCTTGTAGGCGATAATGTTGGGGATGTGGCGGGAATGGGTGCGGACCTTTATGAGTCCTACGTAGGGGCAATCGTATCTGCTCTTGTCATAGCAGTCGCAACCGGCCTGTCCGGCCCTGATAGCTTCAAGAAAATCATGTTTGCTCTTGGTTTGGCCAGTATGGGAATTATCGTTTCCATCATTGGAACATTCTTCGTTAGAACCAGCGAGACAGATGGAGATCCGGGAGGCGCTTTGCGAAGGGGGACTTTCATCAGCGCCGGGTTGGCTATCATTGGAGCCTTTTTCCTGAGCAAGTATTACTATGGTGAGCTTAGCGTATTTTGGGCAGCTTTGTTTGGTCTCTTATCGGGTATGGTCATTGGACGGACTGCTGAGAGATACACGTCCGGAAAGGCAATCGAAGATCTTGCTGAGACGTGCCGTACCGGAGCTGCTACGAACATCATCAGTGGGTTCGCGTTGAGTATGCGTAGCACGGTAGTCCCTCTTGTTTTCATCGCTATTTCTACACTGGTTGCATTCTATACCGCAGGTGTCTATGGCATAGCCATTGCAGCCCTTGGAATGCTCTCTACCGCAGGCATGACAGTATCGGTTGACGCATATGGGCCTATATCGGATAACGCAGGTGGAATTGCTGAGATGGCTCAGATGCCGCCTCATGTCCGAGAGGTAACTGACTCTCTTGATGCAGCCGGGAATACCACTGCAGCTATTGCCAAGGGTTTTGCCATCGGCTCTGCTGCGCTGACAGCGCTGGCTCTCTTTTTTGCATACGTCCATGCAGTGCAGCTTGATATCATAGACCTACTCAGTGCTAAGGTTGTGGCAGGTTTGTTCGTAGGCGCAATGGTGCCATATGTCTTTGCATCTTCAGTCATGGACGCCGTGGGCCGGGCTGCGTTTGAAGTGGTTGGAGAAGTACGCAGGCAATTTGCGGAGATTCCCGGACTTATGGAAGGCACAGGGAAGGCTGATTACGCGCAGTGCGTTGATATTACTACCGCTGCTGCGCTCCGTGAGATGGTAGGTCCCGGTCTTGTCTCAGTGCTTATTCCTGTTTTTGTGGGGATATTCTTCGGCCCTGAAACCCTAGGCGGTGTCCTGGCAGGATCCTTGGTAGTTGGTGTGCCTCTCGCGATTCAGCTGGCTAACGCAGGCGGTGCCTGGGATAATGCTAAGAAGTATATAGAAGCGGGTAATCTTGGAGGCAAGGGTACACCTATTCATGCTGCTGCAGTCACCGGGGACACGGTAGGAGATCCTTTCAAGGATACTGCCGGACCGGCCTTGAATATCTTAATCAAGTTAATGACTGTAGTGGCGCTTGTATTTGCACCGGTAATCTTACATCTAAATGCACTAATCGGACTGTTCTAAGCAGATAGACCGGAATACGGTAGTAAATACATGTATATGTCGAACCTTCATGCCTCGGGTCATTGGCCCGAGGCATGCTTTTCTTAACCTTAATCTATGTATGCCTTTATTAAGCTGCTTGACTCTTGAATTGTTGGAAAGCCCTGCTCTTCTCCTGTTAACGAATGGGAAGGGCGTGAGGCGAAAAACATCTAAATACAAGACTCAAGTAACCTAATGTGATGCTATCAAGGAGGCTGCTAAGGATGAACAGGGAAAATGCGCTAAACCTTGTTAAACAGCATGTGAAAACGAGGAATTTGATAAAACATATGCTTGCCGCAGAGGCTGTCATGGCGGCTCTTGCAAGACATCTTGGTGAAGATGAAGAGAAATGGGCGCTCGCAGGCTTGCTCCACGATATTGACTATGACAAGACTTCAGATGATCCTGAGCGCCATAGTTTAGTAGGTGGAGAACTTCTTGAGGAGCTCGGGGTTGATGGGGACATTGTCTATGCAGTTAAGGCCCACAATGAATGCCACGGGCTTTTGCGAGAGTCACTTCTGGACAAGGCTCTATGGGCAGTGGACCCATTGACCGGGCTTCTTGTGGCAGCTGCGCTCATCCATCCTGAGAAGAAATTAGACGCTATTGATGTAGGTTTCGTGATGAACAGGTTCAAGGAATCTTCGTTTGCGCGAGGGGCCAACAGGGAGCAAATGAAATCATGTTCGGAATTAGGGCTTGACCTTGAGACATTTATAGAAATCGGTCTTTCGGCGATGCAGTGTATTGCGTCTGAGCTGGGTCTATAGTGTATCCCCTTATATCACCCTTATGTCGCCCTTATATCGGTCCCTTGAACCATATGATCCCTCATGCTATAATTGGCGTGCAGGTGAGACAGTTTGGCGAATAATAAGATTGTTGCCACAAATCGAAAAGCATATCACGATTATCATGTAGGTGAGACGTATGAGGCGGGGATTGCCCTAACCGGTACAGAGATCAAATCTGTCAGGCAAGGAATGTTAAGTCTCCGAGACAGTTTTGCCAGAGTGGAGAATGGCGAGGTTTTCCTATATGATATGCATGTGAGTCCTTATGAAGCCGGCAATAGGTTTAACCATGAGCCACGGCGCACGAGGAAGCTGTTGCTTCACAAGGCTGAGATACGAAAGCTTACCACGAAGACTCAAGAGAAAGGCTTTACGTTGATTCCGCTGAAAGTGTACTTGAAAGGCGGCCGTGCCAAGGTAGAACTTGCTCTTGCCAAGGGCAAGAGGCTTTATGATAAGAGAGAAGACATCAAGAGGCGCGATATCAAGAGGCAAGTTGATCAGGTGATTAAGGACAGAGCACAATACTGAGCGCGAGCATCTTGACAATAGATTAATCTTGATGATTTAAGAGATGATAAAGTTTGTGGGGGCGATATGGTTTCGACGGGGAGCTGTGACAACAAGAGTAGCGAGCCGAGATCCCGCCGACCTCGTAAAACGGTGGAACGCACGATAAGTGCCAATAACGATTACGCATACGCTGCTTAAATAAAGTAGCCGTCCAAGCCGGGCTCATCCTGGGAGACCGGTGCGGGCGTCAAATAAACCAGGATGCTCTTCGGTCCAATTCTCGGAGGACTTGAGATAAGATTATCGAGATAGCCCTGGAGGAACTTGCGTGGGAGAGCCTCTTCGGCGAAACTAAAATCCTACGCTACGCTCGTAGAAGCTCTTCGAGTTGCCTTTTCGGACGCGGGTTCGATTCCCGCCGCCTCCACCAATCTTATGTTAGTACCGTAACTTAGCTAAGTGTCTATGGCAACATGCATTTGCGTCCATTTTCGGACGCTTTTTTTATTTTGGAGGTAGCGTGCATAAAAATTACGTCGACCGAGACCTTGACAACAGCAAACATATTCGAAGTATAACGTAAGAAAAGGAAGGGGCCGCAAGAATGTAGACAACAGAAGGAGTTGTCCTACTGCTGAGGAATAGGTTTTCATGAGAATATCAATGAGAGGGATGCAAATATGATGAAGATGAGCGCCAGGCCCCGTGCCAGGGACATCGGAATCGATATTGGGATATTTGTGCCGGGCAGGTGGAATGCCATCACAGACGTCATGGATGTCAAGGTCGGCCACGCGACCCTGATAGAAGGCAAAGGGCAACTGATCCCGGGCCTAGGCCCGGTCAGGACAGGTGTAACGGCAATTCTTCCGCATGGCGGTAATCTGTTTCAAGAGAAAGTTTCTGCAGCGTCATATGTTTTCAATGGATTCGGCAAGTCTATAGGTTTGCACCAGGTGAACGAACTCGGTAACTTGGAGACGCCCATAGCGCTTACTAATACTCTTAACGCCCCGCTTGTAGCAGATGCGCTGATTGAGTGGTCCCTCAGGAGCAATCCTGAGATAGGTATCAAGACAGGCACGGTCAACCCGGTTGTAGGTGAAGTAAACGACGGTATACTCAATGACATCCAGGGCAGACACGTCCGAAAGGAGCACGTGTTTGAGGCGATAGCAAATGCGCGGTCAGGCCCTGTGGAAGAAGGAACTGTCGGAGCAGGAACCGGGGGCTCCTGTATGGGATGGAAGGGCGGTATAGGGACATCGTCGCGGGTGCTCCCGCCTAATCGCGGTGGTTATACCATAGGTGTACTGGTCCAGACCAATTTTGGAGGAGTCCTCACTATAAACGGCGCTCCTGTCGGACGTGAGTTGGGACGCTACTCATTCAGCGGCGACTTTCCTGAGATACCTGAAATCAAAGATCCGGATGGGTCTGTAATGATAGTCGTGGCCACCGACGCTCCGCTTGATCAAAGGCAGTTACAGCGGTTAGCGAAGAGAGCAGGCCTCGGACTTGCGAGGACCGGTTTTTTTGGCAGCAACGGTTCAGGGGATTTCTTCATAGCTTTCTCCACCGCACAGCTCATTCCGCATAATGGACCTGTGACTTTCAAAACCGAGGTAGTATCCAATAACTCAATGTCCGCGCTGTTCCTTGCGGTAGTCGAAGCCACTGAAGAAGCTGTCATCAACTCGATGCTCAAAGCTACTACCGTTGTTGGGCGGGATGACAACACTGTTGATGCTATCGACATCCATCAGCTACTTGAGGTCATGAAGAAATACAATGCACTGAACCGGAGTAAAGCAATTCCCCAATTTCTCTTGTCCAAGGAGGAATGAACCAGGCACTACCAGAAGTATTGCTTGAAAGAATATCCATATGAGTTGGGAACAGTCATGGAATCAGAAAGAAGCTTTACTTGAGATAGTGAGGGATAGGAGGTTACTGTGGTGGCTGTTGACACTCCGAACTGGGTGAAGAATGCAGTTATTTATGAGGTTTTCCCCAGAAACCATTCTACCGGCGGGACATTTGCTGATATCTATCGTGATCTTGAAAGGATTAGGAGCCTACATACGGATATCTTATGGCTAATGCCTATCCATCCCATAGGTATTGCCGGGCGCAAAGGAACCATAGGCAGCCCTTACGCTATTGCGGATTACCGCGCTGTCAATCCTGATCTGGGGGATGAGCGATCTTTCCGGATGTTAATAGATAAGGCACACTCGCTGGGCATGAAGGTAATGATCGATGTGGTATACAACCACACATCACGGGACAGTGTTCTCCTGAGAGAACATCCTGACTGGTTTTTGCAGGACTCGGATGGGAACTTCCTAACGAAGGTGCCCGACTGGTGGGATGTTTATGATCTGGACTACTGTCAGCCTGACCTTTGGACATACCAAATTGAAACCTTGGAGAAATGGGTTGACCTTGGTGTGGATGGATTTCGCTGTGATGTGGCCCCCCTCGTCCCGTTGAGCTTTTGGTGCGCTGCCCGTGATAGACTGGGACAGAAGAAAGAGGTCATTTGGCTTGCGGAGAGTATAGAGAAATCTTTCACAAAGTATATGCGGGATAGCGGTTACGCTGCACATTCAGATCCCGAACTCCACACGGCTTTTGACTTGACTTACGATTATGATGGATTTGAATACCTCAAGGATTACTTTCAGGGGAGGCGCCCACTTAGTGACTACCTAAATCACTTGTATATCCAGGAGACGCTTTACCCAAAAGATGCAGTCAAGCTTAGGTTCGTAGAAAACCACGATAATCCGCGTGCAGCTGATGTAATCAGAGGCCGTGACTCCCTATTGAATTGGACTGTCTTCTGTGCGTTACTCCCAGGGGCCATGCTTATCCATGCCGGGCAGGAAATAGGTGCCAAGAAGTCACCCAGCCTCTTCAAGAAGGATCCCGTAAATTGGGAGGATGCAGACCATGCGCTCACAGTCTTTATACAGAAAGTGTTAGGGCTTGCCAAAAAAATCAAAGGGAGTTGTGACAAGTTCTTTATTGAGGAGTTGGCTGAAGGTGTAGTTAAGATCATGTGGCTTGGTGAAAGTGCAGCTTACGTGGCCTTTCTCAACCTAGGTAACAAGTATGGGGAGATTCACATTGATGGACTGGACGGGGGCGAGGTTTGCTTGGGTGATGTCAGTGACGGGGAAAACTTTTCAATGGAGCGTATGCCTATTCTCATAAAGATCCCGCTTGCGTGAGCGAGGTATCACCTATGCTCTTTAGGTGATGTTCATAGGTTTCGGTATTAATGGGAGCATTTCACATCGAGGAATTGCTCCTTTTTCTATGGAATCATGAACATTGCCCATTGGAACTGATCATGCCACATATCTTCTAAACCAATACCCTTCAGTCATATCTAATAGCTAAGAGTAATAATCTTAACAAGTATCATCAGATAAAGGCTACCGGAGCCAGGGATGCTTGTCATCACCTGTAGTCTTTGGATACCGGTTTGTTAAGATGGCAACGCGCATGTTCTGTTTAGGCGGCCAACAAAGAGGAAACTGAACTTGAATAAGAGTGGGGGTGATGGAAGGCGACTTAGAGCCGGAATTAGCGGATGTAGGCACGTGTCAAATGTGTGAGTAAAGGAGGGTAGATTACAGATGAAACTATGGGTCAAGATCCTAATCGGTTTTGCCATAGGCGCTGTGTTGGGTTTGATTGTAGGTCCATCCATTGCGGTTGTGAAGCCATTAGGTGACCTTTTCATAAGGCTCATAAAGATGCTCATTGTTCCGTTGGTCTTCTGTTCACTTGTGGTGGGCGCATCCAGCATTGGTGACCTAAGGAAGCTGGGACGGGTAGGCGGAAAGACGATTCTATACTTCTTGGTGACAACAGCAATAGCCATTACTCTTGCAATCGTATTTGCGGTGATCTTTAACCCTGCCGGCGGATATATCTTCAAACAGGTGGGCATTTATGAAGCTAAGCCCATGCCTAAGGCGGCAGATGTCATCTTGAACTTGGTGCCTACGAATGCCATCAATGCAATGGTTACCGACAATATGCTGCAAATTATCGTGTTTGCTCTGTTTGTCGGAATAGCTATTTCTCTCATTGGAGAAAAGGGCAAGCCGGCACTTAGCTTCTTTGAAAGCATAGCTGAAATAATGTATAGAATTGTTGGCATCATCATGAACTATGCTCCTATCGGTGTATTTGCGCTTATTGCTTGGGTAGTGGGCACAAGTGGAGCCGAAGTATTGATTCCCCTTGCCAAAGTAATATTTGTAGTGTATTTTGTTAATATCCTCCATGCCCTGGTTGTCTACTCTGGGGCAGTATATATATGGGCCAAAATGCGTCCTTCTCAGTTCTTCTCAGGATTTTTTGAAGCTATGGCTGTGGCGTTCAGCACTTGTTCCAGCTCGGCGACACTTCCCATATCAATGCATTGCGCTCAGAAGAATCTCGGCGTATCCAAAGAGATATCCAGCTTCGTCCAGCCGCTCGGCGCTACTATTAACATGGACGGAACAGCTATTTATCAGGGTGTATGCGCTGTGTTTATTGCAGGGGTTTTCGGTATAAAGCTGGGTTTTCCTCAGTACTTGATGATTATTGTTGCTGCGACTCTGGCTTCCATTGGAACAGCCGGAGTGCCGGGTGCGGGAATGATCATGCTTGGCTTGGTGCTTGAAACTGTAGGACTGCCTCTGGAAGGCATACTGCTCGTCGCAGGGATAGACAGGATTCTCGACATGATTAGGACTTGCATGAATGTGACCGGGGATGCGGCAGGTGCTGTAGTAATAGCTGTCAGCGAAGGTGAACTTGCAAGGGTCTTCCCTAAGGCACAATCTTCCGGCCAGTAACACATGCATGGTTTTAGGCTGTGTATTTCCAAATCAAGTGCTGCATGAGTCATGGCAGGATCTGGGGGGGGTCTGCTAGATGAGCCTTCGGAGCCTGCCAGCTCTATTTCAGACGCGAATGACTGTAATCATTCTGCAACGGCGCTGTAAGCTACGGAAGAGCCATGAGCAATTTAGTTGAAGTGTTGCAAAAAAATTGCTTTAATGGTTACAAATTCTTGACAATGGGAAAAGCATGCCTTATGATAATGTTACGGGGAGGTCATGCACTAATGTCTGAACCGATTAAGTTCGAAATAGACAGGTCAGAATCAGGGACAGGTTCTGCTCCTGATTCTACAAGAGAGCAACAACCACTTCATCCGTTGCTATCTACGTTGTTGCCTATCCTTCCTGCACTTGCGAAAATCCTAGGGCCAAATGCTGAGGTCGTGTTACATGACTTGAGTGAACCTAATAATTGCATTGTCGGAATTGAGGGGAACATCACGGGTCGCAAAGTAGGCGGTCCAACTACGGACTTAGCTCTAAAGATGATTAGACAAGGTAATGTAGACCACATGCTCAATTACCGGGCCCGCACAGTGGATGGGCGCATTCTTCGTTCCTCAACCATCTTCCTAAGGGAAGAGTCAGGTGCCTTAGTAGGCGCGCTGTGTATAAACATAGATATTTCTCTTTGGCTTACAGCTCATAGTTTGGTATCAGGTTTTGTTGCAACTACCGACCTTGAGAAAGAGAAGAACCAGGATGATAGTACGGATTGCCTCGAGACTTTTGCTAGAGATATAGAAGAGCTAGTAAGGGTGATGGTTGATGAGGCTGTCGAATCCGTTGGAATCCCAATGCCTCTTGCCCAAAAAGAAGACAAGATGAGAGTAGTAAAGATGCTTGATAAGAATGGTGTGTTTCTCGTAAAAGGTTCTGTCGATTATGTTGCTCACATCTTGGGTATTTCTCGATACACGGTATATAACTACCTTGATGAAACCCGCGTCACAAAACAAACGAATACAATGTGAAACCTGTTCAAGATGCTATCGTACTTTCGGTTAGATTTGCTTGGAGGTGTCTCAAAGTGAGTCGTTTGTTTACTCAGTAAACTAGGAAGCGACTCTTCTCCCTGAGCTTCCAAAATAGAACTAACACAGTTGCTGTCTTTCCACATCATGATGCTAGATGGTGGTAATAACACATAGCGTGAGTCAAGCTCGATGATCCATTCGCAGTAGTGGCTGAATTAACAAAAGGAGGCTCTATTATGCAGAAAGAATTCAGAGGGATAATCACAGCACTTATTACTCCGTTTGATGTAGATGGGAGCGTAGACGAAAGCGGTCTTAGAACCCTGCTAACACGTCAAGTGGAGGCGGGAGTCCATGGAGTAGCGGTAGTAGCTGGAAGTGGGGAGTTCGTTAATCTTTCAGATGATGAGCGTCGTCAGGTTCTTGAAATTAGTGTTGAAGAAGTTGCAGGTCGTATTCCGGTGATTATGGGCGTTCTTTCCCCCGATACCAGAAGCGCAGTAGCCTTGGGTAAGGAATCCGAGAGACTGGGAGCAGATGCATTATTGCTTCTATCTCCATACTACAACAAGCCTTCAGTACCAGGCTTGATCAATCACTTCAGAAGTGTAGCCGAAGCCACAGATTTACCCATTATTGCATACAACAACCCGGGCCGAACCGGGATCAATTTGACTCCCAGCCTTCCCGAGTTAGCCAAAATTCCCGGGGTCGTTGCTGTTAAGGAGTGTAATCGAGAGCTTGCTACTCTCTCTGACACCATAGCTGCATTAGGTGACAAGCTGGATATTCTAAGTGGTGAGGATGACTTGCTTTATCCCAGCTTTGAGCTAGGGGTTAAGGGTGCCATCTTGACTACTTCCAACGTGGCTCCATCCCATTGGGTGCGCATGTATGACGCCATAGTAAAGGGCGATCATGCTACTGCAAAAGCCATACACTACGAGATGATGCCTTATATCAACGCAGTGTATGTGGCTAACCACCCTGCTTCAATTAAGAAGTCACTTTCAATGATGGGGCTTCCTGCCGGTTTAACACGAGCACCGCTGGCCTCTCCCACCCCTGAGCAGGAAAAACGCATCAAAGAATTGATTGAGTCCATGAAGTTAACTGCATAAAACCGTTCTAATGCTAGAGACATGTTCTCTTTGCGTATTCCAGGCTAGTCATTTAGAGGCAGGTCAAGCCATCTAAGTGCTAGGTCGTAGGGGAGCGGGGGGTGTTGTCTGTTGACATCTCCCGTTAGTCCCAGATCATTTGGTCATCCCAGATCATTTGGTCATCACGGGAATTGACGGCAAGCAAGTTCTCGTAGTAACCAACAAGGAGGCAGAGACTATTGACTAACGATGCAAAAGCACGGGATCGCAAACTAGCCCTGGTCACCGCGTGCATAAGTATTGGACTAATAGTTACGTCGTTTTCGTATCCAGCACAATCATCAGGTTTCCCAAGGATCTTATCAGTAACCCTACTGGGTCTATCGCTGTTGCTATTGTGGAATCAGCGAAGTGTGCCGAAACCTGATGTTGAGGATAGTAAGGAGCCACCAGTGACTGTTGAAGATGCCCAGGCAACCAGCGGGAATGGACAAGCAATATGGAAGAGTAGAGCCTTCTGGATGTTCATAGGGACTCTCATATATGCCGGAGCAATTAGCATACTAGGCTTCTTTACGGCCAGTTTCTTATACTTGCTCATAGCCACGTTGTTTCTCGGTCAGCGTAAGCCGATCGTGGTAACACTATTCCCTATTGGGCTTTGTGCGTTGCTTTACCTTCTGTTCCGTGTCGTTCTTCGAGTAGCTATCCCAAGTGGGTTCTTCATGTAGTATAGAGTAATGGTTCTGCTATAGGTACGAGAAGATGAGATGATTTCCCACAACTCAACTTGCTTGGGCTTAAAGGAAGGGATGTTTTTATGGGTGGAATCTGGTCCGGATTTCTCGCAGCACTACAATGGGACATGATGTTGTTCACTTTGATTGGGGTCGTCGCTGGTGTCACAATAGGTGCGCTACCAGGGCTTACTAGTACGATGGGTGTAGCTCTTCTTATTCCGCTTACCTTCGGGATGCGTCCAGAAGTAGGTCTCGCCATGCTCGGAGGAATTTACTGCGCCTCTACATATGGTGGTGCTATCACTGCCATTCTGATAAATATTCCTGGGACACCTTCTGCTTGTGCAACTGTATTAGATGGCTACCCGCTGGCCAGGAAAGGTGAGGCTACTCGGGCTATCTCCGTTGCGACAATTGTCTCCTGCTTGGGCGGGTTGTTTAGTACGGTTTGCCTCCTGTTCCTTGCTCCACCGCTTGCTCAGTTGTCACTTCGGTTTGGAGCACCGGAATATTTCTTGCTGGCGGTATTCGGGATCACAATCATCGTTTCGCTTTCTGAGGAAGGCCTTGAAAAAGGGCTAATTTCAGGAGTCTTGGGCCTTTTGCTAAGTGTAGTGGGCATGCATCCGTTAACAGGCTATCTAAGGTTCACTTTCGGACAGTCGTTCCTGTTTGACGGGGTTCCACTTGTAGTAGCCTTAATCGGTCTTTTCTCTATTCCTGAAGTCCTTGAACTGGTTTCAAGTGAATCTTCCCAGTCAGTAGAAGTGGTAGGGACATACACAGGAAGGCCACTTCAGCACCTTAAGGAGGCCTTGACTCTCAAATGGTTGATTTTGAGATCAAGCATTATTGGAGTCATTATCGGCATTATTCCCGGAGCAGGAACAGATATTGCAGCCTTCCTGGCTTACAACGAAGCCAGAAGAGCCTCGAAGACTCCGGACGAGTTTGGAAAAGGTGCCATTGAGGGTGTAGCCGCTGCCGAATGTGCAAATAATGCGGTAACCGGAGGAAGTCTAATTCCATTGTTGACTCTGGGAGTCCCAGGCAATGCTGTTAGTGCCATATTTCTGGGCGGACTACTAATCCATGGATTACGTCCTGGTGCTGCTTTGTTTGCTGAGAATGCGACTATCACGTACGGCTTCATATTCAGCCTTTTCCTCTCCAACATATTGTTTGTTCCTGTAGGATTCATCATGGCCCGCTATGCTACTAGAATACTACGTACACCACGCTCGGTTCTTGCACCGGCTATCGTAGTCTTAGCTGTTATTGGCTCCCTCGCGATACGAGGATTGGCTGTTGATGTTTTCCTAATGCTTGGGATGGGCTTGCTAGGGTGCATAATGAAGTACAATGGCATGCCGGCTGCACCTATGGTACTCGGCCTTGTTCTAGGAACAATGGCTGAAGGCGAACTTGCACGGGCCCTGGCTATTGTGCGAGGAGATGTTTTGGCATTTTTGCTTCAGCTGGTTACTCGTCCGATTTGTATTGTTGTCCTAGCACTATGTGTGCTTTCCATATGGCAAGGAATATCCAATCAAGCAAAGCGGAAGAGAAGTGTGGGTCAAGAGGCCTAGCTAATAGGTTCATTACAGTTGGTTAGATAGAAGGAGGTGTCTCCTAGTGTCACATAATCCATATCGTGTTGCTGTGACTTCATCATCGGATTTTCCGGTAAGAATTGATATTGCTGAAAAAGCGCTAAGTGGCATCGCCCAAGTTGTCAATGAGGACATGCCATTCCGTTCGCTCTCTCCCGAAGAGGAAGCACAATACGGAGAACGCTTAGCAGACTATGACGGACTTCTTGTGCGCGCCGGTGTCTTCTCAGAAGGAGTTCTTAAGAGACTCAAATCAGTGAAAGTAATCGCGGTACATGGTGCAGGGGTTGACCAGGTGGATGTCGCTTGCGCTGAACGACTGGGGATCCATGTCGCTAATGCTCCCGGATGCAATGCAAACGCTGTTGTAGAGCTTACCATGGGGCTAATGATAGACCTGGTTAGAAGGATCAGCTCGTCTGCTGTCCGTGTGAGCCGGGACAAGGAGTGGGGAGAGGCTAGATATCTTGGATCGGAGTTGTCTGGACGCACCCTGGGCTTAGTTGGATTCGGAAGAATTGCCAGGGGGGTCGCGACTCGGGCTCAAGCCTTTAGTATGAAAGTATCCGCCGTTGATCCGTATGTGTCTGCTGAACAGATGGCTAGTGAAGAAGTCAGGTGCTACTCAAATCTTGAAGATCTTCTTTCTGCCTCGGATATCGTTTCGCTACATATTCCGGCGGTACCCGAAACCCACCACTTAATTAATGAGAATCGTATTGAGGTAATGCGCCAGGGGGCTCTACTCGTCAATACCGCAAGAGGCACACTGGTAGATGAAAAGGCGTTATACAAAGCACTCAATTCTGGGCATCTAGGTGGGGCTGCCTTGGATGTTCTCGAAGAGGAACCTCCAGGTTCAGCTAACCCGCTTATGGCTCTGGATTCTGTTATCGTTACCCCACATCTTGGAGGCTCGACCCGGGAAGCGTTGGCAGCCATTGCCCAGGTTGCAAGTGAGCAAATTCGTAGTGTCTTAGAAGGGGAGGTGCCTAAGTACGCTGTAAATTGTCCAGTACCTAACAGAGCTCAATAGACCTTGCATAAGAAGGAGATGAATTCAATGACAAAGAAACTGATGTCGAATCATGGTAGACTCTCTATGCAGTCCGTAGTTAGGTTAATGCTGTGTCTGACGGTAATGGTAACGCTCGTGCTAAGTATAGGGGTTCAAGCTTCAAACTATCCCAATAAGCCGGTCATAATGATTGTATCTTACGCTGCAGGTGGAGGAACTGACGTAGCAGCTAGGACAGTTGCAAAGTATGCTGAGAAGTATCTTGGCCAACCAATAATAGTCGAGAACAGGACAGGAGCCGGCGGACAGATAGGCTTCACAGCCCTGGCAAAATCCAAGGCTGAT
Source organism: Firmicutes bacterium UBA5449 (assembly GCA_002424305.1). Classification (GTDB taxonomy): domain Bacteria; phylum Bacillota; class SHA-98; order UBA4971; family UBA4971; genus UBA4971. The sequence continues at coordinate 44,903 of DIQZ01000067.1, forward strand.
GGATATACAATTGGTCTTATTAATGTCCCTGCCATTAACCTCATAGCCGCCATAAGGTCAGGCGTCACATACAAGATGGCAGATTTCGAACCCATTGCCAACGTTGTTCTGGATCCGATGGTCCTGGCTGTAAAGGCAGATAGCAAGTTCGAGACCATGGCTGATCTAGTAGAATATGCACGCGATAACCCGGGGAAAGTTGTGATTGGCTATGACGGGCCGCAGACAAACAACCACCTGCAGACCATAGTCATGGAACAGGTGCTAGGTATTGAACTCACCCAGGTACCCTATACCGGTGCGGCACCTTCCATTGTCGCAACTCTTGGAGGTCAAGTAGACGTTTCAATGCCTGCTGCAGGCGAAGCACTTCAGTATGTTGAAAACGGACAGATGAGGGTTCTCGCTGTGTTCTGGCCTACAAGGTTCGCCGGGCTACCTGATTGCCCGACCTTTGAGGAAGCAACCGGACAGGCAATTGCCGCAGTTGGCGCCTCGAGCCGAGGAATTGGAGCACCTGTTGGCATGCCTAGAGACCGGTTTGAGAAACTACAGGATGCTTTTGCAAAGGCAATTGCCGACCCAGAGTTTGTGGAAAAGGCTGAGCAAATTGGCCTGCCGCTACAATACCTTAACGGTCCGGATTTTGCCAAGCTTATAGAAGAGACAGAAGCTAACCTTCAACAGTATGTTGATATAATGAAGTAGTTGTATGGTAGTTCCTAAAATGTGCTTCGTCTATTGTTACTCGGATGGCGCACGCTATTGAGGGCGTAATCGTCCCTTGCGTACCGATTGACGCGGGCGATGCAACATAGCTTACTGGATTAGGAAAGGAGACTCCCGGTTTCCATCATGATGGAGGCCGGGAGTCTATTAGTTTGCTTCAGCCGTTCTATATTGCTCTTTCTACGTTACTGTCAGTTAGGGACAAGCTAACACCGGTAAGACAGACCCTGGCAAGGTACGCTAACATACATCACTCAGCGTGTTCCCTACGCAGTTCTATTATTGACCTCATGATTAACAAGATATTCAGGAATTTCACCACTTAAGACCTTTATCAGATTCGAGGCGGCAGTACGCCCCATTCCTCGGACTGCTTCCTGGGTATGCGCTCCAATATGCGATGTCAGGACTATGTTGTCAAGGGTTTTGAGTAGGGAGTCCTTAAGCGGTTCATCTTCGTACACATCCAGTCCTGCTCCATACAACCTCTTCTCTCTCAGTGCAACATATAGAGCCTTCTCATCGACCATTTCCCCTCGGGAGGTATTAATGAGGATAGCTGTTGGTTTGAACTGAGCCAACTCATTTTCTCCAATCAAATGATAGGTGTTTTCAGTCAAGGGTAGATGGAGGCTGATAATATCAGCGTTCTTCAGTAGCTCAGGTAGTGCTACATATGAAACGCCTATTTTGTTTGCCCAGGAATAGTCAGGCGCAATATCATGGGCAATTATTGACATCTCAAATTCTCTTGCTTTCGAAGCCACTTGTCTGCCGATTTGACCGGTGCCGATAATGCCCAGTGTCTTTCCCTCAAGTTCAAAGCCCATGTATCTTCCCCATTCACCCCGTCGAATCTGACGGTCTGAATCAGAGACATGCCTTGCGACATCAAGCATTAATCCTAAAGCCAGCTCTGCCACTGCAGAATTGTTAACCCCTGGAGTATTAGTAACAACTATTCCTCGTTCGGTTGCAGATGTAAGGTCAATATTGTTTACACCTGCTCCGTACTTAGAAATAACCTTAAGCTTACGGGTATGTTGGAGAACCTCTTGGTCTATGTCGTCAAGCCCAACGATAATGCCGTCTGCATCTCTAATGAGTGGAATAATCTCGTCTTTCGTGAGCGGTCTCTGAAATGGATTGAAGACCAGCTCATAACCTGCTTCGTGCAAAAGAGCTATCGGTGTAGGATCAGTCTTTCCAAACGTACGTGGGGTAATTAGGATCTTATGACTCAACTTGTGGACCCCCTCACTGGAAGCAAGATCAATGGAAATTGGCTAGAACCGCTTAAGCGTTATTGCCTCTCTTGTTAGCTTAATGTTCTCAACGGCTTTTTGCGGCTGGCGCAAGGAGACCCCGATAAATAAAGCATTAATTATCGACAACTGAGCAATACGTGACGAAGTGCTTTCCGTGCGATAGAAGGTCTCATTAGAAGCCGTGCACAATTTTATGTCAAGGACCTTGTCAATAGGTGATTTGGCATAGTGCGTAAGCCCGACAGTAGTTGCTCGTTTTGCTCTAGCCAGCTCTAAGGCTTCAATGATATCGCGACTGCTGCCAGAGTGAGAGATTCCAATTACAACATCGCCTTCTCAAGTAGAGAAGCAGCCATGACCTGCATATGAGTATCACTGTATGCGGCAACAGGTTTGCCGGTTTTCATGAACTTATGAGCTGCATCCATAGCAATGGAGCCTGAGCCTCCTACACCGTAGAAATGAATCTGTCTTGCGTTAAGAAGGGCATCCTCCGCCCGATTTAGGTCACGTACAGGCAAGACATTAAGGGTCGACTGCATTGCTTGAATATTGGAGGCAAACATTTTCTCTATGATGGATTCCATGTCGTCGCCTTCTTGAATCTGTTCATGGACTGTTTGCAGGGGTTGGACATTCTCTGATGCCAAGCTAATCTTCAAATCATGAAAACCACGAAACCCGATTTTCTTGCACATCCGGACGATCGTTGCCTCGCTTACCCCTATCGCTTCTGCCAACTCGGTTATTGGTAAATTGATCACTTCTCGGGGGTGGGTGAGTATGTACTCGCCCACCTTTTGCTCAGATTGCCTGAAGGCGTGCCGTCCTTCCCGAATTTTTCCGAAAATTGAAGTTGTTTCGGGCATAACATCACCTCATGTGAAACAAGGAACTTACTACGGTATAAGAACAATCTTGAGTGCCTGTTTCTATCTATTTATCCTCTTATCCAACTCGTCTAAGTCAATCCTACAACCTTCCTCAGCAGAGAGATAGGCGACATAGGTAACCTCCACTACTTGTCTGCCTAATTCACCATCAGAGACCGGATTGCGATCGTAATAGACAGCTTCCACAAAATCCTGCATCTCTTGAGGATAACCGCGCATCCAGTCTTCGTCCGGCGATGGAAAACTCCATCCCGCTTTGGTTTCGATTTTCTCTGAAATGTATTCGTCTCCGAAGATCTCCGGCGAGGGGGAATAGGCTTTAATGGCATCATTGGCGGCCATGTCAACCTTAATTGCCGTATTGGATGAATAGATTTCAAGGGTGTTTACGATTCCCCCCAAGGTGATATCATTGGAGAAGACGACCCCTTTAGTTCCATCCTCGAGGGTTAGAAAGAGAGGGGCCCAATCTTCCACGTCGTTCCATTCATCAACGATCCATTTCTTTTCCTCATCGCGGAAGGAGGGAAGGTGAGTTAGATTCCCTACATCTGCAGTAATCGACTTCACCTTAATCGGTTTACCGTCCTTAATCATTCCTTCAAAATTTTTCAGATGAATCACTAGTCCAAGTGAGTGGGAGCCCAGTCTCAGTAGAGAGCCTCCACCGGACAGCCTCCATTCCCGAGAGTAAGCGGCATGTGATCCGCTATGACTTTCTTCTGAGCGGAGTTCAAGGATTGTTCCTCCGGCGACTTTAAGGAGTCTCTTAGCCTTAACCACCGGTGGGGCATAGATAAAATCTTCAGCATAACATAGTTTGACCTTGTTTCTTTCTATTGCTTTCATCATATCATCTGCATTCCGGACAGCCATCTTATACATCTCGATCTTTGGGATATCTCCAACCCGCTCTATGCCATTTTGAAGCTCCTCCCCGAAATATCCTGTCAACGGTTTTTCGCAGATTATGTGTTTACCTGCTTCAGCACTATCTATGCACACCTGTCGATGGAGGATATTAGGGACACAGACGTCTATGACATCAATATCTTTATCATCCAATAGGTTTCGGTAGTCTGTATAGTATTTGGGAATCTTGTTCCGGTTTGCGAATTCCCGCACCTTCTCCGGAGTACGGGAAGCAACTGCTACTACCTCCACCGGCATCCCTATTACCTGCCTAAAGGCGTTCAAGTGTAAATGAGTAACAAAACCACTCCCAACCAATCTGACTTTGATCGTCTTCATTAACTCTATATCCTCCTTTGTGGGTATAATTGCCGCTCATCATCGATGTGTCTTTCTTTTCAACGCTGTTATCCGCTGTGCGTCTTTCAGACGTCGTAAAGCCTATGGAGGCAGACTCCGGAATCAGAGCACAAACTGAACGACTCTTACCTTACTTAATGGAATTGGATTACTCCTCCGTATCGTATTTATGTAGACAATTTTCAAGGCAAATAGCCTAAGCCGGATGAGTGCTCCTACACATTATTCTTCAATCCTTCTTTTGGCGAAACTTGTTTTCATGAGGCGTCATGTATGTCATTAGCAGTGTTTTTGAGCAATCAGCATAGGTGCGAAACACGCAGTTTTGCTCCATAGGCTGTAGCGGAAAATGAAAGTTTCTTCGGAAGAAGATGTTTGGTTGGATTAATACCGTAGATATTCTTCAAAGCATTCTCTATAGAAGCCTGTGGCTGGAACTACCTTCCACATTAAGACTTACTTTTATCTCGTCAATTCTCGATCATAGTCGTCCGTGGAATACCTCAGTGAAACATCAAGTGACATGAGCTTTATTTCTTTGTCAGCCCATTTCCACACAGGCTTCGCGATTCCAATGGAATTGGCGTGGAATACAACCCATATCTTGTTGTATCCAATAAGTTCACAGATCCCGTCTCCGTCAATGTCTCTAAGCTCAACCATGGATAAAGGATCTACGAAACCTTCTTCAGGCTTTAGCAGCTTGCCGGATGTAGAATAGATGTCTTTGTAAACTTCAGAAAGAGTATTTGCGGAAGATTGCGCTTCCTTCAAATCAAGGATGTATGTCTTATCCAGCTCGTTGTTTTTGACCTTGACCAAGAAATTATCCATCAGTGAAACCTGAAGCTTTAACCCTTCTGTGAGCGCATCAGGTCCAGCTAAGATTATCGATTTTTCTTCAGTGCCGGAAATAAGGTAGTAGTTGACGATTCCTCCGGATCCACCTGTCGGAAGGCCTACCAGGATGTCCTGCGCCTTGTTCCTGCTTACTTTCCCAAGGACCAAGTCACCTTCATATCCGCCGCTATCCGGTCCCAGTGATAGGGTGCTTTGACTCAGTGAGGCTCCATCAATGACTATTATCCGATGCTCTCTTGAGTAGTAGGAGTCAGGATCTTCCCTTTGCCCCATGAGGAACACGACATCGTTAATACCGTCACCGGTTACATCCCCAACTGTGGCATCTTCTATTGCATAGCCGAGAGGAAGCTGAATCTGTTGATATTCATTTTTGGCGTTGGACGTGGCAGCTTGACCGCCAACTGTTAAAGCAATACATGCTAGAACTACGATGATAGCCATAGTAAAGAGTTTCTTCTGCATAAGTAAACCACCTTCCAACACAATTCTATCTCATTCCTGCCATTAACGCATGGGTAGGTTCTTCCAGAGGATCTCGTTCTACAGGAGCTTTAGATGGGACGAAATATGATAACAGTCTCCTTTCGTAGTACAGGTGGAGGCGGGCTACGAGTGAAATTTTGTGTGTCAATATGTTTGGCGGCCGGGTCGCATATGCCAAGCGTAAGAAGCGCACTACTAATGAAGGTAGGTATCGGCTGTTGTAGTCATACGCAGTACTTGGCGGTAACTCGCAGTGACAGGCGTCGACTTCAGTTTATCCGGGAGGAGCTTTGTAGTGTTTATTAGTCTTCATGACAGTGCTCCCAATAGCAACCCTGATAGTGCTCTCAGCAGTACGCCCGATAATGGCGGACAAACATCAGATTCTAATGAACGCCT
>DIQZ01000020.1:0-19669 GCA_002424305.1 Firmicutes bacterium UBA5449
GGCGCCCATAAGCTCAATCTCCGTAAGAAGGAAGAATTCATGGCATTCTAACGCTTGAACCTGGAAATGTGACCGAACATGTAAGTACAATCAATGCCAAAAATAGGTTCGGTTCTCAACTGCACACTCGAGTTTGGCAGCCGAGAACCGAACTCTGTCCCGGATCTATCCCGGGACTAGTATCCTGGAATTACCCTAAGAGTCTTATCAGTCTAAGAGTCTCATCAAAGTCAGATAGGCTCAAACCGTCCGGTAAAGAACCGTAATACGGTCGGCTCATAAACCCATTTGAGGCCCTGGATCTCACTGCGCTTCGTATAAAGACTCTCCACTGAATCTGCTACGTAATCTAAGTGCGCATTTGTGTACACCCTACGTGGGATAGTGAGGCGAACCAGTTCGAGTTTCGGATGATAATCCTTACCATCCTTATCCCTGCCTGCAGATACAATGCCCCGTTCCATAGTTCTCACACCGGAATGCTCATATATCGCTGCCGCCAAAGCCTGAGCAGGCAGTTCATCCTGAGACAGATGCGCAAGAAACGCTCTTGCATCCACAAATACTGCATGACCGCCTACAGGCTTCACAATTGGGATACCTGCCGCGCTCATTTTGCTCCCAAGATAGATAACTTGCTCTACGCGGTGTCTTATGTAATCGTAATTCATGGCCTCTCGAAGTCCTCTGGCGAAGGCTTCCATATCTCGACCGGTCATACCGCCGTAGCTGGGCATTCCTTCGTATACCACAACCAAACCGGTGCCCTTTCGGTAAAGCCCCTCCTCGTTTACGGCAAGGAAACCACCCATGTTAACAATGCCGTCCTTTTTCCCGCTCATGGTGCAACCGTCTGAATAAGAGAACATCTCTTTCACGATTTCCGCAATGGTCTTGTCCTTGTAACCCGGTTCCCGCTTCTTTATGAAATAGGCGTTCTCAACACAACGCGTTGCGTCAAACATGACTCGAATCCCATATTTCTTGGACATCTCATATACAGCCTTCAAGTTACCCATGCTTGTAGGCTGCCCGCCTGCCATGTTCACAGTCACCGCAACACATATATAAGGTATCTTTTCCGGGCCTACTTTCTTGATAAGTGCTTCGTATTTCTCAAGGTCTACGTCACCCTTAAAGAGAATGTCATCCCGGTCGGGGTCGTGCGCCTCATCTCTGATCACGTCCACAAAAGTTCCGCCTTGTAGCTCCATGTGTGCTCTGGTAGTGGTGAAATACATATTCCCCGGAATGTACATCCCCGGCTTAACCAGTATTTGCGATAACAGATTCTCAGCCCCTCTACCCTGGTGGGTGGGGACTACATACTTGAATCCGAACAATTCCCTTACTGTCTCTTCAAGATGAATCCAGTTTTCGCTCCCTGCATAGGCTTCATCACCCATCATCAACCCGGCCCATTGATGGTCGCTCATAGCATTGGTTCCGCTGTCAGTGAGAAGATCAATAAATACATCCCTGGATTTCAGTAGAAACGTGTTGTAACCGGCTTCCCTGATTTTCTTAGCCCTTTCCTCTTTAGGCAAGAGGGTTATGGGCTCAACCATTTTGATCTTGTAGGGTTCAGGTATATACTTTGACTCCACTTACGCGTCCCTCCTTAATGAACTCACTTGATGAACTTTAGAGATAGGTCCCTACTAATGTAAGTTTTCGCCATGATGCTACCTGATTACCTTCTTTTTACGCAAATCTGAAAAGATCTTAGAGCTCTGCATAAACTGCATTGATAAAAAGCCGTCTGACTCTTAAGATGTGTGTGTTCAGCCGAGTGAATTGTAGTCTATTGGTAAGTAGTACAGCAACTAGTTCGTGCTTAGGGTCTATCCAAATGACTGTTCCGGTAAAACCTGTATGTCCGAAGCAACCTAAAGGTGCCAGATCCCCCAGAGGACCACCCGGGGTCACAAGCTGCCAACCAAGGCCTCGGTGCTCATCCCCGGGGAGGCTTGCTGTCAAGTCCTGTGTCGCAAGCCGAACCGCTGCACTGCTCAGGATTGGCTGTCCGTTGTAAACTCCTTCATTTAAGTACATCTGTCCGAACTTCGCAAGATCACGCGCTGTAGAAAACAGGCCGGCATTTCCTGCTACCCCGCCGAGCCACGCAGCATTCTCATCGTGGACTACCCCACATGGGATATCGCCTGCAATATGCCGCGCGCTCCATTCACGTTGCAGTTTTTTCCTCCAACGATGCTCCTGGCTATGCCTCAAATCATGCTTATCACTATGCCGATCATCCGGTATTGAGTCAGGCATCTGCCACGCCTGGAATGCTTCCATTATCTCCTTACCACGCAGCGTAGCAGATCTGGGTTCAGTCGGGACAATCCTTCCTTTGCTCCTATCAGGTAAAGGCTTGTCAAGGGGTAGAAACATCGTATCCTTCATTTCCAGGGGATCGAATATTCGCTCTCGGGTGAATTCATCCAGTGTCATGCCTCTGATTTTTTCTATTACCCATCCTAAGAGGATAAAGCCCGGGCAGGAATACTGAACCTTTGTTCCAGGTGGCCAACTTGGCTCCACACCTCTTATGAAAGAAGGGATATCATCACGCATCGCGCCTGTCTTAAAAAGCGGTACCCAACCTGTAAGACCCAGTGTCTGGGTGAGAAGATGCCAGATACGCACCTGTCCGAGCGGGTGCTCTGCCAGGGAAGGCGCAAAATAATCAAGCGGATCATCAAGTCCGAGCTCCCCTTGATCAATGAGGATAAGTGCTGATGTGGTAGTTGCAACTGCCTTTGTCAGTGATGCCAAATCGAATATGCAGTCCACTGACATAGGGATAGGATCCGGACTGAGTGTCATAGACCCGAAGGCTTCATGCATGAGTATCTTCCCTTGCCTGGCAACAAGAATCACAGCGCCGGGATATGCATGCTTTTTCGGATCAGTTCCACACCATTTTCGGATGACCTTACATGCAGTTGGGAAAGGGCACTGCCCGGCATGCGACTTGTGTTCTTCAGACATTCCCATAGTCAAAAAAAGCCTCCTATACATTAATTACAATTCTTGCCCGTGCCAAGCTTTCCTGCTATAGTATGAACAAAAGCCCACATAGATGTCGAAGTATCCAATCCTAAGCACCCATGGAGGCGGTAGTGTTGATAGTAGGTATCCCAACAGAAATTAAAGATAATGAGTACAGAGTAGCAATAGTACCCGCTGGGGTGACAGCTCTAACTGATAGAGGCCACAAAGTCCTCGTAGAACAAGGCGCAGGCATAGGCAGCGGAGTCTCTGATGAAGACTATGCCTCCGCAGGTGCAGAAATTGTGTCCAATCCTCACGATATATGGGCAGAAGCGGAGCTCATCATAAAGATAAAAGAACCTCTGCCATGTGAGTATGATCTAATGAGGCATGGCCAAACTGTGTTTACCTACCTCCACCTGGCATCTGACAGAATCTTGACTGAAGCAGTGCTAAAAGCAGGCATTATCGCAATCGGGTACGAAACCGTCCAGCTTCCTGACGGGAGTCTGCCATGTCTTTCTCCTGCAAGTGAAGTGGCAGGCGCCATGTCTGCGCATATCGGCGCTTACTATCTGTCCAGTGTGCACGGCGGACGCGGTGTCCTGATGGGCGCAATACCAGGTGTTGAACCTGCTCATGTCGTAGTCCTCGGTGGAGGAACTGTCGGGACGGACGCTGCGATGAAGGCTGCAGGCCTTGGCGCGCAAGTGACGGTGTTTGAAGTCTCCGCAAGCCGCATGAGATATCTATCACATGTCCTTCCGAAAAACTGCACTGTGCTATATTCGAACAGGCTCTATATCGAGGAAGCCCTCGCTGATGCGGATCTCGTGATTGGGGCTGTCCTAATACCGGGTGCGAAAACGCCTAAACTGGTTACCAGGGATATGCTGAGACTGATGAAAAAAGGCGCAGTTATTGTAGATGTAGCGGTTGACCAGGGAGGCTGCATTGAGACAATCCATCCGACAACCCATTCGGATCCCATCTACTTTGTAGACGGAATCCTGCATTACGGGGTATCGAATATGCCCAGCGCATTCCCGAGGACTTCAACTTTCGCCTTGACTAATGCAACTCTCCCATACGCCGTCAAGATTGCGGATCTAGGTGTGGAGCAGGCAATGCGCAGGGATCAGAGTCTAAAATCCGGCCTCAACGCTTACCTGGGGAAGGTCACCCACAAAGGCGTGGCTGACGCTTTCGGTCTGGAGTATTATGATCCGGATAAGGCACTTGTGGGGGTGGCATGACGGAACCGGTACCTACCGTCGATGTTACCTCGTGGGTGAAGGCATACCGATGGAACCGCTGATTTGTAATCAGCAAGTCCCGGGAGACGACAATAGTCAAACCAGGCGCATGTTTCAACAAGAAAACGACAGTTTTCTTCGAACAATTAGATGTTCTAGAACAGGTACCCTTTTTCTACATAACAGCTTACCCACCATAGAAACATGGAGGTGTCTGTCGATGGGGAAAAGGGTTAATTTCTTGCCGGATTCACCTGCTTATCAATGGAATGAAGCAGTGGAAGCTTTCCTACATTACAAGAAGGCTACCCACAGAGCCCCCAAAACCATTGAAGGCTACAAGCATACCCTTGACATTTACTACAGGCGTACCGGACCGGACCTGAGCAACCCGGTCAGCCTCAAGAAGAATGTTCTTGAGTTCCTCAAGGACTATGAAAACCCATACAGCTACAACCTACACAGGACTCATCTTAGAGCTTTTTTCAACTGGTGTATTGACGAGAAAATCATTGAAGGCAAAAACCCGGTCAAAGGCACCCCTTTCAAGAAAACCTCGCCTAGAATCAGACACTTAGATGACAAAACCCTTAGGGTACTATTAGGTGCACCAGACAAAAGAACGTACGATGGCCTCAGAGACTATACGATGATGCCGGTTATGCTAGACTGTGGCATAAGGCCGGGAGAGCTTCTTCAGCTTCTGCCAAGGCATTTCGATGTGAAACGGGCGACGATACACGTAGTGGATAAGATTGCGAAGACCAGGGTTGAAAGAATTTTGGATATATCAGGTCCTACTATGAATGCTATCAAGAAAGTCATATCAGCAAGGCATCCACTATGGGGAGATAACGTGCCAATATTCTGCTCAAGAGATGGGAGGGAAATGACTTCTAGTACATGGGGCCATGAATTTAAGAAGTATGTAAAGAGGAAAAATCTAGACGATGCAATATCGCCCTATGACCTCAGGCACACTTTTGCGATAATGTTTCTTAGAAATGGAGGAAACCTATTTGCACTAAAGACAATCATGGGGCATGAGCAACTTGAGATGACCGAGAGGTATGCCAGATTCGTTGGACAAGATGTGAAGAGCGAACACGAAAGAGCATCGCCTGTGAAACAGCTCATGAGTAAGAGGGCTTCTGGACCTCCGAAGAGGAGAGTCAAGCTGGCAGAATAGGTGAACAGCTCAAATCTGTAAATCTCAGTTCCCTTTGCAGTAGTATAAATATACCTACGTTCTTTGGAATGCCTTTTGCTGTGTGGTATGTCTTACTGTTCGGTTCTTCACTAGCTTGTGAAAAGGGAATATCAATCCACATTACAATTTGTCCCGTAGAATATTCGCCCTTTGTCTAAATTAGATTTATACATACATCCCTGGGCAACCCTCTTGTCTGGATGTACACAACTTTTGTTATCGCTACATTCAACATGTCTTGAGCAGCAACCAAAGATCTCTACTGGTCCATCAAGATAGCAGTGTTCAAAAACCATTTCTATGTTACCTAGTATTTTAGCGATAGTATGAGAATTGCAGGGAATTTTTCCCCAACTCAAATCTGATTTTCTGAATGTTGCTTCATTCTCCAGATCAAAAAGCTTAAGATACTCTGTTTTGATTTCGATTCTAATTTCTTTCCTTGTTTCTCGAATTCTCATGACGGCGCTTTGGAATAACCAGATAGTGCTATAGCCTTTGTTAATCTTATGCTCAAAGCTTCCCTCTGAATGAACCTCACATTTCATAACCTTACTCTTTAGTCTATTTACCAACACACTTTTTTTGACATAATTCTCACAAGTGTTTGTAATTCCATCTCTACAACTCATATTGAGTCCCCTCCCTCCATGTCTTTTATGTTGCCAACAAGTCATAAAATACTTGTTCAGGTATTATCTGTAAATCATATCCCTCCAAAATTAGGTCTTCTGCTTTTTTATGCTTATTACTTTTACCGTCTTTGATTGTTGAGCAATAATCATTATTACCGAGGATTAAGAAGTCTACATCTTTAGAAACTGAGTCTTTGCACTTTCCACCTAAATTGACAACATATTGCATGGCTTCTCTACGAACCATCTTTTCCAGTACTCCGGTAAAAACACATACCTTGCCATATAGCGGATGGTCAACATCACAATCCGATGTTTCACTCACTATGGAAGTTGCTCGTAACTTACTCTTACTTTTCCTTTTCCTTTTACGAAATAATGTAGTAATATCTATATTGTTTTCATGTACATAACTTCGGCATTTTTCATAACATCTTATTGTTGTTTTACAATCTGCTTCTGCTCTATGCCACGTCTCTGGTATTATTCCTAAGGCTTCTGCAACTGTTATTAGCTTATGATTTTCAAGATCCTTGAATAGCCTCCTTGAAAACCGAAGAAGATCAACAAAGTTGTTACTCAAAGGCTTATTCCGTATGTTATAGAAAGTATCATAAAGAAAATTAATATCAAAATGGACATTATGACCTAATAGTATTTCATTGGTTAGAAAATCATATATCTCACTTGCTACGTCTTCAATACTAGGCTGGCCTTCCAACATTTCATTAGTAATTCCGGTACGTTCAGAAATAATTTCCTTAATAGGATTTATTGGTTTAATTAATGTTGAATAAGTCTCAACCATATTACCATCTCTAACTTTAACACCGCAGAACTCGATGATCTCATCATACGCTGGCATATAGCCTGTTGTTTCAATATCAATGCAACAGTAATCCTTGGGCATATCAAGTAAGGATGAACCTTTGTGTACCCTTTGCCTTTTTCTTAGGTAGTCTATGCTTATAGTGAATTCAATTTCAGGCAACTCAAACTGATTTGAGATCCGTTTGGATTTTGGACTCATGGTCTGATCACCTTCAGTCTCATGTCTTTTCATGCAACAAAGGAATACTTCGCTCTAGTCCAAGGATGTTCCTCCCAGAAAGGGTAATACTTGGGGGCATTAGGGGTGTAAGGAGTATTCTCTCACCTTTGTAATATGGAACACGTGAACAGCACAGAACCAGCACCTACGGACCTCATAGCATGGTGCATTTTGTTCCTAGACCGTTCTCGCTGAATTGACACTCCTTAAGAAGCTAAAGTTATTAAGCACGGAAAGATATATCCTTCGTGCACTGAGTTATCATTACCCGTTTCCAAGACCATTGTCGGCGCAGTGGCAGAAGCGTGGGACACTGATCCGATGGTGGTTTCATTTTCAGTCGCAATTAGCTACAAGTATGCCTTTGCCAAGATGTTTGGTCTGGGTATGCTCACTGTTTCCATGCCTTATGTCTATTACGACGAGAGCAACCACGGGCTTAATGAGAACTTCAGCCTTGAGCTGTTTATCCAAGGAATCAAGACTACTTCCCATGTTCTTGAGGCTATGGCACGAGACTATGAGTAATATGTGAGAGATAAAGAATCCGCAGGAGACAACTAAGCATTGGCAGATCAGTGACTGATGTTTGATTGTGACTTGGCATAGGGCACCTCATTCCTAGTCGTCTTACGAGTTAGGATCCCGTCGTTTCGCTTTGCAGGCAGGAAATTGCCATTCTTTGCCGAAGTGCTCGCAACGCGGGCTATATGCATTGAAGGTTGCCAGAAAAAATAGCTATCAATGCATCCCAGATCAGTCGGTCCAGGGGAATTCCACAGGACCTCAGTGGCTAAGCCCGGCAACTTGTGAAAGGAAGGAAGCAAATGAAGACCTGTCGCGTCCGAGTGAGTATCGTGATATGTCTGGTGGGAGCTGTACTTCTTGTGGGTGGCTGTATCCCAGGTGAACAAGCCTATGTTAGAATTGAGGACAATTCCCTTGTTAGATTTGCCGGTGACGGACAGCGTTATCTATGCCTTGTTGCAGTTAACAAGACACAGGAGTTTGGCGAATCCACCCTCCAAGAGGTTCTTACGACTTCAGCAGGCGTTCGGCGCCGCCTAATAATGCCTACTGCAAAGGACATTCGCGAGAATTGGAGTGTACACACGTCGGAGCGATTCAAGAGTATGGTTCTGCTTGAGGTTTTCGTGAAGGAGGCGGAGTACGGATTCCGAACGATCGGGAAGATAGGCTACAATCTACTGCCAGGATTTGAGCTATATGTCATAAACCAGAAAGCCAACTGGGTTACTCCACGATATGAAATTGTTATTCCTGCAGGCACCATCGAGCCTGACCCCTAAGCCGTCTCAGCACGTTTAGCGCCATGGATCATAGTCAATTCCCTTGTCTGCCACCCTGTCTATACAATCGCCTTCTGAAATGAGAAGAGCCGACAGCCTAGAGACGTATCGAGTTGCTGGCCTCACATCTGCTGAGACGGTGCTTATTTAGCTACATGGCTTACATGGCTGTTCGTCCTCTTCGCTCAGTCAAGCGACTCGAATACAGCTACAGCTAACTACTACTCTGATAGGAACATCCCTCAATATCAAGACAATGAATTTCGACACTCTCAGGCTCAATATCCCATATTACAGGAGTCTCTGGCACGGTGTCGCACATGATCCATTCTACTCGGGTGTTATCCCAACTTGAGGGACAAGAATCTGATATTTTCCCTCGGAAGAAAAAACACACTACCTCCTGACCGGGAGGCAGAGCCCACCGGACTTCACCTTTCAGTTCAAAAGCATCCCATTGAGGCTTGCCCGTTCTCGGTAAGCCTAGTGTTCCTGCTTTTTCCACGTCTATGCCGTTCCATTTGACACTAATACGGATATTCCTTGCTGGACCCGATCCGTAGTTCCCCAACCTAATACCTGGTAACCAATTTGCCTCCCGAATGAATGCTTCAGGCGAAATTATCAAAACTGCCGGTTGAATTGTTCTACTAGTAAGTATACGGGTTAAGTCGGCATACCACCCAGTTACCACAAGTAGAAGGATAGTAGCGATTGCTTGGATCCAAGCTGCAATTACCATCTAGACTACGCCTCCCTCTTGTACCTGCTTACTCAAATAGGATTCCAATCCTGCATTTTCGTGACTGACAATAGATCCCAACCCATAGCTTACAAACGACTGAAATTCGATGATCATCATAACATCATAAGCACAAGCGAGATGATCATAACCGCTATACGCATAGATAGCCCTCCTCTGATTCTTTCCCGCCTGTTCTGAATATTGTCAAGCATTCCATATGCAATAAAAATCCCTGTTTAGTAACCTTTTGAGTGAACTCCATAACAGGCTTCACAATACCGCTTTTTTGAACGCTCGAACACCCTAGAACCATAACACAACACGAGCGTGCATAATCTGATCATTTATGCACTCGTGTTTTCGTAATAGAGTATAGGCGCTCTTCTTTCTAGTGGCCCTACTATAAAATTATGTGTAATTTGCAAGGATCCTCTTCGTAAGCGCCGAAACTCCCTCTTTTTCAAGGGCTGCAAAAGCAGCCTTATTGCATGTATGTAATAGGGCTTTTCGTAGCTACGAGACGTACCTGTCCGGTGGTTTCCAAACTCAGATAGGCATTAAACCCTGGTGCAAACCAGACGACTGGTGAACCCTGCTTAAGGGAACCCAATGCAATACCTGTAGGGAATTACGGAGTGTTTTGCAAAAACTATCAAATTAGACGTTGAACTAGAAACCATGACACCAGGTGAACCGGCTTTTTGGAACATCAATTTTGAACAACTAGACGCTCCAGAACGCGTATCAGACCCAGACAACGCAAGAAAAAGGGAATGCCAGTAAATAAAAGGGTTTTTCATGCCATTGACGGATTGTTAAAGCCCACATAAAATGTTGTCGTGGGTGCGTCGTCCGTAGCTCAGTGGATAGAGCATCTGACTTCTAATCAGAGGGTCGCAGGTTCAATTCTTGCCAGGCGTGCCAGTTTCAACACAGAGGTAAGCCGGGATTTTCGGCCTTTTTTGCTTCTTGACAAAAGTGAGAATCAGATAGTTTTGCTGACCTCACCTTGGAGATTCTTGTGGAAAATCATAGCTGCCTGTTCCAGGCAGTATCATCAAATACCGGGATGTAACATCTTTCAACCGCAGGTGACCTGACTCAGGGAGGATGTCCAACTCCAAATGCTCTTCACAAAACTGGTGTGCGTTGGGGCGTTCGGTACTCCCCTATGTACTCGATCTTCTCTTTATGGGCTTGTTGTACTGTCTCGTAATTGGTAGCCTAGTTCGTATGATCCAGGCACTGCACATTCCACCGAGTCAACAGTCCTGCTCCCTGCCCTTAATGATCTCTCTTCTAATGTCGGATCTACCCTTAGGGTGTACCTAAAGAGATCTAAACCCTATCGCAGTCCTTGCCACGCTGGTACATTGCTCCTCTTGGTCCGATGGGTAGCCTGATCGTGCTCATGCGATCACCTTCTTACGCCCCATCACCAAGACTTAGCGTCTTTTTCGGCCTGTATAGCCTTCTGCTCTTCCTGGTAATCCGAAAGGGCTTTTGCTAGTCGATTGCTCACGAATGTTATCGTTGGCTCATAAGTGCCCGGAAATGGCCACCTCCAAATCACTGTGGTATCGCTCATTGCCCACGTGACCTCTCCTAAGAAGATATTTTGTTTGGTATGCTTGCCATAGCGGCTTCTTAGCATCGCCTGGGCTGCTTCCCTGTTATCCTCTTCGTTATTAGCGAAAACTACGATTCTAAATAGCTGGTCCTCAAAAAAGTGATATTCGATCCTGTTCAGAATTACGGATCCGAGGTTTAGGACCTCACTTTCCTTGCGATAGACTTCTACACCCAGCTCCTCGAACTCAGAATTACTTTCATAGCTCGGTACTATGGCATTGAGCGCATCGCCCCAACACAAACCCCTAAAAACACTATCTGCGTGTGCTGAGACGGACAAAAGGAGCAGTGTGACAATAGCGAATAACCCAATCTTTCTCATCCTGTTGCCTCCTCGTATTGTGTTGGATCCTGTCGATTCGCTTACACACAAATAAGGCTACCCTGCGGTCATCTTTTGAACTCAGATAGCTCCTTGAAATCCGCAATTTCCCGCCAACACCCTCTCCGAGCCCTACACCTATTTTAGTGTTTCGCCAACATTATCCATTTCCCTCTAATCCTACGCCTTGCCGGTGTCTCCTTGACTTCTAATCAGAAAGCCAATAGCCCTCACGTATGTGAGGGCGTACCAGCACTAACTCAGACAGGTCTCCTGACAGGTATCTGCTCTCTTATCTCTCGCATTTCAATAATCGCCCTATCAGCCTCTCTACGGACATGATCCGCTAGGAGAGGCGAAGGAATTGCACTCAGCACCTGACACATTAGCAGTAGTTCATTCGCAGCGGCCTTAAAGTCACGGAGCTCCGTGGTTCTTGCGATTGCCTCGTCCACAAACCTTGCGGCTGTGTTAAAGAACTGTGGCTGCGCATTCGCCATTGACTCCAACTCCATCGCTGTCTGAAGCAATTGCACAAAGGTTCTTTGGGCCTCGTGAGCTTGCCGTATGAGTGATCTCTCAGACGGATCCAGCAGGTGTATTATGAACTCTATATGCTCTTTCATGATACGCATCCAAAATACCACGCGCCTGAGTAGTACATGCAGATGGTGGGCTTCACCGGGCTGAGTCTGAGCAGCAAGCTCCAAAAGGCTAAGAAAATGAACTGCTTCACGAGTTATGTGGTCAATCAGTAATGGATATAGATTGGGACGCAGTTGGCACTGAATCATCATACGCAAAAGTGCGTGCTTGAATTCAATGAGGTCTGATACTGCTTCACGAAGCGCCCGAAGCAAGTTGGGAGTTATTGTCGTGGCGCGGTTTACCTTAGCTTCAAGAGCCATGAACCTTTCTTCGAACTCCTGCGCTCGTCTTATGATGTCAGATCTGTCACAAGGTAAGCCTTCTCTTATGAACATTGAGTGTTCTCTCATGATTCTGGTCCAAAAACGTATCTCAGCCAAGAGATTAGCGTCTGTGCTTCCACCGCCGCTTCCCGGCCAATCACCTGGTAGACTGTCTTTACCTACGTCTCCCCAGAACTTGGCTTTAGGCATTTCTTGGTCCACGCCAAAAGCACCTCCTTATGAAGGGTTGTCACATTTATCGTATGCCGACCCTTTAGTGGAAGTGCTTTAAAGCAAACAGACCTTTGTTGCGGACTACATTCGAAGCACCTAGCCTTAATTTGTGACTCCACGTAGTAGCGCACTCCGTTATCAATGAATATCTTAGTGATAGCCCAGTCCGCCAGCGGGCAAGAGCACTGAAAGGTGGCGACAGATGATGGAGGCATTATTCTCCAAGGAAGCTGAGGCGTTCTTCGCAGAGTCGCTGCATAAACATCCAATTGGGGCTTTCCTGAGGCAATGCACGAACGCAAGCAGACTACCTTGGGCTGTAGAGTTCAAGTGCGGATGCTGCTGTAAAAAAGCACGCAACGTAAGGATCGTGGGAATATCGGGTGGGCTGTTACTTCTTGCACCTTTCGATCTTTCCGGAATAGTCATTGATTTATTCGGTGAAGAAGGCGTAATAGACACTGAGAACGCCAGGTTCGTATTGATACCTTTGGATAACATATGCAGCCTAGAAGTTATGGCATTTCCGGTTCCGATGAACGACCGTTAACCTGCGGATGATCGCAGAGGAGGAGAGTTCGCCTCTCCTCCCTGTCAAACCGCCTCCCTACCCGCTCCTGCAAACTGGCTGTTGTAGAGATCCGCATAAAAGCCATTCATGGCAAGGAGCTCGTTATGAGTGCCTGTCTCAATAATGCTGCCGTTATCCATGACAAGTATCAAATCTGCATCACGAATTGTCGAAAGTCTATGAGCAATGACAAAGCTTGTCCTCCCTTTCATAAGATCCATCATAGCTCTTTGAATGAGGATTTCAGTTCTTGTATCCACGCTGCTTGTAGCCTCATCAAGAATCAGAATCGCAGGATCTGCAAGTATCACGCGGGCAATAGTCAAGAGCTGTTTTTGTCCCTGAGAAATATTAGAAGCATCTTCATTTAGCATAGTGTCATAGCCTTCAGGGAGAGTCTTTATGAAGTGGTCCGCTTGAGCCGCCTTTGCTGCCATGACAATCTCATCCAAGGTAGCCCCTTCGCGTCCGTAAGCTATGTTATCCCTGATAGTCCCGTGGAAAAGCCATGTATCTTGAAGCACCATACCGAAAATGGAACGCAGATCCCCACGCCTAAGCTCCCTGATATCAACACCGTCAACAGTAATCCTGCCACCGTCTATTTCATAGAAACGCATCAAGAGGTTCACAAGTGTGGTCTTGCCTGCACCTGTCGGACCCACAATAGCAATTGTCTGTCCGGATTCGACATGTATATTCATATCCTCAATGAGAGGAGCGTCTTTCTTGTAGCTGAAGTTCACACGATCAAATTCCACTTCTCCCCTGGGAAACCCTATGACCTTAGCATCCTCACTGTCAGGAACTTCTTCAGTCTCATCAAGCAGTTCAAACACACGCTCTGCTGATGCAATAGTGGATTGAATGATATTAGCTATGTTCGCAGTCCTCACTATTGGTTGGGTGAACTGCCTTGCATACTGGATGAAAGCTTGAATATCACCGATGGCAATTGTCCTTCTCGTGACAAGGATACCGCCGACTACTGCGACAATCACGTAGCTGAGATTATTGATAAACCCCATAAGCGGCATGATGATACCTGAGATAAACTGCGCTTTCCAAGATGCGTTATAGAGTTCTTCGTTAATCTTATTGAACTCTTTGACAGATTTATCCTCACGTCCGAATGCTTTCACTATCACGTGGCCTGTATACATCTCCTCAACATGGCCGTTAAGTTCACCCAGCGTCCTTTGCTGGGCTATGAAGTACTTCTGCGAGCGAGATGCCACAAACCGCGTCACCATTACTGAAAGCGGCAAGGTCACAAGACAAACCAATGTCAATAGCGGATTTATTGAGAGCATCATGATGATACTGCCAACAAGAGTCACTACAGCCGATATCAGCTGCGTAATGCTTTGCTGCAGAGTTCCGCTGACATTATCGACATCATTTACGACGCGACTCAATATCTCACCATGGGTCTTCGAATCAAAGAACGAAAGAGGCAATCTCGACAGCTTGTCATTTATGGCCTTACGCATGTTATAGACGGTTTTTTGCGAAATATTGACCATAATTATCTGCTGAATATAGGTGAAGAATGCGCTGGCAACATAAAGCCCACCTAATATCAGAAGTATGCGCAAGATATAGTCGAAATCTATACCTTGGCCGGGTACACCCTTCATCTTGCCAATACTGCCTTCAAACAGTTCAGTTATGGCTTTCCCCATGATTTTCGGGCCGGCAATACCAAAACCTGTGCCGAGGATTGACATGATGACGACAGCAATGAGTTGCAGCCTGTGAGGCTTCAGATATCCCATTAGCCTTTTCAGCGTTCCCTTAAAATCCTTTGCCTTTTCGAACGACATTCCCCTACCGTGTCTGCCGCCTCCCCAGCCTCCTCCGCGGCGGGGCCCTCCATCGGATCTTTGTCCGGGTCCTCGGCTGGGTCTTGCCTGTCTCTCATTCCTGCTCAAGCCAACTCCTCCTCTGAAAGCTGTGACATGACAATCTCGCGGTATACATTACAGGTCTTAAGAAGATCCTTGTGGCTCCCCATCCCTGCAATTTCGCCGTTATCTAGGACTATGATTCTATCAGCATCCATAACCGTGCTGACTCTTTGTGCAACAACAATCACAGTGGATTCCATAGTTTCTCTCTCAAGCGCAGCACGCAACTTTGCATCAGTCTTAAAGTCAAGAGCTGAGAAACTGTCATCGAAAATGTAGACCTCGGGCCTTCTGACTAACGCACGAGCAATCGACAGCCTCTGTTTCTGGCCGCCTGACAGATTAGTCCCGCCTTGTGCGACCATCGAATTAAAGCCATCATTCATACTTGTAATGAATTCAGTTGCTTGCGCGATTTCCGCAGCCCACTCCACCTCTTCCAAAGTCGCGTTCTCCTTGCCGTACCTGATGTTATCAGCAACGGTGCCTGAAAATAAAACCGCCTTCTGCGGGATAAAGCCTATTTTGGATCTCAAATCTTCCTGGGACATATCGCGTATATCCACACCGTTAATCAGGATACTTCCACTGTCAATATCATAGAAACGCAGGATAAGGTTGACTAATGTAGACTTGCCTGAACCTGTGCCGCCAATGACTGCAGTCACTTCTCCCGGCCTTGAAACAAAAGAAATATCACGGATAACAGGCCTCTCAGCACCGGGATAGCTAAAGGTGACATCCTTAAACTCTACATGACCTCTCCCTGTACCATCACTTTTGACTTCTTTTGCGTCCTTAATCTCAGGAACCGTATCCAGCACCTCGTTGATTCTCACAGCAGATGCTGATGCTCGAGGTATCATGACAAACATCATGGACACCATAATTAATGAGAACATGATATGCATGATATATTGGATAAACGCCATCAAGGAGCCCACCTGCATACTACCTTGGTCAACACGAATACCGCCGAACCATATGACTGCTATCGCCATAAAATTCATGGCCACCATCATAAGAGGCATAGCACCGGCCATGATTCTATTGACTCTGATAGCAGTGCTTGTCAGGTCGAGGTTTGCATCGTTAAAGCGCCTCTTTTCATAGTTAATGCGGTCAAAGGCGCGTATCACTCGAATACCGGTAAGGCCTTCACGAAGAACACGGTTGACCCTATCCAGTTTCTCCTGCATTACCTTAAACAGCGGAGTACTCTTTTTCATCACAATAGCCACACCGACTACAATCACAGGAATAATTACAATAATGATCCGGGCTAAAGCTGCATCTTGTGACACCGCCATAATAATACCGCCGATAAACATCATTGGCGCAGTAACCATCATGCGCAGCATGACCATTACAAGCATCTGAATTTGAGTGATATCGTTTGTGGTTCGTGTGATGAGAGATGCAGTACCTATCTTGTCAAACTCATTCAGCGAAAACTCTTCAACCCGTGAGAAGACCTTGCCTCGAAGGATTTTACCGAACCCCATGGCAGTCTTGGATGACAGATTAGCGGCAATGATCGTGCAAACAGCACCTATTGCAGCTACAAGTAGCATTAGCCCGCCAACTCGTAATATGTAATTCGTATCTCCCTGAACTACACCAATGTCAATGATATTTGCCATCAACGTAGGTAGATATAGCTCAAAGAGCGCTTGAAAGAAGATTAATACTAAGACTGCGGCTATAGAAAATCTGTATGGCTTCAAAAATCTAAATAGCTTGATCATAAGTCATCATCCTCATCAGTTAGATCCGTCATAACCTTGAAATCTCAGTCATATCAAAGTAAGTCAGCACTTTTGATAGCAGTTCCGCAAGCTGACTTGTGTTTTCTTCTCCTAAGTATTCAACCAATCCTTCAAACAACCGATGGAAAGTGCCTGCAGCCTTCTCCAGAATCCTTTCCCCTTTTTCCGTAATCCCGACTCGAACAACCCTTCTATCCTCTGTATCCACGCTGCGCAAGACGAGCCCTTGGGCTTCCAGGCTATTCACAAGTTGTGTGACTGACGGGGATGTAACCCTTAGGAAACTGCTGATTTCCGAAACCTTAATCCCGGGAGAATCCGAACCTGTATTCTTATTGATACAGTAAAGCGCCCACATCTCACTGGATCTTAGGCCCATTATCGGACTTTGATGCCAATTTGTTCGACTAAGCTTCCAGGACACATCCACAAGCTTCTTCGCAGCTTTTCGCTTAGTATCATCCATAAGGGCACCTCCCATCGTCTTAAGCATCATATCGGCTACTTAAGTATCATGCCGACTACGCCGGAAATCAAAGAATTGATTAGGTTACCTAACTATATATATGTTCTTAGAACGTGTCAAGTATGGCTGGCAACAGTGTACTTTGAGGAGTATAAGTCGAATATCATGTTATTGTGGAATTGCGTTTGGGATCATATGATGAATCGGTGGGATTTCAGACCTGTAACCCGCCTACGCACGGTTACAGCAGAAGCTACTCTCGCGCGCCAGAGGCTTAACAGGACAGAGATTACACTTTGGGTTCCTGGATGTACACATCTCTTTTCCCAGTCTTACTATAAGAGCATGGTACTCATTAAACAGCTGGGCTGAAGGAGGAAGGTTGTCCATAAAGAAGGTACGCGCTTTCTCATAGGACAGATCCTCAGGGATAATGCCTAACCGTCCGAAGATCCTTCGCGTGTAGGCATCGATTACAAAAGAAGGGAGTCCCCCTGCATAAAGAAGTATGGAATCTGCAGTCTCAGGACCGACGCCATATACGCTCAACAAATCCTGCCGCACCTCATCAAGAGGCCTCTTGATGAGACTATCCAAATCAGAGCCGGAATTCTCCGAAAGAAAACCGGCAATAGCCTTTAACTTGCGAGCCTTCATGTTATAGTAGCCTGACGGGCGAATAAGTTCAGCAAGCTTGTCTATATCCGTTTCCAAAAGGCCGTCCAATGACAAGACACCTGCAGTCCTTAAGTTAGAAATAGCCTTCTCCACGTTTCGCCATGAAGTGGATTGAGTAAGTATCGCTCCCACTATTACCTCAAACTGAGTCTCAGCAGGCCACCAGTTTTGAGGGCCAAAACGCTTATAAAGCAAATCATAGATTTCCATCAGACTATCGGTCAAAGTACCATCATTCATCTTGTCCATCACCATGACTTTTCAGAAGAAATATCTATGCTGTAAAATGTCCCGGGCAGCCCCACCCGAGGGAATTGCAGAAAATCATTCCCTGACCACCATGGGAACGCATCAAATATCAATACATAGCCTAAACAAGTAAGTGTTTCATGTAGTATACTGTAAAATAGTGTACCCGGCTTGCAAGGTTTAGTCCAGGATCATACGCAAGAGACAATGCTCAGCAGGCGAACATTAAGACTACTGTCGCCCATAGAGGCATAACCTACGATATTGTGAGACTGAAGAAAGAGGGATGATACGTTGCCGAAGTTGTTTGACTGTCATATGCACTCTACACATTCTTGTGATGCAACTGCATCCTTTGATGAACTTTGTGAGAGCGCATTGAAATACGGCCTACGTGGGATTTGTGTGACTGACCACGCAGATTTTGATCCGATAGATCCGGGACACAAATTTCATGACTATGATGCTTACATGGCAGATGTGGATAGGTGCAGAAAGAAGTATGGCAGCAGGCTAATAATCAAAACCGGAGTAGAAGTTACTTATCAGACGGAATTTGTCGACGACATAAGGCGATTCCTCAGCACCCACAAATTTGATTATGTGTTAGGTTCGGTTCACCTAATTGATCATGTTTTTGTCTTGGATCCTAAGTATCCCGAAGGAAAAACCAAGAAAGAGGCTTACGAACCATACTGGCAGGAAACCTTGGCCATGGTAGAAAGCGGCTTGTTTGAGCATATAGGCCACTTTGATTATATTAAGTCTATGCGGAGAGAAGATTACGGTGAGTTCAAGCCGGAAGCATGGATGCCCCAAATCACAAGAATACTCGAAAAGATTGTGGCATCAGACGCCATCCTGGAAGTAAACACATCCGCCTTAAGAAAAAACCACTTAGAACCGTACCCGGGTTGGGAAATACTCAAGCGTTACAAAGACCTTGGCGGCACCCATGTGGTGCTGGGTTCAGACGCTCATTCCCCGTACCGAGTTGCACTGGGTTTCAAAGAAGTAGCAGCTCAACTTAAGCGTCTAGGCCTCACAATATGTGAGGACGAAATATTCCCAAGGTCAATGATTAGCCAGCTTGCTACTTGACTACGTTTTTCGACTACGCTTCGCCCGACAAACAGATTACACCGATAATGCCCGGTCCTCCGTGGATTGCAAGGGCAGGTCCGATATCGGTAACTACTATTTCCTTACAGTTCACAAGAGGTCTAAGCTTATCGCGCAATCGGTTCGCTTCATCCAGTACATTCCCATGAACCACTGCAAGCCTGGCCTTTGGATTTTTTCCGGCTGCCTCCAAAGCCAACTCGACAAGCCTGTCTAACGCTGCACGACGAGTCCTAACCCTGTCCACAACTTCAACAGCACCTCGTCTTATGGATATCAACGGCTTTATGGATAATACTGAAGCTATAAGCGCCTGTCCTGCACGAACCCTGCCGCTCTTTAGTAGATGGCGAATAGAGTCAATCACCGCATAACTTCTAATATGGGGTCTTAGCTCTGTCAGCAAACGAAGGATTTCTTCTTTGGTCTTGCCACTTAAAACAGCCTCTGCAGCCTCTAATACCAAAAAACCGATTCCCATTGAAGCAGACTCAGAATCAAATACTTCTATATCCGCTCCGGGGAAACGCGCTTTAGCCATATTTGCCACCTGGCATGTCCCACTGCCATCAGAAGTTATGTGAATTGATATTAT
>DIQZ01000020.1:19906-20318 GCA_002424305.1 Firmicutes bacterium UBA5449
GACGGCATGACAAGTCCATTCAGTTTTCTATAGAATTCTTCACGGGTGATGTCGATTCCGTCTCGATATGCTTCATCCTCAAACTGTATCTGCATGGGAATTATAGTGACGTCATACTTATCGACGAGTTCCTGCGGAAGACTCGCGCTGCTGTCTGTTACGATGGCAATCTTACGTTTCATTTGCCTTCTGCGCCAGGCTACCCTTCAGGCAGAGCCGGGCGCGACTTTCCCTCCCCTGTGCTTGTGGTTTATCGAAGGACCATATCATCCCCATGAAGAGGTAATTATCTTATTCTTAGAATAGTATACTCTATTCCACAAATATCCGACAATACCTCCTTTCGCAAGGGGGATCCGCGTTCAACTCAACGGAAGGTCATACCGCCTTCTTGATTTCTCTGCGAAAACTT
>DIQZ01000020.1:20641-20837 GCA_002424305.1 Firmicutes bacterium UBA5449
CCTTTACGCCTTAAGATTCTTCTCTTGCTTCGCGACGGTGAGAAATGCGTCTGTGAGATTGTGGATGCATTCGGTGAAAGCCAGTCGAAAATCTCATATCACTTGAAACAACTACTTGACGTAGGTTTAATAGAACGTCGTTCACATGGGACATGGGCGTATTATTCCCTCGCAGGTGATATTAGTCAGTGGGCAG
>DIQZ01000020.1:21148-22265 GCA_002424305.1 Firmicutes bacterium UBA5449
TGGCAGCAAGCAAAACAAGCCTTGTCCGAAGGTAATGATCGTAGAATTGGGCTCATAGAGACATCTCTTTCAGACGTGCTTGAGAGAAAAACCACCATACCCCCGGACAGTGTTAACAAGATTAAGCAACTTCACGAGACTTACGGGCTTTATGCTTTCCCAATGCTGGTTTTTGCTCATCCAACTGAGACACGCATCTTGACCATGGGAGGAATGACAACACCGGATCACATAAGAGACGAGATTGCCAGGTCTATTAATGGGGTTAACGAATCCTGTAGAGACAATTCTTAGACTCAAACTCAACATCAAACATTAAGTATCGGGCATCTTTGAACTTAACGCAACCGATATCCAAAAATAGGGAGGATTCCAAAATGGAGCATTCAGAAAGAGGAGACAAGAAACGTGAAGGCCTTTTCTCCAAGTTGATGGGACGACAGAGTTCCGGTTCGTGCTGCAATGTCAAGATAGTCCCTAAGGACAAAAAAGCAGACGCATCCAATAAAGCAGAAGATTCAATTGACAAGCCTAAAAGCAGCGACAACAGCACGGAAAACTAGGATTTCATCTGGTTCCAAGAACGATACGTATGATTGCTGCAGAGGAGGTTATCGACAGTATGCTACCACAATTACAGCAAGCACTGTATTGGTTTGTCTACATATTTCTGGAATTAAGTATACTGCTTCTCGTTATTAGCTTTGCCATCAGCATAGTGACGAGTTTCATCACTCCGGAAAAGGTAAAGAAATGGATGGATAAGTATAGCCGAGGCCTTACAGGCAACATTATTGGAACAGCCCTTGGAGGTCTTCTGCCTTTCTGCTCATGCTCAACAATTCCGGCACTAATCGGTCTTCTAAATGTTGGCGTTCCGTTTCGAATTGCCATGTCATTTCTCATAGCGTCACCTCTTGGCGTACTTAACCTCGTGGTCATTTCGCTTTTCTCCACAATGTTCGGACCTAAAGTGGCAATAATGTACATTGTTGCCACTTTCATTGCCGCTGTACTGGCAGGCGTAATCCTTGACAAACTCGGTCTGGCATCGGAAGTCAAAGATGTAGAAGTAATGGGCGGCGAAGAAGAAACTGTGATACAAATGACAGACTCA
>DIQZ01000020.1:22442-22615 GCA_002424305.1 Firmicutes bacterium UBA5449
CCAATTGTTGGGAAAGATGGAAACCCATACTGACTAGCTCATGGGATTCTGCATGGACCCTCTACAAACAGATGATCCCCTTTCTTCTGGTGGGAGTTGGCGTAGGCGCCTGGATTTATGGATTTGTCCCTACGCAATTCTTCGTAAAATATGCAGGGCCAAAGAATCCCTTT
>DIQZ01000020.1:22843-22976 GCA_002424305.1 Firmicutes bacterium UBA5449
CAGTTCCAATCGCAGCTGCTATTGGAATTCCGATGTACGTAAGAACAGAAACCATGGTTCCCATATGTTCAGCCCTTGTCCAAAAGGGAGTAGGCTTAGGCACAGTCATGGCGCTGATTATTGGGGGCGCCGG
>DIQZ01000020.1:23206-23449 GCA_002424305.1 Firmicutes bacterium UBA5449
TACTGGCTGCTATTTTCAAGCGCAAACTGTTCATAGCATACATTGTCACGATATTCGTAATTGCGTCGGTCATCGGATATGCCTTCAACTTCCTATTCGTCCTATGACCAAGAAAAGCGGAAAACGACGCGTGGAAGGGATTCCAGATTTTGTGTTGAATGTCTAAAGTGCGCAGTATGCCGGAGCAATCAGGGATATTGATGAAATGTCAGCCGTACACTCGTGACTTTAGCCGTAGAGAAG
>DIQZ01000020.1:23627-23827 GCA_002424305.1 Firmicutes bacterium UBA5449
TCATGACTTCCTACGTTAAGCCGGGAGGGATTTTGGTGAGAGTTACCCGTTACGAAGGCAATCCCATCATCAGAACGCAGGATGTAAAACCCACCAATGACGAACTCGAGGTTATCGGGGTCTTTAACCCAGGCGCAGTCCAATCTGGCGATGAAGTAATTCTTCTACTACGAGTCGCAGAGATGGCCCGCCAGAACGAG
>DIQZ01000020.1:24020-24188 GCA_002424305.1 Firmicutes bacterium UBA5449
CTCATGTTGTCGCGGTTCCTGTTGTCGACCCGGAAAGCGAAGAAATAAAGGTCCTGCACTTCCCTAAGGAGTCTCCCGACATAAACCTATCCGATCCCAGAAGCGTAGTTTACAAAGGACGGACCTACTTAAGCTGCCTGTCACACCTACGAGTTGCCCGCAGTAAGG
>DIQZ01000020.1:24380-24948 GCA_002424305.1 Firmicutes bacterium UBA5449
TGGAATCCATTTTCAGGTTGATGATAAGCCCACATTTCCGCCTCAAGGCAGATACGAAACATACGGGGTGGAAGATCCTCGCATAACTGCGCTTCCCGACGGACGCTTTGTCATATCTTATACCGCTGTCTCAGGCTTCGGGATATGCGTAGGACTTGCTGAAACCCGAGACTTCAAAGAGTTCCATCGCATCGGTATTGTCCTTCCTCCTGATAACAAAAACGTAGCAGTCTTTCCCGAAAAAGTGAACGGCTCATACATTATGATGCACAGGCCAAGCGCCAGCCATATCGGATCATCTGAAATATGGCTGGCCTTCTCAAATGACCTCAAACACTGGGGAGAACACTCTCATCTCCTGGGGATCCGTCCAGGCTCATGGGACAGTGCACGAATAGGCGCAGGCGCCCCACCGGTAAGAACTCCTGAAGGATGGCTGGCAATCTACCATGGAGCCAAAGAACAAGACAATACGTACTACCTGGGAGCCGTACTCCTCGATTTAGACGAACCCACCAAGGTCTTAGCCAGATCCCGTGAACCTATAATGTCGCCACAAGCTCCGTAT
>DIQZ01000100.1:0-1255 GCA_002424305.1 Firmicutes bacterium UBA5449
CCCAACCTGAGATATCAAGCTCATCATGTAGGCTCTCGGGGACTATTCGTTCTACTGACTCAAGTAGGGTTACAGGCCGGCTCTCCAGGTAACTCCTGAAAGCATCAGGGCCTATTCTTCCCTGGCCAAAGAAGAACTGCGCTACATTTCCGAACAATCCACTGTTTTCTCTTAGGAAAGCTGCAAGTGCAGTCGCGTACACATGCCGCCTGACAATCTTTTCGTTCTCCAATTTAAACTGAGGTGCAACTATCTTTCCTGACACCATCCGCCACGGCTCCCTGAAATGAACCAGGTCATGGGATCTTCTCTGAGCAAAGGTCAGGGCAAAAGCAGTGGAATCAGTGCGCCTCCCTGCCCGTCCCGCTCGCTGGATGTAGTTAGCTGCAGAGGGCGGCATATTCCGCATAAAGACGGCTTCTAAGTCACCTACATCCACACCCAGCTCAAACGTGGTGGAGCAGCTTAAGACATTGACTTCTCCTCTTATAAACTTTGTCTGCAGCTCTGCTGCAGCGTTAGTTGTAAGTTGTGCTGTATGCTCTTCCACTTGCATTGGGATAGGTTCCATGTCTGAGTAAAGCCGGTAGTAGTGATTTGACTGAAACTCTCTCTCAGGGTCACACGGACGTAGATTCCCCGTACATCGATATGCCCTGCAAACACCGCGGACATTGTGTAAGGTAACACTAGAACATGTGTCACAAATGTACCAGGTGAGGTCCTTATCTATAATTGATGAACGGAGTTCCCAGTAGTCATGCCTTAGCTGCGAGACTACACCCGCCCCTCGCATCGTTCGAGAATAGAAGTAGTTACGCCAATGGCTGTCAGTCGCATCAAGCCGCAAGTAACGTGTCCAGATCTTACCGAGATCAGATCTTATTTCTTCAATAGACTTATCCAGCCCAATCCTTTCTGCAACTCGCGCCAGGTAATCCACCCTGCTGTTTAGTGCAGATGAATTCCAACTTAATATGCCTCTCTTTGGATCCGCACCCTCCTCCCGTACATATAGTTCCTTGTTTCGCGGTGCAAAAGCTTCATCTGTCGGGTAAACATAATCCGGGAACAAAACTGCCCCGTTTACCCTGAGTGTGTCAAGAAGCGCAAGAATAAGCGTCCATGCTTCATCAGAGTTGAGGTTCCAAGGAGGTCCCAAAAGCTCCCCAGGCGGTCCTAGTCCTTTAGGCTTCATGAGGGAAAAGCCCATAAGGCCGAGCCCTTCAAGACTGTTACGACGGTCAATTGCGAG
>DIQZ01000100.1:1553-6424 GCA_002424305.1 Firmicutes bacterium UBA5449
TTATGTCTTCTTAATGTCTCAAGGATCATAGAACGGCGTAGGATACGATCATGTGTACGGTTGAGATAGGGAGCGAAAAACGCAGCGTCTTGCCGGCTATCTGAAAACACCAAAAGCTTCGGAGACAAGGGGTCATCCTCATCTCCCCCATCCTCTTCTCTTCCCCCAAGATTCTGATAAAGAGCGGTAGCGAGCACACTTCCTGCAGCTTCAGCCCCCACTAAGAAACGCCACACTATACCGTGGGGATTCCGCCTTCCGCATGCCCTGCATAGAAAGACTCCTTGCCTCCTGGAACTCGACTTCTTTACCTCGAGCACAATATACCTGTTACCGTCATCACATTCACACAGCGGCAACAAAGAACCAACAAGACTTATTGCCCCACACGTGCCGCATAAACGATACTCATCGAAAGAATCTGAGGAGGAAGACAGTTCAGGGAATCCTACTTCATCATCTTCGTTAGTGGCTGTGCCTTCTATTTCGTCCTCTACAAGGAGATAATAATCCGGGTCTTCTTCATGAGCCGGTGCCTGCTTCAAGATGGTCTTGTCCGCGTCAGGTTCCCTCTTCCCTACAAGATACGTAGCACCGCATTGACGACAACCTGCCACTTCAAAAACAGGATACTTCTTTCCATCTTCGGTAACAGACTCATGTCTTTCAAGATACAATCTCTTGTCTCCCGAAAGGCTGAGGTATGCTCCTTCAATGGCCCGGACGAACAGATGATATCTCGCAGGTAATAGCGCCTGGCTTTCATCGTCCGCTTTTGCCTGGTTCGCAAGATCCACAAGCGCCACAAGCTTCTCGATTGGATCGTTATCGTCAAGGATTAGGTCTTCTGCCAGATACCGGACAAATCCGGGTTCATGCTCGAGTTTACGCTGCAGGTCAATAAGTCTCATGTCGCCTTTTAACACTTCATAGAGAAAAGCCTGCCAGCCCTTGGCCCGTCCTGTTTCTTCGGCTTCTTTCAAGATCGCATCAGTAACCCCGCCTCTATGCGCCTCTTTGACTAATTCGCCCAGGATAAAGGGTTCCGGTGTGTTTTTTACTACGTGCTGAAGTGCAGGATAAATCTCAGGTAATGGTCTCCCCCAACCGGGCCTTGCCTCTGCAAGAGGCAGCTTCGATGCTTCAACTACGTCCTGGTTTGTGGGATCCCCTTCTCTCCAAGCAAAATCCTCACCGAACAGGCTTGATGCGAACTTGGCTACAGCAGGGTAATCATCTCTCCCTCGACCCAATGTCGCGCTGGTAGCTACACACTGTATTCTGCCGGCCTTGCCTTCAACTACCCGGTCTTTCAGTCTCCTAAGCAACATGGCTATTTCTATGCCTTTTGCGCCTGCGTACGTGTGCGCTTCATCAATAACAATGAACCGCCAGCTGTCTGCATAGTCACCGTCAAAGAATACGCTATCGTATGGCCTGAGCAGGAGATACTCCAGCATCGCATAGTTAGTCAAAAGGATATGAGGCGGAGAACTCCACATAGCTTCCCTGGAGATAAGTTCATTTCGAGGCGGATCAGCTCTAAACAGCTTTCTGTGTTTCTCAAGGGCAACAGAATGCTTCCTCTCGGTTTCTCCGGTGTACCTGCCAAAGGTGATATTCGGATAGTTCACTAGAAGTTTGCGGAGCCTTGCCAGCTGGTCGTTGGCAAGGGCGTTCATAGGATACAGAAGAAGAGCCCTTACGCCGGGCCCAAGCGTTCCCTTTTCATCTTCCAGAAACAGGTGGTTCAGGATGGGGATAAGGAAAGCTTCTGTCTTACCGCTGCCGGTTCCGGTTGCGACAACCACGTTTCGCCCTTTCTCCACAAGCTTCCTCACTGCATCTTTCTGGTGTCGATACAGTGCTCTGGAAGACGGAAGAGACGGGGTATCAAGTTTGAGAAAACGTTTTGACAGAACTCCTTCTCCTATCATTTCCTCAATGGAAGATCCTGTGGCAAACGCAGGTGTAGCCTCAAGGATCGGATCCTTCACAAATCGTGCGTGCTTCCCTAGCGCATCTACGAATTGCTCTTGAAGAACAGGATCCTTGAATCGGAACGTAGTAGTAAGGTAGTTGAGGTAGCTTTTTCTGATATCACGTGTTGCGTCAATGGGGTTCATACCCATTCTTAGCTTCACTCCTTAGAAGTGCTGATATCAACTGTCTTTCTAAAGACAGGAGGAATTTAGCAAGTTCCAGCAAATAGTCATTGCTATCGCCTGCACTTGACAATTCGGAAGGTAAAGCCCCATGGGTGGAGCTGGAATATAGGGTTAAGGGATAGTCCCCCGCTAAGGAATATGTTGCAAGATCTGCTAATGCAATTCCTAGAGGGTCTTCAACTATGAGTAGTGATGCCGGTATCTCGGTTGTGGCTATGTCTACACCCTTGCATGGCGACCTCCGCTGAGAATGGTATTTATGCCAAGATTGGTGATCCGGTTCAATCTTGCCACAGGTAGTACAACGCACTCCCGTGGGAACAATGATCCTTAGAAAATCCCCCAACTCCGGCCAGGATAGGGACATATTCTCTATGCCACCACGGAAGGAGATCTTCACATCTACGCCATGAGAGCCTTTGAACCACGCACTAATAACACTCAAACTATCTCTCTTTGACAAATCCGGTTCCTCAAGGTAGCCTTCTTCACACTGAATTCTTATTGTTGGGCTATGCTCTGTGAAAGAAGGATCTACTGATGAAGCTTGCTCCAAAAGGCCTGGCAGTGAAGACGCCCCCTGGGATAAGAAAGCCTCCCGTAGCTGTGGGGCGAGCGGCCATTCCAGTAGAAACGGGGACGCGGGTTTTGGCGCAAACCACCACTCCAGCGGAGCATGCTCAGGCAAAACAGCAAAGAGGTGTGCTTTGGGTTCGCTGTCGATAGTTATCCCTATCCAGCGAGCTGCATTCCTAATGCTGTCTCTATTCGTACGCCTTCCTTCTTGCACGGGAGAGCCTCTTACATGAACTCTGAACCTACCGATAGAGTCGGTCTTACCATGCGCAGTCCAAAAACACGCTTGTCCCGCCCTGACTCCGAAGAGTGTTGCGCCGACGTCAGTCCCTGTCGGAGTGCATACTACACTCCCGGTAATCTTGGCCTCATAGTTGCTTAACCAGTGAATATCCCACACCTTAAGATAAGGACGGTCATGGTGAAGATGGACTATGAACGTATTAAACTTATCCCCCGGAAATGAGTATCCGGCACCTGCCGGAGCCCATCTGTCAAGAACGGAGAATTTCACAAGATAGGGTCCTTGTGGTAGGTAATCCTCATCCACATTAACCGCCAGATGCATCTCACCTTCCGGGATATGCCATTCTAAGGGTTCCGCCCATGGCTCCCACATACGCCACATACGGAGAATCCTATTCTCCGCTTGTCCTTTCTCCTGCCATGTGAACTCAAGATTCCAAATACCTTGAGATTTCTCCTTGACGCAGACAAAGTCTGAGACTTCCCAACGGCAGCGCAAGCTAAGAATCGGTCCTTCTCCAACAGAGCTTCCTGAACTGTCAAGAAGCCTTGCCGTAATCTCACCTACTGAACCGCCTGCCTTCAGAGTATCCATGAATTGCAGCAAGTTAACTTCTGCCTTACCGTTTTTGGTAAATGCCTTATCGTATTGCTTGTCATCCAATGCAAAATGAACGCAACTGATGTCGGCAGGGAGCTCCAGTTGAAGCAGGAGTATGTTAGGTCGGTTCAAGTCGCTTACAAACGCCTCTTCTACATGGCACGACCAGTCCGTATCTCCGTCTTCCCTTCCCTCTTTCAGGCGCCACCTGATCTTAGGAACGTTAATTGAAATCGGGAACGTGTGCATCTCGTCCTCCGGCGACACGAGCTCAAGCATCCCTGTCACAACGCTTTCTGCAGGATCCACCTGAACCTGATATTCACCGTCTTCGGACGATAGGCTCACAGACGGAGAATGGACATTAAGTCGTGCACCGTCAGGCACACTGACAAGGAGTCTAACCCCGGATTCGTCACTTGCGATAGGAAAAACAACGGAAGGTTCAAATTGATACCAGAAATCAGGAACTACCACAAATCCGAAGGAAAACTGCGACCTTATTCTACCCCTGTGCCGTAAGTGTATTGCATATCTCCCAATAGGATTCGATCCTAAGAGCTCCGGGATCCTCAGGGGTATTTCAACGCTCCCGTCCATCTCTGAGACTCCGGCGATTGAGCAAAGCTCATCCAATCGAACCTGCTTACGCTCGGCAAGTACACCTCCGCCGAAACGAATGACCACATCCCATGCGCTCGCCTTAGTATCATCTGAAAGCGGAATCATGAGGTACGGAGGAGCGCCGATGTAAAGAGGTATGCCATCGACTGAAACACCGCTTATGAGTTGGCCTCCGACGAGAGTAGGTTCAGACACCTTATCACGGGTCACCCGGAACTCAAACCCCTTTTCTCTACCGTCTCCTACAAAGACCGTGTCCACCTTGCCAAGATCCATAAGAACAATACGGCAAGCATCCTTGAGGTAGAGAGGCGTAGCATCCCCAATCATTGGAACTCTCTTAGTAAAACCCCAGTCCCTGGGAAGCACAAACCACAGCCTGGCTCTGGGGAGGTATCCTGTGTCAACCAACCTGCCGTCCTCACTGAAGATGAGGCATGGCGTGTTTTCATCAAACACCTTTAGGTCCCAGGTGACGTGCTTAGCATCGCCAATAAGCATTGAAACTTGATATTCACCGGCAAGACCAGGCAAGCTCCTGATAATAGGGGATACTTCAGTCTTAGAGGAATGGTCATCTGAAACCGGGCCGGGATCGTCATCCACGAGATTGCCGGGATCTACTTCCACAGTTGTGCTTTCATCGGTTTCTAAGA
>DIQZ01000100.1:6716-7330 GCA_002424305.1 Firmicutes bacterium UBA5449
GGCTCCTTCTGCATGTTCCAGTTTGAATCTCTGAGAATCAACAACAATCTTGATATCAGCATGGATAGGATCGAGTCGAATCTGAGGCGTGGGGAGTCGTTCTCCTGAGTATTCATATGAAAAGCCTTCGTCTTGGATAGCAGCCTTATGCGACTGCCACCATTCCTTAAACCCATGGATCACTCTACGGGGTAAATCCGGCACTGACTCATCTGAGAGAGCCTCTCCCCTACTTACAGACTCAAGTAATTCCATGGTACCAATGATCCATTTCTCCGCCCATTCATCACCATAGATCACAAACCGCTGGACAGGTTCATCTGTATAAGAGTATGCTTCAGAATAGTCTGTGAGCTCAGCTTCGGTATCCTCTATGGAAATGGTAAGCTCCTTGGCAGCTTGCAATCTTTTGTCTTGCAGGCGCAAGAGATCGTCAATGGCATCTCCTTGCATATCAGCCAAGGGAAAGAGGGTTTGCTCCGATTTGAAGATATCGGCGTTGACCTTTTCAAGCTCCCGAAAGGCTTTGTATTTAGACTTAAGTTCGCTTATGCCGGTATCGAGAGACCCCTCACCTAACTCGATGATAGACTCGTCAAGTTCTTCAATATCTG
>DIQZ01000009.1 GCA_002424305.1 Firmicutes bacterium UBA5449
TGGAAGCCGTTCCTTCGCCAACCACCGGTTAAGCTCCCTCATTCTATCCCAGTCATCCACCTCTACGTTTTGGGAACCCATAACAGCTATTGCCTTGAGACGCTTTGAACCCATAACAGCCCCAAGTCCACAACGTCCGGCATACGCCCGCAAATCATGTCCTATGCAGGCATACCGTACCAGGTTCTCTCCACCGGGCCCTATATAAGATACACGTGCCTTATTCGTCCCCAATTGTCTATAGATCTCATCAATACACTGCTTCCCGGTGAGACCCCAAAGCTCTCTTCCGTCCCTTATCTCAGCGTTCCCGTCCCGCACTACCAAGTATACAGGACTTTCGGAAGCCCCTCCGACCACAATTGCGTCAAATCCGGCCTTCTTGAGCTCTGAACCCCAGTGTCCACCTGCCTGGCTATCACCGAATGCGTTCGTAAGCGGCGACTTAGCGCCTACTGAATGACGCCCTGCTCCAGGAATAGGGAGCCCGGTTAAAGGGCCTGCCGAAAACACAAGCTTATTGCCAGGGTCGAGCGGGTCAATACCCGGTTCTGTCTCCTTCAGAAGGTAATAAGCCGTAAAGCCTGAACCCCCGAAATACGTCCGGTAGAACTTCTCATCCGGTTCATCAATAGAAATCTTCCTGTTGGATAGATCTACTCGAAGTATCTTGCCACGAACACCTAATGCCATCGCTGATACATCCCTCCCATATCAGACTCTCGCTATCCCAATAACCTACATTCTCCGTCATCCACCGCTCAACGGGATAGCAAAACTAATCTCATCACCATCTGAGAGCTGTCTGTCCATGCACATTACAATCTCATTATTGAGCAACACGAGAATACCAGAGTATTTGCCTACGGCGGAGGTTATGTCTTCGAATGCTCTACCGTGCCGTTCAGCAAGTAACTCAAAGAGGCGTCTCAGGTTGGTTCCGCTCTCTACCTCGATGATGCTCTTTCTAATACCAGCCTTTTCATGCAAATATGGAGCAAAAGCCACAGTTATCTGCACAGCTAATCCACCCCTAGTAGCATCTCACTCAAGGTTGATATAGGCTTTTATCATGGTACTTCGCCTTCATGTTGCGAAGGATAATCCCCATAAAACACAATACTTAGCAAGCTCCATAGATCGATCATTCTGATTTCACTTTAGCCTTCTGTAGAACGGTACGAGCTCCGATATCCTTCAACTGCGGACAAACCTTCGCACCGGCAAGAATACCTGCAAAGCTAATAGCAGCAACAACAGAAAGGTAGATAAAGCCCTGTGTAAAACCAAAACCATCGATTATCTTACCTATAGACAAGGAGCCCACTGATGCGAGAACAAATGAGAGGGCGTTTGCTATACCTGTCGACTGGGCTTTGGCTTCAACGGGAGTAAGATCTAAGAGCAGTCCAAGGAGTATAGGAAAACTCATGCCGGATACGAAGCCTAAGAAAGTACTTTCTATAGCAACCAGCTTCACACTTCGAATTACCGTAACAAGATATGTAAGTAACGTGGTGCTGGCGCAAGCCCCCATCACCGCGTGGGACGACCCGATGATACTGGAGATTATCCCCCCTGCGAACTGCCCGGCAATTACCCCAAGCTGAAAGAATGTATATATGGTAGCAGCTAGAGGCTCGCTAATCCCTCTATCCATAATCAGATACGAGCAGAAAAATGTATTCTGAGCCGATACACGCCCACTGTCGAGAAGCAATACAGTAAGGACTATTAGATATGGCAGCGTAAAGACGTAGTAGTATGAACCCGCACCACTGTTAGTTTTCACAGTGTTTTCGTTACTGGGCATAGGGATGACACAGTCTTTACATAACCCATAAAGCATAATTACCATAATGAAACCAACTGCAGCCCAAGACCTATAGGCCCACCGCCACTCTCCGGTTTTCAAAGCAATACCTGCCACCACCGGAGCCAAGATATAAGCAAGACTGCTTCCAGAGATATAAATCCCCAGATTAGTGGCGCTATTACCGTCTGTTTTCAGATCCTCTACTATCGACAATCCTGCTATGAAAAAGACCCCATTAGGGATCGCCGCTACTAACTGCAAACAGAGCAATCCCTCATACATCCTGGAAAAACCCATGACTAATAGAATAGCAGCATAGGCTCCCGTTGCAAGAAAGAGAGTCTGCTTCTTTCCATACTTGTTGATAACCTTATAGACATAAAGTTGCACTATAGCGTAAACTAGCAGGAAAGCTGACCATAAGAGAGAGCCTTTAGTATGAGTTAGGGCAAATTCCTGCTGTATCGCAGGAAGAAGCGGTAATAGTAGCATCTTCCCAGTAAACGCATATAAGAATGAGACAGTAGAAAAAACCATGTCACGATAGTTACTTGATATTTCCACCTACAGCCCCCCTGAAATGCCTCATCGTTCTTGTCGCCTTTTGTCGTCTGACCCAGGCCTAACACTATCCTATCCCCTAGGCACACGCCAAACAGAGCTTCAAGCTAGTTGCAAGATCATTGTCTAGGAGGCATAAGAGGCCCACGTGAAGTAGCATATTCGTAGGATTGCCTTCACATCCCAGAAGCCCTAGGGGATCCCAGAACGCTCATGCTACGGAGCCTCTCTAGCCTCATCAGCCCTGCACTCCTGTCTCAAACT
Source organism: Firmicutes bacterium UBA5449 (assembly GCA_002424305.1). Lineage (GTDB taxonomy): Bacteria > Bacillota > SHA-98 > UBA4971 > UBA4971 > UBA4971. The sequence continues at coordinate 2,642 of DIQZ01000009.1, forward strand.
TACTACCATTCGCGTTTCCAACGCCAGCAACCTCAGATAGCCTTTGAAGGTAACTAGCAGCCAGCAAGGTTCTTGACGGAATCATGGCTATTCCCGATCAACGATTTGGCAGCAACCCCGAAATCTAGGGAACCACTATTCCTTTTATGTAATTGTCCGTGCCTGTTTCCGCTATGTTGAAACCTTTCTCAATTTCGTCCAGACTGAACTCGTGGGTAATGATCTTATCTAGTGGTATAAGACCACTTGCGTACCCCCAGACCCCTCTCCTAGCATCCTCCATCAAATCGTGGGAGTACCAAGGATGAGTAGAGTGTAATATGGGCGATTTCAGCATAAGCTGATATCCGGTGGACTCATCCATCGTTTGCCGTCCAGCATACAGCGAGGGCATAAGGATTTTCCCTCGCCCTTGATAACCGAGATACGAAGCCGTTCTCACAATGTCGCAGGCTAGACCCAAACCGGCCAGCCTTCCTGTGATTTCGACAACTACGTCTACTCCTGAGCCATTTGTTATCTCGTTGACTTCTGCTACAACATCTGTCTTCTGGGGGTTTATTGTCCTGGTCGCACCCATTTTCTTAGCCCACTCCAATCGGGAGTCAACTAGATCTATACCTATCACTTCCCGAGCTGAGCTTCTACTTAGTCCGGCCACACACATTAGCCCCATCATCCCGCACCCAACTACGGCGACATAGTCCCCAAATTCTGGATTAGCCGCCCTAACGATATTGGAAATGCATGAAAGGGGTTCAGTTAGGCAGTACTTAGGCTCCTTAATCCCATCAGGCAGTCTCACTAACAAGCTCGTATCACAGACTATATGGGAAGCAAAACAACCTCCCATCATTCCGCCTGCATAGTCTCCGGGTTTGAACCCGTTTACTGATTTGCCAACATCCTCTACTATTGCTACGGGCTCGTGCCCTAATTCGACAGGATAATCAACGTTTGGCTTTACAATGTACGACCCGTCTTCCGCCACGACCATGTCACTCTCTCCGTGGTAAGTCGGCATATCCGACTGGCACAGGCCACACGAGAGAATCCTTAGCAAAACCTCGTCTTCCTTAATGGCAGGTATTGGCTCCTCAAACACCTCAAATTTCTTTGGGCCTACTAGTCTAGCGACTCTTCTCTTCATCGTCTTTACCTCCGGTTAGGTCCTCCTATGTGAACAGGAGTCCGATGTCAGTCTTGTACAATACTTTTTGCCACGTCAATAATGTTCTCTTTGGAGAGCCCATACTTTGACCACAACTCAGATGTCGGACCGACGCTACAGAACTTATCTCTAATCCCTATCTTTCTTACCCGTGTTGGGATACATTCCTCACATACAACAGAGCATACTGCATCCCCTAGACCACCTATAGTACTGTGTTCCTCAATAGTCACGATTCCGGTGGTTTCTTTGGCAGCCCTCTTAATGGCCTCTACGTCGATAGGCTTGACTGTATGCATGTTAATTACGCGCGCGCTGATTCCTTCTCTCTCCAGGGCTCTACCTGCCTGCAACGCTAAACCAACAACCTGCCCCGTGGCTACTATAGATACATCCTCACCCTCATTAAGAATGATCGCTTTCCCTATTTCAAAGGGTATATCTTCCCTATCATAGAGCTCTTCTGTACCACCAAAATCGGCCCCGCGGACCAGTCTAAGATAAACAGGGCCATCATGATCTGCTATTACAGCTCGAGTTGCTTTCACCGTTTCAATGGGAGAGGCAGGGCAAACGATAGTCATATTCGGAAAGCTTCTCATGATCGCAATGTCCTCTAAGCCATGATGAGTGCTGCCCCCTGCTCCCATGGCTAGGCCACTGGCAGTAGCCGCTATCTTGACGTTCAATCGCGGGTAGCATATGTCTGTTCTCACTTGCTCACATACCCGCATAGTGAGAAAACCATAAAATGCCACAACAGGTACCTTGCCCCGCAGCGCCATTCCTGCAGCCGCCCCTACCATGTTTGCCTCTGCAATTCCAAAATTGAACGTCCTCTCAGGAAATTCTTTGGCAAAATAGATCCCTTTTGTGGATTCCAACGCATCAGCAGCCATGACAACTATATTTTCATTCTCTTTTCCAAGTTGAGCCAATGTAAGCCCATAGGCATCTCGTCCAGCTATTCCCTTCAATGTTGCCTGCTTCATCACATCGTCGCTTGGCATTTCATTGCAAACCTCCCTGTGGGTGAATCCCAATTACGTTATTTACCACTCTGCCTGAACTAGATCGTTGACAATTTCTGCGCCGCAATAGGCTAACACGGTTTTCATAGTGAGATTACCGTGCTTCTGCAATCTCACTCAAAGCCTGCCTTCGAGTTTCTTCATTTAGTAACCCGTAATGCCAATTGTAATCACCTTCCATAAAGGATACTCCCTTGCCCTTCACTGTGTTAGCAATGATTACTGATGGTGAGCCTGTGCGGAAAGGGATAGCACTAGAAACCTCTAATAGAGCTCGAACATCATGACCATCGACAGTCTTCACAGCCCAGTTGAAGCTACTCCACTTGTCAACAAGTGGTTCAAGTGGCATTGAAACAGATTCAGTCGGACCGTCCATACTTAGTCGGTTACGGTCCACGATCGCAATCAAGTTATCCAAGCCCCACTTGGGCGCAGCCTGCATTGCCTCCCAAACCTGTCCTTCATGGAGTTCTCCATCACCCATTAATACATATACTTTTGAGTCCTTCTTATCTAGTTTCAGCGAAAGTGCAATACCAACACCGATTGACAAACCATGCCCCAGGCTACCGGTAGGTATCTCCACCCCAGGCATCTTCTGAGTTGGGTGTTCTCCAAAGGGACTATCTAAACAGTTGAAAGTCTCCAGTTGCTCGCAACTGTAAAAACCGCGGGTTGCTAGCACTGTTGCAAGAGCACCGTTAGCATGACCCTTACTAAGGATGAAATAGTCTCTGCCTTCCCACTTCGGATTGGCTGGATCGACATTCATCACAGAATTGTAGAGTACAGTCAAGATATCTGTGCATGAGAATGATCCTCCAAAATGGCCACCTCCTTTGAACACGTCCACGATTATTTGGCGGTTCTCTTTTGCCTTCTTTGAAAGTGTGGCTACCAATGCGCCTGTGATTTCCATAGAGCTTTCACTCCTTCTCAATTTGGTTGTTCCTTGAATAAATCAATCGCCATGTTATATCATCTTGACTAAGCCTTACATCTTGACTCCCTGAACCGGCCTTCCTCTCAGGACACTGACCATACCTACTGCTACCAATAACACTATTCCTTGGACAATCTCTTTCATATAGAAGGGTACACTAGTCATCACAAAACCATTCTCGAGAACGGCTAGAAGCAAACATGCAACTACAGTACCCCTACTGTTAGTCAATCCATCCTTAAGAAATACCGCTCCTAAGAAACACCCAATGATGGCTGGGTTCAAAAAACCATCTCCCATTTGAGGGTTCCCGGATCCAAACATGGAGGCCATAATTATTCCCGCTACACCGCACAATAGGCCCATGATTAAAAAAGCCATCATTTTGATCTTTCTGACATCTATGCCTACGTGGGTAGCGGCCTCTGGATTTCCGCCCGTAGCGTATATATACCTGCCTGAACGTGAAAACTCCAAGAATATCACGCCCAAAGCAGCAAAGATGACAAAAATGATAACCGGGGTAGGAATTATCTTGAAAACAAACGCCCTCCCCATTACCTCAAATCCCGGTGGGTAACTAGCTGCATATAGAACAGATCCCCCTGTGAAGAACCTTGATAACCCGGTAAGAATGGCCTGCAGACCTAAAGTGGCTATGAAAGAAGGAATTCCCATGAAAACTACATTGAACCCGTTGATTCCCGCAAGAACAATCCCCGTCGCTATGCTCAATATCCATGACAGATAGAGATTGACACTGTTCATTATCAGTACAATATTTAGAACCCCACAAAATGTGGCTACTGCGGCGAAAGATATATCAAACTCGCCTACACTGACTATCCCAGTCAAACCTAAAGACAGCAGCCCCATTATGCTAGCTTGACGTATTATGTTGAAGATGTTTTCCGTTCTGTAAAACTGAGGTTCGAGCGAAGCGAAAATGCTGAATAATACAATCAAAGTAATGAGCACCCCATACCGTCTCAGGGCAACTTTGACATTCATGCCTTGAGACACCTTCTTTGATTCAGCTGGAGTGGCTTCCACATTACACTGCTGTGAGCCTAAAGCCATCAAGTTTCACATCCTCCTTCTCAAACTGTCACACCAATAATGCCACTAGTCTTCCAGAACTATAGGGCGCAAGCAAGAATCTCTTCCTGACTAAACTCTCCTCGTTCAAATTCAGCTGAAATAGTGCCGTCTCGAAAGACGTATATTCTGTCACATATACCTATTAGCTCTGGCAATTCTGATGAGATACAGAATATGCCAATGTCTTCCTTCTCTACCAATTCCCTCATCAAGTTGTAAATCTCTCGTTTAGCCCCGACATCAATCCCTTGTGTGGGTTCATCCATTATTAACAAGTTTAGTCCCTTCATAGAAAGCCAACGTCCAATTATGACTTTTTGCTTATTCCCTCCGCTCAACTCCTCAATACTCTGCTCCATATGGTTATAAACAACACGTAGCTTCTTTGAATTCAGAATGTCGTTGACTCTACGCTTTTCCTCCGACCGCTTTACGATATCTAGGACACCAAGGAGGTCTTTCAGGAGGGCTATTGAGGCATTCTCTCTTATAGAAAAGCTAGGAAAAAGCCCCTTCCTTCGCCGATCTTCGGGAATGAGAAATATTCCCTTACTTATGCGGTGTGAAGGAGACTCGTTTTCTTCCAGGCTTTCTCCTTGAAACCTGATCCCCCCGTCCTTCATTGGGCGAAGTCCGCAAAGGATTTCCGCAAACTCTGTCCGCCCGGCGCCTACCAATCCGTAGCCTCCTACTATTTCTCCTCTGTGAATATTCATAGTCACGCCCTTGATCTCAAATCCATCTGAGACTCCTTCAGCCTCAAGTAACACATCTCCGCGGCAACCCCTTATTGTAGGATATTGATCAATCATCTCGCGGTTAATCATTTGCTTAATACACATATGCTTATCAATTTGAGAGATGTCATTGGTCGATATCTTCTTGCCGTCACGGAACACAGAAATCCTGTCTGATATGCTAAACACTTCATCTAGCTTATGGGAAATAAACACAACGGCCTTTCCTTCTTTTTTGATCCGGTTGATAACATCAAACAGACACTGGATATCCTCTCGATCCAGACTTGCAGTAGGCTCATCCAAGATCAAGAGTTCTGGCTCGTACGATAGTGCCCTCAGAATCTCTATCATCTGCCTTTGAGAGGCTCCAAGCTCAGAAACGGGGATATTAAGAGGAACTTTGGCTCCAACTCTCTCCCTCAGGATATTCGCCATTTCGGTACTTCTGTGCTCATCGATTATGCCTAACCGCACAGACTCCTGCCCCAGACAAATATTCTGCGCCCCTGTGAGGCTCGGGATAAGGTTTCTCTCCTGATAAACCATGGCTATTCCCATGGCCAAGGCCTCCGAGGGATGAAATATCCTTACCTGCTTGCCGTTCCAATATATTTCTCCCTCAGTAGGTTGATAAATCCCTGTAACAATGTTACACAGAGTGCTCTTACCAGCGCCATTCTCTCCACATATGGCGTGAACCTCACCTTTCCGTACATCGAAATTGATGTCGCTGAGAGCAACAACTCCCCCAAAAACCTTAGTTATGCCTTTAAGCATTAACACGGCTTCAGCGTTCGAGATATCTCCCTGCATAGCTGATCCGCTTATTGTCTTGCCTAACGCGTCTGCCACTCTAATCCATCTCCTATCTGGCCAGTGTGAAACAACGCTGGGGGATTCCGGATTATGGAATTCTTCAGGGCGACCGCCGCAGAAATTCGGAATCCCCCACCCGGCTATTAATTACTAACAACCATACTATTATTGGGCCGCAGACGTGATTACGTAGGGCTTACCCCAGAAATACCACTCATTCTTCTTAGCAGGATCATAATAAGTCGCTCTGAAAACCTCGTGAATTATCGAACCTACGGCTGGTAGATTCTCCTCGGTTGTTATAACCGCATCAGAATAGATCGTACGAGTTTTAGGAATAGACGAACCCTTGGCACCGGGTGCAATACCCTTGACTTGAACTTCGTCAATAATCCCAAATACCGTATGAGTATACAGCTCAAATGGTTGACTTGTTGTTGCAATAAACGGGCTTCCTTTCCTGATCATGTCATAAGCTTCTGATCCCCCGTCAACACCTGTCACAAAAACCTGTTCTTTAGTGAAACCAGCGGCCTCAACAGCTCTTGCTGCAAAGACTCCGGGAGTATCAAACCCAGCAAATATTGCATCTAGTTTATCTCCATACTTCTGAAGCCATGCAGTCGTAAAATCAAATGCAGCCTTCTCCCAACCGGTACTAGGCAAGTCCTCAAAACCGACTAGGCTCAAATTTGGCCAATCCACTTTGGACGTAAACAACGCCCGTGCAACATAACATCGCTGCCGCAGGATATGATTCGTCTGGTTTAGGATGGCAACATTACCCTTGCCTTCTACCCTATCAATGACAAACTGAGCCATCATAGCCCCTGCTACTCCGTTGGGTATCGTAACATTGATTAATACCCCTGGCCTTAGTTCCGTATCAATGCAGTATACACCTATACCTCTTTTCCTAGCCTCCAGAATAAGATCACGCAGAGGCTCCATCTCAATATATTGGAGCACTATAGCATCAACGTTCTTTTGTATAAGTGTCTGTAATGCATTGCGCTGTACCGGCACACCTGAGGCAGTAGGTTCCGCAGAAAGCTTCCACTTTCGGTGCTCAATTTCGATCTGTGTTTGGTGCCAGTTCCTCTGGCATGACTCTGCAGTCAGTTCAGGTCCAATATACCCAACATGAAGAGGTCTGTCCTTCACCACTCTAGGCATAGGTAAGGGTGTACCGGCAGTAATTGTCTCCATTTCATTTGACGCTGATCCCACTGAACCTACCAATAGCACTGCACATACAAGACCTATGGACAGGGCTGCTTTACGCCAATTCATTCTTATCCCCCTTGCTAGTGATTTATTTTTCGGTTCTCGATCCAGTTGAAATTCCATATTCCCCCTAGTCCTTCAGAATGAATCTGTCTCGTGCCCACCCCCTTGCAAAGTATCATGGTGTCTCGCCCATGCATCCCAAATTGGCAGATATTCGTCGGGCGCCAAGAACCATTATGGAGATTAGGTCTGGCAAGCGCTCATCTGTCATCCGATTAACCGGTCCCACAAGAGAGATTGTCGCAATTATAGATCCGTCATAATCCTTAACTGGAGTAGCAATACCAACCTCGTCGTCACTGACTTCCATCTTGCTGATGGAATAACCATTCTGCCGGATACTCTCTAACTCTCGTAGAAAATCGTCCTCGTCAATGATTGTCCCAGGGAATCTAGGTAGAGCATCCAGACTTTCTTTCAGACGAAGCCTTACTTCTGGTTCAGGAAGATGAGCCAAGATAAGCTTTCCAGCCTCACCTGCATACAGCGGAAATGCCTCACCAACACGTGTATAGTATTGAACTCCCTGGGGACTCGGCGAGGTTAGAATATTTACCATTTGGCATCCATTACGAACACATAAGTACACTGATTCCCGGCTCTCCATGGATATTTCGTTCATAATGGAAAACGCAATGTCTGCCCATGTTAGCTCCCTTAAGGAGGCAGCGCCTAGCTGAATGCAGAGTACTCCAAGCCTGTACCTCATTGTCTCATCGCGATCAATAAGATTCTCTTGTTTCAGAGCCATCAAGATTCTGTATACGGTCGCACGATGCAGGCCAATCCTTAACGCCAGTTCATCTAGAGTAAGGCCTCCATCACTATCTGCAAGCACTTGTAAAACTTTGGTTGCCCGTTCCAAAACCTGTATAGTGTATCGATCAAAAGTCATGCCTTCACACCTATTGCTAGCTAGAAACAAAGTCTATGCATTATTCTGTCTCGCATTGTGATATCATATCTCACATTGTGTATTTATATTCTACGTGATTCCCTAAATTCCTCCTTGTCTGGCAAGATAAACTATATTTTTCTGAGTTATGGGTGTTTTTGGCAAGGTTAAAATGTAGCGTTCCGGAACTTAATTATTGCAGCACCCTGGTTCCATTTTTAGCAATTGATGGTAGAGTGTTTCAACCTCCAGCTGGTTCCGGTAAATATTGGTAAATGACTGTGGTGTACAAGCCTATCAATAATGGCGCTAGTCATCTTCTCATCATAGAACACCCCATCCCACTTGCTAAACTCAAGGTTTGTGGTAATGATAACGCTTTTGGTCTCGTAGCATTCTGAAATGACTTGGAATAATAGTTGTGTCCCCTCTCTTTCAAATGGAATGTACCCCCACTCGTCACAGATTAGCAAATCACATTTTCGGATCTGTTTAAATAGCTTGGGAAGTTCCCCGGAAGCCTTAGCGGCTACAAGTTGATTTACCAAGGAGGCTGTTCTGGAAAACTTCACCCGTTTTCCCCGATTGCATGCTTCTACCCCGATAGCGGTTGCCAAATGGGTCTTCCCGGTGCCTACTGGGCCAAATAGAATTAGGTTCTCCTTTTTTTCAATGAAATTGCCCCCCTTAAGATCTTCTGTAGATAATGATGCAGGTATCTGAATTTCACTAAAGGAGTAATTGTCGAATGTCTTGATTACATCAAAGTTAGCCGTTTTTAGGAGCCTCTTCTTCCGTATTATCTCCCGGTTTTTTAACTCCTGTTGTAATAGCCTAAGGAGAAATTCCTCATGGGTTTGGGCTTGGATATCTTTATATCCCTCGTAGAAGCCTTGGCCAATTCTTAGTTTCTTGCAGCAGGTTTTAATTAGGGTCTCCATTTACCGCCCACCTCCTAGAAGTGCATCGTAGACGGTAATATCAGGATAATACCCTTTAAGTTCCGGAACTTTTTCCGGAAGTGCAATATCCATAATTTCAATGGGATCCGAAGTTAATCGTGTGTAAATAGCCCAAAGGCTGTCTTGATCATACACATCACTGTCAATTGCTTCTTGAAACGCATCTATAGCACGTTCTAGGCTGCCCTCTTGGGCTATTCTTGCCAACAGCTTTAATGCTGCTTTCTTTTCTAAAAGTGAACATCGGTTAAGAAACTCCTGAATGGGTGATGGCAATTGGTTAAAGAACTCTGTGTACTTTAGTGCCCTGGGTCTCTTTGCCATGAGCGCTAAATAGGGGAACCATTTCATGGATTCCTTTTGCCTGCCGTAAAGCCTATCGTGGGCTACTACCTCTTGGTACTCTTGGTTCATTATAATGACTTCATCGGCGGTAGCCTTTACCCAGACCTCTTGGCCGGCCGAAGATGGCGAGGATGAATACAGGCCGTTATCGAATCTTACTTTGCCGTATTTATCAGCTTTTGCCGGCTCCAGCTTATATATTTCAAACGGTGCATTCGGTAAAGGGTTCATAGCTGTCTTATCCATTTCAAAAAACTCTGCTATAGTTCTACCCTTTTTATAGTGTTTTCGCTGCATGTCTTTATCACAGCGCCTAAGCAGCCCTTTATTAAACTCCCTAAGATCATTAAAACGCGGGATTGGCACTAGCATATTCCGCCTGTGGTATCCCACCTTGTTTTCCACATTACCTTTTTCATGCCCACTGTCAGGATTGCAAAAATTAGAGAAAAACCTATGGTGGAGCATAAACCGTTCAAATCCTCTGGTTAGATCTCTGGTGGAATCCTTGCCGATAGCTTTAACTATAGTAGACATATTATCAAACCAGATAAACGTGGGGACGCATCCCATATATTCAAAAATCGTCTTAAGACCTTCCAAAAGGCATTCTTGATTCTGCCCTTTGAATAGTTGAAGATAGCCGGCATTACTGTACGGTAAGGAAAGATTAAGATAGTATCCTTCATACTTAATGCCTCGCTCGTAAAATTCTGCTTCTCCAAAATCAGCTTGGGCTTCCCCAGGTGGATGCTTAAGTGGTATGTACCCTTGATCTGTAATGGACATCTCCCGTCGCCGTTTGGCAACGTACTTTCTTACGCCCCGATCCGAGACATTAAACTCATCTCCATAGATTTCTTTCAGCCTATTATAGACTCGTTGTGCTGTATGCCGCTGTTTTGGCTTGGCCTCCAGATCGTCTTCTAACCATTGATCAATTAAGGGTTTAAAGGGATCCAGTTTTCCCGCACGTCTTTTTGGAGACTTCAGCTCAAAATTGAAATCTTGTGCTGTGGCGTATTTCTTAACAGTTGAAAAGTGATGGTCAGTTTCCTCAGCTATTTTCCTCAGGGACTTCCCTTCATAATCGTGGAGATATTTGATACGATATATTTGCTCCATTGTTAGCATCCTTCCTTTTTACCCCCCTTAGCACTGAACACTAAGAGGGTATTAGATTTCCAGGGTGCCGGCAATGGAGCTTTCCATTTTACGCTCTATTTCTTAAGTTCCGCACCGCTCTAATTCTAGGATACCGAAAACAGTTATGGGTGATCTTTAAGTCATAGAATAACCTAACTGGACAGTCAAAGGAGTCAGAACTCGAAGGCTGCCAATGCTCTAGAGCACAAACAAGGCTCTAAAAGGATTGGTAGCAACATTAGGTCAGCATCATTACGAGGAAATAACTGTGTAGAAAGCGAACGCAAGAGACTGAAGACTTCTCTAATCTACCGATAGGGTGCCAAGACCCATTATTACTAGGTAAGACTAATACAGACGCAAGATGCAGTAAGAAGGAGCTATTGAATCATGACAGACTGTGGAGCACTTGATAAGAGAAATAGGTAAGGAGACTGGCCGAATCAGGTCTGATTTCTAAGCTATGTTTGCCGGGAAAGTGATAGCCTACATAGAACCAAGTAAAGCGGAGATTCGTCGAGCACCATCCGTCACAAGAGATATTAGCCCCGGCAGGCAATCATCTGTGATCCGATTTGCGGGTCCCACAAGAGAAATCGCAGCTATAATAGACCCTCTATAGTCTTTGATCGGAGCGGAGATACCTACTCCATCATGACTTACCTCCATCTTACTAACGCAATAACCTTTCTTCCGAATACCCTCCAAATCCTTCAATAAGGCATCTTCTTCCGTGATTGTCCCAGGAAACCTGGGCAAAGTAGAAAGGCCATCTGTTAAGCAGGATTGTGCCTCTTCCTCTGATAGATACGCCATTATCAACCGCCCACTCTCACCGGCACACAGAGGGAAAGTTTGACCTACATAACCATAGTGTTGAATTGCGTGAGGGCTCGGCGAAGAGGCTATACATACTACTTCCCACCTGTTTCGGACCCACAAATACACTGATTCTTGGGTTTGCTCAGTTATCTCATTCATAATGGGCTCGGCAATATCTTTCCACGATAGTCCTCTAAGCGAGGCTCCCCCAAGTTGAATGCAGAGCGGACCAAGCTTATATGTCGTTGAATGATCACGTTCAACAAAACCTTCCTGTACTAGGTTCATCAGAATTCTGTACGTGGTTGCCCGATGTAGTCCGGTCCGCAAAGACAGCTCATCCAGACTAAGACCGCCTGGATTACTTAGCAAAACCCTTAAGATGCTTGTTGCCCGTTCGATCGCTTGTATAGTATATGTCTTTCTCTCCACGTATCTCCCACCTAAGTGAAAACTGTACCATGTCTCACGTGAAAAAACGTAATATCGTTCAGTGAATCTCTCCATATATTCTATTACATTATTCATGTTACTTCTAGAGCAATCCCGTTTTAAGCCATTTGCGCTGTAGCCTCCTTTTCATGCACGGCAGCCCCTGAATCTGGAGAAAAGCACCTTCTCCACGATGGTA
>DIQZ01000078.1:0-8488 GCA_002424305.1 Firmicutes bacterium UBA5449
CGTAGAACCGGGAAGCAATTGAAGTCGTTGGCGAGTCTCTACTTGATCTTGATATGCCATTAATTAAATCACCATTAGCTTTCTGTAATTAGGTCCCACAAGGCTGAGCCGATGATTGTACCAGAACCAACATTGTGCCATATCTAATTAGACGGGTCACAACAAAAGCACAAGACATGACTATTGACAACGTAGAGTCAACATGTGGGACAATTGCGAGGTAATATCCAAAAATGAACACTAATTTAGATTATACCTTCAATGCAGTGTCGTGGCAAGCAACTTTCCGAACAGCAACTTCACGAACAGGTTTTGATCGAACATGTATGCAATATGGTAACATGAGTGGTTCAGGGCTCCAGGCTAATCGTAGCCATCGTACCATAATTGTATAACCCGCGTACAAGGCACTCAATAGCGATATCTGCGCCGCTGGTCATATGAGTGAGCACGCTCCTGTTGCCCACAGCAGCGCTTCTAAGACCTAACTTTTCTCTGAGCTGCTTACCAATGGTATCGCAAGGCACATCAACAAAAGGTCCTGCGTAGGGATGTTCCCTCGTCTCATGATCCTCAATATAGTACTTGTAGCCCGGCGGATAGTTGTTGTGCTGCAAATGTCTTCCTGTGGTAATAGCGAGATACTGATTTTCGCTCTGGGTATAAGTGAACCAATTCGCTTTATTGGAACACATAATGTGATCAAACATAAACTCGGCGTCCCCAATAGCTTCAAGAATGATAAGCGCTATCTTCTTTGAAGGTATCTCCTTCATAATCAATGTCTTAAGGTCAGTCAGAGAAGCAATGGATTCTGTGCTCAAATGGGTGTACACAGGTATTTCATCACACTTTGCAGGAATTCTATACATAGGCCTTCCCACACCCCCATAAGCCTTGAAAGTGTAACCCTCCCGAGCCACTAAGAGATAGTCAGGAAAACGCCTGATGAAATCGGAACTTCCGCCAAATTCATCAATAAACTCCCGTTTGCTCACTATTTTTTCAATACCTGACATCTTCTCAATTTTGCTAAGGTCTCTCGCACTCGGCTCAAATAATCCTGCATAATAAACTGACCCACCGCCTGAAAGTACTAGCCCATCAATGTTATTGAGATCTATGTACTCTTGAAGCGGGGTCATACCTCCTAAGCCAACCACTACGGGAGTAAACCCTGTACTACTCGTAAACCTGCTAATACTCTCAAAAAGCCGATCCACTGTATTACTCCAGACTGACGGGGAAGTCTCTCTGAAGCGTGCAAGGAAGTACGGTTGCGCGTAACTGAGTATCATCAAGTGCGGCCGATATGCGCAATTGAGTTCACATGCAACATCAGTAACCCAGTCTATGCTTTCAGGCTCAAAGTCTCCGGGGTAGGGGTTATTTTCAACGATTCGCCGGATCGACTGTATCGGCTCTATGTCATGTCCTAACGCAGAAGGATCCATCCTTTTCCCGGTAACCAAATCAACTAATACACTCCACTCTCTAACATCAATCAACCCATAGCTCATACTGCGCTCCCCCATATCCTAAGTGATCGAATGACAGCTCTCTTCATAAATGCCGGTGCACAAGACACACCGTTTACCTGGCCCATTAACGTACCCCTAATGCGTCGCCGACATTGCTAGTCATCCCATTGACTCTTCTCCTGCTTTAGCATAAGGTACCCCAGAAACGGGGCGCCTATCAGTGAAGTCATAATACTGATGGGAATCTCACCCCCACTGATACTACGTGCGAGTGTGTCCATTAATACCATGAAGCTCGCGCCTACAATCCCCGCAAATGGTAGCAACACGGAATGATCAGGCCCTACAATTAGCCTGGCCATGTGAGGGATTACCAGTCCAACCCAACTGATAGTCCCACATGATGATACTGATGATGCCACCATTAATGTAGCAAGGAAGACATAGATTTCCCGAGCCCTGTCAACGTCGATTCCTAAGGCCATAGCATCATCATCGCCCAGCGTTAGAACATTTAGCTTCCATCGGAGTACAAAAAGGATAAGCACACAAACTGCCATAATCGGAAAAGTCTTAGCCAGATCTGACCACAGGATATTGCTAAAACTGCCCATGGTCCAAAACACAATTGCAGGCAACTCTTCGTAAGGATCTGCTACATACTTAAGAAATGAAAGTCCTGCGGAAAACAGAGCAGATATAATAATTCCGGAAAGGACCAATGTAGTCACAGAAGCGCTCCGCGTGTGTCGACTCATAGTGTAAGCTATCACCACTGCGAGAAGGCCAAAAGCAAATGCCAACGTCTGAATGGCTGCAGTGGATTTTCCAAACAGTAATATGGCAAGTCCGGCCCCGAAACCCGCCCCGGCAGAAACTCCAAGTATGTCCGGAGAAACCAATGGGTTCCTGAAGAGCCCTTGAAATACAGTGCCGGCAATGGCAAGCACAGCCCCTACCGCTGAAGACATTAGGACTCTCGGAAGCCTAATGAACCAAAAAACAATGTAATCGTTGGACATCTCTTTTGGAGGCTCACGAAATTGAATCTTGAGCCCTATTAACTGCAGCACAGATGTGGCCTTTAAGGGGTACCTGCCTACGGACATAGATAATAATATACAAGCCAGCAGTACAGACAGAGCCACAATAATTGCGTGATTATGCTTCATTTAATCAACCACCTGAACGTGAGATTGATAGGGAGCCTCCTCCCGACAAGCCCCCTATCCGGCATGATCCAATTACATATCTCCGCCCAGTTCAGTAAAGGACTTTCCATAGAACGTACGGAAAAATGCGTTGACATCTTCTTGTAGATTCAGATCAGCGAATTTATCAGGATGGAGAAGTTTAGCTAACCACTGCACCCCTAAGACAGCTTGGGGAGCAGGGCAATCCCACGAGTTCAGATTAGAAGGAAACCAGAACACACGTCCATTACGGACTGCACTAACCCCTTGAAAACGTGGATCATCCAGGATTTTCTGAGGAGTGACCTCCGCTGCGTACCGTACAACTAAGATGTAGTCAGGATCCCCCTTGATGAGCTGCTCAGGAGATACCTTGAACCAACCTCGAGATGCAGCAGAAACATCCTGGCTTGCACCGGCATTTCTACCGCCTGCCATATTGATTATAGAATTCTGGTACATGTCTTTTCCGCAAGTTGATAGCAATCCGTCGCGCCCGGCAATGTATACCAGTGGTTTTTTGTCTTCTCCTAGGTCAGATGTCCTCTCTTCAACTAATTCTAATGTCTCATTGTAGTATTCAATAAACTGCTTTGCTTTCTCCTCTTCTCCCAGAGCTTTCCCTAAATTCTCCATGCTGGCCCTTAGCTGATCCAGATCCTCGGCCATGACTGCAAAAACACCTTCTATTCCACGTGCCTCCAAACTCTCAACCTGTTCTTGGTTTCGTCCTACAAGCAACAAGTCAGGCTTTAGTGCAATAGCTTGCTCAATATTGAGTTCTCTGGGGCCTCCTACACAAACCGTAGTTGCTACATCCGGTTTCAAGCTCTTCAAAAACTCGCTCTTCTGTGACGGCATGTCTATTCCGACAATTCTATCCTCTGCGCCAAGAGCAAATAGCATCTCAGTGGCAATAGGATAACTGATGACAATTCTACGCACCGGTGTCGTGATTCTTACTTCTCGGCCTAAGCCGTCAGTCACAACAACAGTATTCTCCTGATTTGAAGCTTGGGTAACGTAAGTACCGGAAAAGGAAACAAGGAGCGCAACTAAAGCCAGTGCCAACAAAGCAGTAAATATCCGCCGCTTGCTTCGAACACTCTTTCCGATGTCTTGCATATATTATTCCTCCTCATGCTTGATCTTTGTATATTACCGCTTTTGTACCGTAGTTATATAGACCGCAGCAACAGCATTCCACACAGATATCCGCGCCTGCGGCAAGATGAGTGAAAGTGCTTCTACTTCCCGCAGCAGCACTGGTGACTCCCAATACGTTCCTAAGATAATTCCCGATACTGTCAGTCACCGGTCTTTCGATAAATCCGTCATAAGGGCACGTTTTTGACTCAACGTCATCTGTAAAGTCAAGCCAGCCAGGTGGATAATCGCCGTATTGAAAGTGTTTTCCGGTACTGATGGCCAGATAACTATCATCACCTTGACAGTACGTATACCAATACACGCTATTGTCGCAAAGATTGTATCTACCCCTAAAATCCTTGACTCCTATACCATCCAAAAGGATAAGAGCTATTCTCTGACGACTTGCGTTCCTTATGATTGCGTCTCTCAAATCAACTATTGAATGGATCCTGGCATTACTTAAACCTGCATAAACCGGGATGCTTTCATTTCGTGCTATAGTCTTATATCCAATCCTAGTTGAACTACCCATGGTTTTGAACGCATAACCTTCCTCAGCTACTACAAGATAATCAGGAAACTTGTGCTCAAAACTACCGGCAGCCCCAAACAAGTCAATGAAATCGTGCTTACTTACGACCCTTTCCACGCCGGGCATGTCACCTAACTTCGCGAGATCATCATCACTTGGGCTGAAAAGGCCTGCATAACGACGGTTAGCTTTCCTGACATAACCTATGCCGTCCAGATTGGAAAGATTGGCATATCCCTTCAATGGAATCATGTCGCCCAGTCCCACAATTATTGGGGTATATCCTGTATTTTTGATGAAGCGATCCACGTTTTGGAACTGACGGTCTACAAGATCATTCCAATCGTCTCTAGTCAGGTCAAGAACCCCACCTAGGATCCCGGGTTGCGCATAACTGATGAACATGAAATTTGGATCGTAGGCCTTCCACAGTCTTAACGCGGTATCAGTTACCCATTCCATACTCTCAAGGGCGAAATCTCCCGGATATGGATAGCCTTTTACAACTTGTCTCGCCATGTTCAACATTGAACTGTCTATACTGCACGTTTCCGTATCAAGAGGCGCCCCGGTCTCCAAATCGACGGCAATATCCCACTCTCTAACATCCAAGACTGCATAGGTCATTGTCTACATCTCCTGAGTTCCATTGTGTGTAATTGCCGTGGATGTGTACGTGATTGCGGCAATCAGGGCAACTATTCCCCTCATCAAGAAGATACTTCACCATTTTCCCTCCGCAACCGCCTAGGTTGAACCGTTCGATTATTTTCTTTCCACAGGCGGGGCAATGAGTGCTTACCCATGTCGATCCGACAAAGTTGCTGAAATAGATGTAAGGGAGAATCCTCCGTGCTTCCTCGAGCTTTTTGTTAATCACCTGAATGCTTGGATATTCCCTATCTTGCATCTTGTATTCTGGCAACAAACGAAACACGTGCCAGGGAGTATTCTTATCCACTGACGCAATGAATTCAGCTATATCTATGATCTCATGGTCATTTATGTCCTGTATGATTGGGGTTGTTATCTCCACATGGACTCTATTAGCTAGTTTCCGTATGTTGCGTAGCACGGGACTGAAGTCAGAGATGCCCGTATACTTCCTGTAAAATTCTTGGCTGAAACCTTTAAGGCTGATATTGATGAATTCGCAGGTCTCAGACAAGATGTCCGCAGTTTCCTCTGTCATGTAGCCGTTGGTCATACAACCTACGGGCAGCCCGGCTGCCTGCGCTTCCTTGGCAACTTCTATAAGTGAAGGAAGGAAGACTACAGGCTCGTTCACAGCAAACACTATGTTATGGCAGCCGGTTTGCTTCGCAACGTCTACTAATCTTTTGGGCTCCAGACGGAACGTATATACCTCTCCGGGAAGGCTCTTAGCCACGTAGGCGTTGCTGCAATAATGACAGTCGAAGTTGCAGCCCCTGCTACCGACCTGAAGCGATCTGCTGCCAGGATATGCATGAAAAAAGGGTAGTGATTCTATATGCGTTGCAACATAAGTTGTGTAGTGATGAGGGTGCCTCTCTTCTATCCGGTTTCCTTTCTGTATGTACATTTGGCATACTCCGGCTTGTCCGTCTCCTAGCTCGCAGCGCCATTCGCAGTAATTACATATCATTACATGCACTCCTTCCCTGTCCTAGTCCAATACACCGCCTAACTCGCTGTACGTTCTACCATAGAGCATATAGAAGAACTCATCTGCTTCGCTCGCTACGTCCAAGTTCACAAATAGATCAGGATGAAGTTTCTTTGCCATCCACTCAATACCCAATATGGCTTGAGGTGAGGGATAATCCCATGGAATCAGATTCGACGGGAACCAGAACACTTGGCCCTCCTTCACTGCGTTCACCCCGGCGAAACGCTTATCTGAGAGGATTTGCTCAGGAGTCGTATCTGCCGCATACTGAACAAGAACAATAATATCCGGGTTCCACTTTACAATCTGTTCAGGCGATATTTCAAACCATCCCTGCCCCGATATAAGTGCTTTATCATCACTTACAGCGACGTTCCTGCCCCCTGCCAAGTCAATAAGATAATGCTGGTACATGTCTTTGCCACATGTCGTCAGCAAACTTGACCCTACCAGATACACACCGGGTCGCTCTTCTGGTGAGAGCTTGCCGGTCTTACTTTCAAGCTTGCCTACCATATCATCATAGTAGGTCGCAAACTGCTCGGCCCTATCGTCCTTTCCAAAAGCCTTACCAAGGTTAGTCATGGAACTTTTCAGTTGATCCAGGTCCTCCGCCACAATACCGAACACATTGAGTCCGTGAGCTTCGATATTCTCCACGAGCTCACGATTCCTACCCGGAACCAGAATCAAGTCTGCGTCAAGTGCAATGACTTCCTCAATGTTAAACTCGCTACGACCTCTCGGAGGCCATGCCACATAAACCGCTTTCTTTTTAGTCTCAGGATCGATTCCCACTAGTTTATCTTGTGCGCCAAGCGCATAGACCATGGTACCGGCAATGCCATAGCTGATGTACACACGTTGAGCCGGTTCGTGTAATCTGATCTCTCTTCCCAACCCGTCAACAATAATGATGTCTCCTGTAGATTCCTTAGAATCCTGAGCAGCCACGCACACACTTGAGAAAAGCATTGAAATGATTAGAAATACAACAATGAGGCCACACCGATAGTTAGAACGTGTTTTGGCCATTTTCATAACTCCCTCCGATTATCAGCTATATTGCTAAGCTCTTACCAGTCAGAAGGCAATACCACTTGACATTCCCTTTCTGTGACATCAGAGATGGAGATGTCCATATCGTAGAGTTCACTTAAGGTGCCCTCCTGAAACACGGCTCCTGTGTTACCTATAGATACGATTCTACCCTCCTTGAGCAGTACTACCTTGTCGCAGTAATGAAATGCCAGATTCGGATCGTGTAACGTTATGATTACAGTCAAATTTTTCTTGCGTGCAATCTCTGTCACTAGATCCAAAATCGCAAATTGATTCTTGAAATCTAGATGTGCGGTAGGCTCGTCCAATAGCATAATATCGGCACCTTGAAAGAACGCCCGCGCGATTAAGACTAACTGTCTCTCCCCGCCGCTTATCTCAGAAACCCTACGGTAAGCCAGGTGCCCAATACCTAAACTCTCCATAAGTCGTTGTGCACTCACATAGGCACCCTCTTGTGGTGATTGCCAGTACTCAAGTTGAGGACACTTACCCATTGTTACCAGTTCAATAGCTTTAAATGAGAATACTATGTTGGACTGCTGCGGAACAACACTGACCTTGCATGCAACGTCCTGCCTTGTCATTGACTCAATTGAGGTCCCTTCAATCATCACCTGGCCGTCTATGGGCAATCGAAGTCCATTTATGCACTTAAGCAACGTTGTTTTTCCGGAGCCGTTGGGACCGAGAAGGCCGCATATCACCCCTCTTTCTACTGAGAAGTTGACACTGTCTAAGACCTTCCTCCCAGGGTACGAAAAGGAGAGGTTGTATACTTCTATAGCATTCACAACATTCATAGCAGGATGCTTCTGTAGTTTGGTCTGCATGACACAAGAAACGCCACTTTCCGTCGCAGAATGGAAAGTGGCGTTATTAATATACGACACAGCCCAACCTCCTTTCCGCACTGGGAGGCATAACCGTTTCCAGTTATACCCTACCGTCTACTGCTCATAGCGTCACCTTTCAGGGCACCACCTTAGACACAATAGATCGGAAGTCTAGCAATATATGAAAAGCCTTATCTATATTTATTAGTCTATATGCAAAATGTTAAACTGTCAAGAAAACCTTTCCATGCAGGAATTCCGCAAGGCATAGACGTTGCTTTACACGCACTATTCAGCATATTATAATGTTTAAGTAATTGCTTATATGATAAAATGTTTTCCGTATGGGAGGGACAAGAAAACAGATGAACACAGGTGAATTTGACGATGACGTATGTGACAGCTTTGAACCCTCGCCCACTGAGAAGCTTCAACGTCTGAGGGACAGGCTTCCTGAAGTAGAGGGGTTATCCCGGATCTTCCGTGTGCTAGGGGATGAGACCAGGACTAAACTAATCTATCTCTTATCTCTGGAAGAGTTGTGCGTTTGCGATCTGGCTGAAATCCTTGGCATAACTGTT